>CAZUUJ010000067.1:2089-20086 GCA_964623625.1 uncultured Desulfocapsaceae bacterium
TTTCTTTGGCCGTGCCAGAGAGGTCTTTCGTTGGAGCCGGGCCGGTCCCTGCAGGTTTGACTTTCAAACCCTTTCCCTTCAGTTTACTCCTAACCTCTGCCAGCGTATCACCTGAAACATCCGGCACAGTCACAAGCGGAGGGACATAAGGACCAAAAAAAACAACTTCAATCTCCGTTCCTGGGGCAACCTTGGAACCTTGGGGCGGTTTGCTTTCTTTCGCCTTACCAGAGAGGTCTTTCGTTGGAGCCGGGCCGGTCCCTGCAGGCTTGACTTTCAAACCCTTTTCTTTCAGTCTGCTCTTAACTACCTTCAGAGATTCCCCAGAAAGATCCGGAACAGTCATCAGCGGGGGTGAATAAGGTCCATACACGACCAGCTCGACAATCTGGCCTTTTCTCAAATACTGTTCCGGCCCAGGCTTCTGCTTATGAATAGTGCCTGCAAGTTCTTGCTTTTTGGCAGGTGGCCCTCCTATTGGAGGAGCACAACGATAACCGGCGGCCCCCACCACAGCTTTTGCTGTTGCCAAAGACATCCCTTTTAAATTTCTAACTGCTCCGTAACGACCGGCACAGTGACTGATGGATTTACCGCTGAGTTTAGCGACAACATATTCTTCCATTGTGCAGTGGTCAATAGAATCGAGTTTTTTGCGCAGTTCCGCCCAGACTTTTTCTTCAGAGGTTGTACCAGAACCATAATCAACTGTATCATGAGTTCCGGACTGAATGGTTTTCATCCCCGCACCGGTTCCTACCATCCGGCCAAATTCATCATAATGAAAGTTATTTCCAGGAACAGCGTTTTCAGGCGGTTTGGCATGAGTCAACCACTCACTGATATATGATTTCACAACCTTATCTTTTGGGTCAAGACTGTCAGGTTTAATCGGTACATTAGGTTCTGTCTTAACTATGTCTGTTTTTGTCTTGTTGCTATCTTCTTCACCGGCAACCGTGCTTTGCGGATCATCAAAGTCGATTTGAATGGGTTCAAGGTCTCCCACTGAAAGCCCAACCGCACTCTTCATTTCTTCAAGCCAGGGATCCGTATCGGCAACAGTGAAAGAAGATATACCGACCAAGTAGCATATCAACATAGCTTGTAAGAATTTTTTAATCTTAAGTTCCATCTTTAATTTCTGATCGTTTTTCTCTATTTTTCACAGAATTTTTCCGCAAATTTTCGCGGGTGTGGACCGTTTTTTCCTTCAATTCTCCAGTTTTTCTTAAACGTTACCGTTTCAAAGAATTCTTGCTTATTAAAATATGGACCATCAACTATTGTTACTTTAGATCCTGCGATAAATATATTAGGGCCTGTCGGATCATTTTCATCCGGGGGGGGCAGCCCATGATCTATCACATCGATCCCCATCTATTATTTTCTTATTCGCTTTTAGTACGTCAATCGCGCTCGTCCCTCTTGGCACCCATATAAACCTTGTTTCAGAACCACTAATTTTATATGTACCGCTGCTATAAGTGGGAGAAAAGCCGGAGCCCTCAATTTTAACCACAAAGTAAGCCCCCTTGTATTTGGACATATCTTTTTCATTGTCGCCATTTTCATCTTTATTCGCTTTTTTATTGTCTCCAATAATATCTATATTTATCTGATATCTAGGGTTTTCCATCATTATGTTTTCATTGTTGTCAAAAAAGAGAGTAATGGAGTCGGAGGCACCATTTGGTACGTCTTTGTGTATAGAGAATTCTATGATGAAGTCAATAGACTCCCCGGGCTTTAGTTCTGCGATCTGGGGACTAATTTTTGTAATATGGCTATACTGGAGAGGAAACTGGGGAGTCATTTTGACACCGCTAACGAGCTGGTTGGTGTTGTTACGAACCTCAAATACCACACCATTGCCTACAGTGCCGGCAGTGAATGTGTCAGTGACAACTACCGGGCCGGCATGGACGATCACTGTAAAAACTAGTACGATAAGCCAGGTAACTGCTAGTGTGATACATTCTACTTGTGATCGCCATCTACTTGTCTGTATCATGGCTTTGATTGCCCTTGTATTGTTTCTTTGTGTGTTACAGCAACTCTCGGATTTCGTATACCACAGATTAATTCTTTGTTATTGCCGAAATAGCAAAGCTTCGGAGTATTGCCCTCCCAGACCAGAATAAAGGTAGAGATTTCATTCAACTCCGGATGCAAAACATTAACAGTCGAATCCCCGGGTTCACATTTCCATACACCGTTTTGCCTAATATAATCCACTTCCATCCTGCTCGTACAGTTGTCCTCCAGGGTTAGTTCCATATTTTTTTCGGAAAAAGTCCAAGACCCTACGGCACCCTCACATGAATTACATGCAGTTTCAGGGCAGATTGTCGGTGGGCACAATTTATGATCTGTTAAGAACTCGCTCCCCGGAATAGACTCACAATCCGTCCTCGTCATCATCTTGCAAATCTTTATAGAGGTAGTAACTGGGCATGGTATATGACATGCGCCAATAACATCTTTGCAGTATGGATCATCAACTCCCTTACATAGCTGTCCTGGTGGAAGGAGCTCACCTTGTAATGTTTTACAGTCTTCTAGAGTACCATTATAACATCCCTCCCCGGGCACACAGCATCCTATCTCTTCAGGGCAGTCAGTTTGAGGCGGGCATTGTCCATCAGATTCAAAATTGATACCTTTTATGGAGTTGCACTTTTGCTGAGTTGTCATTATACAGTCTTTTCCCATAGGGTTCGGGCAGTCCAGGTAACATGCGCCTTGATCAAGCGGACACTCCTCAGGGCAGCCATCGGGAAAAAACCTGTTTGGTTCAAGACAGCTATTTTCAGCAACCTCTTTGCATTCGCCATCATTACTATCACAGCATCCTCCTTTAGGCGGATCTGGCTTTTTGCACGGATTGGGCCTGCAGGTCAATCTGTCTTTCATGAATATTAACGTTCCAGTGCAAGTTTCTTTTGTCTTTAAATCGCATTTTCCATTAATCGGGTCACAGCAGGCTCTTTTTTTTGATTTCTTCGGTGGACACTTCTTTCCAAACCCTAGGAAAGTGCCATCAACAGAATCACAAAATGACTTTGTCCAGATATTACATTTCTTTTCTTCTCCGGCTATACATGGACCTGTACAACATGCTTCAAAATCATCACTACAATGGTCCCCAAGTTTAAGAAGGTAACCATCTCGCATTCCACATTCTTCCTTTCCTTCTACAGTGGCGGCTACCTCACGACATATTTTTTCATCAGGCAGGCAGCAGCCAAGTGTCTCTTTCGGACAGTAAGCGAAAGGCGGGCATTGTCCATCAGATTCAAAATTGATACCTTTTATAGCTTTACATGTCTGTTGGGTCGTCATTATGCATTCTTTTCCCCTAGGGTTTGGACAGGATAAATAGCATGCGCCTTTGACACGTTTGGGCTCAATCTGCTGGCATGGGTCTTTAGGGAGACAGAAATATACGTCCTCCAAAAACGTACCACCCATTTCATCTTCACACTCTTCCTCGTCAGTGACATCACATTGCCCCTCTCCATAACAACAAGCTCTTAAGGAAGTTTGAGTAGAAGGATCATATCGACTCGCTTCAGTTTTAGGTGCGCACTGAAATTTGCCTGAGGCCTTTCCAGCAGATCTTGTCCCCTTCGGGCATGCCTTGCCCTTGCCCCATGGGAGTTCCTCAATAAATGTATGGTCAAATGAACAACATGCTTGGAAAGATTCAATCCTGACATTGTCGCCATTTATTGTAAAACGAAGCCTGGGCCAAGATGTGTTATCTAATCTGAATGATCCACGCAACCTCTGTCGCTCTTTCTTAGGGATTGGGTAGCCAAATCTGACACGTGCACAAAAGGTGGGTTTACCGGACTCAAGTTCAAGCTTAATAAGTTTCCCATCTATTCCACCAGCACCATTGAAACCGCGAAGATACCAAGTTTGATCACGGTCTTTGTAAATGTTTCCCTCTATGTGAAGACCTTCTTGTCCGTCCTTAAACATAAGATGTGTACTGCCAATGATAAAACCTGTAGTACAGGCATCGGGTCCTCCATTTAGGTCTATATAAATGTCCATACTTCCATCCACAAAGCCATCAAGTGTCCTTGCATGCGTGGGTGAATACATCATGAACATATTGAATAAAGCAGATAGCAATAGCAGTTTCACCATACGAATCATATTTTGCAACTCCTGTTTTTCAATAGTCCCCCATGCTTGAGAATCCTGATCTGAAAACAGCTAAAACTCATCAGCCAGGCGGTTCCACCGTTCTCCCTTGCCCATGTCCTGCAACCGTGCCGATTTCTAGTGGATAATAATGGCCCATGTATCAACCATTTTTGGATAGTCAAGCTTATAACAGCACTGCTGACTTTCTGTTGCCCAACCTTTTGCCATATTATTTAGGAATTAGGATACACATCATTCGCAGGCACAAATGACAGTCCGGTCATTTCGTCAAAACAGATCTTTTTGCTCTTTCTCCTATTCATCCAATAGGTACAGATACTTCCACTAATGCTTGGAGTTCGATGTTCGGGAGGATAAAAATAGCTGCGTAACACCGCATTTTTTCTCATTCCAGACCATCAGGTTTTGAAAAGCTTCCTGACCTATGAGCTGATCACCAAACAATTTAATCGAGTTAGGGGTTATGTCTTCCGGGCAAACAGCTTTCTCAGGGCCTATCTCAGCAGATATATATTCATGGGTCAGACTTCGTGGATAGGAGCTTTTCCTTTGAATAACCTCTCTGACAACATCGTCAGCAATAACAGAAACATGGTGGAGTTTCAAAGAAGAGAATTGGGAATTACTGATTGGAAAAACAACCGTCAGTTGCAACTGATCAGAGGATTCATTGACAAGGCCAAATGTTGCTCTTACACTCAATGGCAGAGGAGCAAATGCGCCTTTTTCCGGCTCGCCGACAAAAATATCAACCTTTGCCAAATGCATTCGCACATTTACCGAGCTGTTTACTGAACCAATGTTGGCTGCGGCATTAACGCTTTTTGGTGTAATGACAACTTCTTTGACAACATTTATACCGCCAAAGCAAGACGCTGGTGAAAGTCCAGTATAAAGGATGATGAAAAGAAAAAAACAACATCGATTGATGACCATTTGTTGCTACCTCAGGTTTCTGATTAATAAATTGGGTTTGAAAAGACATTTAATAAAATCAGAAATGATGTATCAATTTGATAGTATCAAATAATGTCTAGAATAACAATTTATCACAAGAACAGTGGTCAATAGAAAAGATATCTGTCAATTATAGCCTGACTGAACAGCTGACTCATATCTGATTGTTTTATAATGGCAAGCTCAGCTTAAAGGCTGTCGACTACCTGGCCCATGCCCTCGATACCACCTCTTTTTCAAACCGTCGATGAAACCTCATGGCCGGTCAATACTTACCGACCTGGTTCCAGACCATGATTTCGATAGCAAAAACGTCTATTCTATTGTATTGATGTTTTTCGTATGGGGATGGCTTGGCAGGTTATTTCCAACGATTCGGCCTCTGCTGTCCGAAGAAGGCCAATAATTCAACAGAACATACGGCAGGCAGCTATTTTTATTTTTCCTTGTTACATGACTCGATAAAACTAGGCTGGTAAAGAGAATTCATTCGACTCAATAGATCAGATAGCTATGCAAGATAAACAGAACACTCCGGTTCAAAAGCCGGTATCCGACGAACAGATCCTTAAAGTGACTAAAGAGATCGTGGTAAAATTCATTGAGGTTGGAAGGGTCACACCTGCATCGTTTGATGAAACCTTCTCCCAGATTTTCGATACAGTGAAACAGAACGTTAAGGGTTCATGAGCAATCTATCACCCCTTGATCCTGGGCTTAATCGGGTTCCCGACACAATCCACCATATCCATATCATGGGTATCTGCGGAACAGGTACGGCTGCTTTGGCCGGCATGCTTAAGCAGTCCGGTTTTTTTATTTCCGGCTCCGATGGTGATGTATACCCGCCGATGTCCGACCTGTTGCGGGAATTGGACATTCATCCCTTTTCCGGTTATGCACCTGAAAATCTTTCAAGCAGACCAGATCTGGTTATCGTTGGCAACACTATACGCCCCGACAACCCGGAAGCGTTAGAGCTTGCCCGCCTGAATCTACCGTATCTTTCCTTTCCTCAGGCATTGTCACGATTCTTTATAAAAGGTCATACCTCTCTAGTCGTTGCCGGTACCCACGGTAAGACAACAACCAGCTCTCTTCTTGCCTCGGCTCTTGATCATGCTGAGTTCGATCCATCCTTCATGATCGGCGGCATTGTCCAGGAATTTAACGCCAACTACCGTATCGGCTCTGGTAACTATTTCATTTCCGAAGGTGATGAATATGACACCGCTTTTTTCGATAAAGAGTCGAAATTTCTTCATTACAGACCGCAGTTCGGGATTATTACCTCTGTAGAATTCGACCATGCCGATATCTTTGGTGATCTCGAAGCCATAAAAAGCTCATTTCGAAAATTCGTCTCACTGTTTCCAGAAGACGGACTGATTATCTGTCACCTTGACGATCCGAATGTAAGGGATGTGATAGCTGATGCCCCCTGCGAAATCCAGGGATACGGTTTTGGCCCGGGAAATTACTGGCGGATTGATGCAATCCAACATGCCGGTAAATTCACCCGCTTTGATGTAGCCAGACAGGGAAAAGAATGGACCGAGCTGACTGTTAAAATGGCTGGACGTCATAATTGTCTCAACGCTCTGGCTGTGGCCGCCCTGCTCTCTCACATAGGTCTTTCGCCATCTCAAATTAATGGCGGGCTGAGCCATTTTGGCGGTGTGAAACGGAGGCAGGAAGTCAGAGGTGTGGCAAACGGGATCACTGTTATTGACGATTTTGCCCATCATCCAACAGCTGTCAGCGAAACCCTTGCCGCCTTGAAATCCGGCTACCCCGGACGCAGGCTGGTTGTGGTATTCGAACCGCGGACCAACTCTTCCAGGAGGTCTATCTTTCAACACCAATATGTTCATTCGTTCGACAGCGGGAATTGCATCCTTGTCCGCGAGCCGGTTCCCCTGGACAATATACCGGCCCAAGATCATTTTTCCTCAAGCCGTCTGGCATCCGACTTACGAACACGTGGTCTTGAGGCCAGATCTTTTCCGACAACTGATGGTATCCTCGATCGTCTCGAACAGATCCTGGAACCAGACGATGTGGTTGCTATTCTGTCCAATGGTGGCTTCGATAACATCCACGAGCGGCTTCTATCCCGTCTTCAAAGCAATTCGTAATAAAGCAATAATTGTTAATTGATTCTTATGACGATCCATGAAGACGGGGTTGGTATTGTTCTCAAACGCACAATGAACATCGTCCTAGCCGACATCGAAAACTAGCTTTTGTTCAAGGCCAACACCATGATGTTCTCTAATGATGCCATAGCATCCATCCAGAACCTGATCAATGCCTTAAAAGAGTAATGGGCCTATATCTTCTATAACAAAGATGGTTTGTTTGTTAGAACAACTATTGCTTTTTTGATAAATGTATGCTGATTTTAATGCACACTCTTCAATAGTCCTGACGATTGAACACTGACCCTGGAATCCGCTTGAACCCTGAAACTGCTATAAAAACATTGACCAGCCGAATAGCCACCACTCTCCAAAAGGATGTTTCGGTGCAAGCGGGTGACACTATCATTGTCGGTGTTTCAGGTGGTCCCGACTCGGTTGCCCTGCTCCATATCCTCTGTAACCTTCAGCTAGACCTCTTTCTAGTGGCGGTCTATATCGACCACAATCTCCGACCTCAGGAGACTGTAAATGAAAAACAACTGGTTGCCAAACTCGCAAAAGAACTGGACGTTCCCTACGAGGAAGTCTCTGTAGATGTGCCAGCCTATAAAGAAGCCCGAAAGACTTCAACTGAAGAGGCCGCGCGAATTGTCCGGTACAAGGCATTGGAAGAGCTACGGAAAACATATGACGCTCAGTGGATTGCAGTCGGTCATACCGCTGATGATCAAGTGGAAGAGATGCTGATTCGGCTTCTTCGAGGCAGCGGCCTGTCCGGTTTAAGCGGGATGAAAGTTACAAACAATGGTGTAATTCGACCGTTGTTGACAGAAAGCAAGGAAATCCTTATTCAGTACCTTAAACATAAAAACATCGATTTCTGCATTGACAGCTCAAACCTTGACCGCTCGTTCCTGCGTAATCGGATTCGTCTTGATTTGCTGCCGTACATTGAAAAGTACTTCAACCCTTCCATCAGGAACACGCTTTTACAGACAAGCAACATTCTTCAAACCGAAGATGGTTTTCTTGAGAACCTCACCCAACAGTCTTTTGATCGAATCGTTCGAATTCATCCGGATCAAGGCCCTGATAACATTCAACAGGCCTCTATTCAACTGGATGATTTCCTTGATATTGATAGGGCCATAGGCCATCGTGTTTTGGAAAAACTGTGTCGGCTGTTGGGTGCACGACCAAACTTCAGGCAAATCCACCAGTTGGCTCAACTAATCAGTCAGGGTGCCATTCATAGCGAAGTTCATCTTGACACCGGTTTGCGAGCTGTTAAAAAAGAAAATGTCATTCACTTTTATTATCCGTCAGGGAAAAGGAAATTTCGTGGGAGCGGCCCCCATCCTCCGGTTATCAGAGAAGAACTGAAGGTCCTGGAGACCTGTGAGCTTCCGGAAATAAACAGGGTGTTATCATTTTGGAAGACGAACAAATTTTTGGAAAAATTTCCAACAGAGACGCTGATGGTCGATTTTGACCGCCTTGTTTTTCCCCTCGAGCTGAGAACACATGTTCCAGGAGAGAGATTTCACCCTCTTGGCAGTCCAGGAAGAAAGAAGATTTCCCGCTATTTCACCGACAATAAAGTTTCAAAGGACAGACGTTGTCTTTATCCTGTTCTTCTATCTGAAGGGAAGATTGTTGCCCTGGTAGGATTGCAGACCGACAACCGATTCCGGGTACGATCGACTACAAAAACGATTCTTGTCATTGAGTGGAAGGAAATGAAAAGGTGAGATTGAAAAGCATCTGGATACGGACTCTGAAAATAATTTACTTGTTTAACTTGAACTGGCAAGTGACCACAGGTGCCTCATGTTTTATAGGTGCAGCAGGTGGTCATAGCCAAACCTATGCGGCCAGCTGCGACCGTAAAAAGATGCAGTGTTTGTGGTCACGTACTCTTCCTTAGCTTTCTCTTATCACCTATTCTGATAGTCAGTTTTATCCGATCAAAATATTCAAGCAACGGAATGGAGTATTTTCTGGTCAAACCGGTAAGATTCTTGAAGCGGGGGGCATCGATTTCCCCTTCACGCTGAATAAAATCAGTCACATCCTGTTTGAGTTGATCAATCGCCGCTGATTGAAAATAAAGGGTCTCACTGATCTTGACCAGCTTTTCCTCACGCAGCAGAAGAGCGAGTACTTCTTTTACCAGGTTGGCCGGATAATCACTGAACTGTTCATGGGTTTCCTTAACAGTGGCAGTGGCCAACCCTTTTCGGTGGTACCAGGATTCGAGATCTTTCTGAAGCTGTTTCTCATCGGCCTGTAACGCAACCTGGTGACTTGCCAATCGCACAAGGGATTCTTCCTGTACAATACGTTTCTTCTTCAGCAGTGTATTTAAGCTGAAACGAAAAGCCTTGTCGTCGACTCGGCTCCCGACTTCAGAGCGCAATTCTTCTTTTGACAAACCTGCCTGCAGCGGATTATCCCTATGATACTCTTCAAGCCTCTTTTCAATTGTCTTACAGATGCTGTCGGCAAATTCCACTGCCATGACCTGTTTTGCCCCAGAGTCTATAACAACAATCTTTCTTGACGAAATAGGTTCCTGCAGAACCTTTTCCAATTGCTTGCCGAATATCCCTAAACGAACGGCCAGATCATCATACGATAGTCCCCGGGTGCCGCTCTCCAGAAGTAAAAGGAGCACTTTGGCCTGGAGATTGTCCGATCTAAGTGTAGTAAAAATATCGTGGTTGTAGTTTCGATCTTTTTCTGTCAATCGTTTTCGTTTCCGGGGTGACAGATTGCCCAAAACCATGCCACCGCCAATGGTGACCATGGGGGAATAACTGCGAATCACATAGTGATCCCCCGGCCAGACCGCCATTGGATTTTCCAGAAGAAGCTGAACAGCTGCCTTTTCTCCAGGACTCAGTTCATCCCGGTCAAGCAGAGAAACACGCCCCATAATTTCCGAGGTTCCCATATGAACACGAACTCGGGCTCGATGTTTCAGAGGTTTTGCTTGGGATGACAGCAGAAAGAGGTCGCAGTCCAGCATGTAGTGAGCCTGCAGGCAGCCGGGAGTTGCGACTACCATGCCACGTTCCACATCCTCAATATCTACTCCCTGAAAGTTAACCGCTGTCCGATGGCCGGCCTCAACCTCATCCACTCCCGCACCATGAACCTGGATTCCCCGAACTTTTGCCTCTATATCTTTTGGATAAAAACGAAGTGAATCTCCAATCCGGGTACGTCCGGAAATAGAGGTACCGGTAATGACAGTGCCAAAGCCCTTCATACCGAACACACGATCAACCGGTAGCCGGAATGGACCATAAGCGTCACCGAGCTCATAAGCTGAAACGGTTGTGTCAATCAAGCCTTTCAACTCATCGATTCCTGTTCCACTGGTAGAAGAGACATGAATGACGGGTGCATCCTCAAGAAAGCTGTCCTGGCAGAAATCCCTGATCTCCTCCTCTACCATTTCAAGCCATTCCTCTTCAACAAGGTCGCTCTTGGTAAGTACAATTATTCCCTGCCTCACCCCAAGCAGCCGGCAGATATCGAAATGTTCCTGGGTCTGGGGCATGATGCCTTCATCAGCAGCAATGATAAAGATCAAAAGATCAATACCGCCGACCCCAGCCACCATATTCTTGATGAATTTCTCATGGCCAGGGACATCAACTATACCGACCCGGCGACCGCCTGGAAGATCGAGATAGGCAAACCCAAGTTCAATGGTGATGCCTCTTTTCTTTTCCTCCTTGAGCCGATCCGTCTCAATGCCGGTCAACGCACGGACCAGACTGGTCTTGCCGTGATCAACATGTCCCGCTGTTCCCAGTACGATTTCACGCATGGTGTTTTTGTGCTTTTTCCCCAGTTGTTGGGAGAGTAGTTCTATGAGAAATATGGGTTGGTCCGCTTTTCCTGGCCAATGGTGGAACGGGTTCCGCCATATCCATGACCCGGCCAGACAACCGTATCCTCTGGAAGGATGAGCAGTTTTTCCTTCACTCCCTGGATCAACTCCGAGTATGAGCCGCCGGGAAAATCAGTTCGGCCGATGCCGCCGACAAAAAGGGTGTCGCCTGTGATAATATCCGGGCTGTTGTAGAGACAGATTCCTCCAGGAGTGTGCCCCGGAGTGAGGATGACCTTTAACTTTTCTTCGCCGACACTGATGATATCATTTTCCTCCACAGTAATATCGGCAGGAGGTGAGGCCTCCATTCCCAGCATGGAGAAATAGCTACTGACATCGGGCTGATTAAAGAACTCATCCTCTATCTTGTGATAGACTATGTCCGCACCCGTTGCCTCTTTGAGCTCCCGATTGCCGCAAACGTGATCGGGATGACCATGGGTCGCAATGATCTTTTCAATTTTCAGTCCCATTTCATCAACTGCAGCCAGAATTCTCTGCACATGACCACCCGGGTCAATAACTGCGCCCTTATTGGTCTTGGAGCAGCCGATGATGTAACAGCACACTTCCATGTTACCGACAATAAGTTGTTTAATAATCATGTATTCGACCTTTTCTATTGTCCCATTTTATGGATATTTCCCGATAATACAGTGTTGAGGTAAACCGATTCTCAACACACCTTACAGTCGCTCTTCTTAGGACTACAAATGCACGAATCCTATGTCGGATTCGCTTGGGCCATCTGAATCGGTGGAATCGCTTTTCCCGGAGGAAGACGATTTTCTACAGCCGCAATGATATCACTAAACGCCCTGGTGGCCGGACTGTCGGCATCTGAAGAGAGATAGGGAGCACCGTCATCACCGGCAATCACAACTTTGGGATCCATGGGCACCCGCCCTAAGAACGGCAGTTCGAACTCTCTGGCGACCTGTTCTCCACCACCTGTTTTAAAAATGTCCACTGTTTCATTACAGTGGGGACAGACAAAACCGGACATGTTCTCAACAACTCCGACAATCTCCATATTCACAGTCTTGCAGAAGTTGATCGATTTCCGAACATCGGCCAAAGCGACTTTCTGAGGAGTTGTAACGACAACCGCCTGAACGCCCTTCACTGTCTGGGCCACTGACAATGGCTCGTCACCGGTCCCGGGAGGCGCGTCGATGATAAGATAGTCCAACTCACCCCAGTCCATATCGGAGACAAACTGCCTGATTGCCTGAATTTTCAGAGGACCGCGCCAGATAATCGCCTCGTCGCGATCACGCAGCATATATTCTAACGAAACAACTTTGAGCTTATCGTTATAGACCAGGGGAGGTACAAGGCCGTCTTTAGTCTCCGGGGGCTCAAGGCCGCCTTTAAGATCCAACATTCTGACCACATCCGGACCATGAATATCAACATCCATTAACCCGACCTTATGTCCCCTGTTGGCGAGACCGAGCGCCAGATTAACTGATACGGTTGATTTACCGACACCGCCCTTACCGCTCATAACCAGGATTTTGTTCTTAATCTTGCCAAGTGATTGGCTGATGGCGTTATTCTGTTGAGCGATGGCCGCCTGTTGGGCCTCCTTTGTTGGCGTGCCGCAACTACCGGATTGGCTGCTGGGGCATGAACTACCACATGAATCGGACATGATTTTACTCCTTAGTACTCATAGTAACTCGTAAATCTTATTTAAAGAGATCGTGTTGATTACAGTTATATTCAGCCTTTTCTGCAACACGTATCACCTCTATCTTCCTGCAAAACAGTATTGTCTACACTAATGCTCATCAATTAAAAAGCAAATTTTTTCCTTGCCTCAACCGACAACCCCAAGAAGCAGGTCACTTGCAACTCATCACGGGGCAGGCAACATACTTAATCTTAAGGAAAAATTGTAATCGGTCACAGGATGTGCCTGATGTGGATAAGCGGCAAGACGAAGTGTAGTGTCGCTCCAGCAATCGTCCGCAGCAGGTTCGCCTTGTGACCGCTCACGTTCACTTTTTATTGCTTTTCTCTTGAACGAGCCTTAATATGGAGGTTTTTCTAACGTTATATCATCACCCGTTCATACCAATTATAAATATCGGCTATGGATTCAGGTGCATGAGAAAATATATCTCGTGTCCGTCCAGAAATGACAATTTTTCTCAACGCCTCTATTTAGAAGAAAAATTGTCATTTCTGGACGGATACGATCTAATTCCATTAAGTATAGTTCAATGATAGGCTGGTTTAAGAAAAAGAAGAACAACAGTGAACAGACCGATAAGCCGGTTGAGCAGGAATCTCAATCGGTTATCCAAAGCCTGTCCACAGGGCTGTCTAAAACTAAAAAGAACCTTATCCAGAAAATGGACCAGGTTTTCCTCGGCAGAAAGCAGATCGATGATGAACTGCTTGATGATCTCGAAGAAATCCTGATCACCGCTGATATCGGTGTTCAGACAACCCTGGAGCTGATCGATCATGCCAGAAACTCTGTAGCACGAAAAGAGCTGACCGATCCAAACCTGCTCAAGGAAGAGATCAAGAAAAAGATCGCTTCTTTTTTCAATCAATCCGACTCAAACGATGCACTAACATTTCCTGATGAGGGTCCGCTCATCATTATGGTGGTTGGCGTAAATGGTGTCGGCAAGACAACCACAATCGGTAAAATTGCCTCTAAATTTATTAAAGCCGGCCACTCTGTTCTACTTGTGGCAGCAGACACGTTTCGGGCCGCAGCTTCTCGTCAGCTTTCCATCTGGGGGGAGAGAAATAATGTACAGGTTGTTGAACGGCAGGAAGGAACAGATCCCTCATCGGTGGTTTTTGAAGGATTGGATATTGCTGTTGCCGGTAACTACGACGTTGTTCTCATCGATACTGCCGGACGGCTGCATACCCAGAAGAACCTGATGGAAGAGTTGAAAAAAATTAAACGGGTGATCAACAAAAAAATCCCGGAAGGCCCCCACGAGGTAATGCTGGTCCTGGACGCAACTACCGGCCAAAATGCCCTATCCCAGGCAAAGATGTTCCGTGAGGCTGTTGGTGTCACCGGTATCACCTTGACCAAACTTGATGGAACGGCCAAGGGCGGCATTGTGATCAACATCAGAAAAGAACTGGACATTCCGCTGAGGTTTATCGGTATCGGCGAAAGGATAGACGACCTGAAGGATTTTGAAGGTAGTGAGTTTATCGAGGCGTTATTTGAACCTAAATCCTTGACATAAATTGCTTTTTCAATTCACAATATTTTGAAATAACTTGGATTTTTTTTATTTTTATATCTCTTTAACTCAGAATAGTAACCTGCCCATCGAGGCATCCGCTAGCACTGCATCTTTGCTTAATTTAACAATCTGATAATAGATCACTATTATCACACTATTCAATTAAGCAAAGCTACAGCACTATCGAATGCACTCCAGGAGCACTTTCTGTGGGGCACTCACAGTTCAGGTTTAATAAATAATGAAATTTCAACAACGCAACCAACCCGGCTGCGGCGGCTGTCTGCTGGTTGCCCTCCTGTTAGCCCTTATTTTCGGAGGCGCCCAAGGTCTGGTTAATCTCCTCGGCGCCCTTATCTTTTCAGGACTTGCCGGCATCCTCCTGTTCATTGCCCTTTTCTGGGGACTCTCCTACTTAATTCAAAAAAAAGTCTCCACATACGAGGCCTCGCAGACGGAGAGTCATAACCGGTTTGTCTGGCTGCTGGTCCAGATCCTTGTCCGGATTGCCAAAATAGATGGAGAACTGACTAAAGAAGAAGTATCTACTATCAGGAGTTTTTTTCAGCACAACCTTGGCTATTCCCAGACTCAGATGCTCTGGATCAAAGACCTGATCAAAGATGCGCTGAAGTCCACCGATTCGCTTGAAACACTGCTGGAGGAGTTTCACTCCTCTTTTGGTTATGAGCCCCGGTTGATCCTGTTGGAGCTTGTTTATCAGATCCTGTACACCAAAGATGAGGTGCCCGAAGATGAGCTGCAGGTGGCCAGAAATATGGCAAGCTACCTGGGTATCTCGACTTATGATCAGCGAACTATCGAAGCAAAATATATGTACAGGCAGCAACGCACCGGAGCAGGACCTGGAACGGCTGCATACCCGGGCACGTCAGATCAACATTATGCGACCCTGGGACTTGAACCCGGTGCCGATATGGCGACCATTAAAAAGGCGTATCGGAAACTATCGATGAAATATCACCCGGATAAAGTCCGGCATCTTGGTGAAGAATTCCAGAAAATTGCTGAAACCAAAATGAAGGAAATCAATGTTGCTTACGACTATTTTGAGAAGATAAACAAGTAGTAAACAACTCTATTTCTACTGACTTTTACTAACCATAAACTTTTCTATTCAATAATTGATATACGAAGGAGAACCCCATGACTGTATCCACTAAGATGAAAATATTTGCCGAAAAATCCTCCTGGATCAGAAAGATGTTTGAAGAGGGTGCCAGGATGAAGGCTCAGTTTGGCGCTGAGAATGTCTTTGATTTCAGCCTGGGCAACCCGGATGTTGCCCCGCCCCCGAAGTTCTCCCAAGTCATACAAAAAATTGCCGCCGACGACTCACCTGGTGTCCATGCCTATATGCCAAATGGCGGCTACCCATGGGTTCGTGAAGCCATTGCAACCAAGATGTCCCAAGAGCAAGGTGTCACCATTGATCAAAATGACATGCTGATGACCTGCGGTGCCGCAGGAGCGCTCAATGTCATATTGAAGGCAATCCTCAATCCCGGGGAGGAGGTGATCATGCTTGCTCCCTATTTCGTCGAATACAACTTCTATATTGATAATCATGGCGGTGTGGGAAAAGTCATAAATACCGATGCCAATTTCGATCTTGATCTTGCTGCCATTAAAGATGGCGTTACCGAGAAAACAAAAGCGATTATCATCAACTCCCCAAACAACCCTACTGGTCGTATTTATTCCGCCGAGTCCCTCGCTGCCTTAGGAAAGCTTCTTGAAAAGGAAGGGAAAAAACATAATACAACAATTTACATCATCGCTGATGAACCGTACCGGAAAATTGTCTTTGACGACAACGATGTCCCTTCCATCATGCAGGCAGGACGCAATTCAATCGTTGCCTCTTCCTATTCAAAGGATCTTTCCCTGCCGGGTGAACGGATCGGTTATCTTGCAGTCCATCCGGAAATTGAAGATAAAGCAAACTTATTGGGAGCCATGACGCTGGCAAACCGGATACTTGGGTTTGTCAATGCTCCAGCACTCATGCAGCGAGTTGTGGCCGAGCTACAGGATGCCTCTGTCGACTGTTCAATCTATACGCGCCGCAGAGAGAAGTTTTGTAAAATTTTAGAAGATGCGGGATATGATTTTAACAAACCGGACGGCGCCTTTTACATTTTCCCCAAGTCACCACTGGAAGACGATGTGAAATTCTGTACTTTGTTGGCAGAACAGAAGATTCTTGCCGTCCCGGGTCGCGGTTTTGGAGCGCCGGGATATTTCAGACTTGCATTCTGTGTGCAGAATTTTGTTATTGAGAACTCGGCCGACGCTTTTAAACGGGCGATTGAAGCCGCCGGCTAATTTGAAATACTGGTTTTTACTGTTAATAGGTGACCTGATTACCCCTAATGCTCAGCTAAATTTTGTGTAAGAAGTTGGCATATGGTGGTTTTCGGTGTTTCCTGTCAAACAGGTAAGAGCAGACTCCGATTTCGCAAGCGAAGAATGGGCGAGGACGTTTGACAGGAAATATCGGAAACCACCCCGGTTGTATTGTGACACTATTTGTTTAATATATTTTCAGCTGAGTATCAGGGGTAATCAGAATAGATAATGACAAGAGGTCACACAGACGGTTTTTTAAAGAAATCTTCGACAAACCGCTTGATTTCATCACGAACCTTGCGATAGCAGATAAGTTTTTCCTCCTCTGATTGGAGCGAGGCTGCAAGTTTTGGCGGATCATCAAAAGAATGGTGTATTTTTTTGGCCATACCCGGAAAGATCGGACAATTTTCCGCTGCGTTATCACAAACGGTAATGACATAGTCAAACTGTTTTATATCGAGATCTTCGATCAACTCTGACCGGTGACCGGAAATATCGACCCCAGCCTCGGCCATGACCTGAACCGCGAAAGGGTTGAGTGCATGGGTTTCGACACCGGCTGAACGCACCACCCATTTACCTTCCCCAAGGCTCCTGGCCCAGCCCTCTGCCATCTGGGATCGGCAGGAATTTCCGGTACAGAGAAAGAGAATGGACTGTTTATTGGCTGTCATGTTTATTACCTGAATCCATGACGAAGATTATTGTTTAAGTTGATATGATCTTAATATAACAAACTAATACCTGAATCCTACTGTTTTACCTACGAAAGTAATTTGCCCCGGATTCAGGTATTACCTCTTTTTTCGCTGTCTTGCTTTGTCACGAAAGATAATTCTTATCGGCACCCTGTCCAATCCCAGTCCGTCCCGGAACCGGTTGATGAGATACCGCTGATAAGAGAAATGAACACCCTTTGAGCTGTTGGTCATCACAACAAAAGTGGGAGGTCGGGTACCGACCTGTGATGTATAGTAGAATTTCAACCGCTTATTCTTATAGATCGGCGGTGAGTGCTCCTCGGTGGCATCCTTCAATAATCTATTGAGTGCGGAGGTCGGAAAGGTGGCGCCGAACTGGCGATGGATTGCACCGATAACAGGAAAG
This sequence comes from uncultured Desulfocapsaceae bacterium, assembly GCA_964623625.1. GTDB lineage: Bacteria > Desulfobacterota > Desulfobulbia > Desulfobulbales > Desulfocapsaceae > CAZLGM01. Next base: position 19,996 of record CAZUUJ010000067.1, read on the forward strand.
ATTCGTTTTATGCCGAATCCGGTCAACGCCGATACCGGCATAACAGGGGCAAATCCAACAAAGGGCACTGCCCTGCCGATCTCTTCCATCA
>CAZUUJ010000068.1:0-19064 GCA_964623625.1 uncultured Desulfocapsaceae bacterium
ACTACCATAGCTCGTGGGGAATCAGCCTTCTCATTTAACCTAGCCTCCGGTCAAGCATCACAGGTAATCAAAATCGATTATCAAGCCGTTTCAGTTTCAACCTACAGTTCAATGACTGTTATCCCTTTTCTTTTATTCATCTTCTTTACAGCCGGCTTTATACAAGGACTGACCGGCTTCGGTTCCGCTCTGGTGGCCATTCCACTACTGACGATCTTTTTTGATATTAAGACAGCCATTCCTCTCACCCTGCTGAACGGCTTCATCATTATCACCTTCCTGTTTGTCAGGCTGCAGAGTCACATAAACCGGAAAAGGGTCACTTCCCTCTGCATCTCATCTATCCCGGGTCTTATCATCGGAGTGATCCTGTTAAAAACTGCTCCTTCCAAAGAGATCTCCGTAGCCCTGGGACTGCTGATCATTGTCTACAGTTTGTACTGTTTACTTTTCAAACCGACTCGGAAGAAGCTAAAAAAAAGGTGGACCTATATAGCCGGTTTTTCAACCGGTCTGACGGCTGGCGCTTTCAGTGCCGGCGGGCCACCCGTCATAATCTATTCGACCCTGTCTGATTGGGATAAAAATGAAATAAAAGGTACCTTAACCACATTCTTTCTCTTTAATTCACTCCTCATTATACCGATGTACTGCCTTGGAGGGCTGATCACCTGGCCAATAGTGAAATACTGGCTATACAGCGGACCTGCTGTTTTGCTCGGTACGCTATTGGGTCTGTTGTGCTCAAATCGATTATCAACAAGACAGTATCTCGATATGGTATACATTCTCCTTGGCTTATTCGGTACAATGATGGTAATCATACCCTGGTTTCTTACTGGCTAATCGGTTAGAAAAATAAAAGGTATTTGAAGCAGACAACCGTTGTTTGACAAGAGAAATATGAATAGGTAACCTTGCTGATGCCTGTTTTTCAGCTTGATGAACGGATTATTTTTCCTCCTCAGGAACTGGCTGAATCCAATGGATTGCTGGCAATCGGTGGTGACCTGAGGCCGGAGAGGTTGATAGCTGCCTATCGGCTGGGGATTTTCCCCTGGTTTTCGGAAGGCGAGCCCATACTCTGGTGGTTCACAACTCCCAGGCTGGTCCTTTATCCCGATGAACTGCATATTCCCAAGCGTCTGCGGCGGGAATTGAAAAAGAAGGCGTGGTCGGTTACTTATGACACTGCATTTGCCCAAGTGATTAACATGTGTTGTACTGTTCGTACAAGACAGCGCATGGACACCTGGATAACCGAGAGTATGATCAAGGGTTATACGCAGTTGCATGAGTTGGGGTATATCCATTCGGTCGAATGTTGGTATGAAGGTGAGTTGGTTGGCGGTCTGTATGGTGTGGCTCTTGACCGTATCTTCTTTGGAGAGTCTATGTTTACGACCAAATCAAACAGTTCCAAGATCTGTTTGATTCATCTTGTAAAAAGATTACAGAAGTATCAATATCGACTGATCGATTGTCAGATGACAACGGATCATCTTTTACAGTTCGGTACTCGGGAAGTTTCCGGTTCCGTTTTTCGGCAGGAGCTTCAAAATAATATTATGAACCTTTCACCTGATGGAGTTTGGTGTAATGACATTTCACTCAACAGACAAAGAGTGTAACGGTTGCGGGAAACAAGCCGCGTTAACAGATTATCTCAATAACAGATTCTGTGGTGACTGTTTTCAAGTTGCCGTTACCATTGTTGAGAAACCTGAGCTGGTCTCAAAAATATGTACCATGACCAGAGACGAAGGGAGTGACGGCACCGATGGTGGAAAAATCTGTGGTCCCCGGCCCAAAGAATTGCCTGACGTGCTGGATGCCGTTCGTTTCAGGACAAGAGACCGTGAATCGAACACCTGGTATGTTTCGATCAGCGAGCTGGATGGCCATCCGGTTGAAGTATTCGCTTCAACCGCTTTTGATAGAGACCAACACCTTCAGTCGCGTATATCAAACCTGACGACCATCACAAGACTTATTTCGCTGATATTGCGCCATATATTTCTACACCAACCACTGAACCTGGAAAAGACAATCAAACAGCTCAGCCGAAGTTCACGCCAGAAAAACGATCTACCCGACATGCTGACCGGTGTGCTGGCGAATTACTTGGAACAGGAAAAGAAACTCAAGATGGAAACATCTTCCGGTAAAGGGTGAGCAGAAGGTTAGACACTGCCTGAACTGATAAGAATTCTGAACTAGAAGTTGAAATCGATTTCAAACGAAGCCTTTGATTTTTCAAAATGCTTCAAAACCTGGCGAAGACCATAGAGATTGTCCACTCTGAAGTCAAGCTGCCAGTCCGGTGTTTTGGTCGGGACCTGTGAGAGCATTGACAACTCAAACATTCTCATCGACTCGGGAGCAGAGCTGACCAGGGTTGTCACCCGTTGTCTGGTCAATCTCAATAAATATATGGACTGCTTCTTAGACAGTGTGGTCATTTTGAGTTTCCAACTCACATCAAGAGCATCTTCTCTTTGAAATTCAATCTCTTTGAGCTTATCACAATCCTTGTTGTGGATTGACAGACCATTCTCAGTCAACAGTCCCCTGCTCACCTTTGCTGTCGGATCAGGCCTGCAGCAGTTTGACAGCTTGATGGAAACAGGATCCAGAGTAGTCAATTCAACCCGATTGATCTTGCCGATCGGTTTCATGAGGAAGGACTGACCATCGTAGTACTCCACTTTGATAAATTCAATAACCTTTGCCAATGGGATTTTCGATTCGGCAACATTAACATAGAGGTCATCAAGGGATTTGATGGAAAATTCCTCAAGTAGTTTGTCTACCTCTTGTCTTTGCAGCACTTCCTCATCATATCCGTAATTCTTTATCTCCTGGACAAGGGTCGATTTACCGACATGAATTGATACTGGGCGTCTGCGGTTGCGAAGCGCTTTTGACAGCTCCGATCGTGCCCGTGGATCTTGACAGATTTCCACCATCTCCTGATCGAACTGAACCACGTTCTCCGAGCGGATGATGCGAACCACATCCCCGTCTTTTAATCGGTATTCGGGGTCAACCTTTTTATTGCCGACCATTCCCCCAATACAACTATGGCCGATTTCCGTATGCACCCTGAAAGCAAAATCAAGGACCGTTGAGTTGATCGGTAGATAAATCAAATCTCCCCGCGGTGTATAGGTGTAAATTGTCTTTTTTCTACCGACATTGATCATCTCCCGATATGAAACCGTTCCATCGGAACTCAACAGATCAAACATCTCCATGATTTCCCTTATAAAGCGTCCCTGTTTATCGCTTTTGGATGTCCAGTTCTTGAACAGGCCCCGCTGAGCTTTTCTGGCCATTTCCTGTGTTCGTATTTTGATCAGGAATTCTTTGCCCTGTACAACTACCCGAGAATGCAACCCCTGGTAGCCCGTCGGTTTCGGGTTTGCTATAAAATCTCGTATGGTCCGAGGAATGGGAGGAAAGGTCTGGTTGGCAATGCCAAGGGCCTGATAACAGGCCTCCTGGTCGTTGACAATCATCACCATTTCAATTGGATTGTCTATTTCTTTTCTGAGGATTCGATTGTTAGTGTCATAGTAGGCCCACAGCCCTTTCACTCGCATGGACACTTCACAACTTAACCAGGCATCGTCCATCGTCCTGTTCAATTCATCGATGATCTCGCGTGCGACCGGAGATTCCTTTAACTGTTCCAGATGCAGATTCAGCTTGGCCCCCTGCTTGGGGAATCTGTATAGCAGAGCCAGATTGTACATCTCCCGGCGCATATTATAGAGACCGAGAATTGTGGCTAATGGCGCGTAAATATCAATAGTTTCATCCGATATTCTCTGCCTTTTCGCTTTTGGCATCGCTTTGAGCGTACGTAGATTATGGAGCCGGTCGGCAAGCTTGACCAGAATAACTTCCGGCCGCATTGCCGCTCCTGAGAAAATCTTTCGATGAACAAGCTTCGATTGGTTCTGTTTGTCACCCGATGAATGGGTCACTTTGGTGCAACCTTCAACAATGGCGGCCACATAGGAGCCGAACTTCTCTTTAACCAGGTCTACTGTTACCTCATCAACGTCTTCAACGGTATCGTGCAGCATAGCTGCTGACAGGATTTCAGGATGGATAACATCCATTTCCTCAGCCAGTATTTTGGCTACGGAGCACGGGTGCAGAATATAGGCATCCCCTGATTTTCTCCACTGATCGTCATGAGATTCAACGGCAAAGTCCAGAGCGTCCCAGAACAGTTTGCCGTTAGGGGATTTCTCTATAAAAGGCGATATCCGGCTTCTGTAGACCTCCAGATCAAATGGAATATGCTGCATACAAATCTGCCGACTCAATGGCTCTGTAAATTGCCTGAAAATTGCGGCAACTGATTGTTCTTTTCAACTGCCAACAAGTTATTATAACATGGTATTTCAAACGTTTCTACACTATGCTACATTCAATCGGAAAAAGAAAACAAAAACAAACCTCAATGAAAAAAAGAAAAAAATATCGCCAGGCTGGTTCCTTAAGACAAAGCCGACCGAAGCGACGAAAAAAATACAATTTTATAAACTCTGCTCTTAAGAACGAAGTCATTCGGCTGCTGTTTTTGGCAGATTCCCCGATGACCATCAAAGAGATATCTCCGAAGCTCAACTACCATCGGTTTTCACGAAAAGACCTGGCTCAGATTCTCTCCGAATTGTTGATCGAAAATATCGCCCGCAAAAACAGTAAAAACAGCTTTTCACTCTCCGCTCGTCACAACCTGGTTACCGGTACCATTGATGCCAAACCCAGGGGATTTGGCTACCTCACCCATATTGATGATATGGCTCTGCGACCGCCGTATTCACGTCCGACACGTGATGGATTCATAACCTCCAGCCGTATGGGATCGGCCAGACATGGCGACAGGGTTCTTGCTCAAATAATAAAATTACGACGGGACGGCAGACCTGAAATCCAGATAATCGGGGTTATCAAACGACGAAGTGATCGGTTAGCCGGCTATCTAGAAAAAGATGCGACCGGTTTTTATCTTCAACCGGAAGACCCGCGATACCCTATCGTTCGTGTACGGGAACATGATGATATTAACAAACATATCGGCGACTGCGTTATTGTTCAACTCATCCCGGAAAACACAGATCGTCAGATTCTTTCGGGTACAATTATCGAATTCCTGGGCTCACGGGACAACGTTGATGTTCAGATGCGGATGGTCATCGAACGATACCGATTACCATTTGTTTTCAGTGAGGAAACGCTACGCCAAAGCAAGTCGCTTTCAACAGTTGAAAAACAAGGATTCGACGATAGCAATCGGTTGGATTTGAGAACCATTCCCTTTGTCACCATCGATGGGGAATCGGCCAAAGATTTTGATGATGCCGTTGCGGTTGACAAGACAACAAAAGGGTATCGTCTCTATGTCGCTATTGCCGATGTCTCACATTTTGTGCGACCAGGCAGCCAACTGGACAAAGAAGCCTATGAACGGGGAACGTCCATCTATTTCCCTGGCAGGGTTATTCCAATGTTACCGGAAGCATTGTCAAACAACCTCTGCAGCCTGCTTCCCCAAAAGGACCGCTTAACATTTACCGCCATTCTGGAGTTTGACGCTTTTGGTAAGCGGCTGAAGAAGAAATTTAGTCGCTCGATCATCCGCAGCCGCAAGCGTCTGACCTACCGGACTGTACAGAAAATCCTTGTTGATGACGACAAGGAACTTCGTAATACTCACAAAAAATTGCTACCATCCCTTGAGCCGGCCGCCCAATTAGCAATACTTCTTAAAAAGAGAAGAGAAAAGAGGGGTTCAATCCATTTCACCATCCCGGAACCTGAAATTCTATTAACCGAAGACGGCACTATCGATTCAATCAATCGGGCCCAGAGGTTCTTTGCCCATGAACTCATCGAGGAGTTCATGCTGGCCGCAAACGAAGCGGTTGCAGAGACGTTTACTGAGCGCCGACAACAGACTCTGTATCGAATCCATGAACAGCCGGACAATGAAAAAGTTGATGATTTTATCTCCTTTGTTTCCACCATCGGCCTCCACCTCCCTGCCTACGACAATACTGCCGAGTGGTACAATCAGGCCCTGGACAGCGTTAAAGATAGTCCCAAAGAATACATCGTCAATAATCTGCTTCTGCGAACCATGCAGCAGGCACGGTATGATTATGTAAATGTGGGCCATTTCGGTCTGGCAGCCATCGATTATTGTCACTTTACTTCACCGATCAGGAGATACCCGGATCTTGTTGTTCATAGAAATGTTCTGGAGCTCATTTCTACACCAACATCCAAGCCAACACAGCTCAAAGAAAAAAAAAGGTCGGAAATCGCCTCACATTTGTCAACCAGAGAAAGGATGGCCATCAAAGCGGAACGGGACATGAACGACCGGCTGAAAGTTGAGTTTATGAAAAAGCATATCGGCGAGTCGTTTGACGGTATTATTTCCGGTGTCAATAATTTCGCTTTTTTCGTTGAACTGATCACCATGTTTGTCAGCGGGTCTGTAGCCCTCTCTCAACTAACGGACGATTACTATTTCTACGAGCCGGCCAATCACCGTCTCATTGGAGAACTCAGCAATAAGGTTTATCAGGTAGGCGATCTGATCCGAGTCACTTTAGTTGATGTTGACAGTCGAAAAAATCGAATTCAATTTATTCCCGCTGCAGTTCGACAAAGATCTTCGTGAATCCGTTACAAAGACTTTGGTTTAGCCTTTTTGTCCGCCAAGAGCTCTGAGAACTCACTGATCAAATCTGACCTGTTCATCGCTTTTCCTCATGGTGATCAACCGATATTGATTCTTGACTTGATCTGTCAATTCGGATAGAAATTTTTATACAATCAAAAACTTACTTCTTGACAGCAAAGAAGAGTGCAGCCCTAAGGAGACCGATCATGGAAGAAGCTAACTGGTTAATAACAATTATTTCCAACCCATTTGCAAAAGGTCTGATAGTCGGTCTGATTCTCTGCAGTCTGATCTATGTCCGCGGTCTTCTGCGTCGCCGAGAGTTAACCAGAGAAGTCAATCGGTTGAAAAAGCACTTGCACACTAAACTGGAAATAGATTCCGAAGAAAACGAGAAAAGGAAAAAAGATCTGGAACAACTCAAACACGAGCGAGACAATCTGCGTATTACTGTGCAATCGCTCAATCAGAAGCCCGGGCGCAAAGAGATCCGTCAGTATTTTCTCTACCAGACCGCACTCGATATGATGTTCGAAAAGGCACCCGGTTTTGCGCCGGCATGGCAGATCACACTCAAGGAAGCTGAGCGACTCTTCGACAAATCGGAAAAGGGTGTTGTCCCGTTACTCAAACGTCTCATGCCTGCCAGCCCGAGCAAACAGTCCGAAGAGTACGAAAAAATCAGCAGGACATCATTGGATGAAACCCAAATGCTGGAAGAGCGGTAGCCGATTCTCAGCCGACCAATAATTTTGGTTTACCTGAAGATACCTTAAAGTAAACCGAAACTTTTTCCATGCCGGATCAGCCCTCACCCCTTGACCAAATCGCCATCATCCTGATGGAGCCGAAGTTTCCCGAGAACATTGGTGCTGCTGCCAGAATAGCCTGGAATATGGGGTTATCCAGACTTATCGTTGTACGGGATGAATTCCCGGAATATGAACCCATGGCCCAAATGGCAACCCACAAAGCGGTCCGCCTTATCGACAACATGGAATTTTATCATGACCTGGGGGAAGCGCTCAGTCCCTTTTCTTTCGTGGTGGCAACCACTGCCAGAAAAGGGCGCCAACGTCCGGTTGAACGAACACCTCGTGATGTGGCAAACGAGGTTGCCCCGCTGCTTACCAACAATCAGATCGCCTTTCTATTTGGTCCTGAAAATCGGGGACTGACCAACGACGATCTTCGATACTGTCAGATGACGTCTACCATTCCATCGGCAGGTTTTTCATCCCTGAACCTGGCCCAGGCTATTGCTGTGCACTGTTACGAATTACGCTACACCTTGATTCATGAACCAAAAAACATACAGCCCTCACCACAGTATGCATCGTCATTTGAGCTTGAAGGGATGTATTCTCATGTTGAAAAGGCACTGCTTAAAGTTGATTTTCTTCAGGAAAAAACCAAAACATACTGGATGAATAACATCCGCCAATTTCTTAGTCGAATTAAATTGACATCCAAAGAATCCAATATCATTCGCGGCATTTGCCGACAGTTTCTCTGGTATCAATCGACACAAAAACAGACGGAGGACTCACTTAAAAATGTTCATAATGAACTGGAAGATCAGGTCAGATCGCGAACTCAGGAGTTGGAAGCAATGAACTCCGCTCTAAAAGTACTGCTGGACAAAAGAGAAATAGACAAACTAGAACTTGAGGACAACATCCTCTCAAATGTAAAAACCCTTATGCAGCCGTATATTGAAAGACTTAAACAATCCGGGGTCCATGAACCGCAACGTACTCTGGTTGACATTCTTGAATCAAACTTGAATGAAATTGTTGCTCCTTTCTCGCGCACTCTGTCATCGAAACTACTCAATTTAACACCCACCGAAATCCAAGTCTCACACCTCGTTAAACAGGGGAAAACAAGCAAAGAAATAGCGGAAATTCTGTCAGTTTCAGAAAGAACCATTGCTTTCCACAGAGAGAACATCAGGAAAAAACTTGGAATCAAACATAAAAAAACAAACCTTCAAACCTACCTCTATTCAATAGACTAATACCAGTTTTTACCTGGCAGTCTACTGGCTTTCTTTGGCGATACAACTCTTGTCGGTCATAATGTATACTGGTCATCGCTGGTATTATTTCCACGATACATATGATTCCAGGGCAATCTTCCAGCTCCAGTCCGAAAGGCGTTTCTTTTGGGAGTTTTGCTGGTTGAGGAATCACTTCGGGAGGAGATAGCGATTTCTAAGGGCTCTAGCTAGAGGCTTCCTATTGAATTGAGAACATCCACCTGCACTGGTGGATGTTCTTTTAGCCAGGGAACCCTTTTAGCTCCAGTACATTGCTCTATTACCAAGGACGTTTCAAATGAACCTGCGTCATGCTTTTCTGCCGAATAAATTCTATCCCCACACAAGTGACGAATCCCAACTATTTCTCAGGAAAGACTTGCTTGAAAAGGCTTTTCCCGACTGCAACAGTAAGAAAAAGTTGATTATTATTGAAGCCCAGGCGGGTCAGGGGAAAACAACCTGCATTCACCAGTATCTTAAAAATACGGACAGACATTATTGTTGGCACAATATGGATGACAGAGATACGGATCCGGTCCTCTTTTTAACCGCTCTGTATCAAAACCTGACAACCGTTATTTCCGGATTTGAGTCACCTGAGCTGGCAAGAATCATCAATGCGGGCGCGGTAGACATTTTCAATTTACATAGTTACGCCAACATTCTTTTCTCCGACTTAGACAGACTCTGTAAAAATGACATCTATCTTGTTTTCGATGACATACATTGGATCGAAAAAGCAGAGAACACCATCGGCCTGCTGGATCATATCATTGAGGTCTCTCCACCGAAGATCAATTTCATTTTGTCAAGCAGACGGCCTGTACAAATGCAAAACCGGATCTTACGAAACAGGACCAATGTCGCTATCCTTAAAACAGCCGACTTGTCAATGGATGCGTCTGAAATAGAAATGCTTTTCGAGAACATTTTTGATCGGACATTGACAGTTAATGATGCGCAGAAGATTAGAAACATGACCGACGGCTGGGTTATGGGTGTCATCCTGGCTGCTGTGGAAGCCGCTGCCGACAAAAAATCGGTAAAAAATGAAGATTCAAACACATTTACAACAAAAATATCTCATAAGGTATTATCAGATTACTTTCAGAATGAGATATCAACCCACATCCCGGAAGAGCTTCAAAAAACTCTCTTAAAACTCTCTTTGTTCAACGAACTACCGGTTGATCTTGCCGTCCGGATCACCGGTATGGACGATCTGGGGGAGAAACTCGACTATTTTTATCGATCTAACTTTTTTATCTACAGGCTGGATAAAGATCGCCAAATATTCCATTTTCATCATCTCTTCAAAGAATACCTTCACAATGAGGCCAGAAAGCAACTGCGCCTGAAAGAGATCAGAGATGTTTACAGCAGAGCAGCCGGCTATTATCTGGAACAGAAAAAAATCTTTGAAACGTTAGCCTGCTACTTCCATGCCGGTGAATTTGAGAAAATGGACAACCTTCTTTACGAAGAGGGCGTCGATCTACTGGCAAAAAATTTGAACAACATTATCCTTTCTCTTCTCAACCGGATTCCGGAAGAAATTCTATATCAATACGGCTGGTTATCTTTATTTGCTGGAATTCTGGGAGAAACAACCACCCCGCAAAGAATACTGCCTCAATTGGAAGCTGCAAGAAAGATATTTATTGAACAAAAACATGAGGTTGGTGAGCTTCTCACGCTGGCCCAACTCATCTATTATCACTTTGTCGTCTCCGGGCTCTATAAAGAAGGCAGCAGGCTCCTTGGACGAGCTGAAGAGTTGTTCCAAAAAAACGGTGAGCATATTACTGATCTGGTCAAGATACTGGCAGCCCGAAATCTGGCGGCAGGATTTTGCTTTTTCAACAGCGACATGGCCAAGGCTGAGTTGTATGCTACTCTGGCAAGAAACCTGGCAACAGAGAAGTCGATTACCAACTTTATCGCATCCTCACGATTTGTTCTTGGCTATATCGCGCTTTTCTCAGGCAACCGAACCGCCTGTCAGCGGGAAGCGGAATACCTCTATTCACTCCTGCCCGACCCGATTATCGGTATGCAGAACAGACTGAGCCTGATCTTCATGCAGCTTGATGACCTGACCAAGCATGGCGATTATGATAATTTTTTTAACCAGGTGGAGTTCTTCAAATCACAAGTTGACATGCGGCTTATTAAACAGACCATAGCCGCACCGTTTCTCTATATTTATCAAAGTGCAATACAAATATCTGCAGGTGAATTCAATCAGGCTCTTGAAAACATCAACGAAGGATTCACCATATCCGAGGTCGCCAGAACAGCCCATATGAATAGTCAGCTTCTCCAGTGGCGGTCCTATATTCACGCATTACTTGGCAACAAGGAAGAAGCGCAGACAGATATTCTGGAGTCGGCAAAATTACGAGAAATCGCAGGAGGCCATTTCCACACAACTCTGCATCTCATGATAAAAGCCGGTGTCTACATTGCTCTTGATCAGGGGAACGAAGCGGAAGGAACACTTGCACAATCTCTTCAAATGGCTGAAGAAATACCATCCCCTTATCTGATAAGCTGCGTACTATTGCATCGTGCTTTTCTACGACTCAAACAAAACCAGGAACAACTGGCGCTTCAGGACTTGGGGGACGGTCTGAAAATGATTCAGCAAAACAACTATACTTTCCTGTGGAGTTGGGAACCCGGTCTGATAAAGAAACTGTTGACTACTGCTGTTGTAAAGAATGTCGAAAGAGAATTTGCCCGAGAACTGGCCCGGAAAAGGCTTGATGTTCACATTACTGACGACGGTGCTTTTATTCCCAGGATTTACATCACCCTGCTTGACGGCTTTACTATCAGACAGAACGGCAAAGTCCTGTTTACCGCGAAAGATATAACGGAAAAACCGCGGGAACTGCTTGCCTTTTTGCTCATACAGAGACATTTACAAGCCCCTTTGAGCGATATTGAAGAATCGCTCTGGCCTGACACCGACCCAAAAAAGCAGCGATCAAATATCGACAAACTTCTTGGTCGTTTGAGAAATACCCTCTCTTCCCGGTTGCAGGGAGATGTCAAAGAACATTTTTTAAAGGTAAAAAAAGCTATTCTTTTTCTGGATAACTGCAGTCTGGACTCCGAAGAGTTTCTTCATTTTGGTGATAAAGGACTTTTGCATGCTCAAAACGAGCAATACTGGCAGGCAGGCAACTGTTTTTTCAAAGCATTCAGCCTTTGGAAAGGGTTTTTGCCATCAGAGACACTTCCAATGGGCAAAGGTGATACCTACAGCCGGAATATCGAGAACAAACTCATAGAAACAACCATGGCATGGTCTGAGATTCTCGTTAATGGTGGTCTTGTCAATGAAGCCATTAAATTGTTAAGAAAGGTTTCCGAGAAACTCCCACACGTTGATATCATTATGACCCGTCTGTACGGTTTGTATTATATAAATAAAAATCCGCTGGCTGCCAAGGCTGTGCTCAAGCAGTATGCCCAAGCTCTTGAGAAAAACGGCTTCTCCGAAGATGAAACACAGAAATTTATTTCAGATATTTCAAATAAGTACAAACATTCCCAATCAACCGCTGAAGTTCAACCCCGAAGATATCTGCGTTCTTCTTCTATAGAATCCAGAGGGAATTGGAATAACGCCAGTACAGGGGGAGGTCTGTTTTAAATCACTGATCCTCAAACAGTCTGTTTAAAGGGCAGCTGTTGCATAACGGTTTCTTCTTTTTGCAATACTGTTTTCCTGTCTGAACCAGCAGGGCGTGAAACTCATTAAACAGTTCTGTCTCCTGGGGAAGCTGGTCAAGAAACTCCTGCTGGATTGCATAATAGTCGGCTTCTTCGTCTATAAGATTGTGGCGAAAAAGGATCCTGTGAGTATAGGCATCAACGACAAAAACAGGATAGTTGCCAGCATAAAGCATTATGGAATCTGCTGTCTCCGGTCCAACACCTTTTACCGATATCAGCGATTCCCTTGCTGTTTCCATGTCTTCGGCAAAAAGCAGGTCAAACTCTCCTTCGTAATTCTCTCCGACCATATCCAGAAGATTATGTAATCGTTTTGCCTTGATGTTGTAATAGCCGGATGGCCTGATATGATAGGCCAGCTCCTCAATTGACACAGACACCATCTTCTCAAAAGAAAGCAGGTTTTCCCGCTTAAGATTATCGATAGCCTTACACACATTCGACCAGTTTGTGTTCTGAGTTAAAACCGCCCCGACAACCACTTCGAACCTGTTGTTGGCAGGCCACCAGTCCTGTGGCCCAAAGGCATCAAGTAAAATTTCGTATATTTCTAAAAATCTATTGGGGACCATAACCAAACAACCAGCCACTTAATTGGGTAGGTTCGTTCAATCTGATCTGCACGCTATAGCTTAAACCTATGCGTATACGTACGATTGAACAAAAATATCCCTATGGTATAAATTAAATGGCTTCGGGTAGTGCAGGTTTGTCCGATTGATCCCGAGCACTATAGCATTACCTATGTGTTCGGGATCAATCGGGCAAAGATGCGCTACCTGAAACCAGTTAATCGCCTAGGCAGATGCCTATCTCCCTCGCTGTCATCACCTTATCAGAACGGATATCGACCTTTTTCCGCGATCGAATAGCTTCAGCCAGAGGCACAGATGTCATGTTGGGTGAATCGAGCGCCACCATTCGGTCAAATTCTTCTTTTTCCACAAGCCGGACCGCTGCCGCCCCAAATCGAAGGGCAAGCAGTCTGTCAAATGTGGTTGGTGAGCCGCCACGCTGGATATGGCCTAAAACAAGGGACCTGGTGTCTTTCTCGGTTCGGGTCCGTATCTCATTTGCCACCCACTCACCTATTCCTCCAAGAAGCGGGTCTTCTCTGCCGAGCTCTTTATTATCCTTGGCGACAACTTTACCACCCAGGGCTCTCGCTCCTTCTGCCACAACAACGATGGAGTAGTGTTTTTCACACAATTCATTGTCGGCAATCTTTTCACAGACCTTTTCCATGTCAAAGGGAATTTCCGGGATAAGGATAATATCGGCTCCTCCGGATATTCCGGAATACAGGGCTATCCATCCGGAATCGCGTCCCATGACCTCGACAACCATAACCCTGTCATGGGATTTTGCCGTAGAGTGGAGTTTGTCCAGGGCATCGGTTGCGGTGGATACAGCGGTATCAAAACCGAATGTTCTGTCTGTTGCTTCAAGGTCATTATCGATGGTTTTGGGGACTCCGATTACAGGCATGCCCTTCTTAGCAAAGCGATGAGCAATCTCAAGGCTACCGTCCCCGCCGATGGCAATATGACAGTCAAACCCCAACCGGAGGAATCGCCGCATAATCTTATCGGAGAGATCAACTATCTGAATTTCGCCGGCCAGGTTCTTAACCGGCATGTGAAATGGACTTCCTTTATTGGTCGAACCAAGAATAGTACCACCGATGGAATAGATTTCTTCAACAACTTTGGGTGTCAGACGGATCATATCGTCGGAATCAAGAAAACCACGATAGCCTCCCCGACTTCCATATACTTCCCAGCCACGATAGTAGCAGGAGTGAACTACGGCATAAATGACCGCGTTTAAACCAGGAGCATCGCCTCCTCCTGTAGTAAGTACAATTCTCTTCATATATTCACCTTTTTTCGGTATAGCATTCTACCTATGGAGAGTCTAAAACAAATAGCTAAAATAAACAGCAAAAAGACGCCTATTTAAGAAAATAGTAAATTGAAATATTGACTTTACGCTTTGACAACTTATTATGTATGTACTGTTGAAAAGTTCCAAGGATTATACTTGACGAGGCGAAACCTTTACGAGTACCTAGAACGCGATATTTCAATTGACAAACCAGAAAACAAGACGTCTATCAAATAGGGAGGCAACACATGTCTGATTTTAACATCACAGACTTGGCAGTACAGAAACTAAAGGAGTACCTTGAACAGAACAATATCGAGTCAGCTCTCCGCATCGCTCTAATGCAGGGCGGCTGATCAGGTCCCTCACTGGGATTGGCTCTGGATGAGCCTAAAGAAAACGACAAGGTTTACGACAACGACAGTCTCACTTTCCTGGTAGAAGAAGGACTGATGAGAACCTGTGGCTCCATCAATGTTGAATACATTGATGCCGGACCACGATCCGGCTTCGGCATCACTTCCGTCAACCCCATTGGTGGTGGTGGCGGATGCAGCTCCGGTTCATGCAATTCCGGTAGCTGCGGTTAACAGCTCTATCGTTCCTTAACTGACGCCAAGTTATAGCTGTCGAGTTGATGAATCAAAAACCTGTAATTATAAGGCAGGATGATCAGTGAAGAGCCTGACTGATCATCCTGCCTTTTTTGATTTATTCATTCCTACCTCTCTTCAATTCCTTCAGAACAACTTGTACCACTTGCTGCCTGATGATTTATCGTATTCCCCTCCCCTTGAGAACCCTATCTATTCAGGGTCTATCTTACCTCTCATTACTATCTGACAATTCCCCCCACAAACATATGTCAAAAACTTGACACACATAGTGGTTGTTCTTACCGTATGGGTACAATTAACCAAGCAAAGACAGCCTGAATATGTAAAGAGAAGAGAACATCGACTGACCCCCGTGTGGTCAATTAAATAGTGGTGGAAGGAGATACTATGCAATTTGATAAATTCACTCTGAAATCCCAGGAAGCAATACAGAACGCCAAACAGTTGGCGGAACAATTTGCAAACCAGGAAATACAGCCGGCCCATTTGATCAAGGCTATTATCGAGCAGCCCGAGGGTGTTGTGGTGCCTGTTTTACAAAAAATGGGCGTCGACCCGGCTATCATCCTGGGAGAGATCAATCAGATAATTGAGCAACTACCCAAAGTCTCAGGGGCCGGAGCCGGGCAGGCGTATCTTTCTGCTCAATGTCGAAGCGTTATTGACAACAGCCTGAAGATTGCAACCAACATGCACGACGAGTATGTGAGCCAGGAGCATCTTTTTCTTGCAGTCCTGGAAAATAACCAGCTCGACGAGACCGGGCGGTTGGTACAACACGGCATCAATAAAAACGGTTTTTTGGAAGCGTTGATGACGATACGCGGCAATCAACGGGTAACCGACCCTTATCCTGAAGAAAAATATCAGGCCCTGGAAAAGTATGCCAGAAATCTCACCAATATCGCCCGTGAAGGGAAACTGGACCCGGTCATCGGCCGGGATGAAGAAATCCGGCGAATTGTCCAGGTACTCTCCAGAAGGACAAAAAACAATCCTATACTTATTGGAGAACCGGGTGTCGGTAAGACCGCTATTGCCGAAGGACTGGCACTGCGCATCGTTAATGGGGATATCCCGGCTACATTAAACAACAAACAGGTGGTCGCTCTTGATCTGGGCTCGCTGATTGCTGGTGCCAAATATCGCGGTGAGTTTGAAGACCGGCTCAAAGCGGTCTTAAAAGAGGTGGAGCAGCGGGCCGGAGAAATCATCCTCTTTATTGATGAGATTCATACTCTGGTCGGCGCTGGAGCTGCAGAAGGATCCATGGATGCCTCAAACATGCTCAAACCGGCTCTTGCCAGGGGGGAGCTTCACTGTATCGGAGCGACAACCATCGACGAGTTCCGCAAGTATATTGAGAAAGACGCGGCGCTGGAACGTCGCTTTCAGCCCGTTTTAGTTCAGGAACCGACCGAAGAGGACGCTATTGCCATTCTGCGAGGCATCAAGGAAAAGTACGAAGTCCATCATGGCGTACGGATCAAGGACGGGGCCACTGTGGCGGCCGTCACCCTTTCCAACCGATATATCACCGATCGTTTCCTGCCGGATAAGGCCATTGATCTGATCGATGAGGCGGCTTCCAGGCTCCGGATCGAGATAGATTCGATGCCAACCGATATCGATGAGCTTGAACGCAAAAAAATCAAACTGGAGATTGAACAGGAGGCCCTGAAAAAAGAAAAAGACGATGCCTCTAAAAAACGCCTTGAAGAAGTGAAAGAGAAACTGGCCAATCTGGGTGAGCGGCTCAATTCACTGAAAGGGCAATGGACAATTGAGAAAGAAATCATCGATAATATCCGTAAAATTAAGGAGTCGATCGATGAGGCCGGGTCTGAAGCGGAACGTGCGGAGCGGGAAGGCAATCTCAGCCGGGTTGCCGAACTCCGCTACGGAACCATTGTTGAACTGCAAAAAGAACTGGATGACACCAACACCAGGCTCCATGAAATCCAGAAAAAGAACCAGATGTTGAAAGAAGAGGTTGACGCCGAAGATATTGCATCAGTAGTTGCCAAATGGACAGGAATCCCCGTAGACCGGCTTCTCGAAGGAGAAAAGGACAAGCTGGTCCATGCCGAACAGGAACTGGCAAAACGGGTCATTGGACAACAGGAGGCAATCAGGGCCGTCTCCAATGCAGTAAGAAGGGCTCGGGCCGGCCTTCAGGATCCGGACCGTCCTTTGGGCTCTTTTATTTTCCTTGGCCCCACAGGTGTTGGTAAGACGGAACTTGCGAGATCGTTAGCTGATTTCCTTTTCGACAGTGAGCAGGCTATGATTCGGATTGATATGTCCGAGTTTATGGAAAAACATTCGGTCGCCCGATTAATCGGCGCCCCTCCGGGCTATGTCGGTTATGATGAAGGAGGCTACCTTACTGAGGCGGTCCGTAGGCGGCCCTACTCGGTCATTCTGCTCGATGAAATCGAGAAGGCTCATCCCGATGTGTTCAACGTTTTGCTCCAGGTTCTTGATGACGGACGGATGACGGATGGAAAAGGGAGAACCGTTGATTTCACCAACACCATTCTGATCATGACATCGAATCTGGGCAGTGACCTGATCATGAAGATGGCCGAGGAACATGCTTCAGCCGACACAATCAGGCATCAAATAGAAGAAATTCTGCACAGACAGTTCAAACCGGAGTTTCTCAACCGTATTGATGAGACCATCATCTTCAGAAGTTTAAGCAAGACCGACATGATTGGTATTGTCGATATTCAGCTGAGTAAACTGATAGAGAGGCTGGCTGAAAAGAATCTCCATCTGCAGATTGATGACAGCGCAAAACAATTTCTGGTTGATACCGGCTACAATCCCCTTTTTGGAGCCCGGCCGCTCAAACGTGCCATCCAGAGACAGCTGGAAGATAAGCTGGCCATGGAGTTGCTGGATGGGTCGCTTACGGATGGGGACACTGTATTGGTCTCGGAGAAAGGGAACAGTTTAACTTTTGCAGTATCAAAATAGAGACGTTTCTTTTCCCCTTTACCTTTTTATAAAGATATGGTTGCATGTCGGGCGAACAGTCGGGCATGCAATCCTGTTCTATTAAAAATTAATTCAATGGAAAACAGCTCCACTAAAATCACAATGGCGCATATGATGCTGCCCGAACACACGAACAGTGACGGGAACATTCATGGCGGAGTCATCATGAAGTTTATCGATGATGCCGCTGCCGTTGTCGCCATGAAGCACGCCCGAAAAACTGTTGTAACGGCATCCATCGACCAACTGGATTTTCACAGGCCGGTTTTCAGCGGTAATCTCCTTGTACTCAAAGCCGCCCTTAATTTAACCGGCAACAGTTCAATGGAGATCGGTGTACGGGTCGAGGCGGAAGAGCTAACCAAGGGAACTGTAAGCCATATCGCCTCTGCCTATTTAAGCTTTGTTGCCATTGATGAAAATCGACGGCCTACACCGGTTCCGTCCTTTGAACCACGGGATGATGAGGAAAAGCGGCGATACCAAGAAGCATTAAAAAGAAAAAAACTAAGGAAGAACCATGAGCAGTAATATAGAGGACCTGACAGTTAATTATGAAGAAGATGGCGTACTGCTCGTCAAAGAACTCGACAAAGTGATTTTATCCAAAGGCGCCTGGACAACAATTCTTTTTCGTTATCAGAACTTCAGCAGAGCAAAAGGCGAGTATGGAAAAGACATGTATACCATCAGGCGCTTTCAGAAGAGACAGGGCAACTATATTCCCAAGTCAAAATTTAATATTTCCAGCCCTGATCAGGCAAAAAAAATTATAGCCGCTCTTCAGAAATGGGTAGCCGATGTGTAAGTCGCTTTGCTTTTGGCTCATTTGCGAAATAATCGAACTTTAAAGAGCTGAAACTGTTCTGATTTATACCTTACCCAGCCTTAATGAAAACATATCAGAAATAAACACGTTTTTTGTTGACGGCACCAAGAGGACATGGTAGTAATTGATGTTTGCCGAGCCAGTCAATGGCAGCTACCCGTAAGCGAGTAGTGAGACGATCCTTGAAAACTGAATAGCAGTGCAAACGGGCCCTGATGGTGA
>CAZUUJ010000069.1:0-18793 GCA_964623625.1 uncultured Desulfocapsaceae bacterium
ATCCGGTTGCTGAAATTCTTCAGATAGATAAGGTGAAAGCTGTGGTGGGGATACCAGAGTCGGATGTGGACCAGGTCCGGGCAATTGCCGATGTGAAGGTCACCATTCAGGCATTAAATAATAAGGTAGTGAGCGGCCGCAGCCATTTCTTAGCCAGTTCGCCGGAAAACGGCGCCAGGCTCTACCGGCTGGAGCTTGCCATTGACAACAAAACCAACCAAATCCTGCCTGGCATGTTTTTTAGGGCGCAGATTGTTAAAAAAACCTTTGAAGACAGTGCTGTTGTCCCACTGTATACCGTCATTAAACGAGAGAATCGTCAATTTGTCTATATAGAGGAAAATGGAATCGCTCAGCTAACACCGGTGGAACTCGGCATTATCGAGGATTGGCGGGTGCACATTACAAATGGGCTTTCACTCGGTAACAGGGTAGTGGTTGAAGGCCATAGAGAAATTAATGAGGGCCATAAACTCAATGTCATCAGAGTGCTTAATGATCCCATGGAGGCGTTGTTATGATTATTTCCGATACCGCAGTTAAAAAATCGGTAAGTGTACTGGTGCTTGGTGTGATCATCATTGTATGCGGCATATACAGCTACATCGTTTTGCCCAGAGAAAGTGACCCGGATATTACTATCCCGTATGTGTTTGTCTCAACGAGCTATCGGGGAGTATCTCCAACAGATATCGAGACGGCAGTGACTATCGAGATCGAGAAAAAACTAAAAGCAATTGAGGGTGTAAAAAAGATCCAATCAATCAGTTCCGAAGGACAATCCTCAATCAACATCGAGTTTGTTGCCGGGACAGATATTGACCAAGCCCTCCAGGATGTCAAGGACAAGGTTGATGAGGCAAAAGGTGAGTTACCTGCAGATCTGGAAGATGACCCGGTTGTTTTTGAAGTGAATCTTTCCGAGATGCCAATTGGTGTGTATTCGTTGGCCGGTACTTGCGGCTTACCATGTTTAAAGGAGATTGGTGAAGATCTTAAGGATGATATAGAGACAATAGCCGGTGTCCTGGAAGTTGAAGTGACAGGTGGTCTTGAACGTGAGATTCGAGTTGAAGTTATTGCCGACAAACTTGCCTATTACGGACTGTCCATCGGAATTTTTCAAGAGAAACTGTTCAGTGAGAACCGCAATACCTCAGGTGGGGCAATCCGTATGGGCAATGGTCGCTTTCAGTTACGGGTTCCTGGTGAGTTTGAAAACCCTGATGAAATCTATGGTCTTGTCATGGGTACTCACAATGGACAGCCGGTGTATCTCAAAGATGTTGCCACGGTTATCGACGGTTTCAAAGAAGAAACCAGCCGTTCACGTCTTGATGGCCGCTCAGCGGTCAGCATATCCGTCAAGAAGAGGACCGGTGAAAATATAATTCAAATCAGCAATCAGGTGGATGAGCTGATCGAACAGAAAAAAACTTATTGGCCAAGCGGTACTACAATTGTCAAAGTGATGGACAAAGCAACCGATATCAGATCCATGGTAGCGGATCTTGAAAACAATATTCTCACCGGATTGATTCTGGTTGTTTGCGTGATATTCTTTGCCATGGGAATCCGAAATGCCATCCTGGTCAGTATGGCAATTCCGTTCTCCATGTTGCTTTCCTTCACAGCTCTTTATCTGCTGGGTATAACGTTAAATATTGTAGTTCTTTTTGGTCTTACCCTGGCTCTGGGTATGCTTGTTGATAATGCAATCGTTATTATTGAAAATATTTACCGCTATATGGAACAGGGCGCTCCACGATTTGAGGCCGCCATGCGGGCTACCTCCGAAGTCGCTTATCCTGTGATCGGTTCTACCATGACCACCCTTGCGGTCTTTCTTCCCATGCTGTTTTGGCCGGGGATAATGGGTGAGTTCATGAAGTATCTGCCAATGACACTGATTGTCACTCTTTCATCTAGCCTTTTTGTAGCCATGGTGATCAATCCGGCTCTGGCATCAATATTCATGAAGATCAAATCTGGAAAAAAGAACCAATTATTACCCGCAGAAATAATAACAGCTTCTGTTGAAAAACCTGTTGAAATCAAAGGGAAACTGCTGAAAGGGTATGCCAGTGTCCTGCGATTTGCCTTAAACAGGCCAATCATGGTTATCCTGGCCGCATTTTCCTTTTTGATTCTGTTATTTCAGGGTTGGATGCTGATTATCGGGTTAGAAAAGCCTGTTGAATTTTTCCCGGACTTTGAGCCCAAGTCTATGTATGTCAATGTGGAACCACCTGAAGGGGCAGACCTGGAGTATATAGATCGAATAATTAAGCGAGTTGAATTGGCAATTACCGGAGGTACTGTGGTGGCGGAAGCGAATTCAGCTATCACGGCAGATAGGTACCAAAACGGTTACGTACCGAAAAGACATGAACAAAAAGATGGTTCCCATTTTATGGGGCCAAGCGATCTGGCCAATATTAAAAATATCTATACCAAAGCGGTAACCATCTCTGGTGGTGCTGATACGTTCAGCCAAAATGCTCCAAACAATATTGGGGTTCGCTTTATCGATCTGGAGAAAAGAAACCGTTCTTCCTTTGAGACAATGAACGATATCCGGAAGAGGGTGGCGGATATTCCAGGTGCGTCAATAACCATTGCTGCAGCAGAAGAAGGGCCGCCGACCGGTTCGCCTATCAACATAGAGATATCAGGCGATAAACTACCAGTGCTTGGCCAAATAGCAAAACAGATCAGGGAAATACTTGCCAAGATTCCCCACGTAAAAGATATACGGGATAACTACAATGAAGGGACACCGTCGATTCAAGTCGTAATCGACCGTCAAAAAGCGGCCCTGTTCGGGTTGTCAACCGATATGATCGGTTTTGCCCTGAAAACCGCCTACAATGGCCTTGATGTGTCAACGTTTCGCGAATCAAATAAGGATTACGATATCACTGTGCAGTTACCTGAAAAAGACAGACAATTAACCGATGTGCTGCGGGAGTTGATGATCCCTGTTCCTTCCGGCGAAATGGTGCCGCTGTCAACCCTTGCACGCATAGAATATACCGGCACCATCGGAGATATCGTCCGAATCGATAACCAGCGGGTGGTCACTGTTCAGGCCAATGTGGATGAGACACGGATACCGGGACCGGTGGCCCGTTCCCAGGCCGAGGAGATATTGAAAGGTATCGCCTTGCCGCCGGGATATGGCGTCACCTTTACCGGTGAAATGGAGATGCAGCAGGAATCGGAAGAATTCTTGAGTAAAGCGTTCATTATTGCTCTTTTTCTCATCTTCTTCATCTTGGTCAGTCAGTTCAACTCAATCTCCATGCCCATCATTATCATGATGTCGGTTATTCTTTCACTTGGCGGAGCTTTTTTAGGACTTGCTGTATTCAAACAGCCGTTCGGCATCATTATGACCGGTGTCGGAGTGATCTCCCTGGCTGGAGTGGTGGTCAATAACGGCATTGTGCTGATCGATTACATCAACAAGTTGCGGGATCGAGGCATGGATGTACGAAATGCGGTGATTTCCGCAGGCGCTACTCGGCTGCGCCCGGTGATCCTTACCGCCATAACCACAATTCTCGGCCTTCTTCCTATGATTACCGGCGTGTCTTTCGACTTTCATAACCTGGCAATCTCCTGGGTAAGCGAATCCAGTCAGATGTGGCGATCAATGGCCATTGTTGTGGTTTTCGGCCTCATGGTGGCCACCTTTTTAACCTTGATTGTCGTACCGACACTGTACTCACTTCTTGAAGATCTTGGTGAAAAGAGGAAACGGGTTGCCGATTGGCTGCGTTAATTGGTCGTACGACCTGTTCAAAACTGATAACTCATTGACATGGGGCTGAAAATGATAGCGCATATGATCAAACTGACCAAAACGGTTGTCTTCTGTTTGCTGTTGCTTTGGTTAACAGGGTGTACGGAACACATGAATCGGGGTTTTTACGAAGGATTGGTAGAGAGCAATCAACGAGATAACCTTGCCGATGATCATATCCTGCCTGATGATGTGCCCAACTATTATGAATATAAACAAGAACGAAATGAGACACTGAAAGGAGACTTGAAAATTAAACTCCCGTTAAGAGGTGAAAAGAATGAACATTAGAATAGATCAAAATCTCTGTAATGGTTGTGGAGTTTGTGCTGAAATTTGTCCTCGTCACATCCCTGAGACAGTGGAACAAGGTGATGAAAAAATAACCACAATAGCCCTGGAACGTATAGATCTCTGTATGAGATGTGGTCATTGTGCAGCTGTCTGCCCCAATTGTGCCATCCATGTTAAAGGTATAAAGGATGAAAGCTACGTGCCAATCCAGGAGCTTGATATTGATGACAATCAGCTCCTGTTGTTGATGAAGCAGCGTCGTTCCGTTCGCAGATATAAAGACAAGCCGGTTCCGCGTACAATTATCAATCGGCTAATCAAGGCTGTGCAGGTTGCTCCTACAGGAACGGGACGAAGCAGTACAGGTCTAATTGTTATTGATAATCCCAAAACGCTTGCTCATATTTCCAAGCTTGCTTACGGATTATATGATGGTTTAGGCAAAAACCTCAAAAATCCAATTGCCCGCTTCTTCATTAAACAAAAGGCGGGTAAGAAAAACTATAGAACACTGCAGGACTTTGTCATGCCGGGGATGCATTGGTATATCCGTTGGTACAAAGACGGGAGAAGCAATGAAATTTTAAGAGATTGCCCTGCCTTGATGCTGTTCCACAGCCCGATCTACGAACCGGTAGGTGGAGAGAATTGTCTTATCGCTGCCTTTCATGCCATTCTGATGGCACAAACGATGAAGATAGGCACATGTTTTAATGATCTTATTCCTCCGGCCTGTAACAGGGTTCCAGAGATAAGAAGCCTTCTCGGTCTTGGTGATGACCGTGAGGTTTATGCAAGCCTCACTTTTGGCTATCCGAAATATCAATTTCAAAGAACACCCCGGAGGAAGTTAGCCGAAGTCCGTTATCTCACATAATTGGTATAAGAATATATTCAAGAAAACAGGATAAATTTTCATTTTCGATAAACAAGGATAATCCGGTTTGGTAGCATCAGTAAATCGGATAACTATATGTTGACTGATTATCATCATAACTCGGCATCCAAGTCATCTGAATCTGTATCTTTGAGGAAATTATGAAAGTACTATTGAGACAATATAAAAAAACTGATTCCGAGGATGTGAAAAAACTATATGAAGAGTTTGTCGAGTATCATACTCGGATTGATAGTAGCTTTGAGAAGATCGATGAACATGGTGATAATTTCATCGATTATATCGATTTTTTTGAGAGTTCTAACGAAAAATGTTGCATTGTCGCTGTCGTAAGTGGATCCGTTGTTGGTTATTGCGTATCCATTATTGAAAGAAAACCCCCTGTTTATCCAACACCAACGTTTGGCTACATTGATAATTTGTGTGTTTTAAAAGCTTTTCAAAAGATGGGTATTGGTACGCTTCTTTTGAAAGATACGATTACAAGATTTCAATCAAAAGGTGTTGAAAGAATAGAATGCTTTGCAGCATTAGGAAACCCAAAATCTACAAGGTTTTGGCGCAAGATGGGCTTTACACCATTTATGGAACAAATGTATTTAAAAATTACCCTGTCAACCACTAAACAGAACACTTGACTGTCAGTGGGTTAAAATCTGTAGGTGTACTGACCCTCTTCCAGGAACCCTTGCGATTATTTGATTGCTTACAAAGTACAGTCCTCGCTTATGTTGCCTGAAGCCAACAGCAAGGCAAAACAGATTATCTTGAGTACTTAAAGCCAGGCACAGAATCGTCATGGAGATAAACAAAGCCATCAACACAACAATTTTTAAGTGTTCTCTCGGTGATACCTAATCAATGGAGATTATTGGCCATATATTGTTTACCAGGTTTCCGTGGAAGGTTGCCTATCGAAAGGAATGGGGCTGGTGCCGATGTCAGTATTGCCATCTCATCAATGAAAAGGAATTGGATCTCAACGTGTTCGAACCGGCTTGAGTTCATGCGAGCAATTGCTTGCCCGTTCGTTATTGTTTTGGAACCTTGAGTATTACCCTCGTTTTGGTTTTAAATTGATGACGAAATATTTGGCATCATTGAACGCTAATGGAGAAACCTATGTTATTCACTGTTCCGGAAAAAAAGATTGTGTACTCAAAAGAATCGGGAAATTCCATTGCGTATACTCAAAAACTCGATCAGGAATATTCAAAATACGCCAAAATATATGATGTGTCTGTGAAATTGTTTCCAGTCTGGAAAAGATGGATAAAGACAGTGATCCCATACATTGAAGGTGACCGCGTTTTAGAAGCCTCATTTGGGACTGGATATTTACTGATGCAATATGCCAATGATCACCAGACCTATGGCATTGACTTCAATCACAATATGGTTGAGATTGCACGGAAAAATTTATCCCGTATGGGTGTGAACGCAACCATTCTGTTGGCTAATGTCGAAGAACTTCCTTTCCCGGATAATTATTTTGATACGATTGTCAACACAATGGCATTTACCGGCTATCCAGATGGGAAACAAGCTATGTTGGAATTTTATCGTGTATTAAAAGAGGGAGGGAGATTACTGATCGTTGATTTTAATTATCCCACAAATCGAAATCATCTTGGTTATTGGCTGACAAAATTGATGGAGTCGGCTGGAGACACAATTAGAGACATCTCGAAAATACTTCAAGACTTTTCTTTTGAATATACAGAAGAAGAAATTGGCGGTTTTGGCAGCGTCCATTTGTATGTAGCAACAAAGCCTGCAGGTGCATAACCGGTTATGTTTAACAGAATGCATTGCTAACATCAGGAGAAGAACATTTATTTGGAGTAGTGCTGGAGCCAATACCCACTCAGATGATTTATCAGCTATAATTCGTATCAGAAAGTCTAAAGGACGCCTGAATTTTTCTCTCATGCGTTGAAGTCATATGGATAAACAGAATACAAAGATCAACCTGGGTCCCGTTCAGGAGACTTTGATGTTGCCATTGTGGGCAAGAGCCCGTGAGACAGAGAAGGACAATCCGGTCGTATGTGACACCTGTGCCAAGAAAATAGTCGAAAGACTCGACTATGATTTTACTCAGATAGAGGAAGGGCATATGGCGGATCATCAGGGTGTATGGGCTATCCGAGCCTACAACTTCGATAACATCATTAAGGAATTCCTTGCCAAAAATTGTAGGGCGGTTGTAATAAATATTGGAGCCGGTTTGGATACAACGTTTCAGCGGGTTGATGATGGAAGTGTACTATGGATCAATATCGACCTTCCAGATGTCGTGGCTATGCGGCAGAAGCTCATTCGGGAGAAGCTCATTCCTGACTCAAAACGAGAAATGACGGTTGCTAAATCCATTTTTGATTTCACCTGGATTGACGATGTAGCACAATGGACAAAAGACCGCTCCATTCTATTCATGGCTGCGGGAGTGTTGATGTACTTCGATGCCAGGGAGATCGAAATCCTGTTCCGTAAACTTACCGAAACCTATCCTTCATCCCATGTTATCTTTGATTCGATGTCATGGTTGCCGGCATGGGGATCAAACAAGGAAATCAAGAAAACCATGAAAAATAGCGAAATGGATTCATTAACACTTATTAAGTGGCATCTGAAGAAAGCTTCCGGTCTTCTTAAGCTGGTAGATACAGTCAAAATCGTTGAAGAATTTCCAATGCTTTCGAGAGTGCCCTCCAGAAATGGTTTTACCAAGAAACAGATGTGCCAAATTAAAATTATAGGTTTGTTTCGTTTTTACAATATGATTCATGTTCAACTTTGAGAGCCGGTGTAATTTTACATAACAGTATGGATTGACAACACATGAAAAAATATGGGCTGATCATTATAGGAATAGCAGTTACACTCATTATTGTACTGTCATACGTGGGTAATTCATCACAGAATACTGTACAAGAGATTTTGAATACTAAACCTAAACACCACACCACAACAGGGTTTCGTAACGATCCATATATTGAAACCGCAGCACCTAAAGGACTCCTTTTTTTCCTTCGTAGGTTTTGGGGCTCGGTTTTCATTCCTGATGTCCCGGATGGGCATGAATTGCCTGATTCGGAATCTATACGGATGCTCAATTCTATTAAAGGAGACCGTATTGGTTGGCTGGGTCATGCCAGTTTTCTTATAACTCTTACAGGAAAAACAATTCTAACCGATCCGTTTTTTTCCGAGTTTG
Organism: uncultured Desulfocapsaceae bacterium; assembly: GCA_964623625.1. Lineage (GTDB taxonomy): Bacteria > Desulfobacterota > Desulfobulbia > Desulfobulbales > Desulfocapsaceae > CAZLGM01. The sequence goes on from CAZUUJ010000069.1 coordinate 8,221, forward strand.
CCAGTCCGGTATCATGGGCCGGTCCAAGGCGGATCGTCGGTACGGGGATTCCTTTGGATAAATTGCCTCCCATTGATGTCGTGGTTATTTCACATGATCACTATGATCACTTAGATCATGAAACCGTCACCAATTTGAAAAATAAAGCCCATATTCATGTTGTTGTGCCACTAGGGCTGAAAACTTTTTTTACGGAGCGTGGATATACCAAAATAACTGAGTTAGATTGGGGACAATCCGTATCTATTGATGGCATCCAGTTTAGTTCTCTACCTGCTGTTCATGATTCCGGGCGCTCAGTCGGCAATAAAAATCAAACGTTGTGGGCATCATGGGTCATTGAAAGTTTAGAAAAGAAGATCATATTCATCGGTGATACCGGGTATTCCGAAACAGTATTTAAAAGGATTGGCAATAAATATAGTTCCTTTGATTATGCTATTTTGCCTATAGGTGCTTATGAGCCTAGAGAATTAATGAGGATGTCCCATGTCACACCTGAAGAAGCGGTTAAAATTGGAAATGATGTTCATGCAAAAGTAATGATTGCATCTCATTGGGGAACAGTAAGCAGTTTATCGGATGAACCGTTCTGGGAGCCACCACGACGGTTTAGCAAAGCAGGATCAAAAAAAGGTTTTTCTGAGAAAAGCCTATGGGTGATGAAGGTAGGGGAGTCACGTAGTCTTTCACTAGAAGTCTCACCTCAGCAATAGGTTGTCGATGAAGATACTTCTCGTCTATGGCAATACATATGAGTTCATGTCGCCACCTCCGGTAGGGATATCACTACTCACAAAACCCTTGTTGAATGCAGGTCATGCTGTACATGTTCTTGATCTGATGAGGGTTAAAGAAACTGATGCTACGCTCGCATCAGCACTGAAAGAACGTAAACCCGATATTGTCGGGTTCTCCTTTCGTAACATTGATACCCAGAAGTATTCGGATACAAAGGGGTTTATTCCCGATTATGTCAGGTGGGTGAAAATCGCCAACACCTCTGCATCTACTATAATTGGTGGTTCTGCTGTGATGTCCATGCCCGAAGAACTCTTCGAACGAGTATCTTCTACCTATGCAATGGTGGGCCAGGGTGACAAGACATTTCCCATGTTTCTAGAGGAATTGAAAAATCGGACATCGGGTTTTAAGACTCCAGGGCTCATGTGGAGGGAAAATGGAAACATCCGATACAATAAAGGACTGCTGGACGGATACACCGACGGTGGAACTATTGACTGGAGTGTGATCGATCTTAGACGTTACAGAAAATCATATTTTAACAGCTGTGTCATTACAAAAACCGGCTGTCCTCACAGGTGCCTTTTCTGTGATGCCGGAGCTTCATTTGGAACGTCCTGGGTTCCTAGGGAACCTGAGGCGATTCTGGAAGACCTGAGACGGGATGCCCAAGAATACAAGCTGAACCGGCTTGACTATTTTTTTATTGATGCGCTTTTTAACGAACCTCTTGAATGGGCCAAAGAATTACTTGAAACTATTATCAGGTCAGAGTTGAAGATCTGTTTTTCAGCAGTTATTGAGCCAACCAACATAGATCGGGAATTTGCCCGCTTGCTGAGGAAGGCAGGATGTTTGATGGTTACGACCCTGCTGAATTCCGTAGATGATGAACTGCTCAACAGGATGCGAAGGCCTTTTAATGTACAATCAATAAACAGGACTTTTGAATTGTTTGAAGATGAACGAATTAACTATATGCCCCAGTTTTTACTGGGTGGTCCTGGCGAAACAAGGGAAACTATCAGTAAAAACATATCTTTTATGAAGCGTAGGAAACCTATATTAACAGATGCCAGTTACGGCCTTCGAATATTACCAAAAGCAGGACTGAGGGCTGTGGCATTAAAGGAAGGCGTCATTCACGATAAAACAGATCTATTAAAACCGGTTTTTTACCTGTCAGAGGAGCTGAAAAACGACAGGGAATGGCTTAATCAAAAAGTTAGGTTATTTAATCGGTTTCGTATCAGATCGCTTACACAATGGGCAGACTGGATAGTGAGGAGTACTGTCGTACGGTTCCAGTAGTCAGAGTGAGTATTCGCTAGCACTCCATCTTTATTAGATTTTACCCTTCGGCAGTGCTTTTACTCCAGTCAAAAGTTGAAAACAAACAAAGCTACAGCACTATCGAATGCCCCAAAGAGTACTTCCCAAAGAGTACTTCCTAAGGGCACTCATGGATTCAAGGGTATGTAAAAAAACTCAAGGAAATTTATGAAGGCTGTCGTATACACCGAATATGGACCCCCCGATGTGCTTCAGATAAAAGAGGTTGTAAAACCCGTACCCAAAGACAATGAAGTACTGATCCGAATAATGGCGACAGCTGTAACAACAGGGGATGTGAATGCCAGGAGTTTTCTCTTTGTTCCCCCCGGGCTAAGGTTTCTGGCGCGGCTCATGTTCGGACTTAGAAGACCCAAAATAAATATATTGGGGACTGACCTGGCTGGAGAAGTCGAAGCGGTCGGCAAGGATGTCAGATTATTTCAAGAAGGTGATCAGGTTTTTGGCGTCGACGGGAACGGTCTTGGAGCTTATGCCCAGTACAAGTGTCTGCCCGAAGATGGGGCACTGGCACTAAAACCGGATAATATGACCTACAAAGAAGCCGCAGCCCTCTCTTTTGGATCATTAACTGCTTTGTATTTCTTGAGAGAGAAGGCAAATCTCCAAAGCGGCCAGAAAATACTCATTAATGGCGCTTCCGGGAGTGTAGGGACTGGCGCGGTACAACTTGCTAAGCACTTTGGCGCAGAGGTGACCGGGGTATGTAGTTCAGCCAATTTAGAACTGGTGAAATCTCTGGGAGCAGATACGGTTATCGATTATACAAAACAAGATTTTATCTCAAACGGTGAGACTTACGATATCATTTTAAATACGGTGGTAGGCAAGACATCCTTCTGGCGTTGTCGAAACTCGCTTAAAAAAAATGGCCTCTATCTTGCGGTCGCAGGCGGTCTGAAAGAGTTGGTACAAATGATATGGACTTCAGTGGTCGGCGGCAAAAAAGTAATCTTCGGTGGCGGATTGGCATGCGAACGAAAAGAGTATTTGCGTTACCTCAAAGAGCTTGTTGAGAAGGAAAAGATAAAAGCGATCATTGATCGACGCTATACATTTGATACAATTGTCGAGGCCCATAAGTATGTGGACAAAGGGCACAAAAAGGGTAATGTAGTTATAACTGTGGAATAGAACATTCAAGATTCATAAAAGAAAATGACTGATTTTCTGGTCCATAAGAGGTTATTCAATATCGTCAAATCAGATAGTTTTTGTGGAAGATGTATTGTTTTCAAATGACGAGGTCGTCTTTTTGATGTATTTTGTCACCGCTTAATTAAAACATGACACCTTTCTGCCAAGGAATGATCAATGAGAATACGAAAAGCGGTTATCCCCGTTGCCGGTCTTGGAACACGTTTTTTACCCGCCACCAAGGCTATCCCCAAGGAAATGCTGACCATTGTCGATCGACCGACAATCCAATATATCGTTGAAGAGGTTGTTGCTTCCGGTATCGACCAGATTATTTTTGTTACCTCCCAGGGTAAATCAGCCATAGAAAATCATTTCGATTATGATTTTCATCTTGATTCGATCCTGAAAGAGAGAAACAAAGTAATCCTTGGCGAAGAGTTGAACATGATCTCTAATTTGATCGATATTGTATCGGTTCGCCAGAAGAAACCGCTTGGGCTCGGTCATGCCATCTGGACTGCCAGGCATGTTGTTGGAAATGAGCCGTTTATGGTCCTGTTGGGAGATGATCTTGTTCACAGTAATGTGCCGTGCGCCAAACAGATGCTGAATTTCCATGAGAAGGTCGAATCACCCATTATTGCCGTACAGCGGGTTCCCATGGAGCAGACCCATCAGTACGGTATTGTCGAAGGAGAAGAGTACAAGCAGGACAGGACCCATAAAATTACCAGGATGGTGGAGAAACCGGCTCCCGGTACTTCTGACTCTGACCTGGCCATCATCGGCAGGTATATTCTGACACCTGATGTGTTCGAGCTGCTTGGCAAGACAACCCCTGGGCACGGAGGCGAGATTCAGTTGACAGACGCCTTACTTGCCCTATCGAAAAAACGTTCCATGTACGCCTATGAGTTTGAAGGTACCCGATATGATGCCGGGGACAAACTCGGCTATCTGCAAGCGATCATTGCCTACGGCATACATCACAAAGAGATTGGCAAATCGTTGAAACAACATTTGAAGAAGCTGACTTCCTCATTTTAACCTCTTGTTATCCATTTTGGTAAGTTGGGTCACTATTGACACTACCGGTTCAGTTGACATTTTTTCTTTTATTGAAGTTTGGAAACATCGGCTCCGGTTTAGATTGTTTGAAACAGCGGGGTAAAAGGTGAGTACAGAGAACAAACGTAATCACCGCCAGACAGGAAGAAATAAGTTCTTTTTAGAGGTCGCTGTTCCAGCCCCTATCTGGAAAACACTGACATATTTTTTTAGTGACCCTTGTTCCCCGAGAGAAAATCTTCAGGTGCCGGAGGAGTTCGTCGGCCGTAGAGTTCTTGTTCCTTTAACAGGCAGGAAATTGACCGGATATGTGTTGTCGGCTTCTCGTAAAAAACCAACCGGTTTTTCTGTTAGGTCGATCATTGAGCTGATCGATCCAGTTCCTCTTTTTCATAGCAATCAGGTTCCCTTTTTCCGCTGGATTGCCAATTATTATCATTATCCTATAGGACAGGTAATTGAAACGGCTTTACCCGGCGGTCTAATAAGAAAAAGCGGCAAAAGGCTGGTCGTTAATCCAGAACCAGGGGCTCTTCCCCATGCTGGTGCTGATCTGAACGATGACCACAAGGCTCTTTATGAGCAGATCAAAAAACCAGGATACTTGAGCATATCCGCCACCAGAAAGTTGTTGGAGGATAAAACCACCTCCAAAAAGATAAAAGAACTGATTAAAAAGAATTGGGTTCTACTCGAAGAGCATCTTCAACAGGAGCGAAGCCGAGTAAAAAACGAACGGTGTTACCGGGTTCTTCAACCCTGTGGAATTGATGCCGGCTTAGTCAAAGATCTTACCCAATTCGACGGCCAAAAAGAGAGGATCATCACTCATTATGACCAAAAGCTTTCCATACCGGAAACAAAAAGCCTGTACTTGCTTGAACTGTTGGCAAAGGATTTTAAGGATGGTCTCGTTTCAGGCCGGGAGCTGCGTAGACGTTATGCAAGTTGTACCACAAAGTTGCTCGATTCCATGGATAAAAATGGCCTGATCGAATCCAGGGATAGACGAATCTACAGAAATCCGTTTGGTGAACAGTATGAATTCATCAAACAGCCGGAAGTCCTAACCGAAGAGCAGAACAATGTTTTGAAAATAGTGCTGCCCGCAGTTAAACAAAGATCATATAAACCCTTTCTGCTCCATGGAGTAACCGGTTGCGGTAAAACTGAAGTTTACCTGCAATGTACAAAAAAAACATTGGAGGAGGGCAGGGATGTGCTGGTGCTGGTGCCTGAGATTGCCCTGGCGACCCAGCTTGAAGCTGGGTTTGTTTCACGTTTTGGTGCCAAGGTTGTTTTGCTGCACTCAGGATTGAGCACCGGGGAAAAATTTGACCAGTGGAGTTTAGCCGCTACCTCGAAGGCAAAAATCGTGATTGGAGCACGATCTGCCATCTTTGCCCCACTCAAGAATCCCGGTTTGATTATTGTTGATGAAGAGCACGACACTGCCTATAAACAGGATGACGGCTTCCGGTATCACGCTCGTGACCTGGCGCTGCTTCGGGGCAGATTTCATGAAAGCGTTGTGATTCTCGGATCAGCTACACCTACGATAACTTCTTTTTTTCATGCTACCAATGCCAAATATCAACTGTTAACCATAAAAAAAAGGGTGGCCAAAAGACCGCTTCCCAAAGTGTACATAGTTGATATGAGAAAAGTCAACGAAGCAGGCGGCAAGAAGCTGTTCTCAAAACAACTCAATCAGCATCTGCTTGACAATTTCAACCGATCAAAGCAATCGTTGCTGCTTCTAAATCGTCGCGGTTTTTCCACTACCATGATCTGTCAGGAGTGCGGCAATGTTTGTGGATGCCATCACTGCCATGTCTCATTGACTTATCATAAAAAGAAAAACAAGCTGCTTTGCCACTATTGTAATTTCCAACAAAAAGCCGATACTGTCTGTGAGACCTGTAAATCACCAAGCCTTGTGCCATTCGGTTTTGGTACAGAAAGGGTTGAGGAGGAACTGAAAGGGTTGCTGCCCGGAGCACGAATTGCCAGGCTCGATGCCGACACCGCAAAAAATCGTAGAAAATTCCTAACCATCTTACGCAAGATGAAGAATCGTGAAATTGATATCCTGATCGGTACCCAGATGATAGCTAAAGGTCACCACTTTCCCCATGTAACTCTGGTTGGTGTTGTTTGGGCTGACAGCGGTCTGGCAATCCCTGATTTTAAGGCTTCAGAGAGAACCTTTCAGTTACTGTCCCAGGTTACCGGCAGAGCCGGCAGAGGTGATGACCCGGGTGAGGTTATAATCCAGACAATGCACCCGGATCATTATGCTATCGATTACTCGGGCAGTCATGACTATCATCAACTCTACAATCACGAAATCGCTATTCGAAAAACCGTCAGTTTTCCTCCCTTCACTAAACTCATCAATCTCAAGGTCGTAAGCGAAAGCGAATTCGATGTCCGACAGTCAGCACTTAAGATAGGTTCCTTTTGCAGAAAGTCCGTTCATGCCATTGAGAAGTCCATTCACAATATTCAAAAAGAGGTTATTGAGGTGAGTGGTCCTGCTCCGTCACCCATTGACAGGATGCAAGGCAAGTATCGTTGGCAGCTTCTATTGAAAAGCAACAGGATCGACCTGCTTCATTCACTCTGCCGTCAGGTGATTATTGATCAGAGTGAACTGCTTGTTGGCAAGGCCAAGCTGGTGGTGGATGTGGATCCGGAAAACATGATGTAAGGGTGGGAGCGGATACTCGCAATGGGGATGATTTAAAAATTACAAATTACGATTTCCAATCTATTAATTGAACTTGGCTGAAAAACAACGTTCTCTGTCACCGATTCAGCTGTAGGGCAGAGGCATTATATTTACATATTACTAATCGTTTGTTTTTGGGAATATGTGAATAACAGAAATGAGGAAAAGTCTAAAAGAAAACCTATGGGAATAACTGAGGTCAGCTATCGCTCAGTTCCAAAGACTCAGGGTAACTACAGAGCCGGTTTTGAAAATTGTTAAAAACAAGGTTGTCGCCCTGCTCAATGATATATTGTGGCGTAAGGGGAATTTTCCCCTTGCCTCCTGGCGCATCAATGGCATAGGTCGGTACTGCCATACCTGAGATGTGACCAATAAGCCCCTTCATAATTGACAAACCGGTGGATGTTGTCGTTCTGAAATGATCCGTACCGCGGGTAAAATCGGCCTGAAAAAGATAGTAGGGTCTAACTCTCATTTTCAGAAGGCCAAGCATCAAGGACCGAATGGTTTGCAGATTGTCATTGACGCCTTTGAGCAGCACGGTCTGATTGCCAAGGGGAATACCGCCATCGGCAAGCTTTGCGCAGCACTCTTTAGCCTGAATGGTCAACTCTTTAGGATGGTTGAAATGGGTATTTATGTAGAGAGGATGATAGCGTTTCAAAATGTCAACCAGTTTATCGGTGACGCGCATGGGTAGAGTACAGGGAATTCTGGTACCGATTCTGATGACTTCAAGAGATGGGATTTGATGAAGGCAGCCAAGGATGTACTCGAGCTGATCATCGTCAAGCAGCAAGGGATCACCACCGGAAAGTAATACCTCACGAATTGCAGGAGTGTCACGGATATAATAAATTCCTTCATTGATTGTAACCGGGCTGATACTCATCTGTCGGCTTCCAACTTTTCTTTTCCGAGTGCAGAATCGGCAGTACATGGCACATTGGCCGGCAATGAGAAAAAGAGCCCGGTCCGGATATTTGTGAACAATATTTGGCACCGGGCTGAGATCTTCTTCGCCGAGGGGATCATCCATGCAGATCTGGTCCTTGAGTTCCAGTGGGTCGGGAACGGCCTGTTTCCAGATCGGATCTTCCGGCTGATCAATGAGTTGAAGGTAATAGGGGTTGATACGGAGCGGATATCGGTTGATGATGTCGTTGAAAATCGGATCGTCAAGTCCGAAATGGTTCTTAAGATCATCTGCTGATTGAATCGACTCGCTTAATAAATGATTCCAATGTTCCATTAGAAATGAATTGGTAGACAAATGGGAAGAAGTCGCCTGTTACCATCCAATACAAACTTTATGATAAAAAGTATCAACAGAATTGGTGCTAAAGTCTGAATTGGTCGACAAATGGGGAAAAATTCGGCCGTTACCATCCAATACAAACTTTATGATAAAAAGTATCAACAGAATTGGTGTTACAATCTCGTAAAGTATTTGTTTTTTCACAAGGCAATAGGGTATGATTTTTCGACGTAAATTTCTGAGGTTTCTGCTTTTGTCTTTTTTTTGAGTAGTCAGGTCGTAAAAACACCTTTTCCGATCCGTATGATTGTTGACTTGTCAATTGATATACATTTTAGCAGAAAACGGTGTTCCGGTTAGATGGCAGATTTTCAGTTCCATTAGAATACGCTGCATGTCAAATAACTTGTAAAGAGTTGAATATAACGGACATTTTAATTATTAAAAAATTGATCAATTACTTGAAAAAAATTGAAAAACGAGTTAGTTTCGCTTCGCCTTTAGAGACTAGTTTCATATTTTTACATAAATAAATATACAACTTTGGAGTATTGTCAAATCGCTAAAATCAAGATAACCAGTTCAAAAAGAGAGGTATTCCATGACTGCAAAGCTTATCAGCGGCACAGAGGTGGCTAAGGCAATTAGAGAGGAATTAAAAGTTGAAGTTGCTGAGTTAAAGGAGAAGCATGATGTCGTACCAGGTTTAGTTACAATCCTGGTCGGTGAGGATCCTGCCTCTCAGTCCTATGTTGCGGCAAAGAATAAAACCGCTCATGCTTTAGGCATTCACTCCGAACAGATTACGTTGGATGCTGATACCTCGCAGGAAGAACTTCTGAAATTGATCGATAAATGTAATAATGATTCCCAATACAATGGAATCCTGGTACAATTACCACTCCCGAAACATATTGACGATGCTGAAATACTGACCGCCATCAGTCCGGACAAGGACGTCGACGGTTTTCACCCAGTCAATATCGGAAGAATGATACTTGGTGAACAGTGCTTTCTTCCATGCACTCCTCATGGTATCCTCGAGCTTCTTACAAGGGCCGGTGTCGAAACTAGCGGTGCTGAAGTTGTCGTTATCGGCCGTTCCAATATAGTCGGTAAACCGATTGCAAACCTTATGATACAAAAACGTGATGCTGGAAACGCTACCGTCACTGTCTGCCATACCCGTACTAAAGATATGGCTGAGCACTGCCGCAAGGCAGATATTATTATCGCCGCGGCAGGTGTACCAAAGATGGTTACCGCAGACATGGTAAAAGACGGCGTTGCCGTGATTGACGTTGGTGTCAACAGAGTTGGAATGAGTGATTCCGGTAAGGCCATCCTGTCAGGTGATGTTGATTTTGATGCTGTCAAGGAAAAAGCAGCCTGCATCACACCGGTGCCTGGTGGAGTAGGACCCATGACCATCACGATGCTGATGAAGAATACGGTTCAGTCCGCTAAAATGGCCGCTAATCTAATTTAAAAGGAATATGGAAAGAAACAGTCAACCTTTGACTGGTTCTTAAGAACCATTCTGGAGGAAAATATTATGAGTAGTAAAAGAACTGAAGCTAAAAGCAGTGACTCAGTCAAAAGTCCGTCGACTCGAGAACTGCTAAACCAGGATCTGGCTAAACAGGTCCGCACTGCGTACGACCGGATCGACGATCGAGGTGTTTCTGCTTGTCTTTTCGGCTCCGGGGGTACGTGTTGTCGTCATTGCAACATGGGGCCATGCCAGATTATTGACGGTGTTGATCAGATGCTCGGCATTTGCGGTGTAAATGCGGATACCGTAGCAGCCAGGCATTTTTGTAGAATGATCGCTGCCGGAACCGCTGCCCACACAGATCATGCCAGGGAGATGGTAAAGGGGTTTATTGAAACTGCAAAAGGTAATACACCCCATGATATTAAAGATGAAGATAAGCTTCATAAGATGGCCGAGATTTTCGAAATTGAGACCGAGGGCCGTGACAAGTATGAAATAGCTTTGGAGCTTGGTGAGAAGGCTTTAGCCGATTTTGGTCAGCAGGATGGTGTACTGACCATGACCAAGCGGGCGCCGGCAAAGCAGCAGGAAATCTGGAAACGTGAGGGAGTGACTCCACGCGGCGTTGACCGGGAGGTCTGCGAGATGATGCATAGGACCCATATGGGTGTCGACCAGGATTACAAAAACCTGATGAAACAGGGATCCAGATGCGCCCTGGCCGACGGCTGGGGTTCTTCCATGCTGTCCACGGAATTGACAGACATCATGTTCG
>CAZUUJ010000070.1:0-18649 GCA_964623625.1 uncultured Desulfocapsaceae bacterium
GCTGTAGTTTTGCTTGATTTAACCGTCCGATAATAGTGAACTATATCAGACGGTTAAATCAAGCAAACATGCAGTGTTAGCGGCTGCTCCGCAGAGCGGATTGTTCTTTTGGGTTAAAAATGTATAATCCGATAATTCTAAGAAATATTAAGTGTTATCAAACAAAACAACATTCTCCGTCACGGATTCAGGTAGAAGGGAGAAGTTGGCAGAGGAAATTGAAAAATGGGATCTTTTGTTCAGTATATTCATGTTCGGACCAAAGCGCCTACCCTACAAAATAATACAGCGGATCTGGACCGATTGAAAAACGGTGTGCGCAACCGGCTGAACGATGGTCGGCCGGTCTATGTGCCGCAGCCGATCATGAATCGTCTGTCTCGGCTGTTTAGGGAAGCCTCTTTTACAGGCTGGGCTTTGGTTAATGAGTTGGAACATTGCTGGCAACTTGTCGATTTTTTTCAGCACCCGCAAGATACACTTCCGGCAATGGCCCTTGATCTTGGGACCACCCACCTGGAAGCCTCCCTTGTCGATCTTATCAGCGGCAACGTCCTTGTTCGCGACACCAGAGAAAATCCTCAGATTGAGTATGGTGCCGATATTTTATCCCGCATTCATTTCGCAACGGCAGAAAGGAGACGCCTGGAGACGGTTGACAAGGATTTTTTCGATCCCGGCCTGGAAAAAATGCAGCAGACCATTGTCGACTCAATCAACACCCTGGCCGGATCTCTTGTCAAAAAGGTGAATAAGTCCCATAAAGATATTCGGGGACTGAGCGTTTCCGGCAATACCACAATGGTTCACCTCCTGTTGGGCCTTGACCCGTATCATATCTGCAGGGAGCCCTATATTCCGCTGGCAAACAGCATCGATCCCCTATTGGCCAACGAGTTGGACCTGATCATCCATCCGATGGCGCCGGTCTGGGTTATGCCTTCTGTGGGCTCTTATTTCGGCGGTGATTTGATTTCCGGTATTGTTGCATCGGGAATGGTATCGAGAAAAGAGATCACCATGCTCATAGATGTGGGAACCAATGCCGAGGTTGTGCTGGGAAATTCGGATTGGCTTATCGGTTGTGCCGGCGCGGCCGGTCCGGCTCTTGAAGGCGGTGTCGCCCGAATGGGGATGCGGGCCGCGCCGGGGGCCATCGATTCGGTTTCCATTGATCCCCAATCGTTTGATCTGCACTATTCAACCCTTGGGGATGCTGCTGCTAAGGGGATATGCGGTTCCGGGCTGATCGATCTGGTCGCCTCATTATATCTGACAAGAATAATTGACAGCCGCGGCAAGTTTCGCGATCCCTACAGGGAGAAAAATAACCGGCGGGCTCGCTTCATGACCAGCCGTCTCATTCAACACAATGATCAGCAGGCTTTTGTCATCGTCCCTGCGGAGACAGCCAAAAGCAAAGAAGCGGTTGTGCTGGAACAGGTGGACCTGGATGCTATGATCCGGTCGAAGGCGGCCATGTATGCCATATTGACCACATTGATCGGCCAAGTCGGACTTGGATTTGAAGATATCTCCCAAATCTGTGTTGCCGGAGCATTTGGCCGACATATCAATCCTAAAAGCGCTATCAGTTTAGGGATGCTGCCCGACCTTGAGCTTTCAACCTACAAAGCGATCGGCAACAGCTCACTTCAAGGAGCCGAAAAAGTACTGGTGGATGACAAGGTCCGTTTGTTGTGTGAAAAAATTATGCAGAAGCTGACTTACCTGGAGCTCAATGTGAACCAGGAGTTCATGATCCGTTTCTCCGGTTCCAAATTTATTCCGCATACCGATCCGGCGTTGTTTCCATCGGTACCTTTTTTTGACGGCAAGGAGTGAAAGTTCACCCTTCCATGTAACATGCTGAAAATGCTAAATAAACAGATGGTTTGAAATTAACCTTCAGAAGAGGATCGTGAATTATTCCTTGTTAAACCAATGTGTTAGCTTGTGGTTCTCAGCTTGATTTTTGTCAAAACGATATGCTATAGTTGTAGCTTCAGAAAGTACCGGCGAGTGATGGAAGAGGACTGATTGACACACAGCCGGTATACAATGGTCCCACATGTTCTTCCATATCAACGGGGACTGGAATTTTCAGGGGATATCAGCACCTTCAAAAGAAGAATCGTCAGGTTGTTTTTGCGGTATGGAAATCAACCGGTATGGAGTGAATAAAACGGTAAAAAGGGCTTTAAATCCCAAGTTACCGGAAGTTTGCCGATATCATCATTTATGGCCAGAAAAAAGAGAAACCGCACCTCTTCCATTATCAGACAGTCCTATCGCAAACCAGCGAAAGATCGATTAAAAGAGTTCTGGAACGTATTTGAGAAAGAGGATGATGTGTTGGTTTGCATCAATGCAGATCCCGACGCCCTGGCCTGCGCCATGGCCGTCAAACGGCTGCTCAGGTACAGGGTGAAAAGTGTCACGGTATCCCACGTGAATGAGATCAGCCGGCTTAATAATGTTCTCATGGTCGATCGGCTGAAACTGCCGTTGGTACGACACGACTCTCTAATACTCGATGACTATTCCAAAAGGGTTCTGGTGGATTCGCAGCCGGATCATCTGCCGGAATTCAAACAGATCGATTTTAACGTCATCATCGATCATCATCCGATCACCGAACAATGGCAGATTGATTATGTGGATATCAGACCCGATTATGGAGCCGCATCTTCTATGATGGTTGAATATCTGCGGGCGGCTTCCATGAAGCCATCCGTTGCTCTGGCAACCGCTCTTTTTTACGCGATCAAATCGGATACCCATAATTTTGAGAAGAAATCACGTCTTGCTGACGCAATCTCGTTTCGATATCTTTTTGATCTGGCTAATAGAAACCTGGTCAGAAAGTTCGAATTAACCGACCTCAGACGCTCTGAACTTCGATATTTCAGGATCGCGCTGGCTGAACTCAGATATTCAAAGAGGCGCTACTATAGTCATCTCGGCCGGGTGGCCTCACCGGACGTTTTGGTGATCATTGCAGATTTTCTCAATCATGTCGGCGAAATCGATTGGGTTTTTGTTTCCGGTATTTATGAGAGCAAACTGGTTGTGATTTTCCGTTGTGACGGATACAGAAAAAGCGCTGGGAAACTGGCCAAACGGATCTTCGGTGCCATCGGTTCGGCTGGTGGCCACAAAGAGGCGGCCAGAGCCGAAGTGCCCCTTGAAAACCTGTCCATTAGCGATAAGGAGTTCACCTCTCTCACACTCAAGCGATTTACCATGCGGCATATGAAGTAGCCGACGGTTCATCAAGACCCCGATCGCCGCTACAATCAAACCACCAGATGTCTTCTTTTGCCTGGGTCTTGAGAATGAACCTGTGTCTTAAGAATATGTTAATTTCACAGGCTTAGGCAATGAAAGTGTTGTGAAAACAAGAGGTATGCGATAAATAGAGTATAAGGACGAATAAATACTCGACTGTTTTACAAGCAGGTGAATTCCCATGCTGAAGCCGACAACCCTCGCCATGATCCTGGCCGGTGGCCGTGTTGATGAACTCAATGTTCTAACCTATTATCGCCCCAAGTCGGCAGTTCCCTTCGGCGGCTATGGACGGGTGATTGATTTTGCCCTGTCCAATCTGATGAACTCCGGTATCGAGCAGATTGCTATTCTCAGCCAGTATAGAAGCTATTCCTTGATCAACCATATCGGTACTGGTGCGGCATGGGATATGGTCGGTCGTTATCGGGGGATATCGATTCTTCCGCCGTTTATCGGTTCGGAAGGTGCCGAATGGTATCGCGGTTCAGCCGACGCAGTCTATAAAAACCTAGATTTTGTCCGCTATCACAATCCGGAGGAGATTCTTATTCTCTCCGGCGATCATATTTACACGATGGATTATCGGGAGATGATCGACTACCACTACGAGAAAAATGCCGATGTGACTGTAGCCTTTAAAAAGGTGCCGAAAGAAGAGGCGCATCGATTCGGTATAGCGGTTCTGGATGATGAAGACGGTGAACGGGGAGGCCGGATTACAGGGTATTGGGAAAAACCCCATGAACCGCAGAGTGACTGGGCTTCGCTGACGGTTATCTGTTTCAAGCCGGAGGTCCTGATTAAAGCGCTGGAAGATAATCAGCGCGCCGGTTCCTTTGAGTTCGGCCGTGATATTATACCCATGCTTATGCAGAGCGGTCACAGGATCTATGGCTATAAATTTGATGGGTATTGGGGATATACCCGAACGGTAGATGAGTACTGGCAGTCCAGCATGGATCTGCTCGGGAATGAACCCTTAATCGACCTGGAAAAATGGGGTCTACGCTCCAACCTGGATCATCGCGGTATCCGGGATTTTCAGCCTCTTCTGATCGGAGATAACGCTACAATTCACAACAGTCTGGTATATAATGGCTGCAAAATTGAAGGGGAAGTCAGGAACTCGGTTCTCTTTCCCGGTGTTCATGTGGGTAAGGGGTCCGTTGTCGAAGATAGTGTTCTGTTCTTTAACAACGAACTTGGTAAAAACTGCCGGCTGACAAAGGTCGTGGCAGATGTGAATTCCAGCTATGAAGATGGAGTGGTGATCGGTACGGAAGATGATCCCCAAAGCGGGCCTATAACGGTTATCGGCTGGGCCAATTCTATTCCGGCCAATACCAAAATAGGCGAGGGAGCCACAATTTACCCCCATATGAAAGAGGAGCAGTGGAAAGTAGAAATCAAAGCCGGGGAGGTGCTTAAGTGAATAAGACAAAAGATTCCCTGGTTCTTCTTCTTGCCGGTGGTGTCGGCAGCCGGTTGAATATTCTTGTGCAGAGCCGGGCCAAGCCGGCAGTTCCGTTTGCCGGACTGTATCGGATTATTGATTTTTCCCTGTCAAATGTGATGAACTCAGGTCTGACAAAGGTCGGTGTTCTTACCCAATATAAGCCGTTGTCGTTAATGCGGCATCTGGACACCGGAGATGCCTGGGATTTAACCGGACGCTCCAGGGGCATCAAGATTCTGCCGCCCCGCACCGGTTCCAGAGATTCGGACTGGTATATGGGCACGGCGGATGCGGTCAGGCGCAACATCGATTTCATTGAGGCCAATGAGTGTGAAGAAGTTGTGATTCTTTCCGGCGATCATATCTACCATATGGATATCGATGCCATGATCGCCTATCATCGATCAAAAACAGCGGATGTAACCATTGCTATGATGGTTGTCAAACGCAGCGAGATTCATCAGTTTGGCGCCGGAATCGTCGACAAGAGCGACCGGATCATCGATTGGGAGGAAAAACCCAAAGAACCCCGAACCAACTTGGCATCCATGGGAATTTATGTTTTTAATAAAAAGTACCTGCTGGATGCCTTAAGAGTTGACAGGGAAGAGAGCGATTTCGGCATGCATATCCTTCCCAGGGCTATTGAGAACGATAATGTTTTTGCCTACCCTTTTTATGGTTACTGGCGGGATGTGGGTACGATCCAATCCTATTGGGAAGCCAATATGGATGTGATCAAGAAGGATAGCGGAATCTCACCGGAGGCGTGGGGTATCAGAACAAACATTGAGGCGGACGGCAGGCCGTGCGACTATGCACCGGCCAGGTTCGGCTCTGAAACAACCCTGCAGTGCTCCATGGTTTCTGTCGGTTGCGATGTGCGGGGAACTGTTGTCAACTCGGTGCTCTCACCCGGTGTGATTGTGGAGGAAGGAGCGGTTGTAAAAGACTCCATCCTGTTTTCCGGTTGTGTGGTGAATAAGAATGCAGTTGTAGACCTGTCAATCCTCGACAAACAGGTTCACGTTGGCCAGGGAGCGGTTGTCGGTGCCGGGACTAACCACGATATTGCCAACAGGGAGCAGCCAAGTCATCTCTACACAGGAATAACGCTCATCGGCAAGGAGGCAGTGATTCCACCGGATTTCTCCATTGGCAGAAACTGCATTGTCCATCCAAAAACGGATAAAGACGCGTTCCCGAGCTCGGAAATGGATGATGGCGAAACGATGCAGGTGGACGGGCTGGTCCAAAAACAAGTCTCTTTGGGGTCTTGAGCATCCGCCAGCACTGCATCTTTATTCGATTTAAACGTCAGATATAGGTCCACTATCATCTAACGTTTAAATCGTGTTAAGCTACTGCACTATCGAATGCTATTTAAGAGTTTCTTTATAGAGGCTATATAAATAGAAAGTTTGAAATTTTCATAAGGAGTCTTAGAGGTCCTCCCATGACTTTAGATATAGACAGAAAAAAAGAAAAGCCGGACCCGGAACGGGTCGCCGTTCTCCGTTCACTGCCCATTGAGATCAAAGAGCAGATCACCGGTGAAGAGGCGGATGCCTTTATGTACAACCGGGAATTGCCGGAATCACTGATTGAGAAACTGGGCGACTATCTGGTAGAGGACGAATAATCGGGTTTCGGGTTCTAATCCTCTGGATCAATAATTCTTGCGAATTGCAGAAAGCAGGCAATTATTGCCGCCTGCTAATGATGACTTTCACATAGAAGTTGTAAAATTGGCTTAGGTTTGTAAAGGATTTTATCTGGTGTAATGTACCTTACTTAAAGAGAGCTAAGGCAACTAAAATGAATAAAATTACTTTGACATAAAAGTTGTTCAAAGCAGTGCAGGTTTTTTCAATCAGTTTCGGCAGCTATAGTAGTCCTATGCCGTCGGAGCTGATTGGAAAAAGATGCGATGCTTTCAACAACTTTTATAGCCCCCGTAGCTCAGGGGATAGAGCACAGGATTCCTAATCCTGGTGCCGCACGTTCGAATCGTGCCGGGGGCACCATCTAACTCGAGGATCATCAAGTGATTTCAGATTGTTGTTCCTTTCCCTGCCTGTCATTGTGTTACTTTCTTTTTCCTGATGAAAAACGGAGTTTAAATGTCTTCTTTTTTCTCTTTATCAGCATCTTGTTGTTCAGAAATAATAAACGGATTATTTTCCGTTAGCCATTTTTTTGCAGCCTTTCTGGTGGAGTCTTTAACCAGAGACAACCAATATGATTCAGGATCAAGGTGATAAGCATAAGCAGCAGATTTCACACTTTCTACATTAGACGTGCTATACAGTGCGACAAAAGATTGAGCCCAAGATAGATGAGGTCTCATCTTTTTCATTCGTTTTGCCCACTCCATTGCTTGATCCAAGTATTTTTGTTCATCATGATTTCTATATAGCCATTCAGATACTAGGAGATAATAGTAACTACCACTGATTCTTAAATGAAGAAGGGAAGATCGATGTAAATGGTTTTTTAGGTATTCATTCAATTTCTTTAGAGCATCATCATGCCTTTTAAGGTGTCCATTTATAATTGCTTGTAAAAGAAGTTCGTAGAAGCCAGTGCTTCCAGTTACATGCACATTTTTAAGTAGATTCTCTATTTTTAAAATTCTTTTATTATCTTGATCTGCTGACAAAGACATTAATAGGTAAGGAACTAGGTTTAAAATCATCGTGTCTTTACGATTTCTGTTTTTCTTTAAATAGAACAAAATTGTCTCGACACACTTATTATATTCTTTTTTTCTGAAATTGGACTGCACTTCAACAAGACTTCCGAAGGTTGAGTAATGGTTGTCATTGATATTAATATTGATATCAGAGAGAATTTCTAAAAGGCCAATCTTAAGTGTAGAAGTGTAAGAGTCTTTAGGTATTACCGGTTGGATATTGTTTTCTTTCTCAAATTTCTTGATTATAAAAACGTGATGAGCCTCTGGTACACGATCCAGAATTGCCAATGATGCAAGATAACTCAGTAAATCGAACTTCCTTCTTTCAAACCCATTTAGAGTAACCAACCAGTTTGCAACATCATTTAAATCCTTACTTTGGACACGATCTCCCACAAGCTGAGATGTCCAGAGTACATTACTATTACGCCGTTTGGACAACTCGGCAAAACCAGCTTCTGCATCTTCGTTATGACCAAGCACATGTAAGTAGATTAAATAAAGGTTATAAGATGATATGTGGTTATATCGTTTCGCGTTGGTGTAGGCAGATTCCAATACTGTAGCATAATCTTCATTAAATAAGGAGAGAGATAGAGTTGACAAATATTGGCTTGAGCCTCCAGTTCTCAAGGATGCCGCTATCTTAAGTAGGGGAGTTGCTTCCTCGTAGCACCCTAGGACTAGAAGTTGACCAGCAGCACGATAAGCGTTGTTAGAAGTCAGTAAATGTTTATCATCTGGTATATTAGAAAACAAAGGATACTTAAGCCAGGTTTCACTCGCTTTTTTGTATTGTCCAGCTTGTATATAAATTTTTGCTAACTTGTTATATAAATCCCAATTTATACTCCCTGTATCAATTTCATCCTGCATAAATCTAATGGCCTGTTGCTTGTTGCCAGCTCGTAACATCAAATCAGCAAGGAGCAATTTTTTCTCTGGGTGGCCATTAAATCGTGTGGAAATTAGATTTTCAAATGCTGCTTTATCTGTTGCATATCTAATCTGCCTTAGAGCTGAGATTTTTGTTTGAGTAAAAGGTATTAACTTTATAGAAGGTCGTTCATCTTTATCGAGTTCATATATGAGAAATGATGAAGGATAATTGCCACCATCTATGTTTTTAATGAAATCATCTAATATATTTGATGCAGAATGATTTTTATCAACTCTGTTTTTTATGAACCGTAATCGTTTTTTTATTTCGAGGGTATCTTTAGTAACCTCGCAAGAATTACTTAAAACCTCTTCTGACAATTGAAAGGCTTTATTAAAATATTCTTTTGTCAGGGGGCCTCGAGTTTTCTTTGTCAGTTTTGTGAGGGTAAAAGCATGACTATTGGAAAAAGCCGGATGGCCATTGAGCAAGGGGGCTATGTCCTGGATTTTTTCGAGAGCCGTATCGAGTGATGATTGTGTTCTTGAGGAAAATTCTATACTTTTTAACGTATTGGCAATAGCGATATTACGATAGAGCATCCATAAATCAGATTGAGTCAACTCACTATCATAACTGGCATCTTTTTCAAGTAATGAAATTCCCTCTGGTAGTTTAAATATTTCATTAATTAATGTATTATAGTTGCTACTAAAATCTATTCTTCCAACAACAGTTGCACCTTTGATTGCTTTAGCAAATTCTCTATCAAAATCAGGAAATAGCCCTTTAATTCCATCAAAATACTCAATATTGTCTGGTACATACCAATTATCATGCTGCAGAGATGAGGCTTCCAATAATGCCTGCCATGCACTGTTGGGGACTTTCAATATATCATTTTGTTTTTTTTGTTTTTTATACTCATGTCGCAATTTTTTGAATTCCAGATAGGCAATAGTATGCAATACCGGAGATTCTATTGCTCTCATACTTTGGCGCATTTCGGGTAAATTACCGTTCAGAAATGCTTTCAAGGCCTTCTCTGAAGGTAACGATGGCGACTCCAGGTAAGAAATAGCAAATGGCCTACGGTAGAGATGGAATAATGCTCTTGATTTGAGCAAGTTATAATATTTTGAACCCGAATCGGAATTTTGCAATGCTACCAGTGACCTTTCAAACAATCTATGTTTCTCATATTTGAGTGTTTCTGGTGTCAAAAGTGCGAGTAACTGTAGATATACTGCATTGTCGATAGATGAATGGATCATTCCTGTAATCTGATTAATCTTTTCTGGGAATGTCCAGCGCGGTAATTGCTTATCGAATTTCTTAGTAGTTTTAGTGGTGGTGGGGGTGTAAAGACTATTAACCAAAGTGTTTACTTTGTGTGTAATTTTAACATCTAATGGTTCCTGGGGAGTAAGAAGCTCCTTTTCTTTTCCTTTTCTGTATGATTGTAATCTTCTGAATACACGTATATTCTCATGTCCTAAATCAATGCTAACTTCTTTGGCGATCTTCCCGTTTGTATCGATTAACACTGCGGAGAGTTGAGATTCTCCTAGACCTTCTGATTCCCATCCTTTTTTATACCAGTTATCTTTTTGGTTGGGATCTAGCTTGATCCCTCTATTCATATAGCGTGAAACAGGACGCATATTCGGACTATAAATTGGTTGTCTGGAATCCGGTCTTGTACGTCTAAGAAGGTAAAGTACATCAGCACCGGTCTGATGTGAGAGTTTGCTAACAGCAACTGTGTCGAATATGATTTGGTTTCTGCCGAGAATACGTAAGGCTAATTCTGGGGACATAACTTTCTTACCTGTTCGTTTCTTAATTTCATTTGCTATTAGCCTAGCAGGCATCATTCTGGCAACTCGGTCATATAAGGTGTCTACCTCCTGTACGGGTAGGACTATCAGATCGTACTTCCTGTCCTTGATAATTTGAAGGTTTCGTTTTGATTCCCCAAGTTCCCACTTGCCAATCGATTGCGAGCGGCATATTTTTATCCTAAATTTCTCTTCTTGAAAAAATTGTCTCAGATATCTTGAAATGGCAGTATTATTCTTCCAGTAATGTGAATTGACACTATTATAGTTGCCAAATGAATCCTTACTGTTTTTGATAGTTGTTGCCTGTACTTTAGATTTCCCAGCTATACAAGCAAGAACAAGGGATAACAAACAGAGGAATAATGATTTTCTGAGTGAACTTTTCACGTTCCTTCTCCTTTTACAGCTTTGTTGTAATTTGCATCAAGGGCCATTTGGATCAAAATTTGGCCTAGGCTAAATTGTTCTAAAGAATTTTAGCCACTAAATTATAGAGAATATATAATTGAATTACAATGTGGCAGATAATTGATGGGTTGGAAAAGAAAGGTGTTTGGTTAAAATATACCACCTATAAGGCCCAGAGTTTCTAGGCTCATGTTAGAGTTAGGAATTATGCTGTTTGGTAATATCCATCACAATGGTTCTTTCTCAATTTAGACACTGTCGGATTGAATATGGTATTTTATAGGTTTTACGCCAATTGTATTGATAGATAGAAAATGTCAATTCTCTGTGTGGGAGTTTGTGTAGGAATACTTTTATGCACGCTCTAAATGGTCCACCTTGACGAGAAAATCGGATTCTTCCTTACATTGATTTAGCTGTGTTTTCATTAGGTTATATAGTGTGCCTATCGTGAAGTCATGATTGCTAATCCTGATTGTGGACCATCAGGAATTTATTGATAATGTCGGTAAAAAGTATCGGGAATTAAACTCGATTTTTCTTCTTGACCCTGCAATGTTGATGGACTATTTTTAAAAATTTGTGAGATAAATACCTGTCTAACATATTAATGGCTGATGCCCGGCAGTATTCATGGGGGAAATGAAGTATCATCATCAACTGTATTTATTAGAGCATAGGCCCTCTCATTTTGTGTACCCGTCCATGTAAAATGATGGGTCTCATCGACACGGGAAAACAATCCTTCGGTGGGTGCATCGGTTTTCGTAGCGGTAGTTCTGCAACAGGTCTCGCAGAAATAAGCTTTTGAAAATAAGGGAAAGACTCGCCATGAATGACAGTGCACTCTCCATCAATAAGATTTCGCCCCCGACTCTTGGTGAAGTAGTGATGCGTGATCGGCTGTTTGAGCTTTTCACCCAACCTCACCCATCTTCAGCATTCTGGATTACCGGCCCGGGTGGTTCGGGGAAAACAACGCTGGTCGCAAGTTATTTAAACCAGAATAACCTCCCGTGTCTTTGGTATCAGGTGGATCGTCTGGATCAAGATCCGGCCACCTTCTTTTATTATCTCGGACAAGCTGCAGCGCCTCTGCTCGCCCCGGGCAGTCCACCACTGCCGCTACTCACCCCTGAATATTTTCCTGATATTAAAACGTTTATCGTCCGCTATTTTGAAAAACTATTTCAGGATCTCCAATCACCATGCTGGATCATTTTCGACAATTTTCATGAGGCTCCCGACGACTCTTTGATCCAGCAGATAGCCTCCACTGCCATTGAGATGCTGCCCCAAAACATCTCAATGGCAATCATCAGTCGCAACGATCTGCCTCCGAGTATGGCGAGACTTCGCGCCAATCAAAACCTTTTGGTCATAAACTGGAGCAATATCTCTTTCACGGCTGAAGAAACAAATCAGTTGATCAACCTTCATCATTGTCCCTTGGATGATAAAGAAACGGGCAGACTCCACCAATTTACCCAAGGTTGGGCGGCCGGGATTATCCTCTGGCTCCTGCAGCTTGAGAGAAGCCCAGACATCAGCAACCTACCCGGGGATTTATCCCTTGAAAATATTTTCGATTATTTTGCCGGTGAAATCCTGGACAAGACAAATCCGGAAATAATAGACTTCTTTTTCAAAACATCGTTGTTTCCGTATATGACCCCGGATATGGCCACCCGGCTGACAGGCATGGAATCAACAGAGCTTCTCGAAGATCTGAACAGACGTAATTGCTTTCTGGAAAAAAGACAGATTTCCGGAGCAAGTTACCAGTATCATCCTCTCTTCCGCGAGTTTCTTATAACGCGATCTATCCGTCATTTCACCCCCGAATCGTTAAAAAAACTTAATATCAGGGCGGCTGAGATTCTTATAGACAAAAATTTTGTGGAAGAGGCCATCGATCTCTATAGTGAGGCTAAGGAGTATAAACCTCTGATTAAACTTCTCCTTGCCCAGGCCCCTGTCCTTATCTCTCAAGGAAGGCATCAACGACTGACCAACTGGATTGAACTCCTGCCGGCCGAATTGACTGAAAAAAATCCCTGGCTTCTATTTTGGCATGGACTGGGGCTGCTCCCCTCTCATCCTCGTGAAGGACAGGAATGCTGTATCCGAGCCTATGAACTGTTTAGTCAATTAGATGATCTGCCGGGCCGAATATACAGCTGGTCAACAATTATCGAAACCTTTCTCATCCTTCGGGCGGTAATTACCCCTCTGGATTATTGGATTAGCGAGGGTGAAAAACTGGAAACATTAGTGTCTGACAAGCTGGACATCAATCTTGTCGGCCGTTTTACCGGCAGCATGTTTGCCGCTCTCGTCTTACGGAATCCAGGACATCCGAAAATCCTTAAGTACCAATCTCAATGTGAAAAATTTCTACAGCAGTGCACTGACGAGCAGATTCTGGCCGTTTTGAGCACCCATCTGACTATCTCATACTTCTGGTTCGGTCAGATCCATAAATCAAAATTGATGCTGGCATCCCTCCAACCACCGGATCCCACACGCGTCTCTCCGGTTATCATTCTCGGATATCATACCATTAGATGTTTACTCCTGCTTTCTCAGGGAAATTGGACACAATGCCAAGAAATCGTTAAAGAAACGATCACAATTGCCAAGGAAAGCGGCATTCATATCTATGACTCCATTCTGTTAACAAACGGGGTCTACAGCGGTCTGCTGGTCGGTGACCTCGACACTGCCAACCGCTTTTTGCAGAGGGTTAAAAAATCCCTTCTTCCCCAGGCATTATTCGATGTTGGTCAGTACCATTTCGCCAGGGCCTGGTATAAAGCGGAAAAAGGACTTTTTCTAGAGGCGGCAAGTGAATGTGAAATAGCCCACGGCCTTGCACAGAAAAGCGGCCACCCATTTGCCATCGGTTGTACAACACTGCTTTTGGCCCAGCTGTATCTTGAAAACGATGAGGTTGAACAGGCTGTACAGGAATTGGAGCATCTCAGGGACAATCCAAGGCTGCACAACTGCAATCAGATTCACTTCTCAATGCATCTGATTTTAGCCGACTGTGCCTTTTCACAAAATCGGTCGAAAGCAGGGTATAGCCACCTTAAAACAGCTTTCTCCCAGATCAGTGAAGATGGGGTAACCGTGCCGCTGGGACTTGTTCGTGAACGGCTGGCCTTTCTATGCGCAGAAGC
Organism: uncultured Desulfocapsaceae bacterium; assembly: GCA_964623625.1. GTDB lineage: Bacteria > Desulfobacterota > Desulfobulbia > Desulfobulbales > Desulfocapsaceae > CAZLGM01. Next base: position 13,766 of record CAZUUJ010000070.1, read on the forward strand.
TCTGAATGCAGAAATAGAGACAGAAACGGTGAAAGCGTTTGTCAAGCTGGTCCAGCTGAGCCCTCCATCAAAAACGTCCGTTGGAGAAGAATGGCCTTGGCCGGTCAGGATCTATGTTCTGGGACAGCTGGAGGTGTATCATTTTGACGAAAAGCTCATCCTATCGAAGAAGACTCCAGCTAAGGTTCTGGAGTTACTTAAACTGCTCATCGCCACCGGAAAAACAAAACATACCCGTGAGAGCTTAGCTGATCGATTATGGCCGGACTCGGATGGCGACAAAGCTATGCAGAACCTGTCCACGACCATTTATCGCTTAAGGAAACTGCTCTGCTTTCCTGGCGCGGTAATCTCTAAGGAAGGAAGGCTTTTTCTCGACAACCAAATCTGCTGGATCGATTCCCACTATTTTGCAGATCTTCTCAAGCAGACACCGCAGATAAAACAATTCGAGCAGAAGCCAAAGCAGATTCGGCAAATCTTATCCGTTTACAGAGGCGGTTTTGATCTGGGACAGAACGATAATTCGGTTATTATCGGATACGCCGAGCAGCTTCGTAAACAGTGGGAAAAATTTGCCCTCAATGCGGGTCGTGAGTTGATGCTCACCGATCATTCCCAGGAAGTAATTGATATGCTAAACGATTTTTCGAATTATGGCGGCAATGTAGGTCAAATTCACAAAATGCTCGTCAATTTTTTTTACGACAGTGGCCATCTCAAAGAAGCCCAGATGCTATATGAACAGTATGAGACCGTGATCATGAAATCGGGTGAAGTTCCCGACGACGAATTAAGGGCGATTTATAAAATTATGTCAAAAAATTAATACCGATGACAACAGGAGATGAGTGAAATGTTTTTTCAAGCAGGCACAATTCTTATTGCCATAGTCCTTTCTTTTCTTTCATTCTCTATTCAAAATACTTTTGCAGGCAGCTATCCCCATGGAGCTAAAGGAGCTGGAATGGGAACGGCCTTTTCATCTATTGCAGATGATCCGTCCGCCATCGCCCATAACCCGGCTGGAATCGGTTTTCAAAAAGGTACCCGGATATATGGAGGAGGTATTGCGCTTCTTCCGAAAACGGAGTTCAAGGATGTAGCCGGCAACAGTGAAGAGACGGAGTCCGAAGTATTTAGTGCTCCTCACCTGTTTCTCACCTCGGAAATATCAGATACTGATTTCACTCTCGGCCTGGGTATCTTCTCCCCTTTTGGTGTCGGCGGTCGAACCTGGTCGGATACAGGATCGACCCGCTATATTTCAACCTCCAGCCTTATTTCAACACTTGCAGCCAGCCCTGTTGTTGCCTGGCGTCCCCAGCAGACCCTCTCACTTGCTTTTGGCCCTATCCTTATGTACTCTAACGAGTCAATGGAGCGTATGGTTGATCAATCCTCGGTATTGGGCTCAGACGCCAAAACAAGTTTTGAGGCTGATGGCACCGGCTGGGGATGGAACGTGAGTCTGCTATGGAAGCCATCGAATAAGGTTCATGTCGGCGCCGTATATAGAAGCCGGGTAAAGATAGATGTCGAAGGTGATATTGAGTTGACAAATATCGCCCCTGCATTACAGCCTCTGTTCGGCGGCCAGAGTGTCTCAACCGGTGCCAGTAGTAGCCATGATTTCCCTGCCGTTGCCACCTTGTCGGTCAGCTGGCTGCCGGACGATCACTGGACGTTTGTTATCGAAGGTGAATGGGTTGAATGGTCGACTTTCGCCAATCAAACCATTTCAATCGACGACCCGGCATCAGCAAGAGGACTTACCGGCACCACAATTGTCATGAACTGGGAGGATAGCTGGATTTTTAAAATTGGCGGTCAATACAAGCTCAACGACACTTGGGCCTTTCGCGGCGGCTATTCTTATACAACCAGCCAGGTTCCATCTGAAACAATGAACCCGGCAACTCCCGAAGGTGATCAACACTACTTTTCAGCTGGAGTCGGTCTCTCTTTCACAAAATTGACTGTTGATTTTTATTACTCCTACACCCTGCATGAAGACCGAACGGTCTCCAACGCAGTTTCAAATGGAGAATATTCCAATAACAGCCACTCACTAGGTGTTAGTATTGGTTGGAAATTTTAGAACATGAGCAACAACAGGCAGGCAGGGCGTCCAGTCTCTTACAGATAAGTATTTGAGAATTGATGTCATCAGACTGTTAATCTTTTTAAAAGAGCCGTCGTTCGTCTTTATCGCCCCTCTGTCTAGATTCATGAGGCCGAATCAATTTCTGACGTCAGTGATTTAAGAGGATCTTTCTTTTTAAATACTAGCCATTTATCAGCTATTGATAAAAGCCCGCCTGACATATTTTTTTCAGGATTCTCTCAGATAACCACCATCACCTTTCGTTTGCCCCATCCCAGCAGTCTTTCTGTCTGACATCGATCTTTTGATGACGTTTCAACATGCCTAAGTGATAGTCTTGCTTCAAATGTTCCATCAAAGACATCAAAGAAATTTCCCACTATTTTTTTATTTGTAATCTATTTGTAAGCTCCACCAATTATTTTATCTGCGTAAAGAAGATAAGATCGAAGGAGTATAGTGTTGAGTAGATGATGATAGGGTGTTTTGGGGAAGACACCGATAATACAATGGAGAAGGAGCAAGTCAGATGGATTATTACAAGTTGGCTGTTTATGCCTCAGACTGCAGTGATTCTTCCCACCATGCCGAATTGACATGGATTGAGCTGATCGACATAAAAAACCGCTCTTCCCACATCTTTAACTTTATTTCCGGCTCTACATATACCAATACGTTCGGAACGTGCGGCTTTTTCTGCAAAAAAGAGCAGATTCCCGACGATGTGCAGCCCAAAGCGGATATTGCTATTTCAGAATCGACTTTTATCGCCATGGTAAAAGAAGGGCTCTCCCTCCACAATCGCTTCCTGTTTTACGATGACAATTACAGCTCTGCATTCTTTGTAAGCTCTTAACCACCCACACCCGATTCATAACGGGAATTTATCTGTTCCCTTGTGGCATTTCATGTTTGATGATGGAAGTGGTGCGTTCTTAGGGGTGGATGAGTTATAATTGGGTAGCACTATAATCTGTTTTCACCCAATTTTTGTCTCATCAAGTTCCGATTACATTGATCAGAATCCCTGTTTCACCCATGTTGGGAAGGGGGATGAAGAGCAATTTCCTATCACCCGTTTCAAATAGGAGTGGACCGATGAAATATCTAAAAGCCGCATTGCTTGGTCTATCTATCCTGCTCCTCACCGGCTGTGTAACCACGCAACGCGTCGAGGACGCTCTCTGCGACTTAAAGAACGGTGATGATACACTGATCAATGCCGAGATGGTGCGCGAGGAGGTTCCGGAGCAGGCGGATATGCTCGGCTATTACACTACGTTCATCAAATCCAAGGACGGTAGGGAGATCGTCGATCATGCCTATGTCTATGCCAAGCGGGACAATACTTGCGTCAAGGTTTATTTTCCCTGTTACCTCCCTCTGCCGATGCCCAAGAAAGTACAGGTGACCAGGGACCGTGGGGACCTGAGCCTTGCACGTGTCATCAGCTGTGGAAATCCGGACGATACGAGGTGGTTCTATTACCGGCTATTTGGAGCGGCTGACAGCAGTATCGGTATCATCAACCGGCATGGTGAGACCTTTGGGCTCGGGGACTGTAGTGGTATCATCTACGGCTTGACAGGCGTATGCTTTCAGATGGCCAACAGAATACTTTACAGCGCGGAGGGTTACCCACAGCTCTGCCCGGAAAAGGCGATGCGCATCCTGTACCTCGTTTACGGGATATACGGCAATACCTACAAGTTCTTCTATAAAAAGGGGGTCGGCAGCCTAAACTGGCTGGAGTACTTCGCAGCATCCGAGCTCATCTATGAGAAAGCCATCCCCGTCCCGGACCGTTTTGATTACACACCGCACATGCCGGCGATACTTCAACGGGCATCCAAGATACAGTCAAAGTTGACCGTTTTTGCACAGACCAATAACGACCGATATTTATTAAACGAGATGGCCTACATCGACAACCCTGTGCTACTCATACTGTCACGGTTCCGTCTGCTTTGTGAGGATGCCGGGATATCCCCCGAACAGTATACGAACCTCAAGGAGTTCTTGAATGATTTTCTGGAGTATCTCTTTCCCTCAGACACTATCACAGTCGGAAATATACCGACAGACCTGACGGATGAAGAGGAGATGAACCGTTCCTATGACGAGATGCAGTTCAGCGACCGTGAGATAGACCACCGTCTGTTTGCTAAGGAACTGCTGTCACGGATAAATACGCTTATCAAGGACTTTAATACGGTCCTCGATGATGAGGAATATAGAAAGCTGCTCGGCACCGAGCCCGGCAAGGAGTTGCCGTACCAGGTGAAATAGCCGGGTGTCAGATATTATCAGAATGCAAAGATATTTCATAGACTCCATTCTAATTTAATTTAGCGACCATAAGATTTGAAATGAGTCGGTTAAACAGGTTGTTTGGAAATAAATTTACAGGTGAAGTGATATGAAATTACTACATAGATCTTGATATTCAAACAGACTTGTGCGGCTGGTGTTCGAGGTTGTGCAGGATAACTTCCGTGTTTGGCAATGGAAACGGGTGGAGTCTCTTCGCTATGGTGATCAGAAGATAGAATCCAGAAGACAGAGGCCAGAACAATTTGCTGCTTCGCAGAAGAAAAAACAGGGCAAGTAAATGGAGCTTTTTCACCAAGAAAAACCACTTTTCAGCTGAATAGTTTGTTGTGTAAACCCAGCTTGGTAGATTGTTGTAAGGGTAGAGACTGATGATTCCTGATCCTGGTAGCGCACGTTCGAATCGTGCCGGGGGCACCAAGAACTACAAAAGGATCAGCAAGTGA
>CAZUUJ010000071.1:0-17544 GCA_964623625.1 uncultured Desulfocapsaceae bacterium
CGCACGCAGGGTGTTGTGGGGAGGGCTAGAGAAATACTAGCCCTTACCCGATTATGTGGTTCTTCCATATCATTGTAACTGTAGCAACAAGGCTGTTCTACTCCTTCCACTCCACAGCGGCAAGAAGAGCTCATTCAGTTCGGCGCGCGCTTCACGCCAAGCAGGAGGATGATGTGGGACATAATTATTTCTTCAAATCTTCCCAAAGACCGATCATGTTCCCCTCGGTGTCTTTTATATACGCATAGTAACCCATCTCAGGAACTTCTCCCTTGGGTACTGTTACTTCTCCTCCAGCCTCTTTGACTTTCTCAAAGTGTTCGTCAATGGAGTCAACAGTAATGGTAATCACGGGGCTTTTTGGGGTATTGTTTGATAAATCACGTTTGAACATACCACCATTGATAGCTCCGGGTTCTTTGATCATATAATTCTCGTCAGTCTCTGCTGTCCTTGCAATTGTATAATCATTACCATCAGCCATTGGAAAGTCTTGTAATTCCCAATCAAATACCTCGCTATAAAATACGTGTGCGCGTTCCTTATCTTCATAAGGAATCTCGAAGTGTGTTACTTTGTTCATAATATTCGCCTTAATGATTAAAAGTTTATAAAATCATTCATTTCAGAGCGATAGTGGAGAAATTCCTTTTATCCCCCTTATTCTAATAAAGAAAACAATTAAACTTACATTCCATATTGTAATGAATCACTCTGCAAATAATCAAATTGTAAAAATGAATACACATAACGGTTGAGCTAAGTGGCGCGCTCAGTTTTGGCCGCTTCAGCGCCCCGCATCTATTCGCGTCCACTTAAGCGATTGGTTCTGTGTGATTTTATTTGTCTCTCAATCATTCAGAATCTTTAAAATCTCACTTGTATACTTGCAAGCGCACCTTGAATGACAGGAAGTTCCTTTGTTTTTTTTTAGGCAGTAATAAGGTTTGGTTTGTCTATCTTTTCCTTCCTCTAAAACGAAGGGAATTTCTGAGGTCCCAATAAATTCGCTTAACAATAACCCTAATGTTGTCCCACAGATGTGGTTTACATATATAAGATTGTACATATGATTATCTTCATCAATAGTATAACCAATCACCTTCTTGTCTTTATCGTTAGAAAAGTCTTTAAATGTATGCCATTTTTTGCCACAAAATGTACAGTGCTTATAAATATTTTTGTCTTCTTCCGAAAAAGCTGCCTCGGGTTCCCAATCTGAAGGAAGAGGATTCAGCTCCACAAACTTTCCGATTTTATTATCTGATTCAATAATGTGAGTTACAACCCATGTTTTTAGAAAATTCATAGTATCTGCTGTAATACTTTCTGAGCCATCTAAATATTGTTCAGAAAGCTTACGAGTAGTTTCTAAAAGTTCCCGGTGTTCTTTTTTATGATTTTCTAGTTCCGGATAGTTGACTTTAGCCATAACACTTTCTTCGTTTGCAAAGTGTTTTTTTGTGTAACTTGCTAAATGTGTGAAAACATTTATTAGGTTTTTATCAAGATTGTTATTTGTATATTCGTCGTATAAATCATTGACCAGTTGGACAAGATATTTATGCTCAGCATCAACAACAGGTACATTTATTTTAAAAGTATGGTTCCATTCAATAAACATTTTCTCTACCTATTATTTTTCAATATTGTCGAATTTTTATGTCCACAGAACGATCTGCATCACCAGCGGCCCATCCAAACTTACCGCGTCAGCGCCGCCGCGCTTCTTGCCGTCTGGTGAATGCTTTTATTCGGTGACATTTCACAATTTATCTATATCTTCCATTTGTTTTTCGTAACATTCAGGGCAAGCACCATGGCTAAATTCAGCATTAGAGTGAGAGTGGAGGTAAGCTTCCAGCTGGTTCCATAACCCTTTATCATCTCGGATTTTTTTACAATATGAACAGATTGGAATAATACCACGTAAAGTCTTAATTTCTTTAAGTGATTTATTTAATTGGGTGTTCAATTCGGTAAGTTCTTTAGTCCTTTCTTCTACTTTTGACTCTAAGCTTTCATTTAGTTTTAGTAATTCTTGAGTTTTCACCTTAACCATTGATTTGAGTTTTTTATTATGCCAGAGCAGAAAAAACACTAACACAACAATTACAATACAAACCTGAAAGATAAGTACCCAGTCTATACGCTTGACAATTGTAACATCTGCCCATTTTTTCTCAATTTTGTCCATTTCCTCGTCACTTACATTTTGCATTGCCTTTTGCAAAATGCGGTGCAAAATCGGCCAGTCTTTTCTAACACCTATATGCAAAGATGTTTTACTCTGCTCCTCATCATTCATACTTATAAAGTTCGAAAGTTGAATGTTGTTGATCTGATTTTCCTTGGCAAGGTAATAAAAGACAAAGGGATTTCCAATTATGGCATCTAACTGATTTGTTGCTAATTTCTGAACTAATTCAACCTTACTATCGACTTCATTGATGACAATACCTGGCATCTTCTGTTTTATTAAAGGGATGCTCCCATGTGAAGTTTCCATACCAACTCTTTTTTGGAGCAGATTGATACTCCAGGTTTTACTATCTGTATTTGTAAATATTCCTAATTTTCCTCTGTAATATGGCTTGGTAAAAAGTGTAAAAGCTTTTCGTTCTTCGTTCACATATAAAACCGGCATTACATCAATTTTTCTTTGCTTAAACAGCTCTACTAACTCAGTCCAAGCATATCCATGGACAAAATCAATCTCTAAACCAACTTTTTGGGACAACAATTTTATATGGTCTATCACCATACCTTTCGGCACCCCTGACTCGTTAAAATCAAAAGGAGGCCAGTCTGTCTCATTTGCTACGCGAATGACAGGATGATTTTTTATCCACTCTTTCTCATCCTCTGTAAAATTAATCCTGCCATCATCTTTTTCACTTGCCCAAACAGAAGAAAAAAGTAGGAAGAAAAGCAGAAAGAATGAATTTATAGTTTTTTTATTCATAATTTTCTTTCATTGATAGTTACTATCTTGCTCATCACCGAACATTGGTGATATATGGAAATTTTCCATGATATCAGTTGTAATATATGCCCCGATTTTCCACTTATTGTAATATCAAGGCATTAAAAGTGGAAAAACTTACAAAGCATTTTCCATATATCACTATCCTGCCCACATTTTCCACATATCACGATATTAAGAGGGTAAAAATGGAAAATGAACGTTTTTCAGGTACCTTGAATCTATAGTTACTTTTTTGTACCACAAAACAGTTGATGAATCCAGTGGTAAGGAATTAGGTGACTCTCTCCAAGGCACCTCCTGTGTTTGCATACGGATTCAGGTTTTATAGAATATCGGTGAGCAACAAACCAAAACCGATGCTGTTCACATAGTGGTCGTAATTGATCAGGCTTTGACCGTAGCCGGTGAAATAGCGAATATATCCTTTCAGGAAGTTGTATTTTCCCCACAGCGGAAAACTCCAGCCCGCCTCAATCGCTCCCCGCTTAAAACCGGATTCCAGATGGTTGCGCAGCAAAAAGCTGAAGGTGTTGTTGCCATATTTATAGCCGATACGTATTTGGCCGTGGCCAAGATAATCGGTAATATCGGAATTATCGTCATCTTCACTTTTTTCAGGGATTCGGAACCACGGTTTGATGCTGAATGTAAAGGTATCGCCTTGGAAAAACATATCGTCCCGTTTAAACAGCATACTGGCATACAACCGGTTCCAGCTTCGTGATAGAACCCCGCTTTGACCATTGGACTGATGGGTGAAGCCTATTCTGTTTAAGGTGTTGGTGAAACCGAATTTTTTCAGGTTTTTCGGCCGATGCTGCAGCCATATTTCCGGTTCATGGTTGGTTTCCCGAAACGGTGAGGACAGCCGTTTGTTATACACTTGCCAGAATGAGATGTTGGTGTAGGCGGTAAACAGATCAATATTTTTCCCCAGAATTTTAACAACAAGAGGCAGCTTGACGGAGAACTGGAACTGTGATTCAGTGTTGTCGTTTGTGATGGATGAGTTTTGATACTGCTCCTGGTAGAGATCCGAATCAAAACCGTTGGCGTTGTATGTCGCAAAGAGGATATAGTTAGGTTTGTGGGACAACAGAGTGAAGGGCTTGGGTAAAAGCTCCTGCTCGTCTTGTTCGCCTCGATCGTCTAGATAGAGCGGCTTACCCAGTTCTGTATTGCTCTGGGTAGTCTGTACCGTTTGAACGGCGTCCGATTCCAGCTCCGTTGCCCCATCGACACCAAGCTTATTTTCACATTTTCGTCTCAGTTCGTTAACGGTAGTGTTGCCGGACGCTGTTTTTAAGGCTTCGAGCATGCAGATTTCCATGTCTGTTGCAGGAGGTGTAGCACCGAAACCTTGGGTTAACGGAAAGAAAACAAGAACAGATAAACTGACGAGCATCAGACGCTTCTTTTTCATGGCATGTTTCCCTCCCGTATTTCTTGAATAATCTGAAAAATTTCCTGCTGTTTGTCAAGCTCGTCGGCCATAACGGCCATGGAATTGATCTTGCGGTTTTTTTTAGCGGCAATATCGCCGGAACCGGTGTATTCCATGATCTCCGGATTTTGCAGTTCCATGGCAAACCGGTTTATGTCATGACAAGTGAGGTCCAGTTGTTCCGGTGATATATTGCCGATATACGTTTGATTGACAGGATAGTTTGTGGCTTCTTCATAGGAACGAAGAGCCGATTGCAGCCTCTCGAGCAGGACCGGATCCTTTTTAATTTCCCGTCTTGGTTTTGAGCCGTAGCGAACAAGGTCCGGCACCTGGGCCAGACAGTAGGAGAAGTTGCTGATCACTACCTGTTTTGTCATAGTCCCCGATTCTCCCTGGCTTTGTCTTCATCGACGAAAAAGAGCAGGATAATACCCAGGATAAAGAAAACGATCAGTGAGACAATGGCATTGCGGGATGAACCGCTGAAATGCCTTATGATGGCAAAGATGAATGGGCCCCAGACCGCCGAGAATTTATTAATAATCGAATAAAAGCCGAAATATTCGGCCGGTGAATCGACCGGGATCATGGAGGCGTAAAAGGAGCGGCTGATGGCCTGTGAGCCGCCCATGACCAGGCCGACAATTGCCCCTAAAATAAAATACTCAACAGGAGACTGGATAAAATAGGCGTAAATGACAACACCGCTCCAGACAACCAGGGTGCACATGACAGACTGCTTGGTGCCGGTCTTTTTCGCCAGCCAGCCAAACAGCAGGGCACCGAATATGGCGACAAACTGAACGAGCAGCAGTGTCAGCATCAAGGTTGTGGCTCCGAATTTTAATTCCTGCTTGCCGTAGATGGTCGCCATCTGGATAACGGTCTGAATACCTTCGTTGTAGACAAGAAACGAAATCAGAAAAAGAAGAAGGTGCGGGCGTTTTCGTATCTTTCCCAAGGTTTTAACAACACGCATGACACCGATAGAGAGGTAGTTGATACGGCCGCTGGAACGGGTGAGTCCTTCAGGTTGTGGCTGGGTAAATGATCTCTCTTTGAGCAGAAAAAAAGTAAAGAGGGCAAACAGACCCCACCAGAGAGCTGCAGTCAGCATGGCGATTCTGGCCGCTGTGGACTGTGAGATGCCGAAGGTATCATGCATGGCGATCAGGACCAACGCAAAGGCGAACTGGATGCCGCCACCGGCATACCCGTAGGCAAAGCCTTTGCTGGAAATCCGATCTTCCTGTCCCTGTGAGGCGATCTGGGGGAGAAAGGCGTCATAAAACACGTTGGCGCCGACAAATCCGATCTGCGAGAGGATAAAGAGCAGCATGGTCTGGTACACATTTCCCTCACCGCAAAAGGAAAGGGCAATCGACCCGAAGACCCCGAGATAACAGAAAACAAAGAGGAACCGTTTCTTTGCCGAGCAGTAATCGGCAATGGCGCCAAGGGTCGGCGCAATGAGAAAAACCAGAAAGGCGGCTGCCGAGATCATGAATCCCCATAGCGTTTCCGGGGCATACAGTGTGCCAGCGATGGTAAACCCTTCTGAACCGACCACAACAGAGGCAAAATACATGGGTAAAACAGCCACGGCGATGGTCGTCATGTAGGCGGAGTTGGCCCAGTCGTACATAGCCCATCCGAAGATGGATCTCTTTTCAGTGGTGGATTTCATGGCCCTTGTACATTGCCTCGATCTGTTTGCTGTAACGTTTTTCGATTACTTCCCTTTTCAGCTTAAGGGTAGGTGTGAGCAGTCTGTTTTTTTTTTATTCCATTCATCCAGCAGTGGATGAATAACCCGGATTTCGGCAGAGGCTGTAAATGTGTGGTCAGCTTGTCGATTTTTTCAAGTAGATAGTCAATTGCCTGTGATAACTGCAAACTGGATTCATCTTCCGGATCCAGACCCAGTTGGGCCGCCAGCCTGTGCCAACTTGTTTTCTCCAGAATAACAGGAGCGCTGGTATATGGTTTTGCTTCACCAACTGCCATGATAGGATCGAACAGGGGGCGTTGGTGATGGTCATTTCCAGGTCAGCCGGTGGGATATTCTCTCCCGTTGAGGTTACCAGAATCTCTTTGAGTCTACCACGGATAAATATCCGCCCATCAACGATTTCAACCACATCACCAGTATGGAGCTAACCTTCCGAATCGATGGCCTGATTTGTTTTTTTTGGACAGATGCTAGTTAAACCGTATGCTGGAATGGACACACACTGCTAAGGTTTCTTTTCTCGCATCTTTTCTCCTGCCTCTGTTTGGGTAATGGATGTAATGCTTTTTGCCAGATCCGGTTCTCCCAGATGTCCCAGAATCTCGGAACGGGTGCGTTCTCGAAGATCAAGGGCGTCAGACCATGAGTCGCCGGTAGGGGCAAGCGGATGGCTAAAGGTTACCCAGACCCCTCCCGTTCGCGGGTACCATGTTCCCGATCGCAATTTGTTGCGTGTTCCACGAATAGTGATGGGAATGACCGGGACATTGCAACGGGCTGCAATGGTGAAGGCTCCGAGCTGAAAGGGCAGAAGCCCCGGCATCCGTTGAAAGGTCCCTTCACAGAAGAACATGGGAAAGGCACCGGAGGCGACCAGCGCGGAAATAGTGTCGATATCCTCTATGCCTTTCTCGAAATCGAAACGATTGACAAGAACCACATCAATTCTGGATAGAAGATATTTAAGAAACGGCTTGTCACCTAATTCCTCCTTGCCGATAAAGCTGCACTGCCTGGGCAGTACCGCCCACAGTACCATTGAATCGATATAACTCATGTGGTTGGAAGCCAGAATCGAAATTGCATCGGTATCAAGATGTTGAAGGCCGGTTGTTCTGATAGTGGTGCCGGAGAGAAAGGCGAGGAGCCTGCAACCGAGGCGGCAGAACCACCACCGTCCTTTTTTGGATGGGAAAACAGCGACAACCAGCGCGGTAACCGCAGCGATAATTCCAAACAGCAGCCAGCAGTAGCAGGCATAGAGCCCGGCAGTGGTTCGATTGAACAGTCGGCGCGCCTGCGGGATAATGGTTTTAACGGCCATCCGGGTGATCTGGAGCCAGACAGCTCTGGTCGGTTTTCCAATCCTATCCTGCTCAAACATCTCTTTATTTGCCGCCCGTCGTATCTTACCACTCGAGGTCTTGAGTACGGTTCCCGGCTTGGCCAGCACAATTTCATCGGGTATCATGCCGGTGAGGTCGACAACGGTTTCACTGATTGTCTGCTTGAGCTGATCGATTGCTTCCTGTTTTCGGGCACGGGTTTCAGCAATGACAACCAAACGCTCAGTGGCTGATGCATCGTCATGGCTACCAAAGGCGACCACGCACCCCTTGCGGATCTTGTCGATATTACCGACAGTCTCTTCAATTTCGTGGGGATAGATATTTCGACCGCCTCTGATAATGATATCTTTTTTTCGTCCGGTCACATACAGCTCACTATTATCCATATAGCCCAGATCCCCTGAGTCCAACCAGTCATCATGGAAAAGCTGCTCGTTTTGGGCCGGATTTCTATAATAGCCGCTTGTGGAGGAAGGTCCTTTAAACTGAATATGGCCCTCTATTCTATCCGGCAGTTCCCGGTCTGAATCGTCAACGATCCGGATCTGATGACCGGGCAGAGGTTGCCCGCAGGCAACAAATTTCACTATGTCCCGGTACTCCCCGTCTAAAGGTGTTGCTTTGCCGGACCGGGTAAAGGTATCCCGGTGGATCCGATCGATGAGAAACGGACGGTCCGGCGGTGGAAAGGCCAGTCCCACAGACGATTCCGCCAGGCCGTAAACCGGGGCAAGGCTGGTTTTCTTCAGGCCGTAGCTGCGGAACCGTTCTTCAAAATTAATCAATGTTTCCGGGCTGATCGGCTCTGCCCCGTTAAAGGCCATTCGCCATGAACTCAAATCCAATCCTTCGAGTAATTTATCGCTGATCCGTTTACAGCAGAGTTCATAGCCGAAATTGGGAGAAGCGGACAGGCTGCCTCGATGATTGTGAATTGCCCACAGCCACCTTTGGGGCCGCGCAAGAAAAGTGAGCGGCGGCATGATCACCAACCGGCAGCCGTAATACAGACTACCAAGCCAGGCGCCGATCAGCCCCATATCATGGTACAGGGGCAGCCAACTGACAAAGACGTCGTCGCTGGTTACCTGGACGGTCTCTCCCATTGCACGGATATTGGCCAACAGGTTCCTGTGGGTCAGAACGACCCCTTTGGGATCTCCGGTTGAACCAGATGTGTATTGGAGAAAGGCGGTATCATCAGGTTCAACCGCCACCTCCTCAATTGACCCGTGATTGGCAGTCAATTCGCTGTTTTCAAGAACATGGTTAAGGGACCTGGTCTGGGCTTTCAACAGTTGAGCCACCGGTTTGACCTCGGGGATGGTGATCAGGATTTTTGCCCGGGCATTTGTTAATATCTTTGCATGCCGCCGCATATGTTCTTCAATCTGGGTTGGACGTACCGGCGGATACAGGGGAACGGGAATACCGCCTGCCAGCAGAATGCCAAAGAAACTGAAAAAATAATCGAGGCTGGTGGGCAGCATGATTGCCGCGCATTCACCCTGCTGAAGTCCATAGTAATGCAGTCCCTTTGCCATCTGGGCAGCGCCGTCGAAAAGCTCTTTGTAGGTGAGCTGTTCGGCACTGTCCTCTGTGGGTTCGAAAATGATATGGGTTCGATCTGGATGGTTGGCGGCATGGAATATGATGGCTTCGTTTAATGTTTCAACCTGCTGGGGAACCTCACTTTTTTGATCCGATTGTTGGGTTGGTTGGAACGTGTTATATGTGTCTTGCTCCTTAACAGCAGAGGACCTCTCCAAGGTTCTGAGCAAGTCTCGCGGTGTCTCGGCTGAGGCAAGCAACTGTTCCGATAACTGGATGCCGAATCGTTGTTCGATTCTGGTCAAGAGTTCCATTCTTGCCAGACTGTCCAGGCCAAGGTCCCGATCAAGTGATGAGTCAAGAGAAACCCGTACCCGGCTCAAACGATGGGAATGCAGTTCTTCGATGAGTTCTTCAATCACCTGAAGAAGGGATTTGTGTTGTAATTGACTGTCTGTGTCGTTCTGTCTGTTGGTCATAGAGCTTGTCTGATCAGGCTGTTGGATCCAGATGGACTGTTTCCGTAATACAAAAACACAACGTTCTACCACTCTCCTATTTAAATTTACCATTATTGGGGCCGGTTGAACAGAGATGAATCTCTGTGGCCCTGCTTAATGGAAACAGAGGAAGCATGGGGTTGTTTGGATAAAAGAGGGAGCTTCCTTGTAAGCGGGTGACCCGCTCAGCTGCAGCCGCATAGGGGATAATACAGTGGTTTTTTGTTGTCTGGCCGCTTCTGGATCAAATACTGTGTCAATAGAAGAAACAATGATAGATGGACAGTTCTGCGGAAAAACAATCGGATGAATAATACTGGCTGATGTCAGGTGCAGCAACTGTACTATTTACGTTATTACAATATGTTGTGCCGGAAGAAGCCATTGGCCGATTGATGGGGTGTCTTGTGATTTTCAGTTGATTTGCTATAATTGAATAAGAAGGAGTTGATCGCAAAATATCAATAACAGCAACCGGAAAAAAGGGAGGAGCACAAATAAAACACGAGTTGGAGCCACCCATGGCCTGACATATAATAGGCTGATTGATGATTTCTATGTTCGACAAACTCAACAGGAGGTCGGAGAATGGATAAAGGTCAATTCAAACGGCGTGATCGACTGGTCAAAGAGAAGCGGCACGATACTTATAGAGAGGGCGGCAAGTGGCCTGAGCCGACGATCTGCACTGAGTGCAAGGCGGTTTTCATCCATGGACGCTGGACCTGGAAAGAAGAACCACTCAATCCGAATAGGGTAATCTGTCCGGCCTGCCAGAGGATACGCGATAACTATCCTGCAGGCTGGTTGTTGATCACAGGGGACTTTATCCGGCAGCATCGATCTGAAATCCTCAATTTGATTCGCAATGAGGAAGAAAAAGAGCGGGGTGAGCATGCTCTTGAAAGGATCATGAATATTGAGGAGGATGTTGAACAGACAGTTATAACAACAACGGGAATTCACATTGCCAGGCGTATTGGCGAAGCGGTTGCCAAAGCCTATCAAGGGGAACTTGATTTTCAATACGGCGAGGGAGAAAAGACCATCAGGTTGAAATGGAACAGGTAACCTGGCTAGCTAGTGACTGTCAGGGAACGAGAGTTTTTCTCTATAACGAAGAGCGTGCAGAAGGCAAGCATCGATTCCTATAGGTTGTTTCCGGATGCGCACGCATTAAGGTATAAGAGTAGGAAGGGGTAATAACCGACCCGTCAATTCAATAAGCTATTGTCGGGTCGGCAGTTACTCACAGCGGATGACGACCAGTCAGCCGGTCATGGAGGGGAGGAGGGTGCTATCCATGAAGTGACTTGGGGTTCATCAGATTGTCTTCCATATGACGGATTTCATCGATACCTGAGACGACAATGTTGGGATCCGGTGTTAACTTATCACTGGAAACCTTCTCGTCATATTCAACATGCGATAAAATATGTTTCATGCAGTTCAAACGGGCCGGTTTTTTCTCATCTGACCTGATGATTGTCCAGGGAGTGAGTGTACGGTTCGTTTCATTGAGCATCTGAAACTTGGCAACCGAGTACTGATCCCAGTATTTCTGGGCCAGTTTATCTACCGGTGAGAGTTTATACTGTTTAAGTGGATCCGTTTTTCTCGAATCAAATCGGGCTTTCTGCTCTTCTTTGGAAACAGAGAAGTAAAATTTAAATAGTTTGATCCCGTCTTTAACCAGCATTTCCTCAAAAAGCGGAACGTCTTTGAGAAATCGTTTGTGCTGTTCGTCAGAACAGAAACCCATTACCGGCTCAACCATGGCACGGTTGTACCAGCTTCGGTCAAAGAGAACCAGCTCTCCGGCTGCCGGTAGATTTGGTACATAGCGCTGGAAATACCATTGGGTCATTTCAGTGGCGTTTGGTTTGTCCAGTGCAACAACCCGGCATCCGCGCGGATTGAGAAAGGCGGTGATTCGTTTGATTGTGCCGCCCTTGCCGGCGGCGTCCCTGCCTTCAAAAATTGCAAGGATACGCAAACCGTTTGCTCTCATGTGCTTCTGCAGCTTCATCAACTCAATCTGCAACTCTTTCAACCCAACTTCATAGTTGAGATGGTCTTTCTTGATATAGACAGGGACCCGGTCAGCCTTAGCCTTTTTGGTCATTTTTTTATAAGCGGTCCCTTCAAGCAGCTTGATTTTCACTGCATCCGAATTGCCGTTTTTAGCTTTGGTGACTACTTTGATCAAACCGTTTGCCATATTTCCTCCAATAGGGAACGACTTCCTTGTACTAGTTGTTTCATCGACCGGTGCTGCTCTTTGATGTCGCGGTGTGATGATGCAGGCTGCAGCAAAGCGGCCGAATAGATAATTAAGACAGGAATTTGCCGTATTTGTCTCTTTCCCTTTTCATGTTCTTCAGTTCGACATCACCAGGAATGATAATATTCGGATCAGGAGTAAAGTCAAGAGTTCTGCTTCGTCTATTATACTTGACCTTACTGAGAATCAGTTTCATGGTATTGAGTCTGGCCTGATGCTTATCATCGGATTTGACAATATACCATGGTGATTGGCTGGTGTGAGTTTTCTTCAACAGCCGGTATTTTGCCTCTGTAAACTCATCCCACATATCCTGGGCCTGTAGATCGACTTCGCTGAGTTTCCACTGCCTGAGCGGGTCGTTTTTGCGTCGCTCAAACCGGTTGGCCTGTTCATCTTTGGAGACAGAAAAATAGAGTTTAATGAGAATTGTTTTACCGTCGTCTGTATAACTGCGTTCATTAAACGCCACTTTGTTCATAAAACGTTTGTACTGTTTCTGTGAACAAAATCCCATCACCGGCTCCACCATAGCACGGTTGTACCAGCTTCGGTCAAAGAGAATGATTTCACCGGCGTGGGGAAACTGTTCGATATACCGTTTCATATGCAGCTCAGTCTGCTGGATTTTGCTTGGTTTACCAAGGGCAACGATCCGGTAATGTTTTTCATTCATATATCTGGCTACTCGTCGGATTGTCCCGCCTTTTCCAGAGGCATCGCGGCCGTCGAACAGGATGATCATTTTCCTGCCGACCTTCTCGACATGTTGCTGCATCTTGATCAGTTCGGCCTGGTAAGGAGCAAGCTCTTCTTTGTTGAAATATTTTTCCATAGCTGATTCGAGAATTTTTTCCCGGTCCTGTTTGGAAAGCAGCTTTCTCAACTTCTTGTATTTTTGCGCTTGCAGAGCCTGCTGTTTGGACGCATCATCAATGCGACCCAGTGATTTCCGAATGACATGGGAAACATCCTTGTCCACCGATCCGGTGCCTGTTGATTTCTTACGACCTGACTGCTGTTTGGTTTTTTCCATTTTTTCGTTCCATCTATGATAAGTATTGCGTGAGTATGGGTTAACCGCTCCTGTGATCGATTATTGGAAATATCAAAACGACAGCGAGCGGATTTTTCTCAATAGTGCACCGTACAACTATTGCACAAACAGGCAGTTGGAGTCAATACCGAATGATTTGGTACATATTAGGTATTCTGTATACCTAATATGAAAAGATTGGTTGGGCGAGTTTACAGGAATTACCTGGAAAGACGGTCGATATTGACTGGGAAATGGAAAAATAAAACAGATCAGCGCTGCAGCAAAATTATCCGACAGAAACGGATATCCGGTATCGAGGGTATCGGCTTATTCGATCTGCTGCAAAAGAGTCTGGAGATTCACCTTTTTATTGGTAATCCCGCTTTTTTTGCGGATATTGCGCCTGTGGGTATAGACCGTTGCGGGGGAAAGGTTGAGAAGATCTGCGATTTCTTTAGAAGAGTGGCCGTTTTTAACCAGATTGACCACCTGCGTTTCAGCTGGGGTCAGCTTGCTGTAAAATGAGGAAATGTTCTGGGCAATCGGAGAGGTGATCTGGCGCAGATTGGCTTCGATCGATTCGATAATCTGCTTCTGGTTGTCGCTGACCGGCTTTGACCGTAGTTTTGAAAAAAACGGCAGGACAAGATTGTCCACATTGCTCTGAATCTCTTTATTGATCTCCTCCCTGTCGGCTTCACGCTGTTTGAGTAAAACCCTTAAAGCCGCATTGGTTTCCTCTAGCTCCTGGCTGCGTTTTTTCAGATGGCGTTGGATATCGGTCTGTTTGGTAATATCTTTACCGATCAGCACATAACCCAGAATTTTTTCGTCATCGCCCAGAATGCCAAAAACATTGGACTCAATGTGGGTAATGTGGTTTTTGGACTTGACGGTATGTGTGAAATCGAAACTGCCTTTACGATGAATATAGTCAATGGCTCTGTTGAATTGTTTCGCGGAAACCCCTTCTTTTGAAAAGATCTTCTGGATCGAATTATTATTGATATTTTTGGGTGAATAACCGTAAAGTGTTTCAGCCTTGGTATTTGAATGGAGGATCTTAAAATCAAGATCTGTAATGACAAAGGCGAGATCGGTTGAGGAGTGCATCATCGCTTCGAGGATGATCTTATTATTCAACTGTTGCCGGACCGATTTCAGCTGAACCACCTGGGTTTCGATCACTTCTTTGAGTAAATCGATGTAATCGGATTTTAACCCTTTGATTATATCCGTTTCCGTTACAATACCTCCTGTCTTACCGTTGTCTTTTAATATCACCAACCTGCGAACACCCTGTTTGCGGATAAGTTTGGCAGCTTCGTGGGTTGAAATATTATGGGGAACGGTCAGTACAGGTTCGCTCATTACTTCTTTGAGCTGAGTGTCTTCAGTATTAATATCAGCACGAATGAGCCGGACAATGTCCCGTTCGGTCACAATGCCCACCGGCTTCTTTTTCTCAACAACAACGATTGAACTGATATGATGGCTGTTCATCAGTTCCATGGCTGTGGATACTTTGTTTTTCTTTTTCAATGAAATAACTTTTTTGGTGGCAATATTGCTGATTTCATTAAAAGAGACAAAGTACTCGATTCCAAGACCGTTAAGGATATCGGTCTCCGTTAGGATACCGGCCAATGTTCCGTCTTTGTGAGTGGCAATCAGATGCCGGATTTTATGCCGGAGAAAAAGGAAATAGGCTTCATGAATGTTGACATTGAGTTCAGCGGTGATCGGCTCTGGTGTCATGACCTCCTCCATGACCAGATCCTTTTCGAGATTGCCGGCTAGTTTCTTTCTCAGCAGGGAACGTTCTGTAAAAATACCAACCGGACGTTCGCCGCTGGTAATCACCAAGGAACTGATGTGATTCTTCTCCATGATCTTGATTGCATCAGTTATTCGGGTTTTTCTGGAAACTGTTATAACAGGTGAGGTCATTAAAGAACTGAGTAGAATCATTTTTCGGATATAGGTTTGGTTTTAACCAATCAAAATTATTAATAGAGTTGCAAAATTACGTTCGTTTACTATATCCTGAATGGAGAGGAAATAAAAGAGTTTGCACTGTACAGACAATCCGGCGGGAGGATGGTGTTTCTTCCCAGAATCCATGATGTTCTTTGACGGGGATGGATATCCGGATAGTAACATCAATTTACTTGTTCGTTCCGATGCGGTAAATGATGGATAAATAAGGCGTATATGTCGGCTATGAATCGAAATAAGCCTGAAGTCTGGGCGATTGGTGGAGGTAAAGGGGGAACAGGCAAAAGTTTTATTGCTTCCAATATTGGTACATGGCTCGCTCAAAACGGAAAGAGAACGGTGCTCATTGATGCCGATTTTGGGGGAGCGAATCTCCATACTTTGCTCGGTGTTCCTAAGCCTAAGCAAACCATTACCGATTTCTTTCGAAAAAAAACGCCTCTAAACAGTCTGATTGTCGGTTGCAATGTGCCTAATCTTGGTTTGATCGTTGGTCCTATCCGATCCTTTGAGCCTGATAGTATTAAATATGTCCAGAAGGTCAAGCTGCTCAAACATGTAAAAAAGATCGATGCCGATATCGTTCTGATGGATCTGGGAGCCGGGACTCATTTCAATATCGTGGATACTTTTCTGTTAGCTGATAAAAAGATAGTTGTCACTCTACCGCAGATAACGGCGATGGAAAACATGTACGCTTTTCTAAAAAATTCCTTTTTTAGGAGACTGGTACGGGCATTTATTGAAAATCGTCTCAAATATGTGATGGACGACGTCATAAAAAACAGGAAGGAATTTGAACTGGGAAATATGCAGCAGTTTGTCACCTTCCTGAAAACGATATCTGATCCGGCCAGGCAGATAGTCGAGAACGAACTGTCCAGCTACCGAATTAACATTATTATCAATCAGGCCCGGAGCAATAAAGACATCACTCTAGGGAATGCAATTAAAAGCGTATGCATAAAATACCTGGGTTTTCATGCAATCTGTGTCGGATATATTGAGCAGGACGATACAATCCCACTCGCTATGGACAAGCAGCAGCCATATCTGCAGATGTATCCCAAATCGAGATGTGCGGCAAAAATTGAGAGGATTGCCGATAATTTAATGAATAACAAACAGATGCGTGTGCAGTTGTGACCCTGAGCTGTGAGCGCCCCGCAGGAAGTGCTCCTGGAGTGCAAAATAGTATTTAGGTTTAAAGCAGAATGATCTATTAATTATGTATTATATTAGTCAGTTCTTTTCAAGAATAACAATTCCTGTCACGGATTCAGTATGATGAAAAACCACGGCAGCCTGTCCCAGTATTATGAAATTCTTGAACTCCCCGCTGATGCAACTTGGGCGGAAATCAGGAAATCCTATAATAATTTGAAAGAACTCTATTCCGCAGGGTCGGTAGCCACCCTTGCCGTTAATGAGGATATGCTGGAGGATAGAAGCACCGAGATTCTGAAGCAGATTGATGATGCTTATTTAAATTTGAAAAAATATTTCAAAGAGATACGGCTGGACAATGAGAAAAAGATCGAAGAGATCGTTACCAATGTCGGATTGTTTGATGGAAAAACATTGAAAAAGATACGTGAAACTCTCAATATCGATCTTGTTGATATTGCCATTTCATCAAATATTCAGATTAATCATCTGAAAAATATTGAGAATGAGCTGTATGGCGCTTTGCCCAATGATGTGTATCTTCGCGGATATCTGGTGAATTATGCCGAATTTCTGTCGCTGGATTCCAAACGGGTGGTTGATGATTACATGCAGGGATTTCATCAGTGGCTGAAAGCCACCTGGAATTGCAGGAGGACCAAAGAGTGATTGGGTAAAGGCCCACTCATTGAACGCCTTCTTGCAGGAATTGCTGTCAGGCTGATCCGGCTACGTAACGTTCTAAAATATCATCCATTTGCGAACGTCTTTCAGGGTCGAGATCATCAAAGAGAACTCCAATCCGTCTGGTTGTTAATACCGACAATTCAGTATTGATGCCGCTGATTGTGTTATTAACGATCCGACAGGGGATATCACTGATAAACAGTTTTTCTTCGGCTAATAGGATATCGAGAGTAGTGTCCTGGCTGGTCAACGGTTCATTCATAATCGACGATAAACCGATACCACTGCGGCTGACATTCAGAACACGGCAGGGCACCTTGTTAATAAAGGCGATCAATTCTTCATCGACGGGATAACGAAC
Source organism: uncultured Desulfocapsaceae bacterium (assembly GCA_964623625.1). Taxonomy (GTDB): domain Bacteria; phylum Desulfobacterota; class Desulfobulbia; order Desulfobulbales; family Desulfocapsaceae; genus CAZLGM01. The sequence goes on from CAZUUJ010000071.1 coordinate 17,105, forward strand.
CTCTTTTCGCCTCTCCTGACAATTTGGAATAGTGCTGTCTTGTTTGTCAATCGATCGATTCACGCTGTTTGGTGTTTCCATATAAACCCCTTGTTCTCATTCTCTCTCTACTATGCAACATACTACAGATTTTTGATTTTTCAATGGGCGAACGGCATTGGTTGGAAAAAAACTTTTCGGGGCTAGACTAGCTGAGGATACTTAAATGTATGCTAAACTGAGTCATGCCAGAAAAAAATAAATATATTTATCGCTCAAGAATTACAGAGTCTAAATTCAGTGAAATTGTGAAGTACTTTTCTCTAGATTTAGAGGCTCAAAAAATTTCAATTCTTACTCGATAAACAGAAATACTGTCAACCGATATTTAGCCATGTTTCGCAAGAGAATTGCTGAGATTTGCCAAACTGAAACTCCATTTAGCGGAGTTGTGGAAGTTG
>CAZUUJ010000072.1:0-17514 GCA_964623625.1 uncultured Desulfocapsaceae bacterium
AATCATAACCAGCCTTTTGATGTTGACTGCTTGAAATAAAATAGTCCCTTTGGGAGTTAAGTACATCAAGGAGAGTATTCAACCCTTCACTATAACCAGCCTGAACAACTTCTAACGATTTTTGACTAGCAGTTACTGCTTTGTTATAAGCTTTGCTCATCAATTGTTTACTCTGCAAGTTATTCCAGGTCGATTTGACCGACCGAGCAACCGAACGTCTTGATGCATCAATGAGTTTTTTCGATGATTTTAACTTTGTTTTATGGGCCATGAAATCAGCAAGATCTCGTCCGCTACTGAGAAGTTCCATCTCAAATTTTAAACCTATTTCAACCGTTTCACGAACCCATCCATAACGGTCCAATCCATCATCCGGTTGTTGTCGTTCATAATCGGCATATATATTAAGACTAGGGAGTAACTTTCCTCGAGCAATTTCAATGTCCAGATTTTCAGATTCAGCCTGTAGTTTTTTAATTCGTATATCGATATTATCTTCCTGAGCGTGTGACAGCCAGTAGCCAAGGTCATATACCGGCATTGAAATATTGCTATCTGCCGAATTCCTGTGCAGTTGATCAATAAAGTTCATTCCAAGTAGTTCAGAAAGGGCTTCACGAGCATCTTCGAGTTGAGCAATGGCTGAAATCCTTGAGGCAAGAGCCAGTTGATAACGAGCTTCAACATCATACTGGTCGGAAACCGGACCTAAGCCAAGGCGGTGAGTTTCCTTAGTCTTTTTCTGAAGTTCGGCAAGAGCCAGACATTTCGAATTCGCGAGTTTTATTTCATCTTCTGCAGATAGAATTCTGTAATAACTCTCAATTGCACGGACAACCAGATCTTCTTCAGCCTTTTGTAACCTGAGTTTGGCAATATCCTTTTTAAGGAGACCTGATCGTACAGTATTCAGCTTAGTTAGATCGATTAATGGTTGGATGACACTGATGGATATTTCCCCATCGTCTATTATGGCATCTTTATCTTTCAACTCAATTGATTCATCAACTTCAGCAGTATCATCAGGTTGATATGTTTCTTCCTTACGTAGATACTTGAAAGAGGCGACCACACGAGGACCCATTGCCGAGGTCTGACGTCGACTGCCATAAATTTCAGCCTCCGATTCAAATTTTTCAGCTTGAAATGTGGCATCATTTTGTTTTGCCAGTTCAATAACCTGTTCAAGATTAAGGGCTGAGACCGTATGTGGAGAAAGAAAACAAAATACAAGCATAAAATAGAAAATAACTGTCGAGAATGATTGAATGATCATAAGTTGTTGGTATGCAATAGTTTGAGAGCTTTATTTCTAGATTCCAACACAAACATGCTGGAATAACGGATGGAATTTGAAATGGCAGATAATGGTTCTAATTGCGCCAAAAGTCACTGAAATTTCTGCCAGCGATCAGATCAATGCAATTGTTCCTGTTGACTCTCATTTTGCTGCTTTTTTTTGAGAGGAGGAAGTTTGCGTGAAGTGATACCCCCAGTCTTAAGATCGGGAACCACCAAATGGATAGTTTGTCCTGGGAATTCATTGTTCTGGATGTCTGCAAGCATATTTTCAACACTGCCGAAGGGTGCGACAATATCAATAAGCCATAACCGATCTCCGGAATTCCAGTCTTCTGGTCGCAACTTACCACCATTTTGAAACATTCGTGTCTCGGCATCTTTATTTAAAAGAGCCCAGCTGACGAAGGAAATGGGATACTTCTTTTTCATATATAACTTGCACTGTCCGGAGACCAGTGGTGGCAGTAAAAGCCATTCGAGGTCGCTAATAAAATGAAATCGCCGATGGGATGATTGGAAATAAAGAATAAGGACCGGTCCCATGGCCGGTAACGTTTTTAGTACTCTTGAAGACTGTTTGAGTATCTCTTCTTTTAGTACTTCGTTTTCCCTGGCTTCTTCAGTTTTCAATTTTTTATCTGTCATATCTATACTTCCTTCAAACTTTTATCTTTGTAGCGGAGTATAGGACCGAGGAAATAGTCGATTACCCTTCTTGTCCCGACTTTAATATCAGTGGTGACCGTCATCCCAGGAGTTATTAGACCCTGACGACCATTAACTGCATTCGGCAATTGATATTTGTGTATTGATACTCTAATGGGATAAATGGGCCCCATCTGTTGATCCAGCACCATGTCTCTAGCAACCCACTCAACTTTTCCGGGTAGATCGCCATACCGGGTAAAAGGATAGGCATTTACTTTTACCGACACCTCTTTCCCTTGAGTTACGAAGCCGATATCCTTGTTTAAGAGTTTGGCCTCAATCTCCAGACCGTCATTAATCGGCACAATAACCATAAGTGGTTGAGCCGCTGTAACAACACCACCAACAGTATGAATTGAAAGCTGCTGAACGATACCTTCAATTGGAGACCTGAGGATGCGATTCTTTCCTTTTTGCTCAGCTTTCGTCAGTTGTTGAATGAGATTTTTATGATTTGTTTCTGTTTCAGCTAATTCTGTTAACAACTTCTGCTGATACTGGGATTGGACCAGCTCTTTTTCTTTACGAGCTTTGGCCAGGCGCAACTCTGTTTCTTTAAACCGCTTTTTTTCTGTTTCCAGGTTTTTCTGTGCGTTGGTCATCTCAATCTGGGTATCAAGAAAATCTCCTTCAGCAATCAGCCTCTTTTCAGCAAGAGCCTTTTTTTTACTAAAAAGCTTTTGAATAAGTGGCAGCGAACTTTCCAGTCGCTGAACATTAGATCGAATCGATTCGAGCTCTGCTCCGCAACGACTGATTTCGAGATCCATGGTAACGATTCTTTCCCGATGTGCCTGGAGAGCCCGAAGAAGCAATTGATGATGAATAGTAAAACTTTCTTTATCAGCCTCTTTGATACCGTTTACCGAGGAGGTAAATTGTGTTTCATCATTATCTAATCGTGATTTTAGATTTGCAATTGTCAGTTCGGTTTTTATAAGTTCTTTTTTTAGGACATTTAAATCAGCTTTATTGTCTGTATTATCCAACTTCACAAGCTGCTCACCTTTTTTTACCGGTTGCCCGTCACGAACATAGATGACGTTTACAATTCCGGGTTCAAGAGGTTGGATTACCTTTACTTTCCCTTTAAAAACAACGACACCGGTGCCTGAGACAACAATATCCATTTTGGCAAAATAGGCCCAACTGATGATAAAAGCGGCTAAAACTACGATGAAAATAACCATAACCCTTGAAAAAGGAGCCGGCGGCCGATCCAAAACCTCAATGGTTGACGGCAAAAATTCATAGTCGCGTCTGATTTCTCGCTGTTTTTTTATTTTCTTTATAATATTCATGGTTTGTCCTTAGATATTCCAGTGGTATCTTGGTAACTATAGATTCCAGCTAAAACTGCTCTGGAATGACTTATTATTTCTTTTTCCCTTCCATGCTGCCATTCCAACATGCTGGCAGCCCGGATCCAATAACATAGATATTTATCCAAAACTCCCTTCGTGAATTGAATGTAGAAGCGCATATCGGCCATTTTTTTTCAGCAATTCTTCAGGAGAATCATTTTCGACCAATCGGCCATTTTCAAGCGTTAGAATCCGATCGGCATGCCGGACAGTCGATAATCGATGGGCTATGACAAAGGTTGTCCTGCCAGCACAAATCTGTTTCATGTTTTTTTGGACCATCAACTCTGATTCATAGTCAAGGGAACTGGTTGCTTCATCAAGTATCAACATTCGCGGATTTGTCGCCAAGGCGCGGGCAATGGCTATTCTTTGACGCTGGCCGGCAGAGAGCAATAGCCCCCTTTCTCCTGCTAGTGTGTCGTATCCGTCAGGCATCTCCAGAATAAACTCATGTGCGCCTGCCAGCTCAGCCGCTTCGATGATTGCTTCAATCTTCAGGTTGGGTGCATTTAAGGCAATATTGTCTCTGATTGAGGAGTTAAAAAGTACTCCGTCTTGAGAAACAACACCGATTTGCCTTCTCAACCAAGATACATCCACCATTGACAGATCGATACCATCAACTAACACTCTTCCTTTTTCTGGGACATACAGACGTTGCAGGAGTTTTACCATCGTGGTTTTTCCGGATCCGGTATTGCCAACGATGCCAATAACTTCACCGATTTTAGCTGAGAAATTGATATCGCTCAAGATTTCCTTGCCATCCGGCTTGTATCGGAAGGTAACATGATCAAATTTCACATCGCCGTTGATGGTTGGCAGGCTGACTTTGTCGGGATTGAATCCAGGTTCGATGGGATTGTTAAAAATGTCGCCAATACGGGCTATGGAGATGTTGACCTGCTGAAACTCTTTCCAAATTTGCGACAATCGAAGAATAGGTGCTATCGTCCTTGAAGAGAGCATGTTGAAAGCGATGAGTTGACCAACTGTCAGATTACCCGCCAGAACCTCCTTGGCGCCAAGCCAGAGAAGAAGAACAGATAGGATTTTGCTGATTATACTTGTTGTCTGGCTCAAGAAATTTGCCAGATGACCTCCGGAAAAACCAATTTTGACTTGCTCGGCCAATCTGTTTTCCCATTTTTCCCTTATACGGGGCTCCGCAGCAGCTCCTTTTATGGTCTCAATACCCCCAATAGTTTCGACTAAAAATGACTGATTGCTTGAACCTACAGCATATCGGTTTTCCAGCTTGTCTCGTAGAAAAGGAGTTAAAATGAATGAAACACCAAATAATATCGGCATTGCGCACAGAACAATTGCGGTCAGAAAGGGACTAAAGAGAAACATTACAAAAAGAAAAACAACGAGAAAAAGAAGATCAAGCCCAAGCATCATGGCAGAGCCTGTAATAAATCTTCTGACATTTTCAAGTTCTCTCATTCGGGCGATCGTGTCTCCTACCTGCCGTGACTCAAAATAGCTTAGTGGAAGATTCATTAAATGTTTAAACAGCCTGACACCAAGCATGAGATCGATCCGATTGGCCGTATGGGACATGAGGTATGTTCGCAACCCGTTTAGAAATATCTCGAAAAGTGAGACGACTATCAGGGCGAATATCAGGACATCCAGCGTCGATAGGCTGTTATTTCCCAATACTTTGTCGATAATGATCATAAAGACCAGTGGAGAAAGCAGACCAAAAATCTGAACAAAAAAGGAAGCAAGAAGGCAATCACGTAAAACAGACCAGTATTTCATTGATGCTTTTAAAAACCATTTAATACCAAAGTCGGTGACTTGGCCAAGTCGCTCTGTCTGTCTTTTAAAAAGAAGAATCTGTGGTAGAAGTTGGTTTTTAAGGTCTTCTAAATTGACCCATTGGCCTCGTTTCTCACCATGTTTCTGGATGAGTATGGAACCGTCTTTGTCACCTAATTTCGCCAACAGAATAAAATCACCGTTTTTCAGTTGACCAATGAGAGGGAAAAAAGCAGGTTTGATTTTTCTAAGGTCCTTTTTTATAACTGTGGCCTTAAAGCCGATCTCCTTAAAAATTTCAGCTAGTTTGATCGCCTTCATCTCACCCTCAAATCCGCCGAACAGATGTTTGATCTGCTCGATAGATACCTGGCTATGATGAATTTTCGACACAATAGCCGCACAAAAAAGTGCACTTTTAAGGTTTGTTTTTTGTTCGCTCATAATTGTCAGTTTGTTGTTGTTTTTCTTTTTTCACTGTCATTCCGGCGTTTCGTCAGGCGGAATCCGCAAACGGTTCAATGTGGATTCCAGCTAAGCCCATGCTGGAATGACGGAGTTAGTGCTGGACTGACAGCAATGGTCAGGAAAGGTGGAAAGGTAGACATAACACCTGATTAAAGAATTGTCGGATATAAATCTCTCCAATCGGGATTGTTCTTTTCAATCAGCTCTATCTTCCATTTCCGTTTCCACGATTTTATTCGTTTTTCCCTCACGATTGCCGACTCCATATTTCCGTGAAGTTCAAACCAGACAAGCCGGTTAATCTTATATCGTTTCGTAAAACCATCTATTTTGCTGTTTTTATGATTCAAAACTCTTGTAACGAGATTCGATGTCACTCCTATATAAAGAGTTCCATTATGCTTGCTTGCCAGTAAATAGACAGCAGGTTGTTTTATCGTCATATTATTATAAGGCTACTAGGTCCTACCTACCGTCATTCCGGCGGAAGCCGGAATCCAGAAAGGCATCAACACGTAGATTCCAGCTAAACCCATGCTGGAATGACGGGATTGTGATGAAATGACAATGACAATGACAATGACAATGACTGCTCGCCACCGTCATTCTGGCGTACTGTCATTCCAGCGTGTTTTTAGCTGGAATAGCCGTAATCCAGAGTGGATCTCTTATTTCATACATCTGCCTTTACGCAGCAAGCGGCAACTCATCAACAATATCATCATCAGCCTGAGCTGTGTCATCTACAGGGCTATCTGGTAATGAACTTTGTTCTGACGATCGTTTCTCGTCATGAGTAGCGCTATCGTTTTGTAACTGATCGGCCAAACGATTGGCCTCAGCTTCATCAAGATCGTGATCCTTCTTTTTATGTTCTTCAGACTCTGAGCCTGAAACATCTGTAGAGTCTGTAGTGTTAGTGTTTTCTTCATCATCTGTATTGTTCAATTCTTCTCTATCACTATTCTCCGCCTCGTTTCCCTCATTAGCTGTATCCGAACCGTCCTCTTCTTTTTTGGAATCTATGTTCTCAGTATCATCAGCTATTCTTTCATCTGAAGTTTCTTCACCAGTGGGAGCATCGTTGTCATTGGTTTGAATCGGAATATCTTCTCCCTGAAGACCAACATCTCCTACTTCACCACTACTGCCGTCGTTTTTGGTATACGATGAGGAACCAAAAATCAGATTGCCCTCATCTTCTCTAAACACCTTATCGCTGACCAGTCCAATCGAGGCAATACCAAGGGCATTCAAACTCTTATATTCGCCCTCATCGGTAATGCCGTTGCTGTTTGCATCCTGCCAAACCCCGAATTTTTCCCATTGTTCATCTTGGGTGTCAAAAACTCCGTCTTCATTTGTATCGAATGCCTGCAATCCCTCCAGGTCGGTTTTAGCTCCGGGTAGAAAGTCTTTAAATGAGATTTCCTGGGCCTCAGTTACCTCGTTGTCTCCGTTATAGTCGTAGGCCAGCAAACCGTCGTCGGCGGCGACCCAGCCGGTCTGGTTCGGCTTGCCGTTGCCACTCCAATCGAATCCGATTCCGGCAGCTTTGCCCAGTAACTCGATACCGTCACCGTCCAGATCAAGAATGACCGGCATATTAACTCTGTAACCGAATGTGGCGGGAATACCATCATCTTCAAGCGGTGCAGTTCCCCACATTCGGACATAGGCTGTTCCCGATGCTCCTTTCTGGTCTACAACTGTCAACGTGAATGAGCCGTTTCGGTATGCGAGGTCACCCCAGTAATTAAACCTACTGTTTGTGTATTTTGTAACGTGGCCGTTACTCACCTGGGCAGCAGAGACAGTCAGAGTATCCCCGGAATTCTGATCACGCACACCAACTCCAAGGTTGACACTCCACGCCCCTGTCCAATCTTCATATCGCCAACCGGATACACCAATATGTCTAAATTCAGGGGCAAAATTATGCTCAATAATTGACGGCAGAATCAACTTGGATGGAGCTGTGCCGCCATGCCCGTCCGATACGGTATAGCTGACTTCCACATACCGTTCTCCCAGCGAAGGCTTGACCTGAAGGTAACCGCCGGACACCTGGGCACTGGCAGAACCCCGGGTCACATGGACATTGGTGATGGAGAGAGAATCGCCGTCAACATCATAATCGTTGCTGAGCAGACTGGAGATGGAGTATCTGTTCCAGATATAAGTTTCTGCTGTTGAGCCGTAATCAACCTGGGCTACCGGGTTGTCATTGACCGGTTCTACCCAAATGTATGAATCGGCAACGGTTACAGCGCCGTGGGAATCGGTCAGCTCATATTGAAATGTTTCCGTCCGGCAAAAATTGGCATCGGGAACATAATAAATCGTTCCGGTCGACTGATCCCAGGAGATTGAGCCATGAGCCGCGCCCCGTACGCCGGTAAAGGTAAATGAGTCGGTTTCATAGGGCGATTGCTGCTCGATATCGTAATCATTGGCGATCAGTTGATCGACGGCAAAGGAAAAAGAGTTGTCTTCAACAGCGCCGCTGATCTGTTCGGGCACAATGATCGGCGCGTCATTGACCGGTTCCAGGTCGACAAAAGCCACAGTTGTAACAGGATCGCTGATACCGTCACTCACTGTGTATTCAAAACTTGCCTTTCCCGGATAGCGGTTGTTGTAATTCAACTCCGGTGTAAACCGGACTGTGCCGTCGGCAAGCAATTCGACAGTACCATGTTCCGCGTTCCCCACTGCTCTGATAAACAGCACATCTCCATCCACATCAGAGTCGTTGGCCAGTAAAGTGGCCTGATCGATGTTGCCGATGATATCTTCGCTGCTCAGTAAAATCTCTGAATAGCTGTCCGGAGAAGTATTGATTTTCACATCAATGGTAGCCATTGCTTCGGTAAAACCGGCATTGCCGTCCGATACAGTGTAGGTGAAAGTATCGATGCCGACCCAGTCATCCGTCTGCGCGATATACCGGATATTCCCGTCAACGTCCAGGCTGACGGTTCCATGTTGAGCATCTCCAATGGAGACGATACTCAGCGTGTCGAAATCAACATCATAATCGTTGGCCAGCAGCGAGTCTGGTGAATATATGTTCTCGTACTGATTATTCGACCAGGCGATCAGTTGATCATCGGCTCCCACCGGGGCATCGTTGATCCCTCTGACATCAATGGTAACCGTACCGAGCCCGACTCCTCCTTCGCTGTCAAGGATGCTGTAAGTAAATGTACCATTGCCGAAAAAATCGGAATAGGGCAAGTAATGCACAATGCCCTCCTTGTCCACCCAGGCGTCGCCATGGGTTGAGCGGGTGATGCCCCCGAATTTCAGTTCGGTACCATCTTCCACATCAATGGCACCACCCATCAGTGAATCGGCTGAGAAGGTTATTTCACTGTCTTCATCCATCATGCCTGTCGTTGCAGCTACCCGGGGCAGATCGTTTACCGGCAAAAAATCGATATCCATATGGCCGATCAGAGGAGGGCCAGCAGAATCGATTGCCTTGTAATCAAAAGAAGCTTTACCGTAATAGTCGCTATCAGGAACAAAGGTATAAAGATTACCCGCTCGGTTAACTGTGCCTCCAACCACATTGCTCACAGAGGTGAGCATGACAGCCTCGTTGTCGGCGTCATAAATAAAACCCTCGATCTCATCCGCTGTGAAAGTAATGGGCGTGTCTTCGTCAAGAACCAGCCGATTGCCGGTCATGACCGGAGCATCGTTCACATTATCGACCTGTACGGTGACAAAACCAGTAGCTTCATTGCCTTCGCTGTCACGAACCGCATAGAAAAATCCAGCATCACTTCCAAAATAATCCGTATTCGGTGTAAAGATTATGGTTCCATCCGCTTCCAGAACAACAGTGCCGTGCTTTGGTTCTCCCAATGAGACAAAATTGAGTTCTCCTGTACCGTCCCGGTCGGAATCGTTGCTCATCAGCTGTGCAATACTGGTTTGAACAGCCTGTTCTTCAACGGTGTGGAGCGTATCGTTCCCAAAATCGGTCGGATCATTCACCGAGCTGATAGTGATCGTAAGCTCAGATGTGATTATGCCACCATTGCCATCATCGGCCGTATAGGTGAGCGATGCAATTCCATAGTATTCGGCGTCGGGAGAAAAGGTATAAATACCGTTCTGCTCACTCACCGTTCCTTCGCTGACCTGAGAGACCGAAGAAACAGTAATTGAATCGCCATCGTTGTCGTTTACCAGTCGGCCAACTGTAGCACTGTCGAAGACAACGACTTCATCTTCATCAACGGCCAGATTGTTTGCAATAACTTCCGGGACATCATTGACGTTGTCCACCCGGATACTCACAAAACCAGTCGCTTCGTTGCCTTCACCATCCCTCACCGTGTAGGAAAAACCCGCATCACTTCCGGCATAGTCGGTATCTGGAGTAAAGGTTATGTCCTCACCGTTGATCTGTAAGCTTCCGTGTACTGCTCCTCCTACTGAAACAAATTCCAGGGAGCCATCAACATCAGAATCGTTGGCCATCAGTGCTGCAACCGATATGGTGATAGGTGTTTCTTCAGTTGATGTCAGTTGGTCGTTGCCGAAATCAGTGGGGTCGTCAACCGACAGGATTGATAAATCAAGGGTTCCGCTAAGAGTCACTCCGTTTGCGTCCTCAGCCGAATAACTGAGCGAGGCCGGTCCATGATAATCCGCGTTTGGGGTGAAGGTAAATAAACCGCCGACAGATGTGATTGATCCACCGGAAACAGTATTGATGCCGGTTATGGTAACTTCATCTCCGTCAATGTCCTGGATGAATCGCTCAATGGTTGCGGAATCAAAAACAAGTGGCTGATCTTCATTGATGGTTAAGGAGGCAGCTGTCTGTTCAGGCGTGTCATTGATATTTGTTACATCCACTGAGACGAAACCGGAGGACTCCAACCCTTGATCATCAACAACCGTATAGTAAAATCCCGCCTGGCTACCGGAATAATTACTGTCCGGTGTAAAGGAGATTGTTCCATCCGCAGCCAATTCAACGGTTCCGTTGAGCGCGGCTCCAAGAGAAAGAAATGTGATAATGCTTCCTTCAGGGTCGCTATCGTTGGCGGTTATACCATTCACCGATGTTGTCAGTACTGTATCTTCGTCGATAGTAAACGTGTCGTTGCCGGTATCAATCGGATCATTGACCGGAAGAACATCAAATTCCAGGTGTCCATGAACAGTGCCGCGATGATTATCGTTGGCCTGATAGTCAAAAGATGCCTTGCCGGTATAGTCACCATCGGCAATGAATTTCAGGTAGCCGTTTTCGGTGATTACGGTTCCGCCAACGATATTTTGGATATAATCAAGATGCAGATTGTCGCCATCGCCGTCATAGACAAAAGTGGCGATTTCTTCAGGAGTGAAGGTGATGGTCCCGCCTTCATCGATAGCCGCCCGGGTTCCTGACGCAACAACCGGCGCTTCCCGCTGATCAAGGACATCGATTTCGACAAAACCGTTCGCTATATTGCCGGATTCATCCTTAATTTGGTAGTTGAAGCCCGCTTCGGTTCCGGAGTAATCGGTATCGGGAATAAATGTGATGGTACCGTCACCATTGTCTCTTACCGTACCGTGATCGGCTGAACCGATTCCGATAAATTCAATCTGTTCTCCATCATACTCTTTGTCGTTTGCCAGTAGTTCATTGATCGTTACGGTGATCTCATCGTCTTCCAGAATCAGGAAGCGATCACTTCCTGGAGCGGGAGAGGAATCCTGTTCGAGATAGGAAAGAACGGTAGTCGCCATCACAGGATAGGACTCGGGCCGGTCTTTGACCCAATAGGAGAACTCGATATCACCATGATATCCTGGTTCGGGAATGAGAATAAGCTGACCTCCCACAAGAGAAACGGACGTGTTTTCAAGACCGCGCAGATGGTCAATTACCAGAGGGTCTCCTTCGGTATCGGTATCGTTTGCAAGAAGCCGGGTAAGGTTGAACGACTCGTCTTCCATCAGGGTAAAAGCGTCATCAACCAAAACCGGCGGATCGTTAACATCATTTACCGTGATGGTGGCTGTTTTTTCGAGAATCGTACCGGCTGGGGTCCGCAGGCTGTAAGAAAATGAGGCATCCCCCACAAAGCCGGGATCAGCTTCAAAACGGATATCACCGCCCGGCTCCTGATACACACGGCCATTGGTGGCCGTGCCCAGCGATTCCAGAACAGGGCTGTCTTCAACGGTTGAATAGCGGTTATCGCCATCCCTTGTGAGAGATGACTCAGAGATTCTCAGTGTTGAATCCTCCATCATGGAAAAGTCGCTTTGGACTCGTAACGATGCGGCGGATTCGGTGGCGGTACTTTCAGGCACACTGGTCTCGGAAGAAGCGCCATTATCATCCTGACTCTGCATTTCCCCGGTACTTCTTACGGTTTCAGGCATCTGCCATTGGTCGTCTTCCCATACCGGATAAACGGCTCCTCCCGTGTATGAGGTGTACACCATGGAACCGTCCTGATAATGAAAGGCGGAATCAGGCAGAAGGGGGGAGAAAGGTTCTCCGCCTTCAGAATTATTGCTAAACAGTTTTCCCCAATTTTGATCGGTGAATTCAGGCAATGGTGTAGTAGAAGTATCAAGCAAGGGAGGATTACTTGAAGAACCGGCCCATTCCGAATTGTCATCCAGGAGATCGTTGCTTTTCTGAGTTTGAAAAAGTCCAAGTTCCTGTGGATTGAGCGGTTTGATTTTTTCGGTATCGATTGCTTCAGGTTCGATTGTACCGAATACTGCCGGATCGATGTTGGCAAAGCCGTTTTCAATCCCCAATCCCATGGCCAGCAGCATAGCCCCGGCTCCGGCAAAGTTGCGTTTCATGGAAGCGGTCTGAACGATCTTACCCATCTGTTGAGTGGGCAGCAGCCGGGAAGGCGGAGCCAGGGATTTGATATTGCTATCCTTGGCAATAAAATGTTGACCCTGAGGACCCACATTGCCGCCGCCATAGAATATTCCAGCCCCGTAAGTGGTTCCGTACCGGGGAGCCCAGGACTCTCCATGTTGCCAGGTCATTCCTTTTTTCACAAAACCGTATCCGGCAAGAACCTGGTTGACCTTGGCTATATCGATAACACCAGCTACGGTAGCGGTCTTGATTGCAGAATCTACCCGGTCGCCCCGGTCCCTGGCAGTGAGCGCTGCCATTACTTCATAACCCAATTTTTTTGTATCGGTAATATTGATAGCCACTGAGCCGCCGGTATCACTTGAATATCTAATCTGCGGATCATAATCGTTACCCCGGATGGCAATTGAGATCATGGTGCCATCGATGACGATCCGGCCACCGCCTTTCTGGTAATCGACTATAATCTTTTTGAGATATTTGCCGGCTTTGGCGGCAGCGGCCTGAAGATCTTCATCGCCGCTTACATCCATGACGATATTGCCGTTGGCGTCGATGGAGAAAGAGGCTGTGGCTTCGGGTGGAGGACCATCACCAAAGAAGCCTGCATAATTGAGAACCTGTACGGCGATTGCAGCCGCAGTTCCATATGGTCCACCTATGGTAGCCAAAACACCGGAAAGAGTTGACACCCAGGCGCCAAGATAGTCTCCTTTGATAGCCTGGATAGCCGCAGCCACATAGGTGAGATATGGTACGTTTCCAGTAAAATCGGTCTTTGAAAACAAGTTGTACACATTGATTACATCATTGACTGTGGCTGCTGCTGTGTAACCGATTTTCAGTGCATCGCCCGAATCCAGCAGGTCATCAAGGTTGACTATGGTCGAAACTAAGGAGGCGATGGAAACAATACCGGACCAATCACTTTGACTGAGGAAATTCTTACCGGAAATATTATCAAGCTCTTTTAAGAGCTTGGCTGTTGATTCGGCAATCTCCAGGGTGTCGCCACCATCAATTGCCTGGGCCAAACTTAGGACCGCCTGAGAAAGCTGCAGGGTTTGTATTTCGCCTTTATCGAGTATACCCTTGGCATCTTTGCCAAAAATTTCAGGACTGGCTTTCATGAACGTATCAATATCGCCGAGCAGCTTCATTGCTTCCATGGCGATTCCCCAACCGTCTCCTTCTTCCAGAGCATGAGCAAGACCCAGGCTAGTCGCCACCAGCTTGAAAGACGAATCCATCTTGCCTAAAACTCCGGCATCGGTTCTTGTTAGTTTTGCATAATCGGTTGAGGTAGTGACATAATCGAGCATTGCCTCGGCGATCTTGGTGCCGTCACCGGATTCGATGGCGTCACGTAAAGCAATACCAGAGTTTAAAACGGAGAGTTCGGCTTCTCGAAGCTGAAGGGCTTCTTCCGCTTTTAAGGAATTTCTTACGGCCTGTTGGATTCTGGCATCGATTGCTTCGGCGTCGAAATAGCTTAAATCTGTATTAAAGAAGCCAGCCAATGATTCGGATAAAAGCCCGGTATTGACAATACCTTCCTGAGCATATCCCCTTTCAGCAAGTTCTTCAGCTGTATAAATATGCGATTGCCATTTTCCTTTATCATTGAGTCGCCAAACAAGGGCTCCGCCGTCTTGAAGATCAACTCGAAATTGTTTACCGTTTTCATCGAACTTGACATGTGGATTATGTTGCAGGGTTTTAATAATGTTGGTGAGATATTTGTTTTCAAATGCTTGAAGCATTGATAGTTCATGCTCAAGTTCGCTCAGTGTCTTTTCACCTTCACCAAAAGAATCTAGCTCTTTCTCGGCTATTTGGACCAACAAATTTTCACGGGAGTAATCAAGGATGTTGAGGGTGTTTTGGAGCAGATAGATTTGGGCTCCGAAGATATCGAGGTTGCCTATTTCTGGATGTTCTTCGAGGTATTCACGGATATCTTTAATGGAGTGGGGGAAAATGCCCAGAATGGGCAGGGTGAGATTTTCACCACCTAGTTGGGTGCCGCCGAAATGATGGATAATATCGAGCATACCGTCCACGTTGAGGAAGGGATAAGTTAGCGGATCACCTAATGTGAAACCGATGCCAGGGCCATTAAAGCCTATGCCAGTTATTGATCCTTCATAATATAGTTTATCTGACAAATATTTAATGATTTTTGCGGCTAAATGATCACCTAAAGAATGGCCGGTAATATGGATATTTGAAGCCTCTGAACCATATTTTTCGAGAACAGCATCAAGAAAGTCTCTTGCTGGAGATTCTTGATCTGTTGGTTTGTAAATCGCTAGTTTTCCATCATCATCAAGGTCACTCCACCCATCAGTCCCTCGATAGACAATAGCTATCTCACGGGTCATTGTATTTTGATAGACTTCGGCGTAGAAGCCTTCATCGAAAGCTTTCTTTAGTTGTCCAGGTTTAAAGAACTTCTCAGGACCACCTAAAGACTTCCATTCTTCCGGTAATTTGGGTGTGTCTTTACTGTGGTAAACATGTTCACTGAGTAGAGCGCTTTCATGGAGGGTTGCCATTACTTGTTACCTCTTGATTTGTTTGAGGGAAGAACGACGTCATAAACCCAGATCTCATTTTCCCAACCGATTACGAGTTTCTTGCGTGAAGGATTCATGGCCATAGTGTAGTCAAATCGGCTGTCGGGGATTTGGAATTCATCTATTTTTTTTTGTTTTTTCACTGACCATATGTGGATTCTTGAAAAACCATCAATTCCGATTAAGAAATCCCCTGAATTGTCAAAATAGAGTTTTTGTATTTTAGATAAATAGCCTTTAAACTGACCAGCTAAATCCCAAGTTGTTGTGTTCCATAATTTAATAGGTTCATTCAGGTTATGGGTAATATATGTTCTATCAAACGCGATGCTGTAGTATGTTGATTTGTCAGTTGATACGCTACCTGAGGCTAGGTATTTGCTATCAGGGCTAAATTTTAAAGCAGTAACTCCACCCAGTTGCGCATCTTTGATTTCGTGAACAACCTTAAGCGTTTCTGGGTCCCATATTCGGATATTTTCATGTATTAAATTGTTGTGGGCAGTCTCTTCCGCAGGAGACCAGTTATTGATTTTTCGTTGTTCAAAGTACTCGGAATAATCAACGTATCCATCTGCGAAATATTTACCGTCAGGGCTGAAAGCAAGAGTTCTTGGGTAAGGGATTCCTCTGATTGTTTTTTTTATTTTCCAGGTTTCAGTATCGTATAAAACCAAATTCGGATTATCTTTTTTTCTACTCCCAATGAAGGGAAAAGACATAATAAGTGAGCGGGAATCCGGAGAAAAAGAAAACACTTGAGAGAGTCCCGGATAATCTTTTACTTCGATTCTGCTCTCATATGTCTTGGCATCCCAAACAATAAATGCCATTTTTTTTCTAGCAAGATATTTGTAATTTGAGAGAAAATATCTTCCATCAGGACTGTGGGCCAGTACTCCTTCAGTGGGGGTTTTCTTTACTTTTTTAACAATCGTAGCCCTATCTATATTCCATATATTAATAGTATCGGCATTATTATCAGTGACTGCTAAGTGAATTCCATCAGGATTGAAAGAGAGCGAATTTGCCCAGACACTCATTGGATTTTTCAGTGTTTTTCTATACTGCAAATACCCATTTTTGCTGCTTCGAGGAGCAACATCACGTAATTGAGCTTTAACCGCATATTTTGTTTGTTGAACCTGCTCATACGTTTTGACCATAACGGAACACCCAGATAAGATGAGTGTTGTGAGAAACAAGCAGAACAGTTTTGAGAAGGTAATGTGCATATATAGAATTAATTTAGTCATCATTTTTTCTTGACCACTTTACACAAGCCTCTGGTATTTTTCTGACATGTGGTAATTTCCTTCTTCGATTCCAGTTAAAAGCACATCGATATGAAGGTTACTATTTCCTGTTAAACCGGAATTATTGGCACTCTCTTTTGTCATTCTTGTAGAGGTTTGATTTGATATCGTCGTATATCTTGTTATTTCAGGGCGTTATGCTATAATTGAGCTCCCTTGGTTCGTCATCCTACCACTCTGATATGACAACGAGATGACGAAATGAAAAAAATTTGCATTTTTTTTATTTTTTCTGTTTTTTATCTTTTGCTGCTAGTCTGAGGCAGGAGTGCTTCTGGGTTTTGTCAACCAAAAGGAGTAAATAGTGAGGTTTTTGTATCACCTGGTTACGATAAATGTCCCCAGATTCCTGTCCCTATGCAGCAGAATTCTAACCTTCAAATCTCTAAAAAAAGGAGACACTCTGCTCTGCAGTTGTATTGTTTTTTGTTGATCCAGGTATTGTTTGTTGAGCTAATTAACGGGCCCTTCAGGAAGAAGGTCAGATGTATCGGTATTGTCAAGCGTCTGATCAATAAATTTCATATTATGATCTTTATTATATTGAGCATGATACTTGCCATAAGGTATTGACTCCAAGGCCATATAGTTAGCTTGACGAGCATAAGGTACATAATCTGCTACAGCTGCACTAACAGCAGTAGCAATTGCTTTGATGACCAAACCTGCCAACCCTCCTCCAGAGTTCCCGCCTGACAGATCAACAACAACAGTGCCAGTGTATTTCCAGAGTGTCCTATTTGTAGTTGTAGATTTTAAATTACACTCAATAGAAACAGATAACGACCCGGCAAGTACGAGATAAACCAGATCCCATTTCTTTATTGAAGTAAATAGAACGGCATCAGCCCCAAAATACTCGTTAAATTTCGACAAAGGAGTGTCTTTTAGAAGTTCGGCATCATATATTCCTTCCGTTCTTAAAATATCGGAAATGATGGGATAGGGGAATGTATAATACCCTGTGAGAGACAGCGGTTCTTGGATTGTTGTTGAGTAATATTCTTTAGCTTCAGCAGCAGTTGATTCGTTTATAGGTGGTAAAATGATAATGGAAGCAGGTTTCTCCTCATACATTAAAGGGAATTCTTTAAATTTGGTTGAGGTGGGAGCGCATGCGGAAGTGAGCAACATTA
>CAZUUJ010000073.1:0-16710 GCA_964623625.1 uncultured Desulfocapsaceae bacterium
TAGGCGGCTCAAGTGAATCAACAACTACATCAGTAACAAGTAGTACATCAACAAGTTCAACATCATCCAGTTCAAGTAGCAGTAGTTCTAGTAGTAGTTCAAGCAGTAGCAGTTCAAGTAGTAGTTCAAGCTCAGGTGATTCAAAAGGTTATTCAGACATTAATAGTTCAGGTATTATCTGGAAACCTGTTTCAGAAAAAGATAGAAAACTTGCTGTCGTTACACCTGCAGGAGAACCTAAAACAACGGTTGCGATTTATTCGACATCAAAAAAATTGATTGAGACTGCCAGATATCAGGCTCATACAAATGGCAATAGAGGAACATACCGGTTCAAAAAGCCAGGAAAAGACTACCCATCGCCATGTTTGCTCTATGTAAAATATAGAGGAAAATACTATTACATCAAAGATAGTTCAAAAAGATATAACTGAGTTTACATTTCATAAGTACAACCACCTCCAAAGCAATAGGAGGTGGTTGTATTGGTTTGAATCCTGCACAACAATTGGCTGCAGAATCTATTGATGAGCTTTTCAGTTTTTTTAATAAAAGAGTTATCTATCCCAGCTACCTCTTAAAGTTTTTAAATTCACCAGAGCTGTTCCGGTTGGTCGTTCGAAATACCCCCCCTGTATTACCTTTTACCAAAATGAAACTCCATAGGTTCACATACCATGCTGAAATAGTGTGAAAATGTTAGTATGTTTTATGAACTCGAAATAGGGCCCTGAAGTGACCTGTGAAAATAGAGAACTCGATCGTCATTTCTGACAATTACTAAGAAACAATGAGATAACATTTGGCGGAATTGCATGAAACCGGAGGTCTTCCGGTAGTCTGATTGAGCAATCACTATTTTGCAGGGATTTGGTTGTAATCAACTTGTTTTTTATTGTGACTGTTATTATAAGGATCATTTTTGTGAACATTGCAGGCTGATACGTCTTTGCTCTTGGAGTTGCCCCTATAAAACCGGACACCGTTTAAGTAGCTAGTTTCGATATACAACCGGATTTTCTGATCCCTTTTTGAGGAGGGATAAGAAAATCCTGCCCCACGGCAGATTGAATAAACTCTCTTGGAGACAGCATCTTCAACCCCTTATGTGGATGATTTTCGTTATAATCATTAAACCAATGATCAAGTTGGGCAAGAACTGTTCTAGCATCAGGCCTGTCATTGATATAAACGTAATCTCGCTTAAATGTCTTTACAAAAGCTTCAGCCATCCCATTGCTTTCAGGACTATAAGCAGGAGTCGAACAAGGGTCCAAATTAATACTTCGAGCAAATTTGATCGTCTGATTGGCAAGGTAATACTTACCGTTGTCGGACAACCATTCAATCTTATGAGGAAGCTTTTCTACATTGCCAAAACGATATTCCATACTTTGAGTCATCAAGTCCCTGATCATTTCTGCATTGATCCAACCACTGGTAGCAACAAAGCTCATGATCTCCCTGTCACAACAATCAAGACTGAAAGCTATGCGGACAACATCTTTATTCCAACAGGGAATCTCAAAGACATCGGAACACCAGCGCAGATTACTTTTCAAAGTGATGATTTTGCCAGTATGAGGCCGGACAGCTTTTCTACCAGTGTATCGGGCAAGCAGCATACTGTTTTGTTTCATAATCCGATAGACACGCTTGTGATTGACCTTTGGTCTTCCTTCAAGCACCAGACGCTTGTTCAACAATGCGTGAATTCGTCTATAGCCATACGTCGGACGCTGATCAATAAGTTGACGAATGAGTGGAAGCAGCTTGGCATCAGCGGCTTTCTTATAATTGCCACGTGGTTTCGTCTTTCTTGTTTGCCGCTCAATAATGTTGGACCTGGCCACTGCAAGAGTGTCACAAACTTGCTTCATGGCGTGTCCTCCTCCGGTAGTGAGGGCATGCGCGAGATCAGTTTTTTTTCGTGGGCAAGTTTGACAGCATCTTTGAGGATTTCATTCTCCATCGTCTTTTTGCCAAGGAGCCTTTCTAGTTCTCTTACACGAGTGTTGAGTTGTTTATATTCAGAGGCTGGAACAACTTCTTCACCGGCCTTGATAGCACAAAACTTGCCTTCTCGGGCCAGTCTGCGCCAGGTGAACAGTTGGCTTGGAGAGATGCCATGTTGACGGGCAACATAGGAAACAGTCATCCCGGGGAGTTCAGACTCTTCAACGATCTGAAGCTTCTCGGCTACTGTCCATCGTCTACGGCGCTGGACTGAGGTGATAACCTCAACTTTTTGGTATTTACTTGAATTACTAGTATTTGACATAGTCGTACCCCTAGTCGTTATTTAACATATAGGGGTGTACGGTTCAAATGGGGTCCACTACAGCTCTTCACTGCTCAAACGTAGCCTATCGAGATATGGCAGTAGTTTATGAACGATTATGAGTGATTTTAAGATGGTTGCGATAAAAGCCGGTTCTATTCAAAAACAACTGACAACCAAAGACTCGGCAATAAAGAAATATCGAAAGACTGTCATCGGTGATGGAGGTTTAGGGGCGCTTCTACTCTATGAGCTGTATACCTTATTTATTCAACCCTTCCCAGGGCCAGTCGGGAAGCAGCTTCGCAGACTAATCCTGCCATTATTTTTACAAAAGATCGGCTCTCAAGCAACGATTGGATCAAACGTGGCAATAAGGAAACCCAAAAATATTTTGATAGGTTCCAGGGTCACTATAGATGATTTCGTCACATTCAATATCAAGGGCAATGGAATCGAGATTTTTATTGATGACAGGGTAATTATTGGGCAGCGGACAATACTCAGCTGTATTGGATATAAACTGAAAATCGGCCAAGAGACTATTGTCGGAGAAAAGTGTCGTTTAGGATCAAAAAAGGGGCTTACTGTTGGCAATAGATGTCAACTTGGTGATCAGACGTGTATCGTTGGGGCATCCCATGCCTATGATCGGCTTGATATTCCGGTTATCGATCAGGAAATCGTCTGCAAAGGAGCCTCATTTATTGGTGATGATGTGATCATTGGAGAAAAAGTCACCATACTGGAAGGTGTTCGAGTAGGCAACGGCGCCATTATTTGTCCCGGCTCATTGGTAAACAGAGATGTTGAACCAGGATCCACTGTCTCAGGTCTTCCTGCATCTCCGGTCAGTGACAGAATGGACTCTAACTAATAGCAATTACACTTTAATACGATTGGGCGAATAGGGAACAGAGATGGAACAATCAAGCAGAACACCACTTGCTGGAAAATATCAGCATGCACAAGGTATTTTAGAGATTGTTAGAAAAGGGTTATGTACCCGTTGTAGTGGCTGTATAGGCCTCTGTCCCTCAGGGACCTTGGAGCTAGATCAGAACGGTTTCCCTCAACAGGTTGATGAGTGTACCAGTTGTGGAATTTGTACAGATATTTGCTCTGGTGCTTCAGTCGATTATCCGGTTATTGGAAATTGGCTATTTGGTGATCAGTATCATTATGATCCACCATTAGGTATTGTCCGAAATGCATTTGTCGGTCACTCAACCGAAGAAGAAATACGCTGGAGAGGCACAAGTGGCGGTGTTGTAACCAAACTGCTTATTCATTTATTGGAAACCTCTCAGATAGATGGTGCTTTGGTCGTAGGGCCACACCCAAACGATAACTCGATGGGGCTTGGTCGTATTGCAAGAAATCGTGATGAGTTGCTTTATGCAGCACAGTCACGATATACAACTGTGCCGATGCTTAAAGCATTACAGGACATCAAAAAGGAAAAGGGCAGATATGCTGTTGTAAGCCTTCCGTGTCAGGTCCATACACTCCGCAAGCTACAGATGAAAAGCAGGGCCTGGAGGAAGAGAATCCATCTAATAGTTGGATTGTTTTGTCATTACCGTCTTCCCCATCAGGCCACTCGTGAGTTCTCTGAGATCATGGCCCCGGAGAATGAAACGCTTACAGATATCAAGTATCGCCAAAAGGATAACAAAGGATGGCCGCAAAACACTATTGAAATGTGCTTCTCCGATAAATCAAAATGGCGTTCTCCATACGGATCATCACAAACTGTCAGTTTGCTAGCCCATTGCTATCCAAGAGGAAGATGCATATCCTGTATTGATGGACTCAACGAGTTTGCTGATATTGGCATCGGTGATCCATATATTATGACTGAAAATGGAAAATGGAAGTTTTCGGAACCTGCAGGTAATTCGATAATTTTTGCCCGAACGGAAAAGGGATTGAACGCAATTCAGGATGGCGCTGAAAAAGGTGCGTTATTGTTGGAGTTGATCAATCCTAAGGAACTTGCTGATGGTCAAAGAATGATGTTACAGGAAAAAATACATAGTACTCCTGTAAGAATGACTCTGCTTGGTCAAATACTTCGGCGGCCAATGCCAGAGTACAATGTTAAATTTGAACCATTGACGCTCAAGCTGGTTTTCAATGAACTGATGTTCGGTCTCATGCGGACTATGACAATTTTGCCATCGGTTCGCCGATTTTTTGTGCGACTTGGTTTTTCTTCAACTGGCCGTAAGTTCATGAAAATGAGAAGAAAGAGGAACAAGAAACGAGCTGTGGCCCGTGTGGCCGCAAAGAGATAGATAAAAAGGCTATTGAAAGCATCGGGCAGGAGAATATGTACAATAAAAACCGTCTTCGACAGGTGGTTTTCACGCTTTTTTCCTTAGGAATTTCAATAGCCGTTTTTACCTATCTCTTTTCCAATATCTCGATGCAGGAGTTATTGGTGATCATCCAGCGTGTTTCAACTCGCGGGGTGGCAGCTTTTTTTCTGTGTTCTTTTTTTATGAGTTTTTTCCGTACCTGGCGATATCTTGTCTTGCTCAGAACAAATGGCCAATTCCCCTCATCGGTAGGACTTTACCTGGTAACAATTGTAAGGAATTTCTTTTCCGATTTACTACCGGCAAGACTTGGCACCCTGATATACATCTATCTTGTCCAGACCCGGCTGGGAGTCCCATTTGGGGCAGCGACCGCCAGTTTTGCTCTTGCCTTTGTTTTTGATATTCTGGCGTTTGGTTTTCTCATCATACTGGCAGCACTATTTATATCATCGACAGTGTTGTCTACATCTGTAATTATTGGTGGTGGAGTAGTCCTTTTAATCCTATGCCTGGTTGTTCTTCTGTTACTGCCGCATCTTTTACAGTTTGCTGCAATCTTAGCCTCTCGTTTGCCGCTTATTGGTAAAAACAACAGGGAAAAACTGAGTGACGCTTTTAAGACGGCAAAAAAGAGTATCATTGATACCAAGAAAGCCGGGATTTTTTGCCAAGTGTTATTTCTCTCTTTTGGTGTCAGGTGTTTTAAGTATCTCTCTTTATTTGTCCTGCTACTGGCACTCATGATTCCAGCAGGATATGAAGCAGAAGTTTTTGACCTGCCCAGGGTTTTTTTAGGATTATGTAGTGCTGAGTTAGCAGCCAGTTTACCGGTGTCAGGGATAGCTGGATTTGGGGTCTATGAAGGTACCTGGACTCTTGTATTCCAACTCCTTGGCTTTCCGGAGAAAATGGCTATGATTTCAAGTGTGTCCCACCATTTGATCACCCAGATATATGGCTACACAATTGGAGTAGTGGCCCTTATCATTCTCTGGGTACCATTTTTTTCATTTCAACAGTCATCGATGAAACAGTTTGAAAACAAAAAGAAGTTCTTTTTTGCTAGATTCCTTCCTATCTTCCTTTCAGGGTTGGTTATGGTTTTACTTCTTTTTCCACAATCCTACGCTTGGTTCAACAACAGTGAAAAAGTTGTATTATCAACAGGCCAAGAAAAGACGGGAGTTAAAAAAAAGAATGCTCATCATCAGCTCGTCGAAGGGTGGGTTGTATATCAACGACCGGATGGTATTTATTCTTTCAGAATAGGCAGAAAACATGGGAAAAGATTGTCAAAATACGGTTCAGCCCCACGCTGGTCACCTACCGGTAAGTCGATAGTTTTTGTCCATGGCAACAACATCAAAGTGATGGATCGCAAAGGAGGAGGTAAGAAAACTCTTGCTAAGGCCCAAAAAGCAAAGGCGGTCTGTTTTGACCATTCCGGTAAAGCTGTTCTGTTTACTGATAGAAAAACAGTAAAACGCGTTAATATAAAAACGGGGAAAATTGTTACAATTTTACGAGGAAAGCATGAATTTCTGGAACTTGATCTCAGCAATAACGGCAAAATATTAGCCGTAACCGTGAAAACTCGGCTTGGTTATCAGGTCAGGAGAATTAACCTGCATACCAATGATCGGAAAAAAGTAGCCAGAGGTTGTTCGGCGGCCCTGTCTCCGGACTCCAGATATATAACAGTCAATGGCAGGAAGCACCGATTTCTCAACCTCTATAACCTGCATACCCTCAAACTGGAAAGACGTCTTAGTGCTCCTACCGGTCGTCGGTTTGATAATCAGTTCTGGTCAAATCACAAAGACTGGCTTGTTTCAAAATCGGAAGATGGTGAGGAAAATATCTATATACATCATCTACCTACTGATGCCAGTTACCGGATTACAACCCACGGCAACTGTGACCGTCCGGATTTCTACGTTAGTCGATCTAAAATCTAATTGATAAGTTTTCTTGTTTTCTAGAGGGAATAGTATAGAGTAGCATATTTTGTATTACTTAGACGATTACGTACCGAAATTCCGGCTGGACAGGAATGTGATTGACGGTTCGTTAACAGAACCTGAATTCGTAAGCATTCGATAGTGTTGTAGCTTTGCTTGATTTAACCGTCCGATATAGTTCACTATGATTGGACAGTTGAATCAAGCAAAGCTACAACACTATCGAATGCCCCGAAGGGCGAGTTTTTTTAGCGTTAGAATTGTATAATCGAATAATTGTATGATATATCAAGGTGATATCATACAAAACAACATTCTTTTTCACGGATTCAGGTGGAATAAATGTCACTAATGGTGGGAATAAATGGAAGAAAAAATATGTAAGATCCCCGGAGGAACTCCGGTCTTGGTTACCGGAGCAACCGGCTTTACCGGAATTGTGCTAACAAAAAAGCTGGTTGAGGCTGGTCTGAAGGTTAGTGCTGTAGCCAGAGAGAGCTCAAACCTTGAACCGTTCAAAAACCTTGATATTACCTGGCATCGCGGGGATGCTTTTGATGAGGAGGTAATGAGGGCAGCCATGGCAGGCCAGCAATATGTTTTTCATCTGGCTGCAGCATTCAGGGATCCCAACAGTACTGAAAAAGATTATTGGAACATTCATGTTCGTTCCACACAGATTATCGCTGAAGAGATACTAAAAAATCCTGATTTCAAACGTCTTGTCCATATATCCACCATAGGTGTGCATGGGCATATCGAGGATCCCCCTGCAACGGAAGATTACCGTTTCTCACCTGGTGATGGTTACCAGAGAACGAAATTACAGGCCGAAGAATGGCTTAACGATTTTGGGGCTAAAAATCCAATCCCTTATACTATCATAAGGCCGGCCGCTATATACGGGCCTGGTGACAGACGGCTGGTCAAGTTGTTTAAAATGGGATTGAAACCGTATTTTCCGCTACTCGGAAATGGTAAATGCATGTATCACCTTGTTCATGTTGATGATTTGACTAACAGCTTCATCATTGCCGCTACTCATCCCGACGTACAGGGTGAAGCGATCATTTCTGGCGCTGAAGAACCGATTGCGATTGCAGATATTGCCAGGATTGTTGCCGAACATTTTGGTAAAACAACAAAAGTGATTCGGCTCCCCATCGGGCCGTTTTTTTTGGCAGCGGATATTTGTGAGCTGCTATGCAAACCGTTTAAATGGAATCCGCCCATATACAGGAGGAGGGTAGCTTTTTACTCAAAGGATCGAGATTTTGATATTTCTAAGATGAAAAATCTATTAGGTTATTCGCCTAAACATTCCAATCGGGATGGTATTATTGAAACGGCCGATTGGTATGTCAAACAGGGATGGCTATAATACCCAACTTTATAGATTAGAGCGGTTTTTAGAATAGAGAAGAAAAAGAGGTTTTCATGAAAACAATTACCGTTTTAGGTAACAACTCCGGTCGTAATGCAGGTGATAACGCAATTTTAGGCAATCTGCTCGACGATTTTGCCCTTAAACGATCTGACATTACGTTTAAAGTTCCAACTCTTAGCACAAGTTTTATACAGAAACACTTCGGACATCATCCGGTTCAGCCAATTGGAATGCTGCCATGGAATCTGGCGTTAAAAAATTTTGGTCTCCCTCTTTATCGCGCCATGACTAACACGAAGATGGTGCTTATTACGGATAATATACTCTTTGACCGCAAGTTTCATAATCCTTTTGTTAATAACCTCAAGTCAATCGCTCTTTTTTCCGGTGCCTGTAAAAAAAGAGGAATACCGATTGTTTTTTATAATGCCTCCATAGGTCCCATTGATCATGATTATGGACGTGCAGCTTTGCAAAAAGTTTTTGATTGCTCACCTCTTGTCATAACAAGGGACGAAATGACGAAGGATCTTATCAAAAGCCTTAATTTGGACCATCCGCAGATTGTCATTAATGCCGATTGTGCCATGAACACCCGGATTCCGTCCGAGAGTCGATTGGACGAAATTATCAGGAAAGAGGGGCTTTTTACAAATCCTAAAGGCACCATAGGTTTGAATATAAACACTTATATTGATAACTGGAGTCAAACGGGTACACTCAATCGTGAAAGATTCTGTCAAATAATTGCAGGCACGGCAGACAAACTCATTGAAGATCTTGATGTTGATATCATGTTTACGGTCACCCAGATCATGGATATGAAAATTACCCAGGAATGTCTTAAGCTGTGCAATAATCAAAACCGAGTAAAAGTAGTTGGAAATTGCGATTATACCTATCAGGAATTAGCCGGTTTATTGAGCAAGGTTGATATTCACGCCGGTTTGAGAACGCATACCTTAATCTTCTGTGCTGCGGTAAATACCCCACCGATATCGATTAACGCGTATCCTAAAAGTGCGGGATTCTTGAAAACAGTCGGGGCAGGTGACTGGACCATTGATTTCGAAAATTTGTCTGTAGAAAACCTGTCAACACTTATGGTGAATTGCTGGCAGGATAGACATGCAATTGCAGAAAAAATGAAACCTATTGTAGAGCTGGAAAAAAAGAAGGCACGAGACAGTGTTGATTTGGTAACAGATCTGCTGGATTCATTATAAATAATAGCCGTCGCCGGCAGCTGTTTACCTCCGTGAATTAAGAAATAATCAGACCAAAAGTTAGAATACGCCTTGAGTTCAAACGGATGATGAAGATATCCAAAACGGTAGTAATCAAAATACTTTTAAGCTGCTGTTTTTTTTGGATATTGGTCTCATTCGTCCAAACCAATCAACTTGTGGAAGTTTTTACCCAAATTAATTGGTTTTTTTTCATCGTCTCATTTCTTCTGGTCCCTGTTATGCTGGCGATCAGTTGTTTTAAATGGAAAATGGTGTTGGATCTGGACAAAAAAAAAATACCCTTTTTCCAGCTCATTAAAATCTATCTGATTGGATATTTTTTCTCTAACCTCTTACCGTCCACTGTAGGCGGTGATGTTGTCCGATCATATTACACCGGCAACATAATTAACAATCAGTCATTTTCGGCAATTGCAATTATTGTTGAACGTTTTTCCGGGGTCATCATTCTTCTTATGCTTGTAATCCTGCTGCCGTTTTTTCATTTTTCTCTCTATAAACTTCCATATTTCTATATTCCTGCTATCGTTTCTTCCGTTCTGCTCTTCATAATTGTTTTAATGGCAAGAAAAAAAAAGTCATTTGAATTCTTAGAAAGAATCCACCATATCTTAAATCTATTTATTAATAAGATTGTCTCGTTGATAAAATTCACTGATCTGCAGCCATTTGCAGAGAAGATCGATCAGTTTATTCTAACTATTATCAAAAAGTTAACAAAACTCGGATCGGAATTGTCTTCTGCCTTACATACAATCAGGTCAGACAGAAGGCTTTTATTAAAGATTGTGCTCTCAACACTGGTTTTTTATCTCTTTACTATGCTCAATGTGTATGTATCGTTCAGAGCATTTAATGTGAATCCGGAGTTTTTTATTATCTGTATTGTCGTGCCAACAGCACTTTTTGTGGCACAATTTCCAGTTACATTGCTCGGGAACATAGGTTTCTTTGAATCGGTCTTTGTATTCTATTTCTTATTCATCGGAATCCCGGGAGCAGAAACACTGGCGATGGGATTACTGCTTCGAATAAAAATGTTCGCCATTGGCGGTGTTGGCTACTTTGTCTATCTATCCTATCGAAGCAAATATAAGATTGATCAACCCTTTAAACAGTAGATTGGTTTCAGGCAGGAATGGAAAGCATTCTCTTATGAAAAAGAAAGAGGAACAGCCTGCCAGTCTTCTGCGTAAAATAGATAGCACCGGAGGTTCTTATATAAAATATAAAAAATCTGTCATTGGTGAGGCAGACCACCTGCAACTATTGATATTCGAACTTATAAATTTGTTCTGTACTCCTGTTAAAGGAAATTTGGGTCAATTTCTGAGAAAGATATCATTTCCCTATTTACTTGGGTCAATTGGTCATAAAACGGAAATTGGGACCGATTGCACCATACGAAATGGCAAAAAGACGATTATTGGAAACAATGTCGTTTTGGAAGACAACGTAAGCCTACTTCATGATGGAGTTACCGAAGGAACAGGCATCAACTTGAGAGATCATGTTCATGTTGGACAAAGAACGATCATAAAGTGTAGTGGAGGAGTGTTAAGTGTTGGTAAGGGTAGTACCATTGGTAAGTACTGCCGAATTGGATCACTGGTTGATTTAACTATAGGAGAGCATAGCCGAATAGGGAATAGATGTTGTATCGCTGCTGCTTCCCACTCCTTTTCAAGCATCGATGAACCTATCATTCTACAGCCGTTGACCTGCAAAGGTCCTATTGCTATCAGAAATCATGTTACCATTGGAGATCGAGTGACCATTTTAGAAGGAGTCACTATTGGTAATAATGTCACAATCTTAAACGACTCACTCGTTAAACACGACATCAGTGATAATATGACCGCATCAGGTGTTCCTGCACAAATACTATCAAAAGAGGTGAAGGGATGAGGCTTGTTTTGCAGCTTGCAAGATGGTTCCCTGGAGCGATTGGCTTGCTGTTCAGACAGAAGCTTTATCCGTATTTTTTCAAAGAATGCGGTAATGATGTTCTTTTTGGACGATTTATAACCATAAAGGGTTTTGAAAATATTTCATTGGGTAATGGTGTCATTATCAATGATTATTCCGTACTGGATGCTGGAAAGATCTCCGGAAAAACCCCGTCAATCAGGCTTGATAACAATGTTTTTATTGGTGCCGGTACAAAACTGCAAGCTTCAGGAGAGAAAATTCTCATCGAAAAAAATTCAAACATCGGTAGCGAATGTCTCATTATCTCTGATAATGAAGTACTGATAGAGTCCAACGTTCTTCTTGCTGCATATTGCCGGGTCGGAGGAACTGATGATCCACACCAAAAGAGTCAAAAGACAAAAACAATTATTGGCTCTGGATGCTGGCTTGGAGTGCGTTCAATTATTCAATCCGGGATGACAGTTGGAAAAGCCAGTATTATAGGCGCTCACGGTGTAGTGAGCGAAAATATAGAACCAATGATTGTGGCAGTGGGCAATCCAGCACATACGCTTTATTCAAGAAAATCCGAGTAATCCCTTTCGGCTTGACATTCAACTGTTGTCGGTTTAGAAAAGTTTATTCGAAATTTTATTAATAAAAACAGAAGGTCGCTATGAAGCTTATTCAAAGTGATCGATACAATTCACCATAGATTAAAAGAATGCACTCACAGAAAACAGAATCGGAACCGGAACAACAACTTGATTTGCTTCTGGTTCATGTACCAAGGTTTCAGACGTATTATCCCGCGCTCAACATTTACCTAAGCTCTAATCGTATGGCCATTGGATTATTGGGATTAGCTGATCTGGCTCATCGAAAAGGCTATGCGACACGGATTCTCCATGGTGGTGTTGAACATGCAATAAATAAAAACTTCTCTTTTTCTGAATATCTGAAGAAGCATAAACCGAAATACATCGGCTTTTCACAACATTTTCATCAAAACCTGGTTGACACCCTGCAATGGGCTTCAGAAGCCAAAGAAGTATTACCCGATTCCTTTATATTTTTAGGCGGTTTCACATCTACCTTTTTTGTTTCGGAAATTATGGATTCGGCTCCATTTGTTGATGCTGTCTGTAAAGGTGACGCTGAAATACCATTAATTGAAATATTAACAAGTGATGTTCAACAAAACCGGGAAAAGCTAAAAGAAATTCAGAACTTAGTCTGGAGAAAAGATGGTGAAATAGTTGAAAATGAGCAGAGTTACGTCATTGATGAAAAAATTATCAATGAGCTGAACTTCACCAATTTCGACATCTTTGAACATGCTGAGGTCTATATCGATATCCCCAAGGCTCCGATAAGAACAAACATTCCTGGAAGTTTTGATAGAAAACTGAACCTTTTGCTTGGAAGAGACAAAAACAAAGTTTACTGGGGACTTCCGGTTGGAAGAGGATGTGTCTATAACTGTTGTTATTGCGGTGGTGGTGGGAAAGCTCAGCTTCTAATCAATAAGCGAAAAGGTGTTGTTTTCAGGACCCATGAAAATGTTATCAACTCAATTAAAGATTTGATAAATTTTGGTTTTAAAGGTTCATACGTCAGTTTCGATCCAACTCCGTCTTTGAGTGAAGAGTACTATTCCCGGCTGTTTCAGATGATGAGGAAAGAAGGTCTTGAATTCAATCTTCTATTTTCATCTTGGAGATTACCTACAAATAAATTCCTTGATGAGTTTGCAAAAACATTTGGATCCAAATCGGCCATACTCATCAGCCCTGAGACCGGGTCAGAAGAAAAAAGAAAACTTTCACGACCGAATAGTTACAGTAATGCCGAACTGTTTGAAACACTCGAATATGCTGATCAACTCGGCATTCACACCATTGTCTATTTTTCTTTTGGGGCCATGGAAAAATCTATGGCCGACATTGAAGAAACCATTGAACTGCAGAAGGAAATAGAAAAAAGAATCAGTAATGCATCAATAGAAGCATTTTTAATTGAGACCGAGCCCGGATCTTCCTGGCATATGGATCCTGAAAAGTATGACATTAACCTTCACAGGCAGTCATTTGATGAATTTATATTCGACCATTGCTCGGCTCAATACAGTTCCATGACAAATCTTGGTTATACCACTGAAATGTTCGGCGATAAAAATATGGATGTGGAAGAATTCAATAAAAAAATGCTCAAAATCCGTTGTGAGAATTTTTGCAACATGCGACTCAAATGTACCCTGATGAGAGCTGTCTGGGCTATTGGTAGAGCTGTAGGGCTTGTACCAACACCAAAAAAGCAAACCATTAAAGGCCTGAAATAAGGAGTAATTCCTTATATATACTTACCGATTACAACAAAACTTCAGCCCAACCTGAAATATTAAAAATTCTGGTGTTGTAATTTATATTGAGAAAAAGTCAGATTTCTTGTAATAAAAAGCAAAATTTTTTTTTCGGAATGTGTTGCTCAGAAAAAAAAAAGACATGTTCCGTAAAAAAAAGTCAACCTTTTCAGATTGACAGTTTCGAATTATTTGAAGTATGTGTGGGTGTGAGATTGCAGTGTGATTGTCGATAAAAGGAAGATAAATCGTTGTCGATTTACTGGTCTTTTACAACTTCGCAAGTCAAAAAAATGAGAAGTTTGTCAGTTGCAACATTATTTTTACGGAGGGAAAATGTTTCTCAAAAAGAAAATTAGTTTGTTGTCATTAGCACTTATCTTCCTTGTCGCCACCTTTACCGGGTGTTCTAGCGATAGCGACGACACAGGCACAACCGCTACGGGCTCCAGTGTCGGTGGCTCTGTTTCGTCAATTAGGGGTACAGGAATCACCTGGAAACCGGTTTCAGAAGGTGATCGGAAATTGGCCGTTATAGGGCCTGGAGGTTCCAGTTCCAGTTCAACGGTAGCTATTTATAAAACAGATGGTACCCTTGTTGAAAAAGGAAGACGCAGCAAGTCCCATGGAAGCAGGCCGGTTTTTAGATTCGGTAAATCGGGTAGAGGTTATCCGAAACCATGTGTTCTGCATTTTGGATCTGGGAAATATTCAATTCCGGATCCTGCCAGAAGATATAACTAGCAGCTCCTGGCATCTGGCAGTTCCGGTTAATTGACCGGAACTGTCAGATGCTTCTTTATTCTCCCATCGAAATTATCAACACATGTAAGTTGATAATCCCATCAAATAGTGGTTTTATTTAATCCGATTTCTCACCTTTAAAATCTGTAACTTATATATTCGCACATCCTGGATCAGTGAACATTCTTTAAGGTGAAAAAGTATGCAACATATCACCTCAAATTTCTGATTTCTGTGACTGACGGATTCACTATGAAGTTGTTGATCACATCTGCTCGTTTCTTTGTTCTCATCATTATCATCTCCTGTTTCAACAACAGTGGGTTGGTATTGAGTGCAGAGAACAGAGAGAATAAAACCATAACCCTGGAAGAGGCCATTGAAATAGCTCTAAAAAATAATCGTTCTCTTAAACGCACTGAGCTGCAATTATCTTCTGCGGAGCTATCGGTAAATACCAGCAAAGACGAATTAAACCTTAAAATCAGACCGTCGACGGAGTTCGGTTATGTCGATGGCAGTGAGTACTGGGTTGGAGGGATTGAATTATACAAGAAGCACACCCTGGGATTCACTTCATCAATCACACCTCAAATAGAGCATGATGACGAAGGGTACCAATCCTCACTCAAATTCTCTCTTAATGTTCCATTATTAAAAGGTGTTGGTCCGGATTATTCTCTTGATGCTTTAAAAAGTACTCTGTACGAACTGGAAAATGCCAAACAGTCGTACTATTCTGATCAGGTTTCCACCGTAATAGATACCGTTTCTGCAGTTTATGATGTCATTAAATACCAACAGCAGATCGATATGTTACGTAAGCAGCAACAACTTTTACAAGGCCATATTGCGCTTACAAAAATGAAGCAGAAAACAGGTCTGGCAACAGCCATGGATCTGTATCGCGCCCAAATACGAATTAAGGAAATACAAAACGAGCTAACCACTGTTCAGGAGCTTCTAGCCAATGGCATAGACCAATTAAAGGACTTGCTTTCAGCCGATCTGTCAGGGATGCTGACTGTT
Source organism: uncultured Desulfocapsaceae bacterium (assembly GCA_964623625.1). GTDB lineage: Bacteria > Desulfobacterota > Desulfobulbia > Desulfobulbales > Desulfocapsaceae > CAZLGM01. Next base: position 15,256 of record CAZUUJ010000073.1, read on the forward strand.
ACAGCACCGGTGTATTACCAGCCGTTGCAAACACCTTTGGATGAAGCGGTTCAAACGGCAATGAATAATCGCATCGAACTCGATCAGGTCAATCGAAGAATTATGGAATCGGAACGAAAATACATCCTGGCCAAAAAAAATATACTTCCGCAACTTGATCTCAATTTGGATTATTCTAAACACGGTGCTAATAGTTCATTCGATTTGGATGAGGAGGATGTGTCAATTACTTTCAGTGGTTCAACTGATATTTTTCGAACGCAGGAAAGAGCCGCTTTCGAACAAGCAAAAATCGATCTGAAGAGTACTCAAATGGACCTGGAAGAGATGAAGATCGCCATTGTGCGTGAAGTTCGTACCCAGATCAATCGTATGGAAAAAAAGAAAAAACTGATAGCTGATCGTCATGAACAATTACGGCAGGCCCAGGGAAAATTAAAGCTGGCACATTCCAAATTCAACCATGATTTAACCGATAACTTTGACTTACTGGAATCCCAGACACAAGTTCAAGAGGTACAGCTGGACCTGCTGGCCGATACTGTCGATTATATTGTTGATACCTATAGATTAAGAAAAACTCTTGGAACTCTTATCGAAAGATAGGTGAAAAAGTGAAACCAAATATAAAAGTCTCAACTTTTCTTTCTATCGTCCTGATCTTAGTCATTATTTCAATTATGACTCTTCTGTTTTCCTCAGACGATAAGAGAGAAGACCTGCTCATAGCAACAGCTCAAAACCAAAGTTTTTCAATAGAGCTGAATCTTATCGGCATCCTGGATGCCGCAAAATCACACATGATTTCATCCGCTCTGGAGGCAACCAGCGGGACCATTATTTACCTTATTGAAGACGGAAAAATGGTCAAAAAGGATGAACTGCTCGTACGCTTTGATGATTCGGCCATAAAAAAAGAGGTTGCCCAGTATCAAGCGGAAGTCGAAAGCTATACTGCTGCTGTCAGTGCCGCAGAGCAGATTGTTGCTTTTGAAAAAAGCCAGGTTGAAAGAGAAATTGCCGGTGCCCACTATAGTAAAAATGTAGCAGCACTGGAATTTAAACGGTTGGAAGAAGGTGAGGGACCTTTAAAGATATCCACGTTGAATGAAGAACTGCAAAGGATAAAGAGTGAATTGAAACGATACCAATCATTCATGTCTGATCTGAACAAGTTAAAAGACAAGGGGTTTGATAATCCGTCCGAGATCACATCAACAAAAGATAGAATATCAGTTTTACAGGCCAAACTTAATTCAGCCCAAAAGCGTTACCAATCATATAAACTTCACGTATTACCGGCTCTTATTGAAAGTGCAAAGGCAAAAGTTCAAAACAGCGAATTGATTGTCCAACAGACTATACAGGGAGGGAAACACAAAATTGCAAAAACTAAGGCCGGGTTATTGCAGGTAAAAGGTGTTCTGGAGACTAAAAAGAGTTCTCTTGACAAGG
>CAZUUJ010000074.1:0-2533 GCA_964623625.1 uncultured Desulfocapsaceae bacterium
CCGATTTTCTGAATGGTGCCGTCACAGGGAGCTGGCAGGGCATTCTCCATCTTCATTGCTTCAAGAATGACTACAGTGTCTCCCTCGCTTACACTGTCACCCACATTCTTCTCATACCGCACAATCATTCCCGGCATGGGGGCGGGAAGGGAAGTGCCTGCCGTGTCATCGGAACTCACCGCAGGCTCGGCGGCCTCAGCAGCGTCCTCTTTGACAGGGCTTACCGGTGGGGCAGCAGGGGGAGATGCGGGAGCCCCTGGCGCAGGCGCAACAGCAGCCTGGGGAGCAGCCATCACCTGACCGGGAGCAACTATAATAGGAGAGCCGCCAACAGGATCAACCTCGACACTGTAATACTCATTGTCGATAAACACATTGAAGCTGCGGGCAACTTCACTCTTCTTGGGCGTATCGTCACGAACCTCAACAACTTTGCCCGCCTTGGCCTTGGCAAGTAAAGCATCCTTATTCTTCACCTCTTCAAGACTGGTCGGCTTCACCTCATCGGGAACAGGTGCATGACCATACTTCCATTGCAGAAACTTGCGGCCGGTCACCGGAAACATGGCAAAGGTAACCAGATCATCCATATCCTTGGCTAAGCTGCCGATATCCTCTTTGGCCTTGTCAAGCTCAGGTTCAAGGACTTCGGCAGGACGACAACTGATCGGCTCCTCGCCCCTGGGGTAATCCGTGAGGGCCTTCTTCTGCACCTCGGAATCAATGGGAACAGCCGTCTTGCCATAGAGTCCGTAACACAGATCCTTCACCTGGCCGGTGATCATCTTGTACCGCTCATCATCTGTATCGTGAAGAACATTATTCACCGTCTGCACACCGACAATCTGAGAGGTGGGAGTAACCAGAGGAATCTGACCCAGCTCTTTACGGACCTTGGGCAGTTCGCGATACACATCGCCAATCCGATCCAGCGCATCCATCTCACGGAGTTGATTAACCAGATTCGACAGCATACCGCCGGGCGTCTGATGCAACAAAACGTTGATGTCGATGATCGACATCTTGGAATCATCGAGCAGATGTTTGTATTTGGGCACGACTTCCTCTTCCAGGACTTCATTGATGGCCGCCAGTTTCTTGATATCAAAACCGGTGTCGCGGTTGGTGCCCAACAGGGTCATCACCAGCGGCTCAATAGCGGCATGGGAGGTCCTGTAGGCATACGGCGTCATACAGGTGTCGATAATGTCAACACCCGCTTCAATGGCCTTTAAATGGGTCATGGGCGACATGCCCGATGTAAAGTGGCTGTGCAGATGGATGGGAGTGGTGGTGACTTCCTTGAGCGCCTTCACCAGTTGATAGGCATCGTAAGGTGCCAACAACCCGGCCATATCCTTGATGCAGATGGTGTCGGCTCCCATGGAGTCGAGATCCTTGGCCTTGTTGATATAATAGTCAAGATCGTACACATCGCCGCCAAGACGCGGCTCGGTCATGGTGTAGCAGATGCAGCCCTGAAAATGCTTGCCCGCGGCCTTGATGTGTTTGACCACAGTCTCAAAGTTGCGGTAATCGTTCAAGGCGTCAAAGGTCCTGAAGATATCCAGCCCGTTCTCAGCGGTTCGCTCCACAAAGGCCTGGGCCAGGTCATCGGCGTAGTTGCGGTAGCCGACAAGGTTCTGGGCCCTGAGCAGCATGGAAAAGGGCGTCTTCTTCATGTAGCGTTTCAGGGTCCTGAGCCTCTCCCATGGGTCTTCGTTCAAGAAGCGGTGCATGGTATCAAAGGTCGCTCCGCCCCATGTTTCAACCGCCCAAAAGCCGATCTCATCGATCATCTCTGCAACCGGGATCATGTCTTCTGTCCTGCCCCGGGTGGCAAAGAGGGATTGATGGCCGTCACGCAGGGTCAGGTCCATGACCTTGACCGGACTTGCAGCCGCCGGTCGATCGGGATCGTAATTCATCGCTGTCATTTGCACTTGGTCGCTCATTATTTTCTTCCCTTATCTTATGAAGGCCCCCTTGGTTGGGTTGTGTGTCTATCGTTCTGGACAACCACAAATTATTGTTTAAAAAGGTTTAAATGTCCGTATCTGTACCAGCCGTCGCATGGCCATCATCTCCTGTCGGCCATTGTGGCTCCACTGGCTCGGTTGAGCATGAGGAGTCGTTAGAACCGCCTTGGGTCCCCTGACGCTCTCTTCCATTTCCAGATAGCAGCTGACCGCGGCAAGGGCCGCTGCTGCCTTTTTTTCTTTATCGTTCATAGCCATCTCTACTCATAAACCCCATACTCGGTCTGGGTGCCGAGCAGGGTGTCGATCTTACTCTGGATATCTTTACGTTTGTCGTTGTTGAACCAGCTATACCAGTCTTTGGCAGAACGCCAGGTACCGACAACCAGATATTCCCCATCCCTGTCTGTCCTCTTGAATGTCTGGCCGGAGAGATAGCCGGGCTGTTCGAGGGTAGCACTGCGAAGTTGCTGGAGAAGGTTGTTAAGCTCCTTTTCCTTGTCCCGGGGGACGAATCGTTTGATAAATACTTTGACAGCCATAATGAATTCTCC
>CAZUUJ010000074.1:2633-16580 GCA_964623625.1 uncultured Desulfocapsaceae bacterium
TGTCCCGGGGGACGAATCGTTTGATAAATACTTTGACAGCCATAATGAATTCTCCTGTAGCCAATTGCAGGTTCTGTAGATGCTTGGTTTATTTTCTCTAAAATGTAAGAGTTCACAGGTGGGCCGGGTTTTTACAATCGTGGCTGTTCGCTATCACGCTGAAGCGCGATGCAGGCAGCCGCGACCGTAAAAAGATGGTGTGTCTGCGAATACTTACAACGGGATATTCCCATGTTTCTTCATCGGATTGGTATCTACTTTGTTCTGGATAAGCGACAGCGCTCTGATAATCCTGATCCGGGTACGGGCTGGTTCGATGATATCGTCGATATAGCCCCGCTGAGCGGCCACATAGGGGTTGGCAACCGTGTCGTGGTACTCTTCTGCCTTTTCATTGAGATATTGTTCTGGGTTTTCCTGCCCACTCGCCTCTCTACCGTACAATACTCCGACTGCCCCTTTTGCTCCCATAACGGCGATTTCAGCGGTTGGCCAGGCGTAGTTGATATCACCCCGCAGATGCTTGGAGGACATGACGCAATAGGCTCCGCCGTAACCCTTCCTGGTAATGACCGTCACCTTTGGGATTGTGGCTTCGGCAAAGGCGTACAGAATTTTAGCGCCATTGCGGATCACACCGCCGTATTCCTGTGCGGTACCGGGCATGAATCCAGGGACATCGACAAAGGTGACTACCGGAATATTAAAGCAGTCGCAGAACCTCACAAAACGGGCGCCCTTGATGGATGAATCGATATCAAGAGCGCCGGCATAGTGGAGGGACTGATTGGCAACGATGCCCACGCTCATGCCGTTATAGCGACCGAAACCGACAATCAGATTGGGAGCGAAGTCTTTCTTGATCTCGAAAAAGTCGCCGTTATCGATTGTTCTCAGGATAATTTCCTTCATGTCAAAAGGCGTGTTTGGATTTTCCGGGATAAAGGTATTGAGTTCCTCGGCCCTTCTCTCAGCAGGGTCGTCGCATTGTAAAACAGGTGGGTTCTCGGTATTGTTCTGGGGAAGAAAGGACATCAGCTTGCGGATATAGCCAATGGCATCAACTCCCGATTCGGCGGCATAATCGGAAACACCGCTGCGGGAACTGTGCATATCGGCACCGCCAAGCTCCTCAATGGTGACATCTTCATGGGTCACCGATTTGACCACTTTAGGGCCGGTGAGAAACATGTAGGAGTTCTTCTTCACCATCACCACAAAGTCGGTGAGGGCAGGGGAGTAGACCGCTCCTCCGGCACAGGGGCCGAAGATCGCCGATATCTGAGGAATAACACCGGAACCCATGACGTTGCGAAGGAAAATATCGGTGTAGCCTGCCAGGCTTTCAATGCCTTCCTGGATTCGGGCGCCGCCGGAATCATTGAGGCCGATCACCGGAGCGCCGTTCTTCATGGCCAGATCCATGATCTTGCAAACTTTCTCTGCAAATGTCTCGGAGAGCGAGCCGCCCAGCACCGTGAAATCCTGGGCGAAAATATAGACCACTCGGCCATCGATGGTACCGTAGCCGGTGATCACTCCGTCTCCGGGAAATTTCTTGTTGTCCATGCCAAAATCCCGGCATCGATGGGCCTTGAACATGTCGAATTCTTCAAAGGAGTCCTTGTCAAGCAGCAGATCGATACGTTCTCTTGCGGTCAGGCGGCCCAGGGAATGCATCTTCTCAATGCGCTTCTTGCCGCCGCCAAGCTTGGCTTCTGCTTGTAGTTTTTGTAACTGTTCCAGTTGTTGCTTGGTGTTCATAATCTTTTCCTTGATACAACCTGTAGTGTCTATTGATTTCGGTTGTTGATGATTGTCGCTGTTGCCCGATAAACTATTTTGACTTTTCCGGTGTCGGTTTTGGAAAAACTTAGCGTAAAAATATATAACATTGTTACACAATGTTACAGATGATGCAATATGTTTTTTCTGTATTAAGAAAGGAGCGGTATGTTTAAGTCTCTGTTTATTTCAGGTATTTATCATGTAACAGTTTTATATGGCAATAAAAATAGGAGGCTGCTGGGTGCTTTGAGCTGATAACCATTTAAAAATCGAGCTGGAATAATATAGAAAAATTAAAAAGAACATTGTTACTCAATATGGGTTCCTAGTTGTGGAAGAATAACAACAATTCATCTGGATCTTTAGTATTAATGAGATTGCTGCAATCGAGTTGACCATACCCGCAGATAGAGTATAAAGTGTGGTGAGAAATCCAGGCTGGATATATTATCCTGAATCTGTAAGCGTCCGATAATGCTGTAGCTTAACTTGATTTACCAGATCAATAATAGAGCACTATATCGGTCAGGTAAATCAAGTAAAAATGCAGTGCTGCCGGATGCCCCGGAGGGCGGATGACTCTTATAGGTTAAGACAGCAGGATCCAATATTTTATTAAAGAAAAATGTATTAACTCAAACAATATTCTTGATCACGGGTTCAGGATTACCTGATAAGGTGGCGTAATAAGAAGTGATTGAGAGTATATAGCATAAAGCAGATTATTATGAAACCAAGTGAGGAATAGTATGAATCGTCAGATTGTAAATACTGATCAGGCACCTAATGCCGTTGGACCATATTCTCAGGCGACCAGAAATGAAAAGATGATCTTTACTGCAGGGCAGATTCCCATTGATCCGGTAACCGGTGAATTGGTGACCGGAGACATTGGAGAACAGACCCGACAAGTGTTGGACAATCTCCGTGCGGTGGTCGATGCTGGTGGCGGCTGTCTGGCAAGTGTCATGAAGACAACGGTTTTTCTCCAGGATATGGGGGAGTTCATGGAAATGAACAAGGTGTATGGTGAATATTTCCCGGAAAATCCACCTGCCCGCAGCACAATTGAGGTTGCTGCCCTTCCTCTTGGGGCAAGGGTGGAGATTGAGGCAATCGCCCAGATAACAGGTTCTCTAAAATAGGTCATTTAAGGCTTTTGCTTCAAAGGACTTGTCGACGCTAAGATTTTCTATCTGCGTGAAAGGACATATATGGGGGGAAAACGATACGTCATTGCAGGGCGGTTGATTGATGGCAGTGGTACTGCTCTGCAAAGAAAGGTCTATTTTGAAGTGACAGATGGCCGTATTGCTTCCATTGGACCCGAAACGAAACTCGAAAACAAAGATGGTTTACAGGTTGATGATTTATCGCACTGTACCATTTTACCACCACTGGTAGATTGCAGCGTTGTGCTCTCACAATCGCCTTCTGTGGATGACAGGGTGGTTCAGTCAAGTGAAGATTCCCATCCTTCAATAAAGAGAGAACTCTTTTATCGCCATATCCGTGATTGTTATGTGTATGGGGTCTTGGGGGTGGTGGACAATGGTGGTTTGTCAGAACAGTATCTTGATAAAAAAGAGGAAGGAAGTGAGGTCACTGTTAAAGCAGCAACCACTCCTAGCTTGAGCAGTTTCGATTGGTACGACAAAAAACAGCCGCAGGATGATATTTTTAGAATCCAATATTCCCGGGATGTAGACATGTATTCCGATTCCGAACCTAAATTCAGTCGCAAGGATCTGGGCCGGTTTATCCAACAGGGAGGAAACAACACAGTGGTTGTGGTTGCCAACGGGCAGCAACAGGTAGAAGAAGCGCTCACAGCAGGATGTGATGCTATTGAGCAGGGTTACTCAATGGGTGAGAAGAACATGCGGAAAATGGCTGACAGAGGAGTGCTTTGGATTCCGAATGTTCTGCGGGCTAAAAATTCTGTAGACTCCTCTTCAACCGGTGGAGACGTGTGCTGCCGGTTTTCTCAACGATATGCTGCTCCCGGAAAACCGATTCCAGGTGCCGAAGCGTTTTGGAAATCGATGCTTGAAAACCAACTAGATCAACTGCGTCTGGCAAAAATGCTGGGTGTAAAAACGGCCTGCGGAACCGGAGCAGGCAGTGTCGGTATACTTCATGGCGAGTCGATGGTCGAGGAGATCAAGCTGTTTGTCAAGGCGGGCTATTCGCTTGAAGAGACAGTGAAGTGCGCTTCGAAAAACGGAGCCGATTTCTTCGGAATGCAACACATGGGCTCACTGACCATTGGACAAAGAGCAACCTTCTTAATCACCAGAGGAACGCCGCAGCAACTGCCGAGAAAGCTCTCTTTCCTCGAAGATATCTATATTGATGGTGAATCCAGTCCGTCCTATAGAAAAAATCCTATTATTACAATGGAATAAGATGTTGGTGGGTAAGGGTTGATGCATGATTCCCGGTAAACAGGAACAAAGTGGGCCAATTTATCCTCTTCCTTTTAAATAACGGGAAATCCTAGAGTGAATGGCATGTGAACTTTTTCTATGTGTTTACTTGAATTTTCAGTTGATCTGTGTATAAATAACGAGTTTTCAAGTACAAAACTGATCAAGATATTGGAGTATGTTAACTAACTACCCGGAGTAGCGAATGAAAAGTCAAAACTATCTGTTCACATCCGAGTCTGTATCTGAAGGACATCCTGACAAGGTTGCCGATCAGATTTCAGACTCTATTCTTGATGCTCTTCTGGAGCAGGATAAATATTCCCGTGTCGGCTGTGAGACTCTGGTTACCACCGGCATGGTTCTGGTCGCAGGCGAAATAACCACAAGCGCATGGGTTGATATGCCGGAGATCGCCAGAAACAGGATTAAGGAAATCGGCTATAACTCCTCTGATATGGGATTTGACTGGCAGTCATGTGCTATCATGACTTCTATCGATAAGCAGTCGGCTGATATTGCCATGGGTGTTGATGAAGGAACCGGTGTTGACCTTGAGCAGGGTGCCGGTGATCAGGGGCTGATGTTCGGTTATGCCTGCACGGATACCGACGACTTCATGCCTATGCCTATCTATTACGCCCACCTGCTGACTAAAAAGCAATCCGAAGTGCGGAAGGCTGGGAACCTTCCCTGGCTGCGCCCGGATGCTAAAAGCCAGGTTACCGTTCAATATGAAAATGGCTCTCCGAAACGGATCGACGCGGTGGTCCTCTCTACTCAGCATAGCCCAGATGTGAGCTATGATGATCTCAAAGAAGGCATTATGGAGGAAATCATTAAGCCGATCCTGCCTGCCGAGATGCTGGATGGTGATACCAACTACCTTATCAATCCTACCGGCCGTTTCGTTATTGGCGGACCTGTAGGCGACTGTGGTGTAACCGGACGAAAGATCATTGTCGATACTTATGGCGGCAAGGGCTATCACGGCGGCGGCGCCTTCTCCGGTAAAGATCCTTCCAAGGTGGATCGTTCCTCTTCCTATATGGGAAGATACATTGCCAAGAATATAGTCGCAGCTGGAATTGCCAAAGAGATCGATGTCCAGGTTGCCTATGCCATCGGAATTGCCCAACCGGTATCGGTTAATGTGAACAGCTTCGGCACCGGTGTGATCAGTGATGAAAAGATCAACGAGATCATCAAGAGTTACTTTGATCTGAGGCCCAAAGCAATTATCCAGCATCTCGACCTGCTCAGACCAATCTATACCGCAACAGCTTCCTATGGTCATTTCGGCAGACCTGAACCGGAATTTACATGGGAAAAAATCGATAAGATTGATGAATTGCGTGACGCTGCCGGTCTGTAATTAAATCCTGCTAATTAAAAGGAAAAGCCCCGGTTGTGTGTTTGATCAACCGGGGCTTTTTTGTTGGGTAAGCATCCGCTAGCACTGCATCTTTGGACGATTCAACCAAACGATGTCGGCTCTACTCTAATCGTATGGTTAAACCGTCCAAAGCTACAGCACTATCGAACGCTTCGGAGATCTGGGTATGTTTCACTCCTGGTAACGACAAAACGTAGACCGTTGTCGCGAAGGAGCAAAGTGACCGTGGCGATTTTATAAAATACAACAAGTACACCTGATCCTGATGAGCCTTTTTATCTTGATGAGGTTTCTATTCCAGGGCTTCATCCATTAATTCCAGCAGATGAACGGCTCGTACGTCAAGCCCGGCATGGTTGATACTATCCTGTAGCTGCATGATACAACCAGGGCAGGCGGTGGCGATCAGTTGAGCACCACTATCTCTTAACCCCTCCATCTTCTGAGTACCGATTGCCCGGCTGGTGTCATAATGGAAGACCGAAAAGGTCCCCCCCAGCCCACAGCATCTGGCTGCTCCCTCCATTTCAATAAAGTCCACGTGTGGGAGTGATTGCAGCAGTTGTCTGGGTTCCCGAATAATATTCTGCAATTTCAGATGACAGGGGTCATGGTAAGTGACTTTTATTCTGTTTTTTTGCTTTTCCATTTCCGCCAATTGCTCAAACAAACCGATTCGCTGTAATAGTACGTTGAAATCGACTATTTTTTCGCTGAAGTGAGCTTGATCTGTTTTCATGGAAGCGTAATACTCACCGACGGTGCCGTTACAGGAGGCGCAGGCTGTAACGATAGTGTCCACCTTTCTGTCACTGAAAGCCTTGATATTGTTTGTTGCAAGTTTGGATACCAGTTCACCGTTGCCGGAGGTGAGGGCAGGCAGACCGCAGCATTGCTGGACAAAAGGTGTATAGATCGAATAACCGAGGTTCTTGAGAATCGAGACCATTTGTTCGCCGATCTCGGGGTAAAGATAGGTGATGGAGCAGCCTGCAAAAAAGCCGATGGCCGGCTGCTCCACTTTCCCCTCGATGTATTCCGGTATCCGTTCAAACAGGTTGTTGCGGGCCGGTTTCGGCAGCGTTCGGTTTTCGGTGAACGTTGTTGGAATACGCAGACGCAGTCCACTTGACTGGGGAATTTCCTTCAGAACAAGAGGCGAAAGCATAGAGCTGGTTCTGGCAAGGGTGTTCATTATTTTTTTTGAGCCGAGTATGGTTGAAATGGACTTTCCCATAAAAGAGAGTCCTTTTTCATCGGTTATCCGGCGTCGGACAGCACCTACGATTTCCTGGGTCGGGACATTAATTGGACATTTGTGCGTACAGGAACCGCACATAAGGCACATATCGATATCACTTTCAAAGGCTCTAGCAAGTTTTGTATCGCCATCTAGAAGAGCAGCAGCCAAAGCTATTTTCCCTCTGGCCACCGCGCCCTCTTTTTTAGTTACCAGATAGGTGGGGCAGTGGGCCTGACAGGCTCCGCATTTCACACATTGGCGGATAACCTCTTCGAAATCTTCTAAAATCTTATGCTGGCTCATTGGTGATTGGACGGACTAGCTTGTGCCTGTAAAGATTTTTCCCGGATTGAGAATATTATTCGGGTCAAATGCCTGTTTGACCCGTTGCATGACTCTGATGGTCTCATCGCTCAGTTCAATGTTGAGATAAGGCGCTTTTGCCGTGCCGATGCCGTGTTCCCCCGAGATGGAACCGTCCAGTGAAACAACGGTTCGGAAAACTTCCCGAATTGCCGCATCAACCTTCTCCCCCATGCCGGCTTTTTTCAAGTCCACCATGATATTCACATGGATATTCCCGTCACCGGCATGACCGAAACAGACAATTGGAATATCAAATCCGGAAGAAAGAGTATCAAGTTTTCGAATCATCTCAGGTATCCTGGACCGCGGAACGACAATGTCTTCATTGAACTTGTTCGGGGCCAGTTTTTTCAAACTCGGTGAAATAACGCGGCGAACCTGCCAGATTGCTTCCGATTCTTCATCGCTGCCGCTTATACTGGTTTCGATAACGCCATGTTCTTTGACGGCATCCAGAACCCGTTCTGCCTGGGAATCAAGTATCTCCGGGTCGCCATCGATCTCAATGATCAATATGGCCTGGCAGCTTTTGTTTATTTCAATGGGGGATTGATCCCGAATGGTGTTGATTGTGGCTCTATCCATGAATTCAAGGGCCGTCGGAATAATTTTCGCTCTGGTAATAGCTGAGACCGCTTCCGCTGCACCGTCAATTGAGGTAAATTGTACGAGCATCGTCTTTTTGGCGGCCGGTTTTGGCAGCAGTTTGAGAAAAATCCTGGTGACAATGCCAAGGGTACCCTCGGAGCCGACCATGAGTTTTGTCAGATCATAGCCCACCACGTTTTTTAAGGTTTTGCCACCGGTAATGATCACATCACCAGTTGGCGTTACCACTTCAAGTCCAAGGATATAATCTCCGGTAACACCATACTTGACACAACGGGGACCACCGCTGTTCTCGGCCACATTACCGCCAAGAGTGCAGAATTCTTTGGATGCCGGGTCGGGAGGATAGAATAGCCCAAGTTTTTCTACGGCACGCTGTAAAACAGCGGTAACCACACCCGGTTCAACCTCGGCAGTGAGGTTGTCTGTATCGATGTCGAGTATCCTATCCATGGTTGTCAGGACCAGGACAATACCTCCCTGGACAGGCAGGCTGCCTCCACTGAAACCGCTGCCGGCACCACGGGGCAGGATTGGAATTTTTTCCTGGTTGGCCAATTGGACAACCAGCTGTATCTCCCCGGTGGAGCTGGCATACACCACAACTTCCGGCATGTGTTTCTGTTGGGTGGCGTCGTATGAGTGAGTAATTCTGTCCGCGTCTGCCGCCAACACATTATCTTTGCCGACAATCTCTATCAAACGGTTGACAACTTGATCATCCATGGCTGTTATTCTAACTCCGGGAAATATGTAGTGTTAAAACAGGTACACTATTCTTTTTCATAGGATACCTTGATCAAACAAACAGTTATCATTTACTGCTTTAAAAGCAATAGAACTTTTTGCCAGCTTTAAAATATGTAAATTATAGTTATGGGGTCAGGCTTGACAAATGGGCATTTCTTTCCCGGGTGATAAATATGGTAAGGAAACCGCGACTTCATTATCCTGGCGCTTGCTATCATGACATCTTGAGGGGTAATAGCGGCCAAGATATTTTCTTTGATCAACAGGATCGAACAAAGCTCTTCTTTCTGCTCCAGATAGGGTCTTCTGGTATACCTGGGTATGATAGATGTTCCATGGGTAACCACCGGCTGGATTTTGTTGAGGTTTTCCAAAACGCAGAAGCTGGTTGTAGAGTTGTATAGCGATTTTGTTCTAGCCGGCAGAGAAGATGGGCATAGGAAAGAATTTCACCAATGAACAATTTATGGAAGGGTTCTTGGTCAAGATAGTTTTGGAGAAGAGGCATTTATCAAGGAATCATTCTCTAGCGGCCTATATTGTTCGTTATACAGAGCATCTTGGTTTGACGGAATTGAGCCGGAAACTCCAGCGGGATTTGTCCGGACTCAGTCAAGTAGCCTCTGGACTTGATAAAAAATGATAACCGACAAAATGCTGTTCAGCCATATAAAGAGGATACAAGAATCATTGCGGAAAACATCCATAAGTCAAGCCTGACCCCATACTGACCCATGACTCATGATTAACCCGGATTCCTCATCCTTGAAGCCCCACGAGAAATGCGAGAACGTTTTTTCCGAGAACGTCGTGATTATACCCCCCTTCCAGAATCCCATAACACCCACCTCCGTTTCGGATTGCCGCTTCCCGAACCCATTTACCCATGATCTTATAATCAGAAGTGAGGAGCAGACCTCCCCAATCTTGCTCATGATTATCAAATCCAGCAGAAACAGCAATAATGTCAGCCCGGGTCGACTCTAACCCACGATGAACCTCTTCAAGGTAGGCTTCACGTTCCAGGGACTCCGGATTATGTATTTCAACCCATGGTTCCTGGCCAAGGATGTTTATGTTTCCATCACCTATGTGAAGATCGAAATCGAGAACATAAGCTTGCTTGATGTTTTTTTCAGCATGCAAATGATAGAGCGATATTGCCATATTATTAAAAAAGCAGAATCCCCAGCTGCTGTTTGCCGAAGCATGATGCCCAGGTGGTCGGATGAGGCCGAAACTCGGTTTAGTCATACCGCTGACCGCCGCCTGTATGGCGCCACCAGCTGCTAAAGACGCTATTTTATAAAGACCTGCCTCCCGTATCAATTCAAAGTGGAAACGGTCGTGTGCCGCAAGTATGTCATCTTCAGTGGCAGGAACACAGTCAATAAATTCAACATAGGGTTTTATTTCCTTAACAATTGACTCCATCCGGCCTTTTTTGGCTGCTGAATCTCTGGCGTACTTCTCATAGAAGAGCGGGTGAAAAAAAACTTTCATATTGGCAATACCCTTGTTGTTGTAGATCAGTTAGAGAGATTCTTGTTAACCCTTTTTAAAAATAGAACATTTTCTGATTACACATAGAGCTTAACCTAGCACGAGGTAATGTCAATTTGCCAGTCCAGCCTTTAGTCAAGGATCATTTGCTATTGGGTAATACAACTCGGTATTATACTGTTATTTCCAGGTTTACAGTAGAAATCCGGTTGAAATACATGATCCTTGAAAAACGTCTGTCAAACCGATAACACCTCTTTTGCCAACCAGGCGGACAATAATTGGTAATTAGAAAACGATTTATTCTGGAAAAATAATCAGCTGATTCTGATATTATGGCTGTTACTCGAACAGGATGCAAGGTGATCGTAAGAAATACTATTTCAACACCTGCCATTTGTTTTATGTGATACTTTGTCAACTGTATTCAATCTTGAGGACCGTAACAGTTACGGCCGCCGTTTCTCGGGGTTCATACAATATGTCAGAAAAATGATATTGATAATAAATTGTCAGGATTGTGTTTTTCCTGGCATGGTAACAGACCTTAGACGTCGATTCATGGAAGAGGGGCATTTCCAGCGTCAGATGAATCATTTTTGTTCAGTACTGATATCCATTTTGCCCGGTTTTGCTTTATCGAGTCGAAATAATCGGCTTCAAGATCTTAAATTTTCTCGTGCAGGGAGTGGTGTGAATAACGAGTTCCTGTCACTTTTATAGAGCTGTTTTAATGAATAGCGGTTGAAGAGGTTTCTAAAAGAAGATAGGCTGCATAAACAGTTCTGAATGTAAAACATCAGAATTTTAATTTTACTTGCTAGAAAGTTGCATTGATCACAGTGGTATTTTAGCAAAGTCTGTTTTTGAGGTTTAAAATGTCACATTCCCAACAAAACAAAGATGTTAATATAGGTCTTGATGATCTGTTTTCTGGACTTGGTAGCACTATTTTGGAATCTATTCGTACCCCTTTTGGTATTTTCAGCACTGATTTTGAGATTCTCTGGATAAACAGATTGCTTGCAACCATTCATCGCTGTAGGGCAGAAGAGGCTATTGGGAAGATCTGCTATGAAACATTTTATGGTTGCGACAAGGTTTGCGATACCTGCTTTCTTGAAGAGGTCAAGTCTCATGGGCGAACTGTAGTGTTAGAGAAGTCCCACGTATTTCCAGGAGGCAAGGAAAGATGGGGAGAAATTCATGCCTATCCTGTTAGAGGTAAGGACAAATCTCTGGTTGCAATGGTTGTAATAATTTTCGATATCACCTCACGCAATGAAACTCTGGACAGAGAAAAAAAATATTCAGCCCTGTTATCTGATAAGCTCAACAAAAATGCTGAAAGCATGAAGTCAGATTTGGACAGTGATGAACCTCTTTTCCAAGAACTTTCCAAAAGAGAAACTGAAGTTCTTCGGTTGGTTGTTGATGGATATACTAATCCTCAGATATCACAAATGCTCAACATTAGTAACAATACCGTAAAGAGGCACCTGAGTAACCTATTTCTTAAGCTCGATGTCTCAGATCGAACCCAAGCGGCTGTCCGGGCAATTAGGGAAAATCTTATTTAATTTCTTTTTTATCACCCTAATGGGTGATGCGACCATTTCTCCAATTCTTTATTTTAAGGTTGAAATATGAGGCCTTGATGTTGAGCAATTAGCACTAGAGAGGAGAACTATGTTCAATTCAGAACAAGAACTACAACAAAGCAATAGATCAATATTACCGAAAAATTGTGGAATGTTGCATTTCTGCAGACCAGAAACCATTGAGGAGGATAATCTTGATCGGAAACTTCTTGCCTCGGCCCAAGCATTTGTAGTTCCCTTCGAAGGCCAGGTGTTGAAGGGCTATAAATGGGGTGAAGGTAAGACAGTTCTTCTGGTTCATGGCTGGAGCTCAAGGGCCAGTCATATGGCATTTTTAGGTCGAAATCTTGTGAAGGCTGGTTTCTGTGTAATAGCATATGATTGTCCTGGCCATGGGAATTCTATTTATAACAATGAAAATGTGCGGACAAACCTGCCTGAATATTGCCGTGCAATTTATCATGTAACAAACAAAGTTGGGCCCCTGTACGCTATCATTGGTCATTCATTTGGAGCAGCTGCTGCAGTATTTACCCTTGTAGGTCAGGCAAATCTGTTGGGGTATAAAATAGATGCAAAAAAACTGGTTATGATAAGTTCACCCTCTGGTATCCATCAGATGGTTACCCATTTCTGCAAACGAAACGGATTTTGTGATGCCACTCACAGACAAATGATAGCTCTTTTAGAGGACGAGTTTCCTCTGAAAGCGAAGGATTATGAGATTAGCAATGCTCTAGAAAAAATAGATGCCAGGGTTCTGGCAATACATGATAAAGACGATGAAGAGATTGATATTAAAGATGCTAGGAAAATGTTGGCAGATCATAAGAGGGTAGAATTCTTTGAAACCAGTGGGGAAGGGCATCGTAAAATACTGGTCAGTAGAGGGTTGTTACGAGTTGTGATGAAATTCTTAAAGAGTTAGCCGCCAAGACAATCTGAACTATTACACTGGTGTTTGATTCTATTTTCTCAAACACCAGACTTGATTATAACTCCGCAGTAACTGACCTGTACCTTGCGATCTTTACTGTTGTTGACCCTTAGCTGGCCTTCATCCATTATAAGAGTTTTTTGCCAGTGCAATATTCTTGAGCCTGTTAAATGCTCTCGGAGAACGGTAATCGGGAAGTTCAGTCAGAACCGTTTGAACGGTAGGTTTTGCTGAGGTGGTTTTTGATAAATCCGATAGGGCTTGATGAAGACTATTGTCTGAACATTTTTAAAGGTCAGTGGGAATGAGTAACTTTTCCTGTCATGTAACAGATGTTTGCTGATCATGTTGAAGATCTCAGATTTTCTGAAAGGTTTACCGACAAAATCATTTCCGCCCTGCTCAATCACCCGTAATCGATCTTTTCAAATGCACTGGCGGTCAGGGCAATAATAACTGTATCTCGGCCAGCCGATTCTTTCTTGATTTCTTTGATAGCCTCACAGCCGTCCATGACCGGCATGCGGATATCCATCCGGTTAAAGTGAGGCCGCCAATTGCGCCATTTATCTATGGCATCGCGGCCATTAACAGTCTCCTGCACTTGGAATCCAACTGTGCGTAGTAGAGTGGTCAGAAGGTTACGATTATTGTCTTTGTCTTTAACCACCAACAAGCGGAATTGCTGTTGGTCATCCTCAAGGCCGATAACTTTCCTACTGGAGCTGGATGACTTATTGGCAGTTTCATCAGTTATTTCCACTGGTAACTCAAAGGAAAAAGGGGTAAACATGACACCTATCAATAAAATTAAAAATGGCAGCAACAAAAGGGTACGTTACGACTTCACTCATAGATATCTAGCCTGTTCACTTTTGTTCCCGGGAAGTTTAAGCTCTTTATAGAGAAGGCTCTTGGCATCATCCACAGAGCTAGATTGACAATAAATTGTCAGGGCTGTATCCTTTTCCCGACATGTTAAGAGACGCTTTAAGTGCGATTGTTGAAAAGCGCAGTTTCCAGTGACAGATAAATTTTTTTTTAAAGTACTGGTATCCATTTAACCCCATTTTGCTTTATCGAGTGGAAACTATCGGGTTCAAGATCTTAAATCTGCTTGTGTGGGAATGGTGTGAAAAGCAAATTCCTATCATCTACTCAAATGACTGACAATGCGAATGATTTTTCCGGCGGCAGTCGGTATGTCCTGGACAGCGAACTTGCCAGGATCGTCAATATTTCAGTGGCCTTGGAGATGCCGTTGCTGCTCAAAGGTGAGCCGGGAACCGGTAAAACCATGCTGGCCCATGCTATTGCCGAAAACC
>CAZUUJ010000075.1:0-16560 GCA_964623625.1 uncultured Desulfocapsaceae bacterium
CAGAAGCGATGATGACGATGACCCGGGCCTCTTGGAGATGGCTGGCCGGAAAATGGTCGGCTGGCAGAAAGAAAGAGAACGCGATCGCTTTGCTCTTCCGGATGTGAGCGAGGCGACTGGCCAAGATTCTTTTGTCTACGAGGGATTTAAAAAGGGTCTTCAATCATTTCCGGCATCTGCTCTGCCTACTCTTGGAGGTGCTGGCGCAGGATTAATGGTTGGTGGACCACCTGGGGCTTTAGTAGGTGCCGGTGCTGGCGCGCTGACAACTGTTGGTGTTTTTGGCGTTGGTGTCTATCACGAAAAACTCGAGGAACTCAGGAGTGATCCCAGAACACGAAACCTTCCTGAGAATGTCAAGCAAAATATAGCCAAAAAGTATGGCATAATTGAGGCTGGTGGTGAGTTTGTCAGCCAGCTGGTTGATCTGGCTCTTTTGAAGTCTGGTCGATTTATCGGAGTCGGTGGTGCTGCAAAGAATTTCAGCACAGAGGGTATCCGCTCTCTAATGAGAGTGTCACCTAAAAAATTCGCAAAAGATGTAATGCTGAAAGCCTATCCTACCGAGTGGGCCACTGAAACAGTTCAAGAGAAACTCCAGTCCAATTTGGATGAGCAGGCAGGAATGGGTGAATCAATGAGTTTCCTTGAATCAGCCATGGAAACAGCAATCCCTGTTGCAACAATGACTTTGCTGTTCGGTACCGGTGCGGCTGGAGTTGATATCGCTAGACGTAGATACGCCATTGATAACATTAACTCAGATGATCATGAGAAACGATTTGAGGCGATAAAAATTATTGATGGTGCTTTACCAGGCGATTTGCGCAGCGAGTGGCGTGCCCTAGCACTTCAAGGAAATAGAATTGAAATTGATAAAACTGTTGCAGAACAAGTCATCCAGAAGCAAGAACCACCGAAGGCACCCGAAACCATCCAAGAGGCGCTTGCTCAAGAGCGGGAAAACACAGTAAGCGACGTTGAGCCTGGACTTTCTGAAGCTAACGAGGTGCTGCAGGAGGCATATAACGAACAGGTTGAGACGCCTCCAGAGGCAGACCCAGTCGAGACTTTGAGTGCAGGGCTGGATGAAGCCAACAGGGAGCTAGATGAAAATGAGTTGCTGAACACTATCGCAGACGAGCTGGAGAATCAACAAGCTGCAGAAGACACCCGGTTTCGTCAAAGGAAGTTTGAACAACTTCAA
Source organism: uncultured Desulfocapsaceae bacterium (assembly GCA_964623625.1). Taxonomy (GTDB): domain Bacteria; phylum Desulfobacterota; class Desulfobulbia; order Desulfobulbales; family Desulfocapsaceae; genus CAZLGM01. The sequence continues at coordinate 1,208 of CAZUUJ010000075.1, forward strand.
GAAGATTCGCAATCAGTCCCAATGGATATTGACCTGGACGAGAAAGGTCGCAAGCTCAACGTTGTAGACTACCAAGGATCTGCAAATCGTGTGGCAGAAGATGCTTTAAGCGAAGAGGATGATGGTGCAGATGAACTTGAAAAGCCACAGGCTGTAACCGATCCGGAGTCAATAGCCCAAGGTCAGGAAGTTGAGATTAATCCGTCAGAAGCTCAAAAAAGTGCTGAGAACTACAAGATGGCTCATGTCAAAGTTGACGGGCTTGATATTTCCATAGAGAACCCGAAAGGGTCCACTAGGTCTGGAAAAGACCAGGATGGTAAGGAATGGTCTCAAGAGATGAAAGCAGATTATGGCCGGATTAAAGGGACTGTCGGCTACGACAAAGACCATGTCGATGCGTTCATTAAGCCAAACTATAAAGGCGGTAGCGATAAAGTCCATATCGTCAATCAGAAGAACAAGGATGGTTCTTTTGATGAGCATAAGGTTGTGTTCGGTGCTGAGTCGAAGGAGGATGCCCTAGCTATTTATAACTCCAACTATGAAGAGGGTTGGGACGGGGCCGAATCTGTTGTTGAAATATCCCATGATGAGTTTAAAGGATGGGTCAAGAGTGATGGTCCAAAGAAGGGCCGTATTGCTGATAAGGTTGACAATAAAAAGAGTGTCCACAACTACAGTAATACCCAAGTAGCCCTCAAGGGTGAGGTTGTTCAAAAACTTGTTGATTTCGGACAGAAGATCCCAGACAACGAGCTGTATATCGACAAAGATGACCCATCTTATGGCCGTGAAGAAGAACCGCACATAACTGTCAGATACGGTCTCGCCACAGATAACCCAAAAGATATCAAGGCTATCTCAGAACTGCCTCCGATTAAAGCGAAACTTGGAAAGGTTTCTATATTTGAGTCAGACAATTATGACGTTGTGAAAGCTGAAGTTAACAGCGATGACTTACGGCAAGCCAATAAAAAAGTGGGTGAGCTGGTTGATCTGCCAGGAGAGACGTTCAAGGATTACCAACCACATGCAACAATTGCATATGTAAAAAAGGGCGAGGGCAAAAAGTACATCGGTGATAGGTCGCTTGAAGGACTGGAAGTAAACGTTGATGAGATTGAGCTACGCGACCGAAACGACAAAGCCCACATGGTCAAATTAAATGGACAGCCTGTCAAATCTTCCATCTATGAAGCTGGTCAAGAGATTGTCTGGCACAAATCTGCAAAATGGGGTGGCAAGGATACAGTGCCAGCAAAGTTTATAAGGCTGGTTGGTAAAAAGTCAGCAAGAATTTTGCTCCATAATGGAAAAGCGACCGTGCGACTCAGTAGCATTGATAATCCAGCTGAGGTTGCCACTGCGTCAATATTAGAAACGAAAAAGGAAACCAATGAGCAGAAGAAAGAACAGCAAAAGAGACAAGCGGAAACGCCGGAAAAAGAAATTACTCCGGAGGCAGGAGAGGAACAGGTAGCTGAGAAAGTGCTGCCCAAACGTCGAAACAAGCCTTCATCAAATATAGAAGATTTCGGTGAGAAGCTTGGTGGTGCCAGGAAGGATTACTATTCCACAATCAAGGATGCAAAGAATCTTGACATTGTCTCGGTGCCACTTTCAAAGTCGTGGCCGGAGCCTAAATATCAGGAGTTGATAGATTCTGGTACGGACCCCCTTATGGTTGGATTTATCCGAGCCATGAGAGACGAAGTTCCTGTAAAGCCAAGAAAGGGATGGAGGCTTGCCAGCTATGCGAAATCCGTTGAACAGCTTCGGTCCGTTGCTGAAGAGATATTGAGTGGTGCAATTAATAAAGATGCCCTTGTTGAACAACTCCGCAAAAGCAACACGCTTACTGGATTGCAGGGAAGGGCTGAGTTGTATGAGAGGTTTGGACACAAAAAATCGTTGAAAGGCGTAACCCTTAAAAATCGTTCTTACACCAAATTTACTCATGAGAAAGGGAAGGAGCCGACGAAAAAACATATTGTCGATTGGGCCGTTGAGAAGCAGCCAAAGAAGTCTGCTTTTAGCACATGGCCAATCGAACTTGGTGTTGGAAATACAAAAGAAGAAGCGATTGATGCTTTTTCAAAGAACTATGGATCGTTTTCTAAGAAGAAAGGTAAACGGCAAATAAAGTTTGAAATATATGCCTATCGTTCTAAGCCCAACAAGTGGTGGATTGGTAAGAAAGTAGGTAAGCACAGAATAGATTTAAAGAGCTTTGACGATGCAAAAGGCGCGAGGCTGTTTCTTGCAGAAAACCAGTCCGAGTTGGAAAGCATGTTGAAGAGGTCTAAGTATATTGCCGAAACCAGAAGATCGATCAATGAAGAGAGGGTTGGCACCGATTACCGCAATGGTGAAAACGTAACTCCCGAGATGTTTTCAGACACATTCGGTTTTAGAGGAGTTGAATTTGGCAATTGGGTTAAAGCCAAAGGTGAGCGCCAAGAGGCTCTAAACCGATCATATGACTCCCTGCTTGATCTTGCAGATATTCTAAATATACCACCAAAGGCAGTTTCACTTAATGGTGAGCTCGGCTTAGCATTTGGGTCTCGTGGCGTCGGTGGAAAAAATGCAGCATCAGCACATTATGAACCGGACAAGATTGTTATCAACCTTACCAGAAAAGCAGGCCCCGGGAACTTAGCGCATGAATGGTGGCACGCTCTGGACAATTACTTCTCAAGAATGAGAAAGTTGCCAGATGGGTTTGTTAGCGAAAGGCCCTATGAGCTGAGCCCCAAGAACAATCAAGTTCGAAAAGAAATGCTTGACGCATTCAAGGAAATCCGGACCGCGATAGAAAATACCGAACTGAAGAAAAGGTCACGGATACTAGACAGGAAAAGGACCAAGCCTTATTGGGCAACCAATACTGAGATGTCTGCGAGGGTCTTCGAAAACTATGTGATTGACTCTCTTGAAAAGCAAGGGTTGTCGAATGACTACCTAGCAAACATTGTGAACGAAACATCGTTTTTGTCAGATATGTTGGGAGCTATTCTGTCAGGTGACAATATTACTTCTGAAAGTTCATACCCGTATTTAACTGACAAAGAAGTTGTTGGCGTCAGCAAGGCCTTTGATAAGTTTTTCGAAGCCATAAAGACGAGAGAAACCGACAGCGGTGTAGAGCTTTATTCTAAGGCAGATACAGATGGGCCCGTAATAACTGAGTTAACGGGAACAGAGCTTGATACACAACCAGGCGCGTCACTTTTTGACAGAGGAAGAAGCTACTTCCAGAAGGTTCTGCAAAAAAGTGGAGCTTATCGGAAAGAAATCGGTCGCGTAAGGATTACAGCAACAGGTTGGCGTAAACTAAAACGTGGCCTTAAGGCAGATGATCTACGGGTGAAACTGATACCTGCGATCCCGGATATAATTGAGAAAGGGGAATACCACGGTAGAAACGAGGAGCCAGGTCGCAAAGACGATATTGTCGCCTTTCATTATTTTGATGGATATGTGGCTCTTTCGGGGGAGAATGTTCAGGTTGGTGTGAGTGTGGCAGAGGACCAATTTGGCAATCTGTTCTATAACCTAAACCATGATGCCGACAAGTTATGGGCCAAAAAAAAGACTCGCCTTTTACCACGGATAGAAGCCGTGGGTGGCGAGCCTTCCGTAGAGGATTCGTCCTCCACTAAGAAAAGTATAGCCACAAAGTCTGCCCCTGTCAATATTGCTGTCTTGTCAGGCGGTGAAAATGTTTTTGTCGGTTTAACCCCTGATCAAGTTCATGCAGAGCTGCGGTCGTTCCTTGGCAATAAGGGTTATCGCAATATTGGTGGAAAGGTAAAGGTTGTCGGAATATCTGAGGTCCCGGATGATGTCAGCCGGATGGTCGCTTCTCAGGGATCCCGTATCAAGGAAATTGAACCTATCTACTCCAAAGACGGCCAACGTGTTTTAGGCTGGTTCGATAAAAAGACCGGTTCGATATCACTGATTGCTGACAATATCAAGCCAGATGAAATAGCCGGCGTCATTCCGCATGAATTCTTTCACAGACTTATGAGGCATGACCCTGAATTTGACGGAGAGGGGGTTCTCGACACATTTGAGTCGTTTAGAGATCGTGATGAGCGGGTAGAAGCGGCTTTCCAGAGAGCAAAAGAAGCGGAGCCCAAGGGAGATGATGCACTTATTCGAGAAGAGGCTTTTGCTTATTTTCTCAGCGATACAGCAAATGAGAAAAGGCCCATATACCGCAAAATAATTGCTGCAGTAAAAGCTTGGCTGAAACGTCACTTTGGTGATCGGTTTGTCAAGAAGATGACCCCGGATGATCTGCGTCAATTAGCCATCCAGTCTATTCGCTCTTTTGAGCAGGCTGGTGATGCAGCTGCAAAGGGTTCCGATGAAATTGCATTGAGGTCAGTTGGCGATTCGTTTGACAAAGATTCATCTCCTGTCGTAGAATTGGAATATGGAGAAACACTTGAAGAAATCATTAGCCAGAGCCAGGGCGAGAGAACTGCTGAACCAGCCGAAGCAGATTCCGAAGAGGAAATGGAAACCGGGCGGGGAAAAAGAGTTCCACGACCGCTTACGGCAGCTGACTTCAAATCCCAAAACTTCTTAGATTGGTTTGGTAACTCACGAGTACAGATAGACGGCAAGCCGGTTGTCCTGTATCACGGATCACCAACCTTCGCGTCAGAAGAGGGTCGATGGGCCTTTGATGATGCTCTTCTAAACAAGAAGACAGCCTCACCAATGGCCGCTCTTGGCCACTTTTTCACAACAGACCAAACAGCAGCACGAGGGTATGCCGGACCTGGCGGACAAGTTGAAAAATTTGCCTTGCGGATGGAAAATCCTCTTATTCTCAACTCATGGGAACTTCCTGTATTCAATAATTCTGCAGAGGCACGAGCCTTCAGTAAGCGTAAAGAACTTGAAGGATATGATGGTATCTATCTGACCGATGAGGATCATGCCATCATCTTTACTGCTAACCAGGCGAAGTCTGCATCTATTAATACTGGTGACTTTAGCCGGACTAACAATGACGTTCGGTACTCCAAGGCAAGAGAAAGCATCGAAGCAGGAGAGACTGAATCGGTTCCCCAAGACATCGAAGAGGCCAGCAAGGAAGTTCTCTCATCTCCCCCCAAAGAACCAGGGTGGGTAAATAAGGTGAAGAAGTATATGGGTGGATTGGCTACAGACAAAAAGAGCCACCTTCTCAGCGTCCTCACTCTTCAACAAATTAACGATATCTACGGGAAAGATATAGCCTCTGTCCGGAAGTTCAGACAAGCCGCAAAACATCTTGAAGCCGATGCAAATGAGATGTTGAGAGAGGCTGATATCCTTCATCGGAAATGGTCGAAGCTCAAGCAAGAAGAAGCCATGGATATGGGCGAGATTATGCTCGAGGCAACCACAAAGGGGTTTGATCCAGATACATCCATAGAGGAGATTGAAGAGAAAAAGGTCGAGTTGAAGGAGGCCAGAATAGCTCTGCGAGATGCCAAAAAGCTCAAAGGTATTCCCAATAAAGGAAAAATGATTAAGCGATTGATCAAGAAGGTCGGTCGGCTAAAGTCTGAGCTTGCCGCAGCTGATGAGTTGGTACCTAAATTTAATGCTCTGTCTGATAAGGCTAGGAATGTGTATAGAGAAGTTCGAGGTATGCACGAAAGGCGGTTTGAGCAGTTGTACGAAGCGATTAAGGCGGAAGTTGAAAAGAATACCGAGGACAATACTCCTCAACAGAAAACTGCTTTGAAGAAACTGCGACTTGAATTTGAGAAACAAAAAGAGCAGGGCCCGTACTTTCCTCTTTCCCGTTTTGGTGATTTCGTAGTCATCGCAAGGAAACCCGGGAGTAAATCACAGGAAGACAGGATAGTTTCTGCTTTTGAAAGATCGGTTGATGCGGATCGGTTTGCAGAGGGAATGCGCAGAAAGGGCTTTGAGGTAACAATCAAAGTGTCAAAAGAGAATGTTGATGGCGAAGCTGCCCCCTACGAGTTTGCCCAGAATGTTGTTGGTGTTGTCGAGTCAGCCAATCTACCACCGATGATCAGACATAACTTGCTTGATGGGATCAACCAAGCATTTATTCAAGCCCTTCCAGACCTTTCTCATCGGAAACATTTTATGCACCGGCAAGGAGTGAAGGGTTATAGTCGTGATGCACTGAGATCGTTTGCAGCCAGTATGCAGCATGCGGCAAAGCATATTTCAAAGATCAAGCATGGTGCCGATATGTCTGAAGCTTTGGCAGAATTGGACATGGGTAAAGATATCACTGATGATAAGTCAGCGAAGAACGTTGGGGCGTTGTTGAATGAGCTGAACAAGCGCCACAAACTGATAATGAACCCGAATGTTCATCCAGCCGCACAGATTGCAACCAGTTTCGGTTTCGCATGGAATATAGGTCCCTCGATCGCTTCTGCCATGGTGAATATGACACAAACACCGCTGGTTGCATATCCGATTATGGCCTCACGTCATGGTTGGCGAAAGTCAGGCAAGGCATTGACGAGAGCATTGAATGACTATCGGGAAGCCGACTTTAATTGGGAATCAGGCTTGACACTTGACCAGGCGAAGTTTCTGACCAAAAATGAACGGGCAATGATCAAAGAGCTCTTGCGGGACGGCACCATGGATATCTCTCAGTCACATGATCTCGCCGCAGCATCATCCACTGATTATCTATCCCTTGCCGGCAAAGGTGGTCATACCCATAAGTATGCACTTGCCATGAAAGCTGTGTCTTGGCCATTTCATGTGGCTGAGGTTGCCAACAGACAGGTAACTGCCCTTGCTGCTTACAGGCTTGAAGCCAAGAATAATGGACATGAGGCAGGTGTTGAAGCTGCCCGAGATGTGGTTGAACGAGGGCATTTTGACTACGGACAGACAAACCGGGCCCGAGTGATGCAAGGGAATTGGGCTAGAGTCGCCTTGTTGTTTAAACAATACGCTCAGAATATGACGTACCTGCTGGTTAGCAATTTTGTTAAATCGGTTAAAACAGCTAAGTTGTCAAAGGCAGAGGTGAAGCAAGCCAGGATGCAGTTTCTTGGAATTGTTGGGGGCCATTTCCTTGTGTCCGGAGCATTTGGGCTACCAACTGTTGAATTACTTGGTGGAGTAGCGAATATCCTGGCAGAGACCTTTGGTGATGACGATGAACCGTGGGACTACAAAACTGAGATAAGAAATTATCTTGCTGATAAGCTCGGAAAGAAAAAAGGTGAGATGATAGCCCATGGGCCAGCCCGGGGAGTATTGCCTGGAGACATTGCAGGCCGTTTAAGTCTTTCAGATTTGTGGTGGAGAGGTGATGAAAGAGACCTTGATGGACGCAGGGCGTTTGCTCACTATATGCAGAGCGTGGCAGGCCCTGTTGCATCAAATATCGGAAACATGTTCGCTGGTGCAAAGCACATGGCTGAAGGAGAGGTCTGGCGTGGTGCTGAAATGTTTGCACCAAAAGCACTGAAAGATATTGGGAAGATGTTGCGGTATTCATCCGAGGGTGTCACCAATCTCAAGCGTGATGTTTTGTTGGATAATTTGGACGGCATGGAGTTGTTCGGTCAACTGCTCGGCTTCACTCCCGTTCGGGTTTCGGAGATGTATGAAGGCAAACGGGCTGTAAAAGGAGCTGAGAAAAAGCTGGACAAGAGAAGAAGTCGGCTGAAAAATAAGTGGATAAAAGCAAGGGAGAATAAAGACCGCGAGGCCTTGCGAGAAGTACACCGTGAAATAACAAAATGGAATCGGACTCAGCGGAAGGCCGGCAGAAAGAATCTGTTACTTACCAAAAAGAAGCTTGTCCAGTCATACAAGAGACGGTTGAAGTACAGGGACAGAACAGAGAAAGGTATTTATCTGCCGCCCAGCAGAAGCTACATGAGGGATATCGGGCGATTTGCAAACATCGGTAGAGACAACTAACTGCGTGAAAGTTGGCTTATTCTTTGCCATTATATATAGAGATAATCGGTAACCAGTAACCATCGGCCCAGAGCCGGTGAAATTACATTCGGCCCGGTAACAAGGACAATGCGCCTTGTTACCGGGCCTTTTTTGTTGGGGAAAACGACAAGGGAAAGGCAATGGTAACAGAACCAGTAGCAACACAAATCAGTATGTCGATAGCGTTTAAAGTGCTCGGTGGGTTTCTCGCAGTGATTTTGGCCTTGATTGGCGTGTTGTACAGGGTCATGACAGGGAGAATTAACAAGCTGGAATGTAACCGGGTTCATGTAAAAAACTGCGATCTTAGGCATGAAAAATACACCAGCGAACTGGAACATCTAAAGACCCATATTGCTGACATAAAAAAAGATAATCAAGATGACCACGGCAAGATTGATCAAAAGATGGAAACGATATTTTCCATTCTACAAGACATCAAAGATTGTGTTACTCGCCTGTCGGTCGGGGGAAAAGACTGCTGAGATGAAGAGACGGATCCGGGCCATAGAGATTGTAACAATTTTGTTCATTGCCGTCTTCTTGTTGATTTTGTTGTGGACTGAATCGCAAGCTCAGGGCCATCCTGAAAAGTATTACCAAGACAAGTGGTGCAAAGAATTCAAGGGCGTAACCGAGATCCTTCTTCCAGATCGGGCAAGGGTAGACTGTCTCACTGAAGTTTTCGCAGTCGAGTTTGATTTTGCACCGAAATGGAGAACCGGGATAGGTCAGAGCCTGGACTATGGATATGTAACAAAGAGGAAAGCGGCTTTGGTTTTGATAATGAGAAAGCCGGAACATTGGGTCCATGTTTACAAGGCCATGAGGCTGGTAAAGGACCTAGATCTAAAAATATTGGTTTTGTCTATTGATGGCTACAAAGGAGGGGAAGAATGAAGAAAACAATCATCATGTTTATCTGTATTGCCGTGTCGCTGCTTGCAGGCTGCACATTTCATTACGTCAATGTTCCAGACGGGAATGAGGGTGATATCAGCGTAAATCAAATTACTCTGCCAGAAGAGGCAACCGGTCTGCTTTCAGAGGTTGCGAAATTGTGGAAAGAATGGAAGACCGACAAGGTTGGAGATCTGGAAAAACTCTTTACTGCTAAAGAGCAGAAGAACAACAAAGCACTGGAAGCCAGCGAGAAAGAGAATAAATCTCTTTTGGAGCGTATCAGGTCTCTTGAGTCATCATTGAACAGCATCTATACGAGTGATCCTGGAACAGGGGAGACGGGAGAGGTCACCTTTGATGAGGGCAGCGCTATAAAAGAAAAGCTCCGGTTTCATGGTTATCGAGATAGCGGTAGCTCGATGGCGTATGGAAAGAAAGACCTCAGTCGATATCCTCCGGTTTTGAGGCTTGAATGTGCGAACGGTTTCAGTCGCCTTATTAATCACGGTAACAAGCGATATGAAAAGGGAGGGGTCATAGTTAAACAGTCCGACGTATCAGACAGGGGCCTTGCCGTGATAATGGCTAAGTCACTCGCCAGCGAGGATTGTTGGGTTCTTTATCCGGACAAAAATGCCATTGCCGAAAACGGTGCTGATGCTAACGAGAAGGTTGTTTATGAAAACAGCAAAGAATTCGATACAGCTAGAGGACACGGTTCTGACAACGGCAGGCGTGATGGTTTCGCCGTTATCGAGGGTTCAAGGCAGAAGCCCTTTGATAGCTGTGTTATCGATGGCCATACTTTGCCAGTTCATGCAGCTGGAGATTCGAGACGCCACTTATGGAATGTCAACCTGAAAATCTCCGAAGGCACAGTCGTTTGCGAGAGGGATAACGAAATACATCATATCGTTGTCAAGAAAGGCTGTGTCCACAGGGGTAAATACAGAGATGGAGGTATCAAGGATGAGTGCTAATAACAACAACCCTGCTATCCACAAGGATAAACCTCTATACGGGATTGTAACCACCATATTCAGCGTTCTTTTTGCATTCTATACCGGGACTGACATTGATCAAGACATGGTCGGCCGGGTGCTTGATGCCACCAAACAATTCTCCAACAGTCCTCTTTTTCTAGTGGCATTCGGGGTTGTCGGACTATACCTCAACAAGAGGGGTTGGGTCTCTCCAGACAGGCGAGACGAATCAGTCGCCAGCATTGACGCCGGCATAGAAGACATCTCAGAGATCGTCAGGGAGGAAGTCAGGAAACAACTTGGTGGCGGTGCTATCAACACCGAAACAAAAGAGCCCGGAGGTTAAAATGACTGATACAAAAACCGTTTGTTTTGCTGTTTTCTACGGTAAGTCATGGGTCAGTTGGGGAATCAAAGCTGCAACTAGGTCAAAGAAATACTCTCATGTTGGATACACTTATCTCGAAAATGACGTGTATGAGCTAATTGAATGCTGGCAACATTCTGACAATTGGTTTGGCCATTGGGAGTACTCTTCCTGGAAGAACCATTCTCCTGGAACTGAATACAGAATCCTAGGTCTTGATCTGCCAGATGATGAGGCTGATAAGGTTGATGAATATTTCCGGGGTCTGGCAGACGATGAAGTAAAGTACGACTGGCTAGGCTTGATCGGCTTCTTGGGGTTTGTTTTATTGAAAAAGATAAAAGGATCCATTAAACGACGATTCTGTTCTGACGGATGCACAGAGGGATTGCGGCAGGCCGACTCATTGAAACCACGGCTGGTCGAAACGAATTCAAAGCATGTTTCGCCCCAACGTTTCGTTGAGCAGTATTACAACCTTGGTTGCCGCGAAATTGCGCGGGGTGTGACATAACATTCTATGACATTCAATGATATTGCTGAACGCTGTGTAACAGTCTACAACAGTCTACAACAGTCTGTTACAGTGTGTAACAATGCACTACATTATATAAAATTAAACTATATTGTGTAACATAATGCTATCCGAGCATTTCGATAGAGATGAATTCCGCTGTCGTTGTGGTTGTGGTCTTAATACAGTGGATGCGGAACTACTCCAGGTGCTTCAACGCTTACGGAACCATTTTGACTCACCCGTCATTGTCACATCCGGCCACCGCTGTTACGAACACAATCATGCCGTCATGGGGGCCGTCAAGAGCCTACATCTTGTCGGCAAGGCTGCTGACATCAAAGTTAAAGGACAACCTTCAAATGATGTATTCACCCTTCTTTCCCGGTGGTATCCAGAGAAATACGGTGTCGCCCTGTATCCATCGTGGGTTCATGTTGATGTGCGACCTGATCGGGCAAGGTGGAGAGGGTGAGTAAAAGCTACATACTCTATTGTCATAAAGGCGAGTGCCTTGGCAGGAAATGTCTCGCATGTGAGGATGACAAGCAACTGCCCGGATTTATCTCTGACCAGGGCGGATATCTGAAAGTGTCAAATTGGGCATACAACCACAACAAAAAGCGAATCAGCAAAGCCATTGATTCTTGCCCAAATGGATGCATCGATGTCCGGGCTACTGTTGGGCGGTTAAAGGCCGAATAAATACCGCATCAAAAAAAACAACCCCCTATAAACACTGGCTTTCCGGTCGGTGTTTTCCCGTTTTGTCCGTCGCAATCCCGCACGGGCTCTATGTCAAGTAAAAAATGCCCCCTTGATTCCAGGGGGATTCCGGTCGAAAATCTCCGCAAATCCAATGTTTACGGGCATTTCCGCAAAGTGCGTTTGGTATAATTAAAGAAAAGAAACCCCAAAACCAAACGTAAGGAGGTGTTCGATGGGAGCCGAAATTGTCAAGATTAAAAAGAGAGATGAGTACCTGGTGTGGGTTGAGAGAACAGGGTTCTGTCCATTAACTGAAAAGAGAATGGCAGAGGCTTTGAAGAGCTATCGGATAAATGTTCGGGTGAAAAAGAGGCCAAAAGTTGTTTTGCTGACCAAAGGTATAACTACTCTCCAGTTCAAGACTCCAGAGGAGGCTGCAAAATTTGTATACAAGAAAGTCCAGGGACTAGACGCCAGGGCTGTGACGAAGTTGTTTAGGTCCAGAGCGTGACAAGGAACGGAGAAAATATGGTAAATTGTGGTAAATTTTTTCTCAGAAAAGAAAGGGCTTCCGAAGATCAATGTCTTGGAAGCCCTTGTTGTTATTGGTGCCTGGGGTCGGAGTCGAACCGACACGGGCCAAGGCCCACGGGATTTTAAGTCCCGGGTGTCTACCAGTTCCACCACCCAGGCGGAATGAATGCTTTTAACAAGCTCTTGTCAGTTTGTCAATCAACTCAATGCAGGTTAAATTCTATTGGCCTCCCGGACTATCTCTTTCATTTCCCGTACGGCCTGATCGAGGCCGACAAATACTGATCGGGTGATAATGGCGTGTCCGATTGATAGCTCCTCAATTGTATCAAGGGCGGCGACCCGACTGGTCGTCAGATAATCGAGACCATGGCCGGCATTTACTCTGAGGCCCATCTGAAAGGCGATATCTGCAGCATCGCTTATAAGCTGGAATTCATGCTCACGTTCCTTTTCACTGGTAGCATCACAATATCGACCTGTATGGATCTCAACAAAGGTAGCGCCGATATCCCGGGATGCCTTGATCTGTTTTTTCTCCGGATCAATAAACATTGAAACGGGAATCCCAGCCTTCTCCATCTTATCGACAACCTTGGCCAGTTTTTTCTTCTGACCGGCAACATTCAAACCGCCTTCGGTAGTCAATTCCTGGCGTTTTTCAGGAACGAGGGTGATCATATCCGGTTTCAAGTCGAGCGCGATACCGATGATTTCCTTGCTGGCACCCATTTCCAGGTTGAGTTTTGTTTTGACAGTTTCCCTAAGCAGATACACATCCCGATCCTGGATATGCCTTCTGTCTTCACGTAGATGGACGACAATACCTTCTGCTCCTGCCAGTTCACAGATGGCGGCTCCGGCAACCGGGTCCGGTTCGGTAATTCCCCTTGCCTGGCGAATAGTGGCTATGTGATCGACGTTAATGGCTAAATGAGTCATTCCTTCACTCCTGTATTGTTTAAGTCGACTAATAAGTTGGTCTTCCTTTTTTTTCATCTTTTGCGCTTCTTTTTTCGAACGCTCGTGATCGTATCCCAGCAGATGCAGTAAACCGTGAACAATTAACTGTACCAGGCGGGAATGGAGGGTTGTGTCAAGTTCGTCGGCTTCAATAGCAGCTCGATCCAATGAGATAATAATATCTCCGAGTTCCCTGTAGGCCGCTGAAGCGATGTGGGGTTGATCACCCTCGGCGGCCGGAAAGGACAGAACATTGGTGGGGCCGAATTTGTTTCTGTATTGACTGTTAAACCAGCTTATTTCTTCATCGTCGGTCAGCAGAATAGAAAGATCCCTGTCATCAATGTCCAGTATTCGCAGGAGCCGGTTGCATTGCCGAGTGATAAGACGCTCGTTGATGCGTTGATTATCAGGCTGATAATGAATGGAAAAATTGACGCTCATTTTCGTTTCTTTTTCTTGTCATATGCCTCGATAACCTTCTGGACAAGAGGGTGTCGGACTACATCTCTGCTTGAAAACTCACAGAAGCCGATCCCTTTAATCCCCCAAAGTCGTTTACGGGCATCGAGCAGTCCCGATTTTTTGGGTGCAGGTAGATCTACCTGGGTGACGTCGCCTGTGACGACAGCGGAGGAATCGAAACCGATTCTGGTGAGGAACATTTTCATCTGTTCACGGGTCGTATTCTGGGCTTCGTCAAGAATGATAAACGAATTGCTCAACGTCCGGCCCCGCATGAACGCCAGTGGAGCGATCTCAATAATACCCCTTTCCAGAAGATCATTTGTCTTCTCTATACCAAGCATATCATCAAGAGCATCATGCAAGGGTCTGAGATAGGGATTTACTTTCTGGGCCAGATCGCCCGGAAGAAAGCCTAGCTTTTCTCCGGCCTCTACAGCCGGTCGGGTGAGAATAATCGAGCCGACCTGGTTGTTGACCAGGGCGGAAACCGCCATGGCTACAGCCAGGTAGGTTTTTCCGGTCCCGGCAGGCCCGATTGAGAAGACGATATCATTGTTCCGAATGGTATCGATGTAGATTTTCTGGTTCTGAGACTTGGGAGAGATGACCCTGTTGTGGGTAGTCACATAGACTTTGTCCAGAAATATCTTATCGAGTCGGCCATTGGGAGTAGACTCCAGGATTTTCAAGCCAAAGGCGATATCGCTGGTATAAACCGGATATCCTTTACCGATCAGGTCATAGAGTTGCTGCAGCAACTCAGAACCGATGACGACACTGTGTTCGTCACCGCTGATGTTCAGTGTCGTTCCTCTGACATTGATTTTAACCCCAAGGCTGTTTTCAATGGTCAGCAGGTTTTTGTTCAGGTCACCGTATAGACTGACTGTACGTGAATTGTCAAGGAACTCGAGGTCCCTGCTAATGGTGCCGGTCTTACCTGTTTTTCTATTTACCACGCTTTATTCTTTGCAGCTCCTGGTCGATCATTTCCTGGATGGGTTGAAATCCCCTGTTTTTCACCTTGCGGCCGTTGACAAACAGAGTCGGAGTTCCTCCGACGTCGGCCTTGTTGGCATCATCGATGTCGGTATTCAGCTGTTTCTGAACCTTTTCGGAATCCATATCTTTTTTGAATTGTTCAAGATCAAGTCCAAGTTTTTTAGCAATAGATTCGATCACCTTATCATTGAGTTCTTTGCTGTCGAACAGCTCATCATGAAAAGGCCAGAATTTTCCCTGTTCTCCGGCTGCAAGCGCAGCAAGGGCTGCCTGTTCGGCGTAATCGTGAATCGAAGTAAGGGGCAGGTTCTTTAATACGATTTTTACCGTATCGGGATTGTGCTCGAGCACCTGCTCGAGTAGCGGAACGACTTTCGCGCAGTACGGTCATTGAAAGTCGGTGAACACTACCAATGTGACCGGAGCATTTTCCAGACCGACATAGGGAGAACCTGCAACGTTGATCTCCTGAATGAAATTAATGGAAATTGCAGTATAGGTCTTGTTCTTTTCATTGACAAGGAAAAGTAGCTCACCCCTTGGTGCAATATCGATAGCCGATACGCCATTTTCAATAGGGATTGTTCCTTGAAGCTTTCCAAGCTGGTCGTAGACCAGTACGCTGTTATCGGTGAGAAAAAATGTCAACTTGCCGTCAAGTGAGTGGACAACACTTTTTGCCGCTACTGGCAGCTCCAGTTGCTGAACAACCGACCATTCAAGTCCGGATGGCGCCTTGGCACCCCAGAGCGGTTGCACGCAAACAAGAAGAGCAAGCATCGCGCTGGCAAATCCAATTATTCTAGTTTTGAGGTTCATAAATATCCTTTACGGTGAAAGTTCTATTATTTTTATAATCAGTTTACGTATTATCGATCCTGTCCAAGAGTTGTTCCTTGTTGACAGGCATCAGGATAATAGCCGCTGCAAATTAAATTATCAA
>CAZUUJ010000076.1:0-16329 GCA_964623625.1 uncultured Desulfocapsaceae bacterium
CTCTTGTTGCTGACTTCTTCCTTGTCCCTTCTTTGCTGGCGATTGTGTATAGACGCAAGCAGACAAGACGACCCATTTAAATTACCTAATAGCAAGGTGGAAACATACACCTTTCAGCCAACCCCATCTGAACTGCTGCCTGGTCAGCCAGTTTCACCAGTATGATCAAACAGTTAATCGCAATAATCAGCTTCATCATAAACTGTGACACCTCTTTTTTTTTCGGACGAGGTTCAGGAGGGACATAGTTCCTGGTATCTAGCTTTCCGGATTTCTCTGACTCCAGGATCATGCGACAAAAACTTCTGACCCAGTGCGGGACCACTTCGCGAAACATATAGGGGACATAGAATCGCTCAATTTCATTGTCACTGATAGTTTTCCCGTACCAATTCCGGTAAGCCAGGCGGAAAACATTGAATTCGGATGTCTCCAGCAGTGCCGCCGTGTGCAACACATCACGACAGCCGGGACTCATATCGGTATCTTCAAATGAAAGCTTCATGTTTGACTGTAGTTATTTCAGCAGGCAGTCCATCCGCCTGTCCCGCACATTGCAGATCCGTCCGTCACGGCTGGGAGAAATCCCATTTTCTCCAGCCATTCTCAGTTGGTCGACAACATACTCAACCAGATTGGGCCGCTCGGCAGCCGGCTCGATAATCATAGAACTGTTTATCATCCGATAACCATCCTGATTACCTTTTTCGTTGATCAGATATTCATTGACTACTGCTGTCAATTCTTCTTCCGGTAGAATTGGTTTCAATCCCGATTCGGTAATCAAATGGAGATCGCTCGCCTTCTGGTTCTGAGGATCGTGCCTGTAGGTAAACCCACTGATCTGCAACCAGTGACCGCTGCCGGCCCAATCCGTGATGGCATGGTTAAGCACATTTTGCAGTGTAGCTCCGGTCATCCTGATCCGCACAAGTTTTGTCGGATAGGCGAACAGAGTATAGAGATCCCTGCGGGTGATCGTGCTTCCTGCAGAAATATTCCTGTTTAAACGCATCCCTCCGGAGTTGAGAAAAGCGATCTGCGCTCCTTTATCTTCAAACTTCTTACGTGCAAGATCAACAAGCCAGTTCCCCAGGTTGGTCTCAAACCGCCGGATGGTCAACTCCTCACCGATCAATTCAACCTCTGTTTTCCCGAGAGGTTGATCCAGACAACCACTTGGCTCGTTCAAATCTTCACAGAATTCGGTATCAAAACGTTTGTTCCATGCTGCAGCACGTTCAATAATTTTCTGATATGGCTTATAGTTACCCGGCAGTTCAACATACTCCAACTGGACATCAGGCATCTCATGCACTCCCATCGGTGTGATCTGAACAATGGCCGCCGTCCTGGCATCCGAATCCGCTTTCACAATCCGCCGGCCATTTACAAGCACCGTCTGCCGGTCATGTTCATGGCCGCCAATGATCAAGTCTGGCGCGTTTTTACCGAGAGCTGCAAGTATGGCTTTATCCTGACTCATGTTCAGATGCGTTACAGCCACGACTACTTCTGCCCCTTGCTTGCGCAACCGGGCAACTCCTTCTCTCATGACCTCCTCATTGGGAAGAAAACGTTGTATGTATTCAGCTTTTTTTACGTCAGTCACCGCACCAAGCAATCCCACCCGGACACCGTTAACAGTAACAATATGGTCCGGCAGCATCTGTTTAGCCTGTACCAGTGGTTTGCCATCAGCAGCTCTGCCAAACTCAACATTGGAGTTAATCCATGTAAACTGCGATTTTTGTATCCGGTCCTGCAACATTCCTGCATATTTCAGTTTGGATTTATCAAACTCATGGTTGCCGAATATTATGAACATTCTCGGATCAAAACCTTTCTCATCGCCATCCAGCAGGTTGAGCACATCTACCATCTGCTCACCCTTATATCTTCTGCTCAGCAGTGACGGAAACAAAAAATCCCCTGCATGCAGCAACAGCACTTCCCCATATTCCTTTTCCAGCCTCTCCCGTAAACTGCGTACATATCCCAACGGCTCCAGCAGATACACATCGTTTATCGACAGGATCGTCACCGGTGGGGCATCACCAACCTTTCTGGCCTGGCAGGTCATGGATTGAACGACAACCAACAAAATCACAGACAACAGTATGGCAGTAATTTTTTTCATAACAAATCCAGATTTGATGTGCGTCTATCCAGAAATGAAACTTTATCTCTGCAACCAAGAGTTGGGGAAAGGTAAGCCCCGACTCCGAAAGGCCGTTTCTTGATGGACGCTGGTTTTGAGTTTATGAATGGCATTCTCTACTCTTTATCCTCTTTTTGAAGAATTCTGTAAACATTGATCATCCTATAAATAAGCCCGAAACAAAGTACAGCATTAATCAGGATGATCAAGCTGGAAGCAAAAATCATCATGATAAAATGGAAGGGATCCTTGAGATCATAGGCGGCTCGAAACAGGCTTATTCCATAAACGAAAAAAAATCCCGCCACCAGAATCAGGACGCATTGAAAAATCAGCCACAATTTGCTTTTCACGAAATCTCCTTCAATTTTTTTGGTAAATCGGCATGTTATCGATCAATCTGGACAACAATACGTGTTTTTCCGGCAGATGTTCATGAATGCCAATGACGAGCACCCCTCCGGTCTCAAGTCTTTTTATGAACTTCTTTAAAATGATACTCTGCAACTTCTGATCATAATAGGTAAATGCCAGATTCCTGCATAAAATCATATGAAAACGAGCATCCGGAGTTTCTTTTCTGATATCTAGTTTATGCAACCGGACCCATTCTTTTATACAATCTTTTAACCTGTAGCTCTCTTTTTGCCGAACAAAAGCGTCCTGCTGCCATAACTCGGGTAGTTCTCGGATACTTGTCTTTGGGTAGACGGCCTGCCGGGCCCGTTCAAGTACAACCGGATCGATATCAGATGCCAGGACCTTCAGTTGAATGTCTGGAAATCCGGGTCGTAAAAGAAGGTGATAGATCAACGCTATCGTATACGGTTCCTCGCCGGAAGCACATCCCGCACTCCAGATTCGCAAAACCGGATCGTTTTCCTGGACTCTATCGCCGGCCATCATCGGCAGCATATCGTTACCCAGGAAATCGTATACCAGCCGGTCGCGGTAGAATCTGGATATCGTTATCCGGCAGAAATGATCCAGTAGCTGCCACTCATCCTTATGGTTGGCCAGATGTTTACTGTACGATTCGATATCGGCTAACCCAAGTTCACCTATTCTCCTGTCGATTCGTCTGCACACCTGCCGCCTGACTTTGCGAAAGCCTTTCCAGCGCAAATTGAGCTGAGGCAATACCCCTTGGAGGAAACTGACACACTTGTTATCGTCCATAAGATCTCACCTCTATTGACAGCCTGGCTGCCAGATCATGATCTTACTTTATTGGCATTTTATCATTAACGCACCTGACAACGATAACCTTCACCTTTATCATTTTCATTTTGTTGCCCTCATCCTCAATCCCGGCAGAGAAAATGAAGAGAATAGGGCCATACATCAAATACTCGGTGCTGGTCTATTTCATTATAACCCGAATCCCCATTAAACCGGCGCTCTTTAAATCGCATTTCACATTACAGCCAATCGCCGAGATAAAGCTTTGCCTATAAAAATTATCGCGGTAAAATGAATAGATAATCTTTAATGGTCTGTTACCAGGCAACTAAACATTGTCCAATAGAAACTACCCGAATATACGCAAAAGGAGGAGTCATGAATATTGCTTTAATCAGTTGCAACGATAATCCGGAAATTCTCTGGAACTGCTTTCGGCTGGCAAACCTCATGCTGGAGCAGATGGATGAGGTGACCATTTTTCTGGACGGCCCTTCGGTGAACTATGCTTCTCTGTCCTCCGACCAGTTCCCCATTCTGGATCAAGCTAAACTGTTCACGCTCTCCGAAGGCGTTCTGCAGGCCTGAGGCAAATTGCTCGACCTCCACGGTGTGGAGGATTCATATCACAGCAGGGCCAAACAGATCGATCTTTATAACCTTATCAAAGCCAGTGACAAGATACTCAGCTTTTAATGGGATCAACCTTTGATCAATGTTTAGCTTAGACACTCAAACCAAACAACAAGATTTGTCACGGATTCAGGTGTATGGGAACCTCAGGACACATAACGGCCATCACATTCACATTTATCGGTTTTATTATCATTGCCTCACTACTCAATCCCGGCAAAGAAAATGCCGAAAGACGAGCTAAATTTATCAAATACTCAGTTGTCGCCTATATTGCCATCACGGCCATCCCGATGGGTCTGGCACTCTACCGCTGGCTAATCTCCGGACCACCCCAGTAAACAACCACGCGTGAAACGCGTGGCTTTGATTCCCGGCAAAGCCGGGGAGCAAATGTGCGAAGCACTCATGTTTTAATGAGCAGCGTTATCCGCCGGCATAGCCGGCGGTTTTTACGGCTTATGGTAAAACCGCTGCGCAATAATAAGATATCGTTAAAATTCTTTATACACTTTGGCCAATGAATCTCCGGCCACGTGCATCTGAAATTCATTGAAGTAGCCAAACGGTGTATGGGTAACCTGAAAGCCGGTTCACTCCAGCCGCTCGGTGACCTGGTCGAGAATGGTTTCAGCAAGCTCCGGAGATCCTTTGCTTAAGGAGAGATGATTGAATGAATGGAGCACCACGTTGGCTGTATTAAATTTTCTCGCCAACCATTTGACGTTTTTGGTGAATTTCTGAACGACCTTGTTCTGTTTTTCCTCATCTTCAGCCTCAACGTGAAAAAAGATAACGACCCCATCACGGACGCTCTCTTCAACATCGATATCCGGAACATTGGCCAGCCCCTTTTCAGCCGTTTTAAACGAAAAGGTATGGGTGTAAAAAAGAAGTAGTTTCATAAAAACAGCTCCTCTCTTGCTTCATCTTGTCTGGAAAGAAATTGGTTTACCAGCTCGACCACGTCCCTCACCTCAACGCTAACCTACAATAAGACTAGCTGGTATTTAACAATACAGTTGGTTAGCTTGATTCAGCACCTTTCTACGCTGTATTACTCAAAGTTACTTTTTCACAAATATTTCAAGCGAAAAAACAATTCTGTCATGTATACTTAAATCTAATCGTTTGAAATTCACCAATGGATAAGCCAATGATAATTCATACATTCCGTTTCTTGGTATGCTTTTCCTTGCTTGCGAGTCTATCGGTATTCCTTCCAGCACATTCAAAAGCCGCTGAAAAGAAAGTAAAAGAACCCATTCAGGTCATATCTCCCAACGGTGGACAGACGGTACTTGTGGATCAATCTCTAGAGATTCTCTGGAACAAGGGGATGTATACAAGTGGATATGTGACCATTGAGCTAATTAAAAATAGAAATGTTGTCCATACCATTGCCGGAGAAGTATGGAACACCGGCAGCCATACATGGAGGGTTCCAAATCTGCCAAGAGGCAAAGATTACAGGATTCGAATCTCGTCTCTTGTCAACCCTTCACATCATGATGAAAGTGACAGGGGATTCTCCATCTCGTATAAACCTTTTAAAGTAAAATTTCCGGGTAAAGGCGATGAGGTCATTGATGCCTACAGTACCACTACCTGGTTTATCTACTGGGAGAAATCGGATGGTGGCTCACATGTGAAAATTATTCTCCATAAGTACACTCACCCGGGAAGTCGTGAGTTCAGCAGGACTATTGTCGAGCGCACGGAAAACAGCGGCTCCTTCAGGTGGCAGCCGGCCCATGACCTGCCTACCAGCAAGTACTACAAAGTTGAGATAATCTCTTTGGGCAAAGGCCGGTACCGTGCTCTGTCTGACCATTTCTTCACCTTAAAAAACGATGCTCCGCTCAAGATAATCTATCCCCATAAGGATATACGCTATTCGACACTCAGCCCGATGGAAATCATCTGGAAGCCGGGAAATTACTGGAATACAAGTCGAATGGCAAACAAGTGGGTGGATATTGTTGTCCAACGTTCGATTTGGAGTAGTGGCCAATTTCTCATGTGGTCAGGTCAATGGCCTGTTGCCCATCAAACGGAAAATGACGGCTCTTTTCTGTGGAAGATTCCAGAGGATGTACCGTCGGGAGATCGCTTTGTTTTATCTATCCGCTCAACTCATGCTCCGAATATCATTCACGCACAATCTGAATGGTTCGGGATCAACAATGAAGGGCAATCTATAGAGATAACCCATCCCAACAAACCCGTCATTTGGCATACCGGGGGAACCTATCAGATTACTTGGAAAAAGGGCTCAGAAAAAGGGTATCTTGATAATATTGCCATTGTCTTGCAAAAAGCGGGAAAGAACTACCGAACTATCTCTGCAAAGCTGGAAAATACAGGTTACTACCAGTGGACGATCCCGCAATCAATCGATACTGGAGATGATTACAGTATTATGTTGCATGTTCCATACCATTCATACTGGGTAAGAGACAAGAGTGATGAGCAATTTTCAATTATTGGTAAACCATACATAAAATTAATCTATCCAAATGGTGGAGAAACGGTGATAGCAACTGGACCATGCACTATAAAATGGGACAGTGCCAACACCTCATCTGAAGTCTTTATTGCGTTGCACAAGGGGCAACAACCTATTCGAAAGATAGCAACTTCGGCAGAATCAGGACAATATGATTGGTCATTTGACAAGGAACTCACAAACGACTCCATACAATCCGGTGATGATTATTGGTTTGCTGTTTATAACAAAGATCAACCAATGCAATATTCCGATGGAAGTGATAAGCCGTTTGTTCTTATTTTACCGAAAACAGGCAAAGACAAAGACGATAGATACCTGCCCAATAAGCATTATAGAACTAAAAAAGAGCTTGGAAAGAGATCAAAACCTGGATACCAAGGCGATTTTACTGCTCACAAGCAGTACAATCCTCTGAATGATCCTTCTTTTAAATCACAGCCTCACGACAAAACGGCAGAGAAGAAGCTGGCAGGGTTAGTGGAGGAGTTTCAGAAACAGAGCAGTGCATCGCAGGTACAGAAAAAAAAATCAGGTGCGATTGGTGGAAAAACAGTTGTCAGTCAATCTGATCTATATACTTCGGGCAATATAGGTACCCCGGCTTCATCCTCAAAAAAGAAGAAACAACAAAAGAGTTCAACTAGACAGAAGGGAGACTCCGGCGATGGTGATTTATCCAGTGTAACTGTTAACAGTAGAGAGGTTACAATCACGTTCTGGGATCATCGGGATGAGGATGGAGATATTATTAATATTTATTTGAACAATCGACTTCTAAAAAAGGATATACGGCTAAAGAATAAGAAACAGTCGTTTCAACTCAGATTGAACCCGGGAAAAAATATATTTGAAATTGAAGCTGTAAATGAGGGGACGAGTCCTCCAAACACAGCATCTGTTCAAATTTCAAATGTGGTTCAGGGTAAATCAGTACAAATTGCCAAGAAGAAGAGTGGGCAAAAAGCTGCTATGACCTTGACAGCGCCATCAAGATAAGATTACTGAGATAACAAGAAGTAGAACTTGACATAGTAGTTGCAGCCTGTGGTGTTCCTTAACCCTCAAGCAAAGACAGTAAAATCCTGCCCCGTTTCTCACCAACCCCAACAACCCGAACCGTCACTTGCTGTCGGATTTTGACCACCTCCGAAGGATTTTTAACAAACAGATCGGCCAACTGACTGATGTGAATAAGACCGTCCTGGAGTACGCCTATATCAGCAAAGGCCCTAATCGATGCAGCGACCCGAACAGCCAACATTGGCCCGTTTTCCGACCCGGAACTGTTTAACAGTCAGCCGCAGAGGCCAAAACAGTACTTTGAAAATAACCGTGACTGCAGGAAGAAATCCGGGCGTTCGATCACCACATCTCATCAATGTGGCTGTTACCAAGGACTAGAAGCACTCTCCGTAGAGGACCATCCTTCAGCAGACTCCCCATAAAGAGATACTCGGGCGGATTGCTGTCTCTGACACGGTAGATCGCCGCGCGGTGTTTCATGGGCAGGTTCGGAAGGCGTCCCGCTCGAACATCCGAATGGTAGAGCTTGACGTACCCCTTATCTCCGGGCGACATGAAGATCTCAAGCCAGTTCTTTTCCTGGGGTTTCTTTTTCGCTCGTTTCTTATCAAACTGGCAAAGATCGGTAAGGTAACCTTTGGTCATTTGCAGCGACGGGTGTTCATCAATCCGGATGGTCTGAATGGCATCGGAACGCGTGGGAAGGAGCGTATCTTCCAGGCGGAGTTCCAGATTGTAAACCCGATTGACCCGCTCAATTCCCTTTCGGCCATTATCGACAGATCCACAGAGATACAACAACCCGGAATCGGTTACAAAGGCCATCCAGATCCTGTACGGATCGCTGGGGGAAGGCCGATAGGTCAATTCTCTGACAGTGACCTCAGCCGGAGAACACCCCCAGAGGACAGCTAGAAAGACAAGAAGAATAAAACCGGCCATACAACGGCAACATTGAGTAATCCTCTTAATCATCGGACTCCCTCTCTTTTGGTGGTACTACTTGATAAACTCAATTCCCAATTTTGGCGCAATCTTTTCGGAAAGGGAAAAGAACACCTGCTGTGAATGGGTACTTATGGAATTCTTTCGATCTTTATCGCTGTACAGTATCACCTCAACCGTATAGGTGTGATTATTCTTGATCCTCTTAAAAACAGGTGATTCCACACTGAATCCCTGGTGGCCTGGTTGAAGCACCCTGTTTTCAACAAACGGCGCCTTACTGTTTTCCGGATTCTGAAACAGGATTGAGGCGTATAGGGGAGATTGTAATGTTTTCTTGATTTGATAGCTCATTGTATAAAACAATGCACGGCTCTTACCGTCAATGTTAAAGCCCGCGCCTGTAGTTTTCAAGTATTGGGTGTCAGCAGGTCCCGGCATACCGCCAAATAGAGGGGTCGACCAGATAAACAACGAAACAAGACCAATAATAAAAATCATACAGCTCTTATGTGCTTTCATGATGTTTACCTCCATTTGATAGAGAGTTTCCGGTTTTAATAACATCCAGCAAACGAAAGATGTCCTCGCGGATTGATCGGATCTTTTCTTAGGTCTTGAATCGGTTTATACAAAGCCGGTTTTTTTTTATACAGTTCAAAGGTTCGCCTGGCGTACCGGTAATCGTTATAGGTGAGAGCAACACCACCATTCCATGTAAGTCCCCATGGCGCTCCGGTTCCTAGCTCGGAAGCCAGAAGACACACCAATCCGTTAACAACTTCGACATCAGGATAATCATTCCTGATGATCACCGAGCTGGCAACTCCTTTGATTTTCTTTAAAAACTGATCCCACGTGAGCATGCGCAACCCCTTTTGGCTGGTTATCGACGAACGGATCTGCTCAAGTTTTTTCTTATCTGTCTTGTTGGCAATACCAGTAAAGACAGTATAGGCAGGATCACTTTGGTCGACGACAACAAATAACGATGCCGATTGGATACCAACATTTAGTTCCCGATTATTTTCAGAGGCTGTTGATACACTGGGACCAACAACCCCACAGCATATAACAGAGACGGTGGTCAAGAATGAAACCAGTACATTCATATGAGGGTTCATATGGATTTGATTAGTAAACTGCAGCGCAAATCATGGAAAGACCCGTATATTCCTATTTTATCGGACAATTTTTTTATTTATCAACTATTTATTTTCATCTGATCTATCAAAAAAAGAGTCTGGCAGCACTAAACAATATTATCAATTTTGTCTATTTTGTGAATTTGAAAGGTTGAATGAATCCGGAGAACCAAAAAAGTTTGAGCCAAGGGCAATGGCAATCTTTCTATGTTTCTTTCCCCACAGTGATAACCACTTTCCCCTTTACCTTTCCCTCCTGAATATATCGAAGAGCTTCAGGAACTTCATTGAGGGGATACGTTCTGTCAATGTACGGTACAATCTTCCCCTCTTCGATCAGTTCCTTCAGAACTGTCATCATTTCTTTTTTCGGAGGTTCTGAAAAGTCCGGTTTTGGCAATTGATCCACAAAAAAGGACATCAACATCAACCGCATAAAGTATGGAATACTTCCGAAAAAGCGGCGGCCTACTTTACCGTAATGATCGTGGCCGATGAGCACATAAACTCCCTGGTGAACCAGAATCCGCCTGCAAGCAGCAAATGTTTGATTCCCAGGGATATCGACAATAAGATCATAACCTACATTACTTTTTGTAAAATCCACCAGGGTGTAATCGATCACACTGTCAGCTCCGATTGAGCGCAACATGTCCAGTTTTTCCGTACTATCAACAGCGGTAACCGTTGCACCCCAAGCCTTGACAATCTGAACACAAAACGAACCGACACCACCGGCTGCTCCATTTACAAGCACCTTTTGCCCCGGTTGCGGTTGAGCTCTATGTCGAAGGTTCTGTAGAACTATCATGGCCGAAGTAGGGACGGCAGCGGCCTGTTCAAATGTTATATTGGAAGGTTTTAATACCAGTATATCTTCGGGTATAGACACATACTCAGCAAACGCCCCTCCATTGACCCACTGCATACCGTGATGGGTTTCTCCAAATACTTCATCACCCTCCTGAAAGGATTTCACACTCTTCCCCACAGCCACAACCTGACCGGCCATATCTATACCGGGAATCCTGTATTTGGGCTTGAAAATCCCTGATCCCATAAAGCGCAAGACAAACGGTATACCCCGTATTACGTGCCAGACATCGGCATGGATGGAGGCTGCACGGACCCGTACCAACACCTCATCATCCCCAACCGCTGGTTTATCAACATCAACCAGTCGTAGAACATCAGCAGAGCCATACCTGTCTTGGACAATTGCCTTCATGTGTTTCCGTACCGTATCTGTTATCGATCAAATACCACATTGTGGTATTTTTCTCGTGCTTTTTTGCTGTTCATGACTAGAGTGTTCATCAAGGATTATTCAAGTGTCACTGACACCGATTTTCACCTTTATCATATCAAAAGGAGTTTATCATGAAAAAAAATATAGGATCAATCGAAAGGATTATTCGGGTTGTTGTTGGAGCCGCTATCGTATCGCTGGCCTTTGTCGGTCCGCAGACCCCTTGGGCCTATCTGGGGATAATCCCCATTCTGACCGGTGTTATCGGCTGGTGTCCGCCCTATTCCCTTCTGGGGATATCCACCTGTTCACGGCGCGACCAAGAGACAGGAACCGGAAGCTGCTGCTCCAGCTAGTCTGTATGGAGGATCACCGGATTGTCACAGCCTTCGGCTTTGCAACGACGTGATCTATTTCCGGTGATCGCCAGGAAACAGAGCGACCATGGCGATCTCACGGATACCATGTGCTAAACGCATCTGATTGCTTCATAGCACGTTAGAATTTGTTGAACGGTAGAGGATCGACTTATAAAGATAAGGAGCAGGAAAATGGCAGCCGTAAGAGAGAAAAGTAATCACGTTTGGGACCAGAAAATATATTTTCGGGCTATCTGGATTGGTGTCCTGCTTTGCCTTATTGTCGCAGCGATTTCCATCCCGTTTCTCTATCCATCCACAACCCTGTGGTATAAGACCGGCATCCATCGATTCTTCCTGCTTACAGGCAAGATTACCGGCCTTCTGGCCGTTACTCTCCTGTTTGCCCAGATAGTCGTGATCGGTTTACCGATGCCGTTTTCCAGAAAGACGGTAACCCGTGTTCACAGGATCAATGGTACAGGCATAGGACTGCTTGCTGTACTGCACCCGTTCCTGGTGCTTGGATCTGATGGTTTTCATTTCATTGATCTTCAGTGGAAATATTGGCCGGAGGTCATGGGTATGCTCCTATTTGTTATGATTGGATTCAACACGGTTGTCAGTCTCTGGCGACCTCTGTTTCATATCAGCTATCTGGTATGGAAAATGATCCACCGTGTTGTCGCTCTTATTGTGATCGCACTTATTCCGGCGCATGTGCTCTTTGTCAGTGATTCGTTTACTAAGGGACCACCCCGCTTTGGTGTGCTGATTGCTTTTGGTGTTGCTTTCATTGTCTGGGCCCTGTTAATCGCCGGTGTCCTACCAATAAAAAAGGGAGCTGTGAACTCTTAGTTCTCATCTTCTTTTTAAAAAAAAACATATTAAGGAGGTAAGTTATGAATTACATGAAACGTTTTCTATTGATCACCCTCCCGGTTTTGCTTCTTGCGGCTCCGATAGCCCAGGGAGCCGAGTACGATTTCGACCGGGCTCATTCTAGTTTCCGGTTCGGGGTACAGCATATTTACTCCACCGTATTTGGACATTTTGATACCTACTCCGGCAAAGTCATGTTTGATCCGGCAAAACCCGCCGATTCCTCTTTTCAATTCACTGTTAATGTAAATAGCATCCAAACGGGTATTGCCAAACGCGACAAGCATCTTCTTTCAAATGATTTTTTCGCTGCCGACCAATACCCTGAGATCACCTTCACCAGTTCTTCAGTGAAACACACAGGCGGCAATAATTACGCAGTAGCCGGCACTTTACAGATGAAGGACGTTAAAAAAGATGTGGTGCTCCCTGTAATTTACATGGGCAGCAAAGTACACCCTATGGACAAATCCAAGAAAGTCGCCGGATTCGATTTTAAACTGACCGTTGACAGGCTGGCTTACAACGTCGGAAACGGTAAATTCCACAAAATGGGTCTGGTCGGCAAGGATGTCACCATCTTTGCCTCTTTGGAGATGCTGACCGGTAACTGATTGTCAAGTAATTGACTCATTGACCTATTCCACTCTGATCAACGGGTGAACAAATTCCACTCATCGATGTCGCCAAACCTGCGCCCCTAATCGGTTGGCGCAGGTTTCCTGTCTGACACTTCCGAAACCACTGAAGCAAACGTAAGACTCAACTCGGGCAAGAGAGCGAAGTATATTGTTGGTAAACACAAACTGCGCTCACGCTAATCCAAAAAGGCTGTTCCATCCATCCAAGAAGACAGAAAAAGCACCCTAATTATGCAAAACTGAACGATTGGTTGGCTGCTTGAAATAGCTCCCAAAATCCTGAAGACATGCTATAGTCCATCCGGAACAGGCAAGCTTTCAAATATTCAGATATGTATAAGATGTTCGAAGAGATCACTGCTATCACCGGGGCAGTTGGCGACAACTAAAAGCAGTTTCCGCAGCTGCCGGGCCCAAGACTGTGGCAGGTAAGCGCCAAACCCCAACCTGGCTTGCTGATATGCTAAGACAAAATCTTTGTATTAGGATGCAACAGCCGGCTAAACCATATTTACTAGTCCCATATGGATATCGAAAAATATTTGCCCTATATCTGCGATCCTGTTGATCGCAATGACCTGGAATTGACACCTTCCTCCAGTGGGACGACATCCCTGCTCAAAAACTCCCGGAAAGAAATCTATTATCAAATTGTTGATGGCTTTCCGGACTTACGCCCTGATCGGGGTTTTACCTTTGAGGAACTGGAAAAAACCGGTTTTCAACCTCCCCAAAACTACGACGAGGTAACAGAGCACTACGACAGGCTGCCATGTCATAATTATCTGGACCTGGATAATGTTCCGACTGGAAAATGGTTGCGTAGCGAGCAATATAATACCTGGTTTGAAAAGGTTGATTTTTGTGTTGAGATCGGTTGCGGCAAAGGGGCTATTATTGATGCCTTTTGGCGTGAAAGGAATGTCAGGTTGTTGGGTATCGATATTGCGCCCGGCTCCATACGCCATATTGGCAACGAACCACTGAAAGCGGATGGGATTATAGGATCGAATATGGCAATCCCCATAAAAGACAGGGTTGCCGATCTGGTCGTTTCCCATGCTGTAATTCACCACACCCCAGACCCTATCGGCTCATTTTCCGAAGCGGTGAGGATCCTGAAGTCCGGAGGACTTCTTTTCTTCAACACTTACAACTGGTATAATCCCTATCGTTCGTGGTACTTCTTTTTCAGTCCCCCGCTGAAAATGATAAGAAAAATATTTGGCCCGAGACTGGGTGATTTTATAATTAAATATTCTGCATTTCTTGTCTATTATCTCGTACTGTGGGTTGTTCTCGCTGCTAATCAGAGACGGTATACTCCACCTGATTTTTCAACATCCTGTGACCAGTTCTTTGATTTTTTTCTTACTCCGTTTGCACGGTTTTACACCAAAGAGGAAATCCTCTCATTGGCCCGATTAAATAATCTGGAGTTGCTGGAACACAGCACAGGCGGCTGGCCCCAAAACGGCCAATCACATTTTTTTTGGTTTCGAAAAAAGTAAGAGATATGATTTACTAACGGTTCATCCGGATCAAGTATCTCCACCCCTTGCACTCCGGGACGACCTCATGGCTATTCACCGACTGCCGGCCAGTTTATTCATCAGGTTCCACCAAAAAATTTTCCGCACGGATTGTCTTTCCAGATCTCGTTCAACCAGGGATTGTCTGTAGTCAATAATCTCCATGTCAAAATTCGTTGCTTTTTCCAGGGGGGCAGGGTTTTGGGGGATTGGGAAATAGGTATTCATATGCAACCTCCAAATGTTTT
Source organism: uncultured Desulfocapsaceae bacterium (assembly GCA_964623625.1). GTDB lineage: Bacteria > Desulfobacterota > Desulfobulbia > Desulfobulbales > Desulfocapsaceae > CAZLGM01. Next base: position 14,513 of record CAZUUJ010000076.1, read on the forward strand.
TCCTTCAAAAAACATAAGGAGGTTGCGTAAATACTTAGTTAGAATCGGGTTAAGACTCTGTTATTAAATCGTCAGCTTTACCACCCGGCACTTAAGGAGAGACTGTGAATATCCATGAAAAATCCTTAGCCATCCGTTTGCCGTTAAGATTGACTACTCCACCGGCATAGACACTCACCGTTACAGTTTCACCAGGCACAAGACTCTTCTCAGGCATAAAACGAATCAGTCCGTTCTCATAGACACTGGTACCAGATATAAGCCCGGATTTCGAACCAAGCATTTTTATGGTTCTGGGACCAACTCGCTGGTTGTTGATTGGCTGCGAGAATGTAAGTGTCGGTGTTACAATTCCACTGGAAACAGAGGTTCCCGGGCCGGGTATAACCGATGTCACTCGAGGCGCTGGAGTCTGCACCCGAGGTCCCGGATGGACGGCGACTGTGGATACTATAAACAGCTCATGAGCCGCTATAACCGGAACGGGAAGAGGAAAGTGGTGGGGTCCGGGAACAGGAATCCGTGGAGGCCGCGGCAGTTTGACATTACGCTCTCCCATAAGAAGAGCAATAGCAACAACAATAAAAACAATTGTGATGATGGCTGCAATGATCAGCCCTGTAGGGGTCTTTTTCAGGGTGACCTTCACCACTGTCGTTTGGCCGGTCCTGACTTCGAAATCCGTTACTCTGTCGCCGGATCGGGTCTCCCGTATGTTCCCGCTGTTATCGATAACTGCGGGGACACGAATACGATACTGTCCAGGTTCAAGGTTATCGATACCCCATTGAGTGGCAAGCGATCTCTGCAGAAAAACCTCTTTACCGTCCACTATACGATACAATTCGGTAAGCGTCCCAGGCGCATTGGCATTTCCTGCCTTCTCTGCATCGGCATTCTGGAATACCTGGACCAGTACAGCTGATTTCACGCCGGTCTGTCCACCTTTAAACATAACACTTGTTGACAGACAGCTTGCCAACATGAAGATGACAAAAAAGAAGATGAGAGGATAAATGAGCGGTGGTGCCACCCGAAATCTGAGTTTTTCAAGAAACGAAAAAGAACCTGGCTTTCTGTTCATGCCTCCCTCCCTGTTAAAGTGTTACCAAGCAAAAGAATTTTCCGTTACGAATTCAGTGATAAGGAGCCGCTTCGTAACTTCTGTCCAACAATGCTGCGATGGTGGTATCCCGGAAATATCTTACCCTCCAAAGGGTACTCGTCAGGGTTACCACTCTACAACTCACTCTTTAAACAGATACAAACTCAACTGTATCCTGTCAACATATTCCAGTAAACAAACAAACGCAAAAAGCGCAGCTTTGATTCCAGGTATTGCAATAACCGAAGCGGTTTTCTGTCATCACGAGGGAGCACGGCCACCGGCAACAGTCCAACCGTTGCCGCCGAATCCTCGCCGATAGATGTTTCAAACGCATCTACAACCTCCGTTACGGTATCTATGACTGGGCCAAACACGGGATTCCAGTACAGGACAGCAAAGAGATACTCACCTTTGGCAGCTAGCCTGTTTACAAAATTAAAAGCCCCGAAACCTTTTTCCAGGTTTCGGGGCTTTTCTCTGACCAAGAGAGATGCTCTATTATCCTACTTCATTCAATAATTCGGTCGTATTTTGTCCGAATTGAGAGCATCCGTATTATTACGGAAGTGTTAAGGAAAAAACTGAGTAATATCAACAATAAGATACAAAAATAAATGCACACTTTTCTGTAACTGTGCTAAAATTTCCCTGCTGGAGTAAACAACCACGCGTGAAACGCGTGGCTTTGATTCCCGGCAAAGCCGGGGAG
>CAZUUJ010000077.1:0-15698 GCA_964623625.1 uncultured Desulfocapsaceae bacterium
GGAAAAGCCAACGATTCAGTACTATATCAAAATATTATAAATCTTAAAATAATCTACATCACGGATTCTGGTTGCAAGCTCAGTTTAAATGATTAAAATGTTGATCAAATGTAGTCTATTTAACCGATTACGTAAATATTGAAAAGAGGGTTTCGGTCCATATCAGGATCATAAATTGTAAGTAGCTCCCTATTGTCGGATTTGTATAAAATCCTCAACAGGAGATAGAAAAGGAGTTTGTTATGTCTCAGCACGCTCAACAGATCACTTTGAGTAAAGCCAGAGTTGATGCCTCATCCATTTTTCTTGCCAAGGTGTTTAACTGGATGGCCGTTGGTCTTGGAGTTACCGGTGTGGTCGCCTATTTCACTGCCATGCTGGGCTTCGCGCAGACCATTGCATCAAGCGGTCTTTTTATAATCCTGATTATCGGTGAGCTGGGCTTGGTCGTCTACCTTTCAGCGAGAATCAATAAAATGCAGGCGGGTACCGCCTCATCCATGTTTCTTCTCTATTCTGTTCTGAACGGGCTGACCTTATCCGTAATTTTCCTTGCTTACACAGGCACATCCATAGCCGCAACCTTTTTTATAACAGCCGGTATGTTTGGAGCCATGGCCGTTTATGGTCTGGTGACTAAAAGGGACTTGTCCGGTTTCGGCTCTTTTCTTTTTATGGGACTGATCGGTATTATCATTGCTTCCATTGTAAACATATTTTTGAAGAGTTCCAGTCTTTACTGGGTTATTTCAATGATCGGTGTTCTGGTGTTTACCGGCCTTACCGCCTATGATGTTCAGAAAATTAAAAAAATGGGTGAAGACGGTATAATGGAGCAGGGTGAAGCGGCTATCACTAAAGGCTCCATTATGGGAGCTCTGGCCCTGTATCTTGATTTTATCAATCTTTTCCTGATGCTTCTTCGATTTTTCGGGGGAGGCAGAGACTGATTGATCCTTGTTTGTAATAAAAAAAGCATGTTCCGAACATTCGGAGCATGCTTTTTTTGTTTATACCACATACGTTGATGACTCTTTTTTTTCGTATTAGGATTAGTTTTCATTAGCGTCGATATTTCTTGAGTTTGAAGCTGTTCGACTCAGGTAGGAGTAAAAAATGAGCAGATCTTTTGCTGGCAAACAAATAGTTTTTGGAATTACCGGTTCCATCGCTGCATTCAAAGGTGCCGGCTGGGTCTCGACGCTTGCTCAAGCAGGGGCCGAGGTCTCTGTTGTGATGACCCGGTCAGCGACCCAGTTTGTTTCTCCTTTGACGTTTTCTGCATTATCCGGGAAAAAAGCATGTTCGGATATGTTTGAAGACGAAAAGTCGTCTTCAATATCCCATATCGATCTGGCCACCACGGCGGATTGTATTGTCATTGCACCGGCTACGGCGCAGACGATCAGTCGGCTGGCTCATGGCTTTGCCGATGATCTGCTTTCTGCCATCGTCCTGGCAACCAGGGTTCCGGTAATTATCTGCCCTGCCATGAACAGCAACATGTTCGCCCACCCGGCTACCCAGAATAATATCGATAAACTCAGATCATTCGGATATCAGATTGTTGATCCCGAATATGGCTCCATGGCCTGTAAAACCGAAGGGCAGGGACGTCTTGTTTCCTGGGAGACTGCCAGGGAAGCTATATTGCGAGCTCTGTCTGAGCAGGATCTTCAAAACCACCACATTCTGGTCACCGCCGGGCCAACCAGGGAAACCATAGATGCCGCCCGTTTCCTTTCCAACCGCTCTTCAGGCAAGATGGGATATGCCCTTGCGGTAGCCGCTTATCGTCGGGGGGCTGAAGTCACGCTGATCAGTGGACCAACCGCTCTAAGCCCACCCCATGGGATTAATACCTTGCAAGTTCAGACTGCACGGGAAATGTATGATCAACTTTTTGATTCGCTGCAACAGGCTACCATTGTTATAAAAGCAGCTGCAGTATCAGACTTTCGGCCAAAACATCAAATTGATCGTAAAATTAAGAAAAACCAGGCCGAATTGATGTTGGAACTTGAGGCCAACCCGGATATCCTCGCCGAAATTGGCAGAAAACGGACATCTTCTACTCCATTTCTCGTCGGTTTCTGTGCTGAAACAGATAATATGCTGGAAGAAGGCAGAAGAAAACTCAAAGAAAAAAAAGTTGATCTGATTTGTGCCAACGATATCAGTGGCGACAATACCGGTTTCGGGGTGGATACCAACAGGGTGACCCTTGTTGATCACGATAAACACATTCAATTGCCAATGGTTTCAAAAGAAGAGACCGCTGATCTTATTCTTGATCGCGTTGTCGAGCTCCTTGGCTGAGCCCAGGTTATTTCACCACTTCCTATTTCCCATAGGCGAAATATCGTACGGTTTTTATAAGTAGCACAATAAAGGGTGACCCGTGAAAGAACAGGTCAAAAATATCCATAGGCCGTTTTAGATTTCCTGAAATCAGCATTAACAGTTTTTCATAGAGGTGAGGCATTGGATAAAACGGCATGAATCCTAATGTGCAGCAGAAGAGGATAACAATTACCCAGGGTATTTCGTCAATCAAATGCATAGGATATGTCCTTTTCAAACAGGTATATTTGTCTTGGTTATTGCGGGATATGTCTTTCCAATAAGAGAGCCGCAGATATAGCAAGGCTTTTCTGTTACCTGGAACCAATATAAGCATTTTCTTAAATGCTGTCGATCCTTAAATCCATTGGATGATGTCCCGTACCAAATAAGCGGCCACAATCGTTCGATGTTCAGGAGTTATTCCAGTGACATCTACCCTGAAAAAGATTCTTATCCTTGAACCCTATTTCGGTGGTTCCCATAAAGCTTTTTTGCAAGGGTTAGCGTCCACACTATCGGCTGAATGGACCTTTTTAACCCTTCCGGCCAGGAAGTGGAAAATGCGAATGCAGCTCTCTGCTTACTGGTTTGCCGACCAGATACAGAAGCTCTGCACCACAAAAAGAGAACAATTCGATGTCGTTCTGTGTTCAACCTTTGTTGATACAGCCGTTCTCCGTTCTCTTTTGACATCAAAGCCATGGTGGAATCCGACGACACCTATCCATATCTATTTCCATGAAAATCAGTTCGGGTACCCCAATCAGATTGCCGATCCGCAAATTTATCAATTTACTGCTATCAATTACAACAGCGCCATGGCAGCTAATTCATTGGGCTTTAATTCAAACTACAATCTGCAGGGTTTCCTTGGTGGGATCAGTGTCTATCTGAAAAAGGCTTCAGATATGAAGCTGTCGGGAACTGTAGAAGAGGTGAGAAAAAAATCATGTATTCTTTTTCCAGGGTTTGATTATTCCCTCATCGATAAAACAAGAAAAAACAGACCGGCATCGAACGGTCCCCCGGTCATTGTTTGGAATCACAGGTGGGAACATGACAAAGGGCCGGAGATTTTTTTTGCAGCTTTAGATCAGATTCGGAAAGAAAAAATACCTTTTAAGCTGATTGTTCTAGGGCAATCGTTTGATAAGCGGCCTGAATGCTTTGAGCGGGCGAAAGAACGGCTAAAAGATAATATCCTCCACTTTGGCTATGTTAAATCGAGGCGGGAATATGTACGTCTTCTCTGCCAGGGAGATATCGTCGTTTCTACTGCGCAACACGAGTTTTTTGGAATATCGATTATCGAGGCAGTTCGGGCAGGATGTTATCCTGTATTGCCGGACAGGCTATCGTACACAGAGTTGTTTGACTCCAGCTATCGATACAAGGATCAGCAATTTAGTCGTCATCTTAGCCAGTTGCTCAGATATCCTCAGAAAATGGATTATATAACCTCCAATCGTCTGACGGATCGTTTCAAGTGGTCGGAGTTGAAGAATTCGTATGACAAATGGTTCTCCCTGTCAGGTGACAGGATTGAATAGGAAAAGATAGTTCTTACTTTTTTAAGGTCTTGGCAAAATCAAGCATCCTCTGGATCGGAATTTTTGCTCTGCGGGCCAGCTCTTTATCGACAAAAACCTCATTACTCCCTTTTTCGAGGGTTTCCGCTAAATTTATGAGCGAATTCATTCCCATCCACGGGCAGTGGGCACAGCTTTGACAGGTGGCTCCTTCACCAGCTGTCGGCGCTTCAATAAGTGTTTTTCCTGGAGCCACTTTCTTCATCTTACTGAAAATACCGGCATCGGTGGCCACGATAAACTCATTGTTTTTCATTGAAGCCACCGCATTGATCAGTGCAGTGGTTGAGCCGACCACATCGGCCTGATCGATCACCGGAGCAGGAGATTCGGGATGAACAAGAACGGCTGCATCCGGGTGCAGTTTTCTTACACGCTGAAGCGCAACTGATTTGAATTCTTCATGCACAATACAAGAGCCTGGCCAGAAGATCATCTCGATTCCGGTCAACCTCTGAACGTAGTTGCCAAGATGTTTATCGGGTCCCCAGAGTATTTTTTTCCCCTTATCAGCCAGATATCTGACGATATCAAGAGCAATACCAGATGTGACCACCCAATCCGACCTGGCTTTGACCTCAGCGGATGTGTTGGCATACACAACGACGGTATGATCTGGAAAACGATCGCAATAGGCTGAAAACAGATCGGCAGGACATCCTTCGTCAAGAGAGCAGGTTGCCGCCAGGTCAGGCATGAGTACCCGTTTTTCATTGTTGAGTATTTTGGAGGTCTCACCCATGAAACGAACTCCGGCAACCACCAAGGTCTTGGCTGGATGCTCCGTTCCGAATCTTGCCATTTCCAGCGAATCGGCAACACAACCACCGGTTTCTTCTGCCAGGTTTTGTAGCTCACCATCGGTATAGTAGTGGGCAAGCAGCACGCCATCCTGGGCTTTCAGCATGGCTTTGATATGATTTTTCAGATCACGGGTTTCCTCTTCGGTCAATTCAGGCCAGGCCGGGTTGTCGGGAACATGAATGTCCGGGATGTTGACCGTAGTGTCTTGAGTGGGGTTTGACTCCTGCATGAGCAATTCCTGAAAAGATAAATGTCAATTCAATACAATAATAAACCTGGTGGCATAGGACTTAAAAGGCCGTTATCCGAGAACACATCCGCGTCTTCCGGGAACACAGCCGGTATTCAGCTTTTCACATTGACCGTTGTTATAATTACAATTTCGACTTGAAAAGGACATGATACTGACAAGAGTAGAATGGCTTCATTTTTTTACGTCGGTCGGAGCGAAAAATGAAATATGAGCTTTTAATTCATTCACCCTGCGAATATTGACTATTTTAAAACAAACGTGAAAAATCTATAATTATACGTTGTATCGATTGTCTTGTCATCCCTTGATTGCGTCTATCTGTTTTGTACTATTTTCTGATATGTTATCCGGACTACATCAATCAATACTTCCGCATCCGGAGTCATATTCAATTTGTAGAGATTTAGGCAAATTGTTGTCTGATTACAAATCAGACTATTCAATTGTTAATAAATTGCTCAGGCTGGTGAAAGGATTCTATATGCTGTCTCCGTTTTCCTGACGCCTGCTTTTCGGTTTGACAGACGTATTTCAAAGATCATGTATTTTTACCAAACCTTTCTAAAAAACCTGACCATGTCAATATAATACTGAGCTGTATTACCTGATAAAGAAGGATTCTTAACCGAGGCTGGACTGGAAAATCGACAACACCTTGTGTTAGATTGAGCATTAAGGGCAATCAATCGGTGTTACAAAATACTTATTTATGGAGAAGAACATGAATCATTATCATAAAGAACTCTGGTTTGAAGTGGTGACCAGGCGAGCTTTTATTAATATCACTGGGGAAGTTGAACAGTGTTTGGCTGAGTCTGGAATTCAAAACGGATTGTTGCTGTGCAATGCCATGCATATTACAGCATCGGTATTCATTAATGATGACGAGTCCGGTTTGCACTACGATTATGAGCAATGGCTGGAAAGGCTTGCTCCTCACGCACCTGTTGATCAATATCGTCACAACGGCTATGAGGATAATGCCGACGCCCACATGAAAAGACAGGTCATGGGAAGAGAAGTCGTTGTAGCTGTGACTGACGGCAAGCTCCATTTCGGGACATGGGAACGTATATTCTATGGTGAATTTGACGGAAGAAGAAAAAAACGAGTACTGGTGAAAATAATAGGAGAGTAAACAACCACGCGTAAATCGCGTGGTTTTGATTCCCGGATTAGCCGGGGAGCAAATGTGCGAAGCACTTAAGTTTTAATGAGCAGCGCTATCCGCCGGCATAGCCGGCGGTTTTTACTGTTTGTGGTGAAACCGCCGCGCAATAATAACTGGAAAACGAGTAACGACCCAACTTGCTCGTATGTGGAGAATAAAAAAAAGAGCTGCTGTCGGCATCCCGATAGCAGCTCTTTTGATGGAGTGATTGTATGTGATCAGGCCAATGCGACGGATTCTTTGCTGGTGTTGAAGAACGGCATGATGACCTGGCCAGCGGATTTGGTCGATGAAACGATATCTTTTAAGACAGCAGGTGCACCGTTTTCTTTAAGCTCGACGAATTCCCAGCAACTGCGCGCCTGACAAATGGTCTTCATAAAAGCCAGGTGTTCCGCATGTCCGGTTTTGTGAGCAGTTACATGGCCCTGAATGGGACAACCAAGCAGCGTCAAGTCACCGATGATATCGAGCACCTTGTGGCGGATAAATTCATCATCAAAACGAAGTCCGTCTTCATTTAGAACTGATTTCCTGTTCCAATGAATAGCAATAACACTCTCCAGGGTGCCGCCAAGAGCCAGTCCGTTGGCCCATAACTCTTCAACCTGTTCGACATAGCCGAATGTTCTGGCATTGGCTATTTCCTTAATGAATTTATCAGGTGTCAGGTCAACTTCAAAGCTCTGCTTTTGAATTAAAGCATCATCAAAATCTATATTTCCCGATACTTTGAAACCATCATTCGGGGATATGGAGATTCGTTTATCTCCGGTCTCGTATACGATTTCTTTTGTGATTCGTAAAACTTTTCTCAACCCTTTCTGTTTTTTTCGTCCCGATTTTTTTAACAGGTGAATAAAAGGTCCGGCACTGCCGTCCATAATCGGTACTTCTGGTGAATCCAATTCGATATCGACATTGTCAATACCAAAGCCGCGAAGTGCGGCTAATAAATGTTCCGTGGTGGATACTCGAAACGAGCCATTGCCGATAGTGGTTGCCAACCTGGTATCGATGACCTTATCCATATGTGCCTGAATGGGCGAATCCCCACCAATATCCGTACGGATAAATCGAATACCGTTGTCAATGCCGGCAGGTTTGAGTGTCAGATTAACTGTGCGGCCGGAATGGAGACCGACACCGCAACAGCTGATATTTTTTTTGAGCGTATACTGATTCGGCTCGGTTGAAGTGGACATATTTCCCCTGAAAGATAACTGGTTGGTGTTTCTTTAAACATCCTTACCAAATCTTTGCAATATCCAGACCAGTTTCGTAGCTGGATTTTGGTAGGATTCGAGGCAATAAAAACACGTTTTTCCAGTAAGAAAGACAAGACAATTTCTGAAACGAACAGTTACCATGTCACCGGAAGGTTTCAGTGTGGTGAAAAACACCAATTTTTCTTAGAATAGTGGTCGTATATGACACACATTGTAGGGGATTGGATATTGTAATCGGTAGTATTTATTGGTGGTAAAGCTTGGTTTCCAGGAAATCCCAAAAACTGTCCTCGATGGTTGTTTGGATGACTATAGCGTACAATGGAAGTTTAAAACCGACATGATCAAGTTTAATCATATCTTTTTCAGTTGTAAGCAGTGCGGCGGCACCTGACTTGTTTGCTTGGTTGAACAGCTGTGTTATATCTGCATCTGTATATTTTTTATGATCTTTAAAAAAAGATAATCCGCATGTTTTAATGCCCAATTCATCCAAACTTTCGCGAAACCGGTCAGGGCCGGCAATGCCGCAGAAGCCAAATAGAGGTGAGGGCATCTCATTCAAGCTGATGATATCATGGCGGCCGGCTTTTCTTGCTCCATAGATCTCAGTTGAGCTGAAGAAAACGGGTTTGTTGCCAAATCGCTTTTGTAACAGTTCGCCAAAACGACCGGCCCGTTCTTTATTGTTCTCATTTGTGCCTGTCAGAATGAAGGCGTCCGCCCGGTTGAGGGCGGAAACAGGCTCGCGCAGATCACCACCTGGAAATACCCGGCTGTTTCCGGCGAGTGTTGAACTGCTGAATAGAACAAGATCGAGATCACGTTTTACACCAAGATGCTGGAAACCATCATCGAGCACAATCGTTTGGCAACCGAACTTCTTCTCAACATACATGCAGACCGGTTTGCGGTCCTTACCGGTCGCTACGACAACACCCGGCAGCCGGTGACTATGCAGCCGGGGTTCATCTCCACTCTCTTCGGCACTGAGCAGTACCTGACTGCCATCGGACACAAGATTGATCGGTTTTTTTGCCTGTCCACCATACCCACGGCTGATAATGGCGGTTTTGATCTTTTTTTCCTGAAGGTATTGACAAATTGTCTGAACAACAGGTGTTTTACCTGTTCCACCCATGGTCAGATTGCCCACCGATATGACAGGAACAGATGGCTGATATGTTTTAAACAGTCCATTCCGATAGGCAGTTTCCCTGGCTTTCATAAGAAGGCTATAAAGAGGACTGAAAGGACGTCCTAAAGAGAAAAGGAATTCAGACATAATCTGTTTAATGAAGGTTCTGGTTGAAATGACTGTAAAGTTACCTGAATCCTTGAGCAACTATCGATATATAGGTTCGCATAGTGCTATCGAATGTAACTATGAGTGATTTCCGGGTTCAGGTTGATTTACTAATTTCTAAAAATTCAAAACTGTACTCGATTACCCATAACGCTCAACTGAACACGAGGTGTTGACGATTTACCAATCCAACCTCCGGTCAAGGATTCTTCTTTATCGGGTAATACAGCTCAGTATTATATTGGCATGTCCAGGTTTTTGGAAAGGTTTGGTTGAAATACATGATTTTTGAAACACGTCTGTCAAACCGACAGCACCTCTTTTTCGGTCTATGCTCGGAATCATTGGTAATCAGAAGACTATATTAAAACAATAATAATTTAAAATGGCAATTGCGTCATAGATTCAGGTATACTTCATGGATTTATATTATTTCGACAAGCTCACTGTACACCATTTCTGCTGTTTTAAAGTCTTCTTTTTCATGAAATAAGTACGAAGAATACAGGCAGCACCTGTTACACATTATTAAAGGAGAGGAACATGACATCAATCAAAAACAAATTGATTGTTCTTGGAAGTATTTTTTTATTTGCGGGATTTGTAATGCCTTTTGTCTGTCTGGCAGGAGAAACCATAAAATTTGGTGTTGTCGGACCACACAGTGGTGACCTGGCATCATATGGCCTGCCGTCTGTGAATGCGGCCAAACTGGTTGTCGAAAAGGTGAACGCTGCCGGCGGTATAAACGGTAAAAAGATAGAGCTGCTCATCGAAGATGATGTCTGCAAACCGGAGCTTGCTTCTAATGCAGCCACAAAGCTGGTTACCAGTGGAGTCCAAGTCATTCTTGGTCCAATCTGTTCCGGGGCCACAAAAGCAGCTCTGCCGATTTATGCTGATGCAGGGGTACTGGTCATGTCACCCTCGGCCACAGCCGATGATCTGACATTTTCAGGCAACTATCCCAATTTTTTCCGAACAATCGCTCCCAATGCCGCCCAGTCTCCGGCGATGGTTGATTTTGCCGTCAATAATCTTGGTGTCTCCAAAATAGCCGTTATCCACGACAAGGGAGATTATGGTAAGCCGTTGGCTGAAGGAGCAAAAAAGAGAATTGAGAAAGACGGAGATGCAAAAGTGGTGCTGTTTGAAGGCATCACACCAGGTTCCATGGATTATTCAGCGATTGTACAGAAGATAAAACGGTCCGGCGCTCAAGCTGTTATCTTTGGCGGCTATCATCCGGAAGCCTCTAAGATTGTAACCATCATGAAGAAAAAACGGTTGAAAACCCAATTCATCTCAGATGATGGAGTGAAAGACGACACCTTTATTAAAATCGCAGGTAAAGCGGCCGAAGGTGTTTATGCAGCCGGTCCCCAGGATAATTCAGCCAACCCCTTGGCAAATACGGCGAAGGCCGAACATAAAAAAACGTATAAAAGCGATCCAGGCGCTTTTTTCGAGGGCGCCTATGCCGCTGCTCTTGCCATTCTGAATGCTATCGATAAAGCCGGAACAACTGATCTGGCCGCCTTGAAAACGGTTTTGCAGAATGAAAAAGTAAATACGCCTGTTGGCAATATCAATTTTGATAATAAAGGTGATGCCATAGGAGTCGGCTTTTCCATGTATGTTGTTGCCGATGGGAAATATGTGGTTGCCAAATAGTATTCGTTTATCCATGATTGAAACGGTCTGATATCAGGTGCGAGCCTCTGTTGCACTACAAGGTAGCACCAGATTCATTTGGATATGGAATATTTTATAGAACTGTTATTCAGTGGACTGACAAAGGGGTCAATTTACGCGCTCATTGCCCTTGGCTACACCATGGTGTACGGCATCATCGGTTTGATTAATTTTGCCCATGGTGAAATTTATATGATCGGAGCTTTTACAGCCTTTATTATTGCCACAGTATTGTCAATATACGGTTTCCCGCTTCTGGCAATTATCGTTCTGGCTGGTCTTGGCGCGGCTCTCTGGTCATCGGCCTACGGCTATACCATTGAAAAAATCGCTTATAAACCGCTTCGTCATGCCCCGCGGTTGTCACCGCTGATCAGCGCTATCGGCATGTCCATATTTTTACAGAACTATGTCCTTTTAGCCCAAACCTCGGATTTTCTCCCGTTTCCCGCACTTATCCCGGATTTTGCCTTTATGGAGCCATATGCCCATATTGTCGGATCATCTGATATTGTCATCATTCTCACTTCAGCGTTTTTTATGGTTTGCCTTACTGTGCTGATTAAGTTTACCAGAATAGGCAAGGCAATGCGTGCTACTTCACAGGACCGGACGATGGCAATGCTCGTGGGGGTTAATGTTGATAGAGTCATCTCGGCAACCTTCATTATTGGCTCATCTCTTGCGGCAATCGGGGGTATGTTGATTGCCTCTCATATCGGTCAGATCAACTTTTCCATCGGCTTTCTCGCAGGTATCAAAGCATTCACTGCAGCAGTCCTTGGAGGTATCGGCTCAATTCCCGGAGCTGTGCTGGGCAGTCTGGTTCTAGGATTGACAGAAAGCTTTGCAACCGGGTATGTGTCCTCCGACTATGAAGATGTTTTTGCTTTTTCACTGTTGGTGTTAATTCTGATTTTCAAACCATCAGGCCTTCTTGGCCGGTCTGAAATGGAAAAAGTGTAGCAGACTATGGTGAATAACAAGCAGATCAAGAAGTCGGTTCTTATTGCACTGTGGTTTGGTTTTCTCACCTTTCCGTTAATGGTTATCAAAGCCGATGGTATTGAAAAAACGGTTCATTACCGCTGGGAAAACCTCTTTTATGTGGTGATTGGCATCTTTATCCTTTCCATTCTCTCTTCAGCGTATTTTTCCTATCAAAAAACGCAGAGAAATCGAAAGAAACTGTTTCCAATCCAATTGAGTGTCACCTCTATCCAGAAAATCATCAACGAGCCCAAATATCTGTATCCATTAGGGGGAGCAGTGCTGGTTTTCACCCTGCTGTTTCCACTGCTTTTTTCCAGTTATCAAACCAATATCATGACAACCGCACTCATGTATGTGGTGCTCGGTCTTGGTCTTAATATCGTTGTAGGTTTGGCCGGGTTGCTGGATCTCGGCTATGTAGCCTTCTATGCGGTGGGTGCCTACAGCTATTCTCTTTTAAATCATCATTATCATCTGGATTTTTGGCTTGCTCTGCCATTTGGTGGTTTGATGGCTTTACTTTTCGGTATTTTGCTCGGATTTCCGGTCTTGCGTTTGCGCGGTGACTACCTTGCCATTGTTACCCTTGCCTTTGGAGAAATGATTCGTCTTGTGCTGGAAAACTGGAATGAGTTTTCCAATGGGCCAGCCGGTATCTCAAACATAGAGAGGCCATCCTTATTCGGCTATCAGCTCACTCTGGAACAATCAATTATTTATCTATTCTACCTGATGGTGATTTTTGTTCTGTTTACCATTTTTGTTGTCAACCGTCTGCAGAACTCCCGCCTTGGAAGGGCATGGTTGGCGTTAAGAGAAGATGAAATTGCCTGCCAGGCCATGGGAATCGATAAAACCAAAACAAAACTGGTGGCATTCGCACTTGGCGCTTTTTGGGCTGGTATAATCGGTGTGTTTTTTGCGGCCAAAACCACTTTTGTCAATCCAGCAAGCTTTACATTTCTCGAATCGGCAATCATTTTATCCATTGTTGTCCTTGGTGGTATGGGTTCAATTGTCGGGGTGATTATCGGGGCGCTGATCCTTATTCTTTTACCGGAGTACTTACGTCCGTTATCCGAATTCCGTATGCTCGCCTTTGGCGGAATTATGGTCGTCATGATGGTGTTCAGACCACAGGGATTGATATCGAACGTCCGGAGGAAATACAGGATTTCACTAAAAACATCTGGTAACGGATCAAAGAAATATGACCACACCGATACTGACAGTTAATCAATTGTCCATGGATTTTGGTGGTGTCAGGGCTGTCAACCATTTTGATATCCAAGCGTCGACAGGTGAAATCGTCGCCATTATCGGCCCCAACGGTGCCGGTAAAACGACTTTGTTTAATTGTTTGACCGGAATCTATCAACCGACTGAGGGAGATGTCTTTCTTGCAACTCCACAATCCAAAAACGATCCAATTCGTCTCAATGGTCTGAAGATCAATAAAATTACAGAACTGGGCATGGCAAGAACCTTTCAATCCATTCGGCTTTTTCCCAAGATGAGTTGCCTGGAAAATGTGATGATTGGACGTCATTGCCGCACCCATTCCTTTATTCTTGGAGCAATCTTTCGTAACCGTTCAACCAGAGAGGAAGAACAGGAAAGTATCGATTTCAGCTACCGGATTATCAAGAAAGTTGGTATCGAACAATATGTCGATGAGTTGGCCGAAAACCTTCCTTACGGTATCCAGCGACGTCTTGAAATCGCCCGGGCTCTGGCCACCGAACCTTTTTTATTGCTGCTCGATGAGCCTGCTGCCGGATTGAATCCACAGGAAACCAGGGAACTTGATAATCTGATTGTCTCCATTAAAGAAGATGGGCCTGGTGTTGTGCTCATCGAGCACGATATGAAGCTGGTTATGTCCATCTCGGATCGAATCTATGTCATGGATTATGGGAAGAAAATTTCACAGGGAACACCGGATGAGGTGAGTGTCGATCCTGCGGTGATCAAAGCGTATCTTGGTGTGGAGTAAGATGCTTGAGATCACAAACATCGAAGCTGGATATGGAAATATATCGGTATTGAAAAATATTTCCATATCTGTCAAAAAGGGGGAGATCATTACTCTGATCGGTGCCAATGGAGCTGGAAAGACAACTATTCTCATGACCATCAGCGGTATTCTGGCCTGCCGTTCAGGTGAAATAGTGTATCGGGGTGAACGAATAAACGGATACAAGCCGGACAAGATCGTTCAACTCGGTATCAGTCAGGTGCCGGAGGGCAGACATATATTTTCCCGGTTGACTGTTCAGGAAAACCTTGATATGGGTGCTTTTCTGCGGAAAAATAGAAAAGAGACTGCCCGTGACCTCGACTATGTTTATTCTCTTTTTCCCATTCTCGCAGAACGACGTAGCCAGCTCGGCGGCACGTTGAGCGGGGGTGAACAGCAGATGCTGGCCATGTCAAGGGCATTGCTTGCAAGGCCCAAACTCCTGCTATTGGACGAGCCATCCATGGGGCTGGCACCGATTATCATTCAAACAATTTTTAAAATTATAAAGACAATCAACAAAGAACAGAATACAACCGTTTTTGTTGTCGAACAGAATGCCCACCAGGCTCTCCAGATTGCCGATCGAGGTTATGTCCTGGAAAACGGTCGTATCACCTTAAGCGACAGTGGTAGTAAATTAATGAATAATAAGGAAGTACGACGGGCCTATCTTGGTATTTGATTCGGTACTGATTGAGATCCCCGCAACTACTTTTTGAGTAAAGAAACAAACTGAAAACATATGAAAACTATTAAGGCAGGTGTAATCGGCGTTGGTTATCTAGGTAAGTTCCACGCCAGGAAGTATTCGGAAATGGACGGTGTGGAGTTGATCGGAGTTGCCGATAACAATGAGCAAACAGCCAGGACCATCAGCGAAGAACATGGCTGCCGGTCGTTTCTCGACTATCGTGAACTGCTTCCACTGGTGGATGCTGTTTCAATAGCGGTTCCGACCAGTTCCCATCATAAGGTTGCCTCCGACTGCATTGAAGCCGGGATCGATATTCTACTGGAAAAACCAATGACCGTCACCCTGGACGAGGCCGACGATCTAATTATCAAGGCTTCGAGAAAAAACGCGATACTCCAGGTTGGTCACCTCGAGCGGTTTAATCCGGCAGTCGAGGCTATGCAACCGTTTCTCCATATGCCGATGTTTATTGAGTCTGATCGAATCCATATTTTTAAGAGCAGGGGGGTTGATGTCGATGTTGTTCTTGATCTGATGATTCACGATATTGATATCATCCTTTCCATTATCGACTCACCCATACAAACCATACATACTGTCGGAGCCCCTGTTGTCACCGATACAACCGATCTTGCCAATGCCAGAATTATTTTTGAGAACGGCGCAACGGCCAACGTTACCGTCTCTCGAATTGCGAAAACCAATGTCAGGAAAATGAGGGTTTTTCAGCCTGGTTCTTACATCACTGTCGATTTTGCCAATCGGAAAATTATGACCATTCATCTCAAAGAAGAGCTTGAAGATTCCGGTATGCCAAAGCAGGATATTGAGATTAAGGAATTTAGTGAGGGAGATGCCTTAAGAAGTGAAATAGTCCATTTTATCGAAAACGTCAGAAATAGAACTCAACCGTCGGTATCTGGTATAGAGGGAAGAAGGGCGCTTGATGTTGCCCTACAGGTAATCGCTCAGATACAGGAATATCAGAAGATCATCGCTTATGAATCATACCGCGTCAGCCTGAAAAGAAAGTAGTTCGCCTCGATCACAAAGGAGATGATTTGCAGATTGGACCGATGAACGACAAGATAATGATCATAGCCGGTGAAGCCTCAGGTGATCTGCATGGTTCACGGCTTGTTAATTCTATCAGATCACAATCTCCCGGTTGTCATTTCTTCGGCATGGGTGGACCAGAGATGAACAAACAGGGTGTGGACATCCTGTTTGATTCTTCCGGCATCGCCGTGGTCGGTATTGTCGAAATCCTTGCTCACCTAAAAGATATTATTTCAGCCCAGAGGGTACTTAGACAACAGATGAAGGCTGAGAGACCGGATCTTCTCATTATCATAGATTTCCCGGATTTTAATCTGCTGCTTGCAAGAAAAGCAAAAAAACTGGGTATACCTGTCTTTTATTATATCACTCCACAGGTGTGGGCCTGGAGGAAGGGCAGGGTGAAGACCATGAAGAAGCTGGTTGACAGACTCGGTGTCATTCTTCCCTTTGAAAAAGATTTTTTTCAAAAACATGGCCTTGATGTTGACTATGTCGGTCACCCGCTTCTCGATTCCGTAAAAGTTCAGCTCTCC
>CAZUUJ010000078.1:0-15116 GCA_964623625.1 uncultured Desulfocapsaceae bacterium
CAACAGTTGTGATATCCGCTTCAATCAATTCTATTTGAGTCATGGACACCTCCTTAGTTACGAATTAGGTATCTGCTTCCCCATTTTTCACCTGTTCTCCTGTTCACGCAACCCTTTTCTACAGAAACTGACTCCCAGCCTCTAGAAAATTAATAGATACATTTCACTTCCTACTTCTCATTCAATCACCAAACCTTACCAGAAAATAAACGCCACAGACCAACAAACTGGCAGCAATGTTATTGACGATTAGCACTCTCTTGATGCAATTTTCTGCTGTTATTTCATCCTTACATAACAAACTTTTTGACTTTCAGCCATCCCTCGTACTATGCTGTAGGCACAGTACATCTTTAGTTTTATTCTTTAGTATCTAATACTTAAAAGGTGTAAACGAATGTATAAAAGGGCACTACAGCTTCTCCAGCTCTTACTTGCCATATTCTCAGTCTATTGGCTTCTTAGTTACTCAAGTAATCTTCAAAAAATTGTTCCTCTCATCTGCCTTATTGCCATTTATGTTATTGAAAAATTGCATGATCGGCACACAGAACAAGCCACCAGTCCTGAGCAGCAAAAAACAAATCACTCGGCTGCCGAAAAAAAAGCAACTATCCAGGACCAGTTTAATTATCTTCTTAGAAGTCGAAATCCTGTATTAATCTCCGATTCAGCCCAATATCTTCTCCACAATCTCGGGCTTCAAGTTTCTAAAACCAGTGACAGTAAAATGATTTCATGGATTGTTCGCGGGACTGGGAACAAATACTTCATCGGCTTGCTGATTGTAATGGATATATTGAAAACAGATTCCAACTGGAGCGGCTGGAATCAAGTCGGTGAGTATGCTGAAAGATATGGCAATTCATACCGGACATTAGTTATTTGGAGCAATGGTGTTGTTTCTAAAAATGACAAAATGCGATTTTATAAATTTCCACCTCAAATAATAGAAGTAATTAAAGAAAAAAATGTTGTCGCTGTAAGTACATATACCCTTTTCCAGTTATACAGGCTTTGCAAGTCAAACCGACTTGATGTCCATAAGGTTTTCAAGACGATTCAACAATATCCTAGCGGTGTTTTTTCCTTAAAATAAAGAAGATTAGTTCCCTTCCACTCGTCGCTCACTCCAATCACTTCAACACCATCTGTGGCCGCACCCTCAATTCCCAATACAAACAGAACCCGGATGTCATCATCAGCGGCCAGGTCGACAATTCACAAAGGCTTGTCTATCTCATCAGAAATATACGGGCCATTGGTTTAGAAGCCTCCAGGCTTGATTTCACAACTTCCTGTCCTATATTCTTCCTCAAGATATCATAACCAAATCTACTTATCAGCTACCTCTACCAAATCACATCGCGAGGATACTCCCATGAAAAAGATACTGTTGCTGTCCGCTTTTATCGTCATTGCTTCCGTTACCCTGTCCTGCACCCAGGATACCCAACAGAAGATCATCCGCAAAAAAATCGAATATTTTGATGGCGACTTTAAAGTAACCTTTGTTTCCGGCGGTCAGCATATTAAGGAGTGGACCGTCAAAAACGGTAAAATCACATCAATTCCTCAAAAAGGATACTACTTCTTCTGGGCCAGAAATGAGAAAGGGAAGAAATTCTATGTCCAGACCCCCATTGCCAGGACCTATGTTGAGGAGATCAAGTAAGCTGACAACTGGCTTTTCTCCTCTTTATCATCAGGCTATTGTGACAGATAACATTCTGTAGCAGTAACAAAAAAAGGGTTGCTCCAACTTGTTTAGAGCAACCCTTGTAAGAAGTTTAGCTGCAATACTTGCAAATCATATTGATTTTACAATGATATTGCAGGACTGCCATAGCAAATCGCATAAACATATTCCGGATAGTCGAACATCAAAGCTAACCTCCTGATTATAGTAAATCCGGTACCGGTTTCCCCTGTTTATAAACTCAAATTCTCTGGTAATTCTGTCATTCCCCTTGTACAATTAGAATAAGTTAATCGTGATTATTATAAGCCTCCTCTGTTTTCGGATACCCGTGACATAAACCACCGACACCAGCCTCATGAACGACAAAAAGTCGCCTCGATTCAGGAACCTGCCGCAAAACAAGACAATAGACGACCTTGCCAGCGAGCTCCTTCAACTGGAAAACACCCTCAACTCAAATATTCCGACTACCCTGTGGATTACTGATCTGCATGGGGAAGGAGACCGGTTCAAGTCGATTTTACGGGGGCGTTTCGGCCTTCTTTTTCAGACCTGTCGCGAGGCATTACCCAACACCTTCAGCGCTGAGAAGATCCAATACCTGACACGGGTCATCAGGAAAGGCGATTATATAGACGACCGCGAAATTCTCATGGACAGACAGGATGTGGTTTTTTGCCTGATCCAGATACTTAAGTACAAACTCACCAATATCCGATACCAGAATGAAGATATCTTTCTTCCAGAATTTCGAGAAGTTATCAACCGGCTCCTTGCCGGTGCCGATGTCCCCAACTCGGTCTTTGAGGAAGATATCATCTGTAGCCGGCTGATCAGCCACCTGTCCCATTCCATTCGCCAGGTCATCCTTGACCGAATCCAGGTTCTAGGGGATGTGTTTGACAGGGGACCACAACCGGATAAAATTATTCGGATACTGGCCTCGCCAGCTTACCGGGGAATTGTCGATTACGTGTTTGGTAATCATGACATTCTCTGGATGGGTGCCGCCTCGGGAAACCGGTCACTTATTGCTGAGGCAGTCCGTATCAGCAGCCGGTATGACCATTTTGAACTTATGGAACGGATGCAATTTGACTGGTCAAAGTTGATCGACTTTGCGGAAAAGACCTATCCTGAAGAAAAAATCACCGGCAAATTCAAAGCAAAGACCTCCCGGGGCCGGGCTATGGAAAAAGCGCTGGCTATCATTCAATTCAAGCTTGAAGAAAAGACCATCGAACAACATCCCGAGTATGAGATGGAGTCGCGTCTCTGGCTTGAGAGGCTGGCTGAACTGCTGTCATCAGGAAATACTGACGGTCTCAATGACACTCACTTTCCAACCATCGATTTAAACGACCCAACCTGTTTGACTGACGAAGAGCAGCAAGTAATCGACGACCTGGTAATCCAATTTCAGACCAACAGAAAATTCAAACGAATTCTCGGTTACTTTTTTGAGAATGGCGAGACCTACAATATCCATAATAATGCTCTGTCCATCCATGCCCTTGTCCCTTCCACCGAGGAAGGTGAATTCCAATCATTTCTCGGTAAAAAAGGAAGGGAACTGCTCGACTATATTCAACAGACCATCATACGTGTAGGCAAAAACTACCTTAGAGGATATGAGCAAAAAGAAGAGGATCAAGCGTTGTTTTTCTACCTCTGGTGCGGTCCCAGATCGCCTTTTTTTGGTAAACACGCCATGAAAACCTTTGAACGCTACTTCCTCATCGATAAACAAACTCATAAGGAACGAACCCTTTTCTGGAACCATAACCTGCAGACCAAAGCGTTTAAACAGAAATTGAAGGACGAATTCGGAGTCAAACGGGTGATCTTCGGCCACACACCGGTTGATTACATGAAGGGCAAGCAGATGGCCAGTGAAGACGGGGTTGCTATCAATGTTGACGGCGGTTTTGCGGCAGCCTATTACCACCGCGGTCACGCGCTGGTACACACCCCATACCAGCTTTACGGTATTATTTTACCAACCCCGGAAGAAATTCAAGAGGCTGAGAAAAAACTGGAATCCGCCCCTCTTGATATTGAATTGATCGATGAATTCCGACTTCCCATGAAAATTAAAGACACCATCGAGGCATCGCCGCTCATTGAAAAACAAGAGCAATTGACGGCCAAACTCCGTGAGATGAACACAGAATCAAACGGCTGATCCTTAAGCAATGATCTCCCCGTTCAAAACGCACCTACCTGAATCCGTGACAAAAAAAGCAAGTGCTTCAGCTAACACTTTGTTTTCTGCGATAAAACAAGAGGAAGCAGTGGTTGATTATCAAACCTAAAAATACTCGCCCTTCGGAGTATTTGGGTACTCAACAGATAAAAAAAACAAATTCTATGAACAAGTCATTCATGAATATCAATTACGGTATGGAGATCGTCAGGACGACTGAGATTGCAGCGCTGACTGTTGCCCGCCTTCAGGGACTCGGAAACCGTCATGATATTTTAA
Organism: uncultured Desulfocapsaceae bacterium; assembly: GCA_964623625.1. Lineage (GTDB taxonomy): Bacteria > Desulfobacterota > Desulfobulbia > Desulfobulbales > Desulfocapsaceae > CAZLGM01. The sequence continues at coordinate 4,188 of CAZUUJ010000078.1, forward strand.
ATCACGCAAGAAGTGTTATTACTAAAACACTGAACAGATTACAGATCAATGGACAGTTTGTTAATGACCGGTTTACAGGTCGAAATGATATTATCCAGGTCCCCAATGAACTTGGACAGGGCGGTCCTGAAATGGACCTGATGGCAGTTGCCCTTGAAGGGCATAATGCCGCTGCCCACGGACGCAACAATGCCACCTCGTATGCCGTCATCGGTGAACGGGGTTCCATCCGGCCGGTTCCCAATATTGGCATGTATAAAATGGTTGTGGGCAAGAAAACAGGTGATGTCATCGACATCAACAAGCCCCCTACAGTCAATATCAAACGGGTTGCCAGAGCTTTGGGCAAATATACGGACAATGTCACTGTGTGTGTCTTGAACCGTGACGAACACCAGTTGCTGATTGACGAAATACGGAGTTGCGGTGCGCGAATAAAACTTCTGGAAGAAGGCGAAATCTCCGGTGCCCTGGCCGCCATCATCGGTGAAAAGGCTGATATTTACATTGGACACGGCTATGCGCCTGAAGGTGTTCTGATGGCAGCGGCAATCTGCTGCCTTGGTGGTTATTTTGAAGGTAAACTGCAATTCGAAACAGAGCAGGAACAGAAGGAAGCAGCCAGATTCAATCTCACCGACAGCGATCGGGTCTATACGGTGCAGGATTTTATCTTATCGAAGAATGTCTCCATAGCCGCCACCGGGATCACCGACGGTGAGTTTTTGGAAGGTGTCCGTTTCACATCGGATGGCGCCATTACCTCCTCTTTTGTAGCCAGAGCAGAAACCTATACCTATCGTGAGATAGAAACCACCCACTTCTTTGATTACAAGCCTGTCTTCTAGACCGAATTTCCTATGGACATTGTTCCTCATTCCGGCGATATATGAGCCGACCCATCTTCTCTTTTTGCTTCTTTGTTGAATGAATCCCCAATATCAATCGATCATTTCAAAATGCTTTGTCAATGTTCCCTGGTATGAATTGAAGGAGAAATACCTGGATTTTGTCCTTAGCGAGCGGGTTCAACCGGAGATCGGTTTTGAAGGCAACTGTCTTTACGATGAATCACCGGATGAATTTGAGCGGATTGCAGCTGTTCTGCGGGACAACAACCTGTCATGCACCATGCACGCACCTTTTTTTGATCTGTCCCCCGGTGCCCTGGACCCTGAGATACTCAATAAGAGCCGGGCAAAACTCCGCCTGGCTTTTGAGCTGTTGGAAGTCTTTCGTCCAAAAACCATCGTCTGTCATCTGCAGTTCGAGTCGTCAAAGCATGACTATAAATTCGATCAGTGGTTCGAGGTGGCCGCTGCCACCTGGGCTGAGATGATTAGTCTGGCGGTTGAGACGAACATTCCGGTTATGCTGGAAAACACCTATGAGAACAGCCCCAAAGCCTTTAGGAAGATATTTGAGTATTTCGATACCCCGTTTTGCGGTTTCTGTCTGGATGTGGGGCATCTTATGGCTTTTGCCAAATCAAAATGGCAGCAATGGCTGCCCGAATTAAGTCCGTGGTTGGGTCAGCTTCATTTGCATGACAACCTGGGAGACAAGGATGCCCATCTGGCACCCGGCAGAGGCAACTTCGATTTTCATTCCCTTTTTGAGTATCTCAAAACAAACGATCTACACCCGATCATCACCCTTGAGCCTCACAGTGAAGAAGATATGGATATGTCATTTTCCTATCTGGCCGAAACCGGTCTTCTACGAGGTATGCGGCAACCATAACCCTTCCGGCTGCCTGTATTTCTCCAGTTGTCGGATGCATTTGAAAAACGAATATGGTAGAAAATGATATGTCTCTTGAAATAGTTTTCCATTCTTACTTAACCCTGCAGTCTCACTATTGATTCCATAACGATGAAAAAATCACCCGTCTACACCCCATGGAGAATACCAGTGGTTTATCAAACAATTTCAATCTTTCTTGCTGCCTGCCTCCTTTTTCTGGCCGGTTGTGCTCCGATGACAGAAAACAGTATCAAGGAAAAAGGATGGATCTCCCTGTCCTCGAAACAAATCTTTGATCTGGTTGCTGGAAACTCCATGAAACTGCAGTCATCAGGCTTTAATGGCAAACTGTTTTTAAGAAAAGACGGTAAGCTGCATGCCAAAGATTACAGTGGTATTCAGGATTCGGGAATCTGGGATATCAACAAGGAAAACAGGCTCTGTTTTAAATTCACAAAATGGAATTTCGGCGACGTCAGATGCTATTCGATCTATACCAAAGAGGGCACGGGTTCCTATCGGTTTACAACCCCAAACGGTGCCATCCATTTTCAGGCCCGTATAACGGGTGGTGATCCGGCAAAACTCGGCCGCAAGCTGAAGCAATCAGGGAGTAGTCAATATCTGCGCAGCGAATTTGCCGGAGAAACAGAACCGGCTGTAAAAACTCACGTTTCTTCATCAGTTACCACATCCTATAAGGAGCAGCGCTATTCACCGCCAAAAGAGGAGATCGAACAGAGCGTTAAAAAACTGGCAAAAAACTGCCCCGGCTGCAATTTGGCCGGGCTTGATCTGACAAAGGCATCATTGATTGGCGCCATGCTCGAGGGTGCAAAGCTGAAAGGTGCCGACCTGACACGGGCCAATTTACGTCGGGCAAAGCTTAAAGGCGCTGATCTTTCCGGAGCACTGCTCATCAACACCAACATGCCCGGTGCTGATCTGAGAGATTGCGATCTGCACGGTGCCAATTTGACAGGTGCCAATCTCATTCGTGCTGATCTGACCGGGGCCGATACTGCCGGAGCCATTTTTACCGGCGCACTGCTCGAAGGAGTTAAGGGATACAGGAAGAAGCCATGAGCGCCGGTTTTGTTCATCTTCATGTTCACACCCAGTACAGCCTGCTGGACGGTGCCATCCGCATTCCTGATCTTCTGGACAAATGCCATGAATTTAAAATGGATGCGGTTGCCATTACCGATCATGGCGCCATGTTCGGTGCCCTTGATTTTTATCTGAAAGCCAAAAAAGCCGGGATCAAACCGATCATCGGCTGCGAATTCTATATCGCTCCTACCCATCGGACGGAACGCAAGCAGGTGGGCGGCACCAACGCCTTCCACATCGTTCTTTTAGCCATGAACTATACGGGCTATAAAAACCTGATGAAGCTGGCCTCAACTGCCCAGTTCGAAGGATTTTACTATAAACCCCGTATCGATATGGAAATACTGGCCGAGCACAATCACGGCCTCATTGCCCTTACAGCCTGCCTGCATGGACAGATTCCCTGGCTGATCAAACACAACGACATGGCAGCCGCCGAAAAAAAAGCGCGTGAATACCTCGATATCTTCGGTGACCGCCTCTATTTCGAGCTACAGGAAAACTCCATTCCTGAGCAGAAGATCGTTAACCAGGGCCTGATCAGTCTTGGCAAAAAGATGGATGTCAAGGTTGTTGCCACCAACGACTGCCATTACCTGAATCAGGATGAGTCACACGCCCATGAAGTCCTGCTCTGCATCCAGACTCAGAAAACTATCAACGATCCGGGTCGTTTCCGCTTTTCAGCCGACGAATTTTTTTTCAAGTCACCTGAATTAATGAAGGAAATGTTCTTGGAATATCCGGAAGCCATTGCCACAACCGTTGAAATAGCTGAGAGGTGCAATCTGGAAATCGAGTTGGATAATTACTATTTCCCGATCTTCCCCGAACCCGAATCCGAGACTCTGGAATCGATGTTCGGCAAAGCCTGCCGGGATGGGCTGGCGGAGCGTTTCGAAGCTATGCGCACAGCCGGCACTTTCAGTGTGGAAAAGGAAAGGCAGTACAAAGAGCGGTTGGAGATGGAAATCGGGGTGATTATCGAAATGGGATTCTCCGGTTATTTCCTTATCGTTGCCGACTTCATCAACTGGGCCCATAGCCGGAACATTCCTGTCGGCCCGGGACGCGGTTCCGGCGCCGGAAGTCTTGCCGCCTACTGTATGCGAATCACCAATATCGACCCAATCCCTTACGGACTCATCTTCGAGCGTTTCCTCAATATTGAACGTAAATCGATGCCCGACTTTGATATTGATTTCTGCCAGGACCGGCGCGGAGAAGTGATCGATTATGTTCGCGACAAATACGGCGGGGCGGAACATGTCGCTCAGATAATCACCTACGGTACCATGAAGGCCCGGGGGGTGATCCGTGATGTGGGCCGCGCACTTGACATCCCCTTTGCGGACGTAGACAAGATTGCCAAGCTGGTCCCTGAGCAACTCGGCATGACGCTGCAGAAAGCGTTACGAGAGGAACCCCGGCTCCAGGACCATGCGGACAAGGACCCGAAGGTTGACGAACTGCTGCGCGTCTCTAAAACCCTGGAAGGACTGGCCAGGCACACATCGACCCATGCCGCCGGCGTTGTTATTTCTCCGGAACCGCTGGTCGAATATCTTCCCACGTTCAAGGGGGCCAATGACGAGACCATCACTCAGTATGATATGAAACATACGGAGATGACCGGTCTTATCAAGTTTGACTTTCTGGGTTTGAAGACCCTGACTGTAATTGACAAGGCCATTAAACATATCAAAGCTGACATCGGGATCGACCTGGACATCAATACTATTCCCATGGACGATTTAAAAACGTTCAAGCTGCTCTGCTCCGGCGATGGTCTTGGCGTTTTTCAGCTTGAATCAAGTGGTATGCGGGAGTTGCTGGTAAAGATGGCGCCGGAGCAGTTCAGTGACCTCATAGCCCTGGTTGCCCTCTATCGGCCCGGTCCGCTCGATTCGGGTATGGTTGACACCTTCGTCAACACCAAACATGGCAGAGCTGCCGCCAATTATCCCCTTCCCCAGGTCAAATCCGTTCTGGAAGAGACTTACGGCGTCATTGTCTATCAGGAACAGGTCATGAAAATAGCCAACATTCTGGCCAACTATTCCCTGGGAGATGCCGATATCCTCCGGCGGGCCATGGGGAAAAAGCAGCCGGAAGTCATGGAAAAAGAGAAGGAAAAATTCATGGCAGGCACTAGGGAGAACAGGATAGATAAAAAGAAGGCTGAGACCATTTTCGATCTGATGGCAAAATTCGCAGGCTATGGATTCAACAAATCCCACTCGGCAGCATACGCGCTGATCGCCTACCAGACCGCTTTTTTGAAGGCCCATTATCCGGCCCAATTTATGACCGCTCTACTCTCCTGTGATATGTCCAACACCGACAAGATCGTTGTCTATATTAACGAGTGCCGTGAACATGACATCCAGGTTTTGCCGCCAGATATCAATGAATCCATGAATGACTTTGCCGTCTTCAACGACCAGATCCGTTTTGGCCTGGCGGCAGTTAAAAATGTGGGTGATTCGGCCATTGACTCGATCATTGAGGAACGGGGTAAAGACGGCCCTTACAGCTCCCTGTCAGATTTCTGCAATCGCGTCGACTCAAGGAGGGTTAACTCACGGGTCATAGAGAGCCTCATAAAATCCGGCTGTTTTGATTCCCTTGGCCATAACCGCTCGCAACTTATGGCTGTAGTCGATGTTGCTATCGAACAGGCCAAGGCCGTCCAGCGTGACAAGCAATCCGGCCAGATGTCTCTATTTGGTGTAGCCCCGGAAAGCAATGAAACAGAAGTGAATAACATCAACCTGCCCGATATATCCGAGTGGCAAGAGAGAAAAAAACTACGTTTTGAAAAAGAGACTGTTGGTTTTTATATCACAGGCCACCCCTTGGACGATTCGATCGATGAAATTCGGACAATCGTTGATTACGATATTCAGGGCTTAAGTGAATGTGGTGAAGGTCAGACCGTTCGGATCGGCGGTTTGTTCCGCTCCCATCGGCAACTGAAATCGAAAAACGGCGTAATGGCCTTCGCGGAAGTTGAAGATCTGCTTGATGCCGTTGAGGTGATTATCTTTCCGGAGACCTATTCTGACTGTTCAAACCTGCTTGATTCAACAGATCCAATCATTGTTCAAGGGACCGTACAGAGGGATGAGCGAGGGGTGAAAATCATTGCCGATTCTGTTGATCCGCTGGGTGAAGCCAGACAGAAATACACTGAGTCGATTAAAATCCGGCTTGACTCGGACAAGATCAGCAGGAATCGGCTCATGAGTGTAAAGAAACTGTTTTACCAATTTCATGGCGACTGTCCGGTTATAGTCACCATGCATTTCACTGAAAAAGGCGAAGTCGATATCGATATACCAAAAGAGGTGACCATGAAACCATGTCGTGAACTCAGCGACAGGGTAAGGGAGATTCTGGGTTATCAGGCCCTTGTATTCACCAAAAAACCGATATTGCCAAAAGTCCGGAAGCCATGGGCAAATAAACGACAGGCCTCAACTGCTTAACCAATCACAGAAGAAATAGACAGAAGATATCCGTGTTGTCCCAATCCCAGCCTTATAGCTGGCGGGATGTTCTTGTGTCAGGATTTATGCTCAGAATTTGTCAGGTTGAGGCAACTGTTCAAGGATTAAGAGTTGTTCACCACTCAAAAGGAAAAACGCTTTTCCCTTACCCTCTGACATTCTTGTATCATCAGGCATCAACAAGAGCAAAAACATGATGACATGGTCAATTATCGCAGACCAATGAAAATCAACCGAAACATAAACCGCAATCGGGACAGGTCAGCGTAGTTGGGAGAAATCGATGTCCGCAGGCTGGACAGGTCGCCTTGTCGGCATTATTATCGTACACTACCTGGGTATTGGACAGATCATGACTGTGAAGCGCCGTCGATTTGTGGAAATCATGAGCCAGAACAGCCAGGGCATCCTGGGAGTCCTGTTTTCTGATTTGAAGAATAAATGTCGATCCACAGCAGCTCTTTGAGCAACTGCCATCCTCACTGACCAGCAGTGACGGGATGTGCTCGGCAGCTAATAAAGAGCGGAGCTGCTTCATGTCCTGTAATGAACCGCTGCGCAAGCTGACCAGTTCATCTTCTGATGATAACTCTGTCGGTCGTTCCAGCTTCTTTTCAACATGACCTTTCAGAATTTCGATGAACATCGCCCCAGAAATCAATTGAACATCACAAGAAGTACAATGGTCAAAATCAGCTCGGTATTCATCTTGGCACTTGGGGCAATAATTCAGTTCAGGGTCGATATCAATCATGGTTTTTCTATGAAAAGTTTAAAAAGTAATACCTGAATCCTGCTTATTAGATTTAGGGAATTTTTCCTTAACTGAAGAAGATCAATTAGATTTTTTAATGATGACATCTTCGACTACAGGGACTAAAGTTGGTAGTATAGCATCTGCTACGGCCATACTACCCAAATCTGTATAATGGCAGTCATCATAATAGTAATCCAACGTTTTGGGTATTTTATTGTCTAAATTTAGATAAATTATTGATGACATGGTAGCTATAGATTGTTGTGCCAAATTATATCTGGCCATTTCTCTATTCAGCCACCTACCAGATGGTCTTACTGGCCCATTTGAAGTATTAATCCAAAACCATAGCCTACCCAATTCACTATCGTTTAACGATTCCTTCCATAGAACTGGTTGACCCAAAAGAATTATTTCCACATTACGCTTTTTTAAAAAAGCAACCATCCAGTTTATAGAATCACGAAATTCAATAATTGGATCAAGATTTCTGACAGGATTCTGAACATATTGTTTAGCTCTATATATATCATTTAGTTTTCGAAGCCTTTCAGCACCCCACACTACAGCTTTTCCCTCTCTTATACTTTTCTTTGTTTTTAGATTTTGCTTTATTGAGACTGTTCTTCGGCAAATTTGAGAATACTTCTTGCAAATATTTTTTATTGACCTTTCACGCAATTGTTCTTTTTTTGAAAAACTTTCTTCGATATTATTATAAGAATAATTTTCCCCACCATTCCATGCAAGATCATTGATACCTAGTAGTGTAATCACAATATCAGGCTGTATTTTTTCAAACATCTCTCTAATCCAGAAAGCATTGTCTGATGCCCGAAGGCCACCTCCTCCAAAACCCATAGTTTGGATTCTAAAATCGGAATGCTCAAACTGCTTTTTAAGTTTAGTTTCAAGAATTCCGCTCCAAGTATCTTGAGTTTCTTGAGTGGACTGGTCAGTAGTTGAGGCCCCAAAACATAAGATGCGGATCAAATTTTTGGGTTTATCATTGTCGATTGCTGATAATGACCTTAGTCGATATTTTTTGCTCTTATATACAATCTTACGTTTTAATCCAGGCACATCTTGATATTTTACTATTTCATAACTTTGAGTTTTTAGTGAGATAGGAAAAAACACCCACAAAAAAATATCCAACAATACTATAAGAATTATTAATATTATGGATTGACCAAACAAAATCCGTAACAAAGTCTGTTTTTTTCCCATATATCGTAACCGAAATCTTCTCTATTAAGTTCTCTGAATCGCTTGAAAAAGATTCTGAAAAGTATTTAAGAAAAATGGGTATCCAGTTTACACAAAATCTGGCTGAACTTTAGGGTAATCAGAAGTGTGTTCGATAGTGCTGTGACTTGAGTCGATCAGACTGTCAGGTTATAGTTAAACTCTATCAGAAAGCCCAATCGACTCAACATGCAGTGCTAGCCGATACTCAGTTACAAAATGAAGCGGCTTAGATCCTGATCCTTCACAATATCGGCAAGCTGGCTTCTTACATACTCACCCGTTACAACAAACTCACCGCTTCCACGTTCAGAGGCGTCAAACGAAAGTTCATCAAGCACCCGTTCCATAATGGTATGCAGCCGCCTGGCACCGATTTCTTCCGTTCTTTCATTGACCTCGACCCCGATGGAACTGATTGCCTCAATGGCTTCATCCTCAAAGCGAAGGTCTATCCCTTCCGTTTTCATAAGCGCAGTATACTGCTTGACCAGAGCATTTTCAGGTTCAGTCAGAATACGCATGAACTCCTCTTTACCCAATGAGTTCAACTCTACCCGGATTGGAAAACGGCCCTGCATTTCAGGAATCAAATCGCTGGGCTTTGCAGCGTGAAAGGCGCCACTGGCTATAAACAGGATATGATCTGTCTGGACCATGCCGTATTTGGTAGTTACCGTTGCCCCTTCGACAATGGGTAGCAGATCCCTCTGGACCCCTTCCCGTGAGACTTCAGGCCCATGAGAGCCGGACGAACCGTTCCGGGAGGCAATTTTGTCGATCTCATCAAGAAAGATGATCCCGGTCTCCTGGGTTCGCTTCAAGGCATCTTTAACAACCTTGTCCATATCGACCAGATTTTCCATCTCTTCCTTGGTCAATGCTTCAAAGGCGTCTGGAATTTTCATCCGTCTATTTTGCTTTTTCTTGGAAAATATCCTGGAGAAGGCATCCTGTAAATTTGATTGCATTTCTTCCATTCCGGAAGTCGACATGATCTCAACCATCGGTGCGCTGTGGGATTCCTCGACAGAGAGCTCTATCTCCCTGTGATCGAGTTTACCATCCCTCAACATCTGCCTGAACTTTTCCCTGGTGGATGATCCGTCTTCCTTCTGTTCAGCGGGAAGGGTTACATTATCCATGCTGGAAACAAAATCGGTCCTGGAAGCCGGGGAATTCTGTTGCCCCCGGTTCGACGGCAACAGAATATCGAGGATCCTATCTTCGGCATTGGCCTCAGCCAACCCCTTGATTCGTTGTTTTTCCTCCTTTTTGACCATGTTGATCGCTAATTCGACCAGATCACGGATCATTGATTCCACATCCCGCCCGACATAACCGACTTCAGTAAATTTGGATGCCTCAACCTTCAAGAAGGGAGAATTGGCCAGCAGGGCCAGTCGTCGGGCTATTTCCGTTTTGCCAACGCCTGTGGGTCCGATCATAATAATATTCTTGGGGGCGATCTCTTCTCTTAATGGCGGATCGACCTGACGACGGCGCCAGCGATTTCGAAGGGCAATCGCCACTGACCTCTTGGCCTCGTCCTGCCCGACGATATATTTATCCAGTTTCTTTACTGTTTCCGGCGGTGTATCGGATTGAATATTCATATCTTTTCTAAAACAATTGAATGATTGGTATACACGCAAATGGAGGCGGCTATCTCCAGGGATTTTCGGCAGATCTCCTCAGCACTCAGGTCGCTGTTTTCAACCAGCGCCAAAGCTGCCGCCTGGGCGTACGGACCACCGGAACCGATAGCCAGGACGTTGTTGTCCGGCTCGATAACATCACCGGTACCGGTCAGCAGCAGGGAGTGGTCCTTATCCACCGCGACCAGCATAGCCTCGAGCCGTCTTAGAATCTTGTCCATACGCCAGTCTTTGGCTAGCTCGACGGAGGAGCGCATCAGGTTGCCGTTATACTGTTCAAGCTTCTGCTCAAGTTTATCGAAAAGGGTGAAGGCATCAGCGGTTGCCCCGGCAAATCCCGTAATCACGTTTCCATGGTAAAGGCGTCTTACCTTCCTTGCCTCATGCTTCATTACGGTATTGCCCAGGGAAACCTGGCCGTCACCGCCGACCACCACCTCTCCTTTATGCCGTACCGTAAGAATTGTCGTTGCTCGTACTTTCATATGCACCCTCAACCAGGCTTTATCCACCCTGCCCGGTTATTCTTTTGTTTTTTTTCGATTTCCTGATCTCGCCATCGGATGCGCTTTGTCATACACTTCAGCAAGACGATCAAGGGTTACATGGGTGTAACGCTGGGTTGTCGACAGACTGGCATGACCAAGCAACTCCTGAACCGACCTGAGGTCCGCTCCCATCTCCAGCAGGTGAGTGGCAAAGGAATGTCTCAAGGCATGAGGAGTGACCGTCTGGGCAATCCCTGCCCTCTCACCATAGGTCTTTACCATCCTCTCCACACTCCTTGTTGACAACCTTCCGCCTCTGCCGTTTAAAAACATGGCCTCTTTTTCCACCTGGCGTCCACGTTCGGCTCTGGCGACAATGAGCCGTTCTCTTTGAGACAGCCAGGAAT
>CAZUUJ010000079.1:0-14925 GCA_964623625.1 uncultured Desulfocapsaceae bacterium
CCTCGATCACTTTCGGATCTTCCTTAATGGAAGCTTCGATCACCTTCCCTTGATCAGCCAATTGAATACAGTCGGAATCGGTCAGTTCCAGTAGCCAGCTATCCCCCACCTCTGTTGAAAACAGAACAAACACACCGATCTCAATAATATGATGCCTCTTTTCCACGGCCGCTTGCTGGATATTCTTTACATTCTCCATCAGGGTCACCCGCGGCGAACTGGCAGGAGCAGGCCTCGGCGCCATCGCCTGCTTCAGCCCGCAACATCGCTTATATTTCTTGCCACTGCCGCAGGGGCATCTCTCATTCCGTCCGATCTTTGCCATCTATCTTCCTCAAAAAACAATTAGCAGAAAATTTAAACCAATACACTCTGAGAAATGTAGGAAAGTACACTAGACTTATCCAAACAGTCAAACCTTTTCAGGCAGATAGCTTTTAGCTAGCGGTAGTATTAGAAGCGAATATCGAACGAGAAATATCGAATGACGAAGCGGTGAAGAAAATTACCGGCCACAATAGTTTGCTCAGGCACAACCTATTCTTCCGTTATTCGACATTCATTATTTCTGGTGACCTCTGCGGTTCCAGGTTATCCCATCACTCAGATAAGCTACAACAAATTACAAACTATCTCCCTCAAACGGTTGCAGGTGCAGCAGATTTGCACAAGCACTCCGGTTCATTATTGTAGCTCCTATATGAGCCGGAGTGATCGTGCAAAGGTGCTGTGCCTGCAATCGTTTGAGATATTATGAGCATTTGGAGTATCCGCATTCATGACACGTCTCACACCCCTCCTCAAAAACCAGCTTTCCTGAACATTCAGGACAGGTTGAGGCGAAACCGTATTGGGTACCTGCCATGAACGATTTGAGTAACTTTCCTAATTGAGCCGGCAGGTCAAGCATATGTCCGCTGGAGCGATCAAGCTGCTTAATGATCTCATCCATCGGCACATCGAACCGCAGGGCAAGGGAAACGAGGCGGCAAGTTGTTGTCCACATGGTCGACTTGTCTTTCAGATCGACCCGGTTGTCGAATGGGAATTTGGCAAACACTTCCATGGGCCGCTCACGTTCATCGAAGCAGACGATGATATAGACCGATTTCTCATCCTGATCTTTCAGCCGGTAGCGTTTGGCATTCAACATATCGGGCAGCTTTTTCTTCACCGAACCATTACTGGAAACAATGCCTTCCCTCTGACCCTCTTCATCATCTTTGGTGTTGAGTACCTGTGAATCCCTTGAACCATCTCGGTATACCGTCAATCCTTTGCAGCCGAGCTGATACCCGAGAATATATGACAACTTGACCTCTTCACGGGTGGCTGTGTTGGGCAGGTTAATGGTTTTCGAGATCGATGAATCGACCCCGCTCTGCTGAAGAATTCCCTGCATCCGGATATGGTCTTCCGGCGATATGTCCTGGGCTGTTCGAAAAACTTCCTGCCATTTTTCCGGGATTTCAGCATGGCCGATAACCGTGCCGCTATCAGCGACACTGCTCATCAGTTCATCGGAGTAAAACCCTTCCTGACGGGCAATTTTCTCAAAATACTTATTCACCATGATCAACCGGTCACCATCCATTACGTTTTTTACCATAACGATGGAATAGTACGGTTCGCAACCGGAAGCGCAATCGCCAATCATCGACACGGTACCGGTTGGCTGAATGGAGGTGAGCGCCGCGTTTCTTCTAGGTGGATAATCGTTTACTTCCGGATCGTAGGCAGGAAAAGGCTCCTTCTGTTCTGCCAACTCGACGGAGCGTTCTTCGGCCATCTCCCTGATAAAATTCATTACCTGTGATGCAACTTTTCGTCCCTTTTCGCTGCCATAAGGAACACCAAGTTGGATCAGCATGTCATGCAGTCCCATAATTCCCATGCCGATTTTCCTGGTTTTCAGGGTCATTTCCTCTATCTCGGGGATAGGAAAGCGGTTGCAGTCGATCACGTTATCCAGGAAAACTGTGGCTATCCGGACAACCTCTTCCAGCCGGTCGTAGTCGATTTCACCATCGACTATGAAATTGGCCAGATTGATTGAGCCGAGATTGCAGCTTTCATACGGAAGCAACCATTGCTCTCCACACGGGTTAGTGGCTTCGAATTCGCCTAACTGCGGCGTCATATTGGCCCTGTTGGCGGCATCGATGAACAGTACTCCCGGTTCACCGTTCAACCAGGCAAGATCGACTATCTTTTCAAAAACCTCCCGGGCCTTCAGGCTGGCCGTCACCATTTTAGTTGACGGCTCGATCAGGTCGTAGTTCTGATCGTTTTCAACGGCTTCCATAAATGAATCGGTGATAGCCACACTGAAATTGAAATTGTTAAACTTGTTCTGATCCTGTTTAGCGGTAATAAAATCCAGAATATCGGGATGATCGATTCGCAGCACACCCATATTGGCACCTCTGCGCTTGCCACCCTGCTTGATGGTCTCGGTGGCGGCATCAAAGACAGCGGCAAAGGAGAGAGGGCCGGAAGCGACACCCTGGGTTGATTGCACGGAAGCATTTTTTGAGCGGAGCCTTGAGAAAGCGTAACCTGTGCCGCCACCTGTTTTATGAACAAGAGCACCGTTGCGGATTGCAGTGAAGATCCCGTTCATGGAATCTTCAACCGGTAACACAAAACAGGCTGACAACTGCCCCAGTTCGGTACCGGCATTCATCAGGCAGGGAGAATTGGGAAGAAAATCCATCTGATAAATGATCCGGAAAAAATCTTCCAGCATCTCATCATACCATTCCTGGTCCTGGTCGACCGAGGCGACCGCGTTACCGACCCTTCTGCATAGTGTTTCCCAGGTTTCAATCGGTTCACCATCTAAATCTTTTAGGTAGTACCGTCTCGCCAAGACGGTTTCTGCCGTCTTTGTCAAAACCTGCTCGGTCACATCAGGTGTCATGATTCCCCTCGTTTTTGGAATAGATGAGTACATATTTGGAAATGATGCTGATTCCTCCAACTGGATCAGCGGCGATGGAACTCGTGCGGAACGCATGAAATCTGTCAACCTTATACACTACATTTATGGTATACTCAAGAAGAAAACACAACATATTGTACAAAAGGGGCTTTTTTTCAAAAATAATGAAACAAAGGGATGATAGCAATGACCATGAAAAACTGATCACACATTTCAGGTCTATTTTCTGTTTTGGGATGCTAAAAAGAGAGGTTGGTTGTCACCTGTCCCGATGCAACCGAATGTTATGAGCGACAGCTTAGGGTTCAACAGGTCGATTGGTGTCTAACTCGTCAAATGGAAAATCTATCCCATTTAAATAGCTGGGCAACCACGATTCCTACCAAAAAACCGGCGGCAAGGTTGGTAGCCAGGGTAATTGCCGGAATCAACAGAGCAATGAACACATCCTTTCTCTTGGTCAGATCCATGATCGTCAGGGCCAACTGAGCACCGCCGAAGATCAGCAGTACGCCGAGGATTGCCATGGGAAGCAGATAGAACAACTCGACAACCTGTTTTCCAAGAAACAGGGCAAGAACCAGAAAAATAAGGCCGATCATCAGATTTGAGCCGGCCGTTCTGGCACCAAAACGATAATGGGCAGCAAGCCCTCCGGCTCCATGACAGAGCGGCATACCACCTAGTAAAAAACTGACGAAGTTGGCGCAGGCCATGCTGATGCATGCCGCCCGATTGGTTACTTTTATTGCCCCTTCATCGAAATATTTTTTTGACAGATCGGTATAGGCGAGCACGGCGTTTCCAAGGGTCATCGGCAGTTGAGGCAGAACCAAGGCAAACAGGGCGAATGTCAAGTCAGCTTTTGCTGGAAAATCAAATCCCATGACTGTGGGAAGAGACAGACCGATGGTGCTCCAACTCAAATCAGGCCGCGCACCCAGGGAAATACCGGCGGCACAACCGGCAAGCACAACCACCAGACCTGCCGGATATTTCCTGCTCTCTAAGAGGGCAAGGACAACCAGGGCGCCCAAAATTCCGACAATCAGGCCAATGGGTACCGGTCCAAGGCTCTGAACACTGAGATACGGTTCAGCCATCTTCTGGATAATCTGAAACTTTGACTGACCGATGATGAAACGAATGCCGCTGATGATCAGCATCAATCCGGTGGCCAGCTGGACACCCCTGACAACCGCAACAGGAGTCAATTTCTTTATGGTATCGATAATCCCGGTTGTACCGATCAACAGGAGGAAAACTGCCATTAACAGGGATGAAGAGAGAATCTGGGGCGCGGTCATTGCAGTAGCGATGGCATAGCCGCCGATCACTTTCATCGGCTGAACAGGCACCGTTACCCCAAAGTACAATCCTGAAAAAATATAGAAGAGTCCCACACTGGCAAACAGACCAACGGGATCCATGCCATTAACCAGAATCATGGCTATGGAGATAGGCAATAATGTGCCGAGATCCCCCAGGGAACCTGCCAGTTCCATACGATTGAATTGAAACCGATCAGACATGGCTCATTTTTATAGACCGTATATTTGGACACATTCGATTCGATTACCGAAAATCACCTGATCCAAGAGTATGAAACAGCACATCAGCGGATTTATAGTTTTCAACTGCCGCCCGTACTTGATGAATTCTCGGTTGAACATATTTTTGCCGGTGATTCTCGATAAACGCTGTCGGCTTCAGCCCGAATAACCATGTATTGATATCTGCATCTGTCATGGGGTCATTAGCCCGTACGGGATCCAAGGCAACCCGGGCCTTCCAGACTCCAGGAAAAACGTTGGCAACAATAAAGTATCTCTTGCCCGCCTGCAGATTGGCCTTGACATAGGACCAGTTCTCGGCTCTTGCCAGAAAAAGGTGTTCACCCGGCGTGGTCATATATTGAATGTAGGAACCGGCTGATAGAACACCCACAAGGTTTTCACCATCCCATATGCCGAATTGTATCGCTCCGCCAAAAAAGGAGGGTCTGACAAAGACGACCATCGCATGTTGGCTGTCGGGCGGCCCCATTTGTCGGACCTGCACCATATGCTGACTGGCGCAGCCTGAAAGGAGTACAAAAGATATAAGCAACAGAAGAAGCCTTACGTTTGTCACGCTTTTTTTAATCCACTTGTTTATCATTCCGACCCTCCTCAATATAAAATAAAGCAATAGTAATTTAATATAATATCCTCAGCCTACTTACTGCCATCGGCTTCTAGTTTCATATCAACCACATCAATACGCTCAATGGCAATTTCTTTGAAGGCATCACCTATATTGAACGGTACAACACGTAGTTTCCCTTCCATTGCCAGTTTTTCCAGCTGCGAGTTCTTCATTTCATAACTTTTCACAATCCAGTAAATCGCAAAAATGTAAACACCTGAAGCTTCAATAAAAAACAGCCATGGTTCGGTTCTCGGCTGCTGTTGAAAAATCTTAGATAGAATAAAAACGATTGCCGGCACCGCAACCATCAAAATGCCAAGAGTACTGTAGCAGCTTTTATATTTTTTCCGCAGAGCCTGATCCTCCAGGTATTTCAGGGTGTCGGAAGCCCGAAACATACAGACATAGGCCAGGGAAATAAAATAAAGCGCCGAATAGAGTCCATGCCAGGTAAAGCTCTGCCCGTGCTCCTGATCCCCCCACGGCATGGGAACAACCGCGACAAGCACCACAAGAACTCCGGCCAGATTCAACGCGTAGTTTTCAAGGTCGGTAAATCCTTTATATAAAAACAGAATTGCCCCAACAGCCCACAATACACCAACAAAAATATCCCGTACAACGCCGTCACCGGCATGGTAATAAGCGCTCATCGACTCCTGAAGACCCATATCACCCCACAGATAACCACCAAATCCCAGAGCAAAAGGAAGGACAAAGGCAATAGCTGCCACACCGATCCGCAAAGCAAAATAGGTGGAATAAATATGGGATTGAAGATCTCTGGTTGATTTCATACATTTCTCCCCGTTTGAGTAATCCTGAACTGTTGGACACCAAGTAGACTCCAGGCTGTTGGAACAGCCAAAACGAAGCGTCTACTTTGATTTACGGGGTGCCTTCTCCAGTTTCACCGCGAAATACATCAGAGCCGGGGTAACAAATATGGTGAAGAACATGGACATGCCTAGCCCGCCGGTGATCACCGAACCGAGTCCCCGATAGAATTCGGAACCCGGACCGGGCACCAGCACAAGCGGCATCATCCCGAAAATCGAGGTCATGGAGCTCATGAAAATGGGACGAAGGCGGCTGCGGGTTGCCTCGATGATCGATTCCTTATGGTCCATACCGTTGTATCGGAAATTATTCAACGTCTGATAAACGATAAGGATGGCATTATTGACAACAATACCGATCAGAATAATAAAACCCAGCATGGTGAGAATATCCAGAGGCTGCGGCGCCACAAAGAGATTCGTCAGCTTGAGACCGACAAAACCACCGGCCGCCGCCATGGGAACTGTAAACATGATCACAAGCGGATAGATGAAATTGCCGAAAAGAGCACTCATCAGCAGATAGACGATTGCAAGGGCAAAGAGGAGATTCCATTTCATCGAACCGACCGTCTCAGCCAGTTTATCGGCCTGGCCGGCCAGTTTCACTTCAGCCCCCTTAAACAGACCTTTTTCCCGCATCCCTCCCAGAATTTTCTCTTCAAGAAATTCAACCGCCTCTTCAAGAGTCAAATCCACCGGTGGGGTCACCTGCAGGGTGATGGTCCGTTTACCATCAACATGTCGGATCCGGGTGATCGAGGTTGTGTGGTTCAATGTTGACAGCTCCGAGATCGGTACCAGACCGGCCCGGGGTGTGGCAACCTGAGTCAGGTGCAGCGCCTCGGGGGAATTGATCTTTTCGTCGTGGGATTTGAGAATCAGGTCAATGGATTTCTTGCCCTCTTCCACATACTCACTGATCTTCCTGCCATCAAGCAGGACATCGGCGGCAAAACCGAAACTCGAACTGTTCATGCCGACAGATGCAAGAGCACTCCGATCCGGAATCAGCTGCGCTTCGGGAAACAGGACCTCAATCGACGGCACCGGCCGGACCTGGGCTCCTCTCATATTCTTTCGAAGTGTTCCAAACAGCATACCGCCTATTTGGGCCAGCGTTTCTATGTTATCACCGCTGATATCGATATCGATGCTGCGTCCCTTGCCGATTCCCTGCTCAAAAACACCCCGCTGCAGACTCAGACCGAAAATACCGGGAAAACTGTTGACCGCCGGCAGCATGAAAGGGATATACTCCGCAGCCCGCTGCTGAACCTGAGAAACCATGCCCTGGATGATAAAATCGCCGCTGGCAACATAAAAGGTCCGATCAATGGGCGGGACTCCCTTCACTTCCTCTTTCTGATAATGGGGCTTCATATGGGTATACAGGCCGTACCCCACCTCTTTCATCTCTCTTTCTGAAAGACCCGGCGGTGGAATCAGAATGTTGAGCACTAGGTTCTGATTGCCCTGGGGCAGATACTCCATTTTCGGAAAGAGAAAATAGATGATACCAATCGACGTCACGCCCATGACCGCAATGATAATGATCTGGTTGCGCGCCCGCTTCAGCGCCCACTGAACAACCCCGATAAACAGCCTGCTGATAAAACCGCCGAAGGTAACCAGCAGACCCTGGTGACGGGAGTTCTCATTATTATTCTTTACTGATTTCTGCTGTCGCCTTCTGGAAGTGAACCTCATAAGCTGGGTCCACAGCATGGGAATAACCGATATGGATACAAAAAGTGAAAAAGAGATCGCCGCAGTGACCGCAATCGCTATGTCTTTGAATAGCTGCCCCGCTTCTGAGCGCAGGAAGATAACGGGTAAAAAAACGGCAATTGTGGTCAGCGCCGAAGCAATCAGTGCCCCCCAGACTTCCATAGCCCCATCATGGGCTGCCTGGAAAAACCGTTTTCCCATATTGCGATGGCGATCGACATTTTCCAATACGACTATGGCGCTATCCAACAACATTCCGACGGCAAAGGAGATACCGGCAAGGGAAATGGTGTTCAGGCTCCTGCCCATGGCGTTTAAGATGATGAACGTCGAAATTATACTGATGGGAATCGCCAGTGCGACCACCGCTGTCGACGACAGGGAACGTAGAAACAGCAGGAGTACGATGATGGCCAGTACACCACCAACGGCAATATTCTTTTTCACCAGTTGTATGGCGCCATGGATGTAATTGCGCTGGTCGTAAAACCACTCCAGCTCGATCTTATGGACGGGCAAAACCTCGCTGTTGAGATATTTGACCACATCCTCAACCCGGTTTGTGGTCTCAACAACGTTGGCACCCGCGTCAACGCGAACCCCGTAGATCAGCGCTTTTTTAATTCGTTCTCTGTTTGCAACGATAATATTGACCCGGTGCTTTTCATACCCCTTTTCAACGATGGCAACATCGGCGAGACGGACCGTTCGTGTGCCGTCATGAAAGAGAACTAGCTCCTTGAGCTGGTCAATGGAGGTGAAGCGGGCTGTTGTCCGAACACGATAGGTACGGCGATCGATATCCACCGTTCCGGCGGCTGTATCCTTGTTTTCCGCCTGTACAACACCGGCAACTTGATCGATTGTTAATCCATGGGCGGCCAGACGTTCGGGAAAGAGCTTGATATGCATCTGATCTTTGGTACCACCGGGTACGAAGATCGAGGCAACTCCGGTCACCCGCTCCAACTGCTCTTTAATCTCGTTATCGAGATAGGTCCGGTAGGTATCGATGTCGCGGGGATTATCATCATTGGTCACAAAACCCATCCAGATAACGGGAGAAGCGTTTGCTCCTGCTGAGGCAATCACAGGTTTTAAAACATTTTCAGGATAGCTGTCGACCTGACTCAGCTTGTTGGAAACCTCCAGCAGCGCCTTGTTCATGTCGGTGCCTACCTTGAAGGTCAGGGTGATTTCAGATCTGTTATCAGAAGCCGTCGACTCATACGCCACCAGGTCCGGTGTCGATTTCAGTTGTTCTTCCTGCTTATCGATGATATCCCGTTCCACTTCACTGGGGGTGGCTCCAGGCCAGATGGTCCTCACACTAATCTCCGGCTGGACAACATTGGGAGTCAGCTTATAGGGTAATTGGTACAGGGCAACAAAACCGAATAAAAGGATAAGCACTACACCGACGGCAACACCGATCGGCCTTTTTATGGAAAGATCAATGACGTTCATTTCACTATCCCTTTCTCCATAATAGGCATATTAGGAAAAATTCGCTCGTTGCCTTTAATCACAACCCGCATGCTCTCACCAATTCCTTTCCCGGTAATTGCCGCAAGATCCGTTTTATAGCCAATGACCGTAACCGGGATCATAACGGCTTTTCCTTCAACCGAAGCAAAGACAACGTTCTGGCCGAATCGTTTGATCACCGCGTCACGGGGAACCATCAAGCTTTCCTGCTCTTTTAAGGTCGGCACTTTGACATCCACACGCATCCCTTCAATAAATCCCATATCTTTAGGAATTTCCATTTTCACGGGGAAGGTCCGGGTCATGGCATCGGCAGCCGGTATCACGCTTTTCAGGTTAACAGTAATTTCACGTCCCTCTACACTTGCCTGATATTGATTTATACTTCGTAGAATATCGATCAGCCGGGCAGGAATATTCAGTCTGGCTTCCAGGGTATCGGTGCCGACAAGCGTTCCGATGGTTGTCCCTTTGCCGACCCACTCCCCAATATCTACACCTCTGCTGGTCACCGTACCATCATATGGCGCTTTGATTCGGGTCTTTTCAAGCTGAATATTCAGGGCTTTCAATTCACTGTCGGCTGCTTTAACCCGAGCCCGCAACTGCAGTGTCAAATAATAGTCGCGGTCATATTTGGAATCGGAGATGGATTTTTTTTCATACAGCTTTTTCGCCCGTTTCAAATCACGTTCCTGCCGGGTCAACTCGGCCTGCAGGGCTTTGAAAGCGGACGATTTGGCAGCGATATTGGCCTGTAGTACTTCGGAATCAAGGGTTGCTATAACCTCACCCTTTTTGACAACCTGTCCCTCTCTGAAAGCAAGCATCTGGACAACACCTTCCATTTCCGAAGCCAGCTTGGATTGCCTGTCGTAATAGAGTGTGCCGATGTAGGTCTGCAGCGGATTGACAACTCCTTTGATCACTTCGGTGGTAATGACCAAAGATGGACGCGGTTGTGATCCTTTTTTAACACCGAGAAGAAAGGGAACTGATATCAGGATAAGTAGAGCGATAAAGCGTTTCATACCATTCTCTTTGTTGTTTGACATTCACATGATGTACCGCGGGACTGGACTTTTTCACTTTGTTCGACACAATATACAATCTCGATCTTTTAATAAACAAGTTTCATCGGATATCAAAGATTCGGGTTTTATTTAGCCAGGTCTTTTTCCGGCACCTTATGGACTTCAGGTAACACCGACAAGGGGATACTTCCTCTATTTCGGCGAGACAAGAAGTCCTGTCGGATTTTTTGTAATTGTGCCGGGTTTTTAAAAAGGGAAACAACCGTTCTCCCCAGAATGCGGGCTGCAACAGTCATTGCTTTTTCACCGATCGACATACCGGTTGCCGCAACGACGCACCAACTATGCATCGGAAGCTTCTTCGGAACAGCCGCCACATAAATTCCCGCAGTGGGAACCAGCCAGCTCACATTGCCTACATCGCTTGAAGACGAACCCCGATAGGGATATCGAGGCAGCGCATCTACGTGTTGGGCAAGAACTTTTTTTGGAGCAACGCCGAAATTACGCTGCATTGCTCGGGCAAAATTTCTCTCTTTATCGGAAAATTTCGGTGCCCCCACAATACTGAATTGTCGATGCAGCAGCTCGGCCAGGGGATGGTTGGGTAGTATTTCAAATACATTTGTAATGGGGCTGGGAGTCATTTCGGTTCCGGTCATCATGGCAGCTCCTTTTGCAACTCTGACAATCCGTTCATACACCTGCTTCACATATGACTGGTCATCGGCTCTGATGTAGTACCAGACCTCAGCTTTGGCCGGAACGACATTGGGCTGCTGGCCGCCGCCTGTAATAACATAGTGAAAGCGAACATCCTGTCGCAGATGTTCCCGAAGATAGTTGGCACCGATATTCATCAGCTCGACCGCGTCTAAAGCAGAACGTCCAAACTCGGGATGAACGGCGGCATGGGCCGCTTTTCCTGAAAAACGAAACTTGACGGAAACAGCCGCCTTACTCGTCCCATACATCACACCATTTGACTGCGACACATGCCAGTGAAGAACCGCATCCACATCATCAAACAGACCAGCCCGGGTCATAACTACTTTGCCGATCATCGTCTCTTCAGCAGGGGTTCCATACAGCCGAATGGTCCCATTCAAGCCGGCCGCTTTCATTGCCATATAGGCGGCAACGGCTGCCCCGACACTGCCTGCACCATAAACAGAATGACCGCAGCCGTGACCGATATCAAAACGGGAACCGCCCAGTGCCCCTTTTCGTGGACGGCAATCAGGTGTGGCAGCCTGACTGAGCCCGGGTAATGCATCATACTCGGCAAAAATCCCGATAACCGGCTTTCCGGTCCCGGCGGTTGCCATAAATGCGGTGGGCAAACCGGCAACACCTCTTTTGACAGAAAATCCATACTGTTCGAGATACGAACTCAACACTTCGGCTGCATGGGTTTCCTGCAAGCCGACTTCCGGATTACTCCAGATCGACAGATTGAGCGCCTTCAAATCAACTGCAATTTGTTCAACCAGGCGATCCACCTGTTCCTCTGCTTCTGGCTGCTGTCCGTAGGCTGCCGTACAGAGCCCAAACAGGAAAATAAATAGGAACCGCCTTTTCACGATCATCATATCATTTCGATAAAACGCTTTGCCCTCGCGGCTATCCTTTTGCTCCGACTTTTAATAATCGGTTCACTGCCTCCAATTTCCGTTTGGCAATCTATCTTTCACACCATCATGCTATATTTATATCAAATAGAAATTGGCAACAATACCGAAGATTACATAGTTTATGAGAAGGAAGAATCAGCAATCTCAATATATCATACCATACCAACTTATCTATCTAATTTGACAATATATTCTTTTCACATATAATATCGGGCATACTCTCACAGAGTTCACTTTTGAGCGAGTCACACTGGATTTAATGAGAGTAAGAGCTGAATTCTTTATTTTGAACGCTTTGCTACAGTTGTTGGAGGAATAAGATATGGGCCATAGCCGAGCGGTGATCATAGCCGGAACCCACAGTGGTTCCGGCAAGACAACTCTCACACTGGGGCTCATGGCAGCTCTTGTCAACCAGGGTTACAAGGTGCAGCCATTCAAATGCGGTCCGGACTTTATAGATCCGACTCTGCACCGGCTGGTTACAGGGACCATTTCCCGTAACCTCGATATCTGGATGAGTGGAAATCAGTTTGTCCGTGAGACCTATAGTCGTCATACACAAGATGTGGACATATCCGTGATTGAAGGAGTTATGGGGATGTTTGATGGCGGCAGCTCGTCAAGTGCGACCTTGGCAACAAAACTCGGTATACCTGTGGTCCTGGTTCTTGATGTTAGCTCTGCTGCAGAAAGCGCAGCGGCCGTTCTCAATGGTTTTGAGAGTTTCACCTCCGATGTATCACCTAAGGCGGTGATTCTGAATCAAATTGGAAGTCAGCGACACCTGCAGCTTGTTTCCGATGCCATCAGACAGCACTGCAAGGCTGAGATTTTAGGATATCTGCCCCGTACCTTGAATTTTCGCATACCTGAGCGCCATCTCGGTCTCCATATGGGAGAAGAGTCACCACTCAGGAAGGAGGCAGTCACCGAATTGGCCAAGACAGTTTCAGACCATATCGACCTGGATCGACTGATGGCTATAGGTGAAAAAACACAAAAAGTGATGAAGGTGCAACAACTGGATTCGGTTCAAGTTCAAGCCCGTATTGCCGTGGCTCGGGACAAAGCCTTCTGCTTTTATTACGAGGATAACTTGGATCTGCTGCGCTCGGCAGGGGCTGAATTGGCCTTTTTTTCACCCCTTGCTGATGATCGGCTGCCTGAAAATATCAGCGCTATCTATTTGGGCGGTGGATATCCTGAGCTGTTTGCGGCTGAACTCAGTGAAAACAAGAAGATGCTGACGTCCATCTGTCAGTGGGCTAAAGATGGTGGTGTTATATATGCTGAGTGCGGCGGTTTTATGTATTTATCCAGGTCCATTGTTGATTTTAATGAAAAGGCCCACGACATGGCTGGAATATTTCCAGTCCAGGCCCGGATGCTGAAAAGTCTGGCAGCTTTAGGTTATCGGGAGATTCGGCTCACTGATAATTGTATATTGGGTCCGGCAGGGACTGTGCTTCGAGGGCATGAATTTCACTACTCCAATATTGATAGGATGCCTGATGAAATAGAAAGACTTTACACAGTGAACAATAATACTGAAGAAGGATATCGATATAAAAATGTCCTGGGTGGATATATGCATCTGCACTTCGGATTTAATCCTCAGGCGCTAACCGAATTTGTCAAAACGATTCAAAACTCTTCGATTTAACTTATGTACATAACAATTCAACAATTGCACCAATGGAAATCGAGACCTATCACAAACATAGATAAAAACATATGGTGCTCCTTGGCAATTCCGTTTCTCATTGTTCAAAATAGTTACTGAAGAACGAACTGAATTGGAACAAGGACCTTCATACCAACCGGACGGCCGTTATGACTACCGGGGATAAACTTCCAGCGATACACCGTTTTCATAGCCGATTTATCAAGAAGTCCAAAACCGCTGCTTTTTGATAGTGAAACATCTGCCACCGACCCATCCTGACGTACTTTAACCTCCAGGATAACTGTGCCCTGTTGGGATCGTTTTCGGCTGAGGCTTGGGTATTCAGGTTTTGGATTCCGGTGATAGATGGGAACAGCTTTGACGATTGTCGATTCCGGCTCAGGTGCCGACACCGGGTGAGGCGGATCCTGATGGGAAAGCTGCTTGGCCGGGTCTTTACTGCCAGGCTCCTTGTGGATCCTTTTAACCGATGTTTTTGGTACCTTGAAAGGTCTGCTCTGTTCCTTATTCTTTTTGGGTGTTTTTTTAATCGGCTTTAAAACGGGTTGTTTTATCTTCGGGCGGGATTGTTTCTTTGCCTTTTTTTTCAGATCCTTCTTTGTGGCCGGTTGAGTGATTGTTTTGACAACGGGAGGTTCATTCTGTCTTGTTTCCTCCTTCTTCTTTGTTTGACCGGCAAACTGAACCTGGATCGAGCGATCGCTTGGAAGTGTCGGACGAACCACCTCTCCTGAATACCAAGGTAACTGGACAACAGCCAGATGAATGGCCACCGCGCAGCCCAGTGCGATAAGCAGCCTTCGCATACCTAGCCCGTATTTCTCATCAGTTCAGACGGTGTCAGGTTCAAAGTTTTTGGCTGTGAACTATAGTTACCTCTGTTTACAGCCAAAATACTGAAGAAGATGACGTCGTCTGGACTGACCTTTGGTGCTCTGTTTAGTGCCCCCTTGAGGGGTAAACAGTTTGTTAACAACATCTTATTGAACACTATTGAATATCCCCCCAAATTACCAAACCGATAAATTGTTGTTCACAAACTGTTCATGAGAGATGCGGGCCAATTACTCCACGCTTGCCTGCAGTGAAATCGATGAGATACCCGCCTTGTTCAACTCATCCAGCACACGATACAACTGTTGATATGAGACGGTTTCTTCAGCAAAAAGCAAAACCTTGGCTTTCTTTGAACCGATTGCGATAAGTTTGAGATTGGAATGTAACTCCTGGAGACGAACAGGCTTCTCATCAATGAAAATCTCCAGCCCTGCGACACCTGACCGTATCGAGATGGACAGACTGGTCTCTTTGGTTATTTCCGCCGTGGACGATTCCGGCAGATCCAGTTCCAGTCCCCGGTGAACGGCCATCGACA
>CAZUUJ010000080.1:0-14779 GCA_964623625.1 uncultured Desulfocapsaceae bacterium
TTTTTTAAGACACCAAATCACGATATTTCAACGAGATAGAGCGCGTTGATTGAATCTCACCCTCTCCGCCAGATATTCGTTTACCGCCTGTAAAGCAAACAGTTACATGTGGTTTATTTTTTCCAGTTGCGTATAAGGTGCGGAAAGGCGTAAAAAGTTCTCCAGGGAGTCATGGCGGTGCAAGCAGGTTGTGCAACTAGAGTTGGCCTCTGTTGAACAACCTGATCGTGCCGATATGGCCCTCTGGAGAACTTTTTAAAAGTTTGATAGCCGGGCCCTGCTCAACATCGAATCACGAACCCCGCCAGGTCCGGAAGGAAGCAACGGTAGTGACACTCGATGTGTGTTGCAGGATCACCCGGCTATCATCTTTTTAACTGATTCAGGTTTTATATCTTTACACCGTTCTCCCTGCCACCTGATTATGTTACAGTGAACAGTAAGAACAGCACAAATCTGAAGCACCTGAATCAGTTAAATGGCTGAGAGCTCTAGCCAACCAAAACTATTTCTTTTGCTTTCGTGTAGTATTCAATACAGGAACTCCTCTTTTTCGTTAACTGGGACAAAACATGTCTTACCTAGTTCTCGCCAGAAAAGCCCGGCCGCAGACCTTTGAACAGGTTATAGGCCAGCAGACCACCGTTAAAACCCTGCAAAACAGTCTTGCCCGTGATCGTGTGGCCCACGCCATTCTTTTTTCAGGTGTTCGAGGTGTCGGTAAAACCACTCTTGCCAGAATTATGGCAAAGGCGTTGAACTGTACTTCCGGGAACAACAGCGAACCGTGTAATACCTGCCAGTCCTGCATGGCAATCACCAATGGATCGGCCCTAGATCTGACTGAAATTGACGGCGCCTCTAACCGGGGTATTCAGGAAATACGGGAGCTGAAAGAAAAGCTGCGATTTCTGCCGACCTCATCGAAATACAAGATCGTTATTATCGATGAGGTCCATATGCTGACAACAGAGGCCTTCAATGCTCTGCTCAAGACCCTTGAAGAACCTCCCGCTCACGTCTATTTCATGTTCGCCACAACCGAACTGCATAAAATACCCGTAACTATTCTCTCCAGATGTCAACGCTATGAATTAACACGGGTCTCATCGTCCGAGCTCAGTGGCCATTTCAGTAAACTGGCCGCAAATGAAGGATATGAAATTGACGACGATGGGCTGGCTATGATCGTGAGGGAATCGGAAGGCTCGGTTCGCGATGGTTTGAGCCTCCTGGATCAGGTTTTTTCCTACAGTGAAAAAAAGATCAGTGTCGAGGACGTGATTGAAGTTCTCGGACTCATCAACCGTCAGGTTTTGCTGACCATCACAGCCGCTCTGCTTGAAGGTGACAGCGGTAAAGCTCTCACGGCCCTTGATGAATGTTTTGATTACGGTATCGATCTCAAACGATTTACTGGCGATCTGCTCGGCTGTTTCAGGAACCTGCTTTTATTCCGGATCAAGGGTTGCAGCCACCTGCTTGACCTGCCTGAACAGGAAAAAGAAACCTTCCAGCAACTCAGCCGGACAGTGAGTTCTGAAACCGTTCATATGAAACTTAATCTGCTGATGGGTGTTGTGGAAGAGCTTCGCTATTCAAGTCAGCCCCGACTGACGCTGGAGACCGGTTTTCTCAAAGTGATCGAGGCATCCAACGTGGTTCCGGTTGCAACCCTTCTTGGTAAACTCGATGGGTTGCTCGACTCTGACCATCAAGCTGATGGCCCATCTCCAGTTCATTCTCAATCGAACCCACCTCAGGAGAGTAAAAAAAAAAGAGTCCAATTCCGGGATTTGACCCCGGCAGAAGCTCAGTCACACGTCCCCCAACCGGTAGAACAACTAGATAGCCGACCCGCAAAAACCGCTTCTGTTGAACAGCCGACTACGGCCGATGATGACAAAATAAGTGTTGGCGGTGATGGTCGTAGCGATTCACCGAAGAAAACGATCAAACCGCATCCCCATGAGCGCGATATTCGCCGTCACTGGAACGAATTCATCGATTATGTCAAAGACAGAAAAAACTGGATGGCCATGGATCTGCAACAGGCCAACACCATCAAAGAGGATCACGGCTCACTTCTCCTTCAATACGATGACCAGGCCAGCTGCGCCCTTTTACAGAAAGAAACAAAATTATTGACCGAGTTTGTCCTTGATTTTTTTCAAAAAGATCTCAAAGTAGGTTTTGTTCTGCCCGATCGGAAAACAGAAGACACGGAGAACAACGGTGAAAGCCCCAAGCAACAGCGGCAGCACTTGGCAAACGACCCGCTGGTTATCATGGCTGCTGAAATCTTTGATGGTCAGATTGGCGATATAAGGGTTGGGCCTAGGTTTAGAAAACCTTGAATATCGAAAGAGGAATGTATAAAAGTTCACCAGCACACCATTTTTAAACGATCGGTTAGACTCATGTAGCACTCAGTACACTACGTCTTACCGCTTGTCCAAAACTGGAGCACT
This sequence comes from uncultured Desulfocapsaceae bacterium, assembly GCA_964623625.1. Taxonomy (GTDB): domain Bacteria; phylum Desulfobacterota; class Desulfobulbia; order Desulfobulbales; family Desulfocapsaceae; genus CAZLGM01. The sequence goes on from CAZUUJ010000080.1 coordinate 2,472, forward strand.
GGTGAACTTTTTCTCAATAGTTGCAAAGCGGGAGCACTCCTGTAGATACAAACAACTGAAAACTGCAAGATGTTAATATAAAGGATTAAATTATGGATTTTAATAACTTAATGGGCCAGGCCCGGAAGATGCAGGAACAAATGGCTGAGATCCAGGAGGAACTGGCAAAAAAAACAGTGACCGGCAGTGCCGGAGGTGGGATGGTAACCGCTACCGTTAATGGTAGCGGCGATTTGCTGTCGATCTCAATTGAAAAGGAAGTTATCTCACCCGATGATGTGGAGATGCTGCAGGATCTTATTGTTGCTGCCACCAACGACGGTTTGAGAAAGGCTAAGGAACTGGGTAAAAACGAGATGGGCCGGCTGGCCGGAGGCATGAATATTCCGGGATTATCCAATCTTTTCTGATCATTTTAAGTTCATAAATTTAACCATTTCAGGCAGCTTTCACTGGAAAGGACTACACTTTTTACAAAACCCAAACATCTTGATCGGAGCTGATCCCACTTTTCCATGCATGTTATTCCACCGGCCTTAGAAGGTCTGATAGACAACCTGGCAAAACTGCCGGGCATCGGTAAAAAAACAGCCACCAGACTGTCACTGTTTATCCTAAGAAAACCGCCGTCCCTTGCCGTTGAATTGGCCGAATCACTTGCCAAGCTTCATCAGACAATCCGTATCTGTTCAACCTGTTTCACCTTTTCCGAAAGCGATCCCTGCGATATCTGCAGCGATCCCCGCCGTGACGCTAGTCTTGTCTGTGTTGTTGAACAGCCTGGAGATCTTCTGTCCATTGAGAAAACCGGATCGTTTCGTGGACATTACCACATCCTTCAGGGTGTTATTTCTCCAATTGATGGTATCGGTCCAAAAGAGTTAAAAATCGAAGAGCTAAACAGACGGATTCCGGCAACCGGAATCCGGGAAGTACTGATTGCCACCTCTTCCACCGTCCCCGGTGAAGCAACGGCTTCATACCTGATCGATATGCTGCAGCGCCATCCCGTCCGGGTCACCAGACTGGCCTGCGGCATCCCCATGGGTATGGATATCAAGTACGCCGACAAACACACACTGGCAAAGGCAATTGAATCACGGGATGTTGTTGAGTAAGCTTAACACCTGATATCTAAAGCCATTATCCATGCCTACCTTTGTCGCTTCTGTTTCTAATCACGAAATAGGTCACCCAAAACAGCAAAGAGAGTGCAATGTAGAAGAGTACAAAATAAATGAGTGCGAAAGTCTCTTTGCTCACCAGCGCCTTACCGTAAAATAACAAAGGTGTATATAATCTGGGAGCTAAATAATGGTGATAGTGGCAAAGGAAAGAGAAACAAAGACTAACAATAAGAATTACCACGATGTTTATCAATTCTCCCTTGAAGATTTTTCTCCAATCAGAGACACTCGGCTGTACTGGTAAGACTTTTTTATCGATATAGAGAATGAAATACAGGCATATTGATAATAAAATGCACAACTCAATCGCATTGAAGATTGTCTTAACCCTCATGAAACTGGCGAGGGACCTCTTCCTGAAGTTCTGAGGGGTCCGGTTACGAAATTCACTTAGATGCGAGACACCGGCCCTATCAGATGCTGCGACAAAATGATTAATCTTTTTTACTAGATTCTGTTTGATGCTCCAACCGTAAACATCTTTTTCAAGAAAACCCTGGTTACCAATGAAGGATATTTTTGCGATCTCTATTCCAGCATAGGTCAATGGCAACCTTGCTATTTTTACCCTGCTCAAAAGCAAGGTGTCATCTCCGACAGCCTTTTCTGCCGTATCAAAGAGATAATTATACCTTGCCATGTGCTCTTTGGATAAAAATGAATTGATTTGTTTGGCAGGAGATCCATTGTGTAGTAACACCTCATCTGAGTTGAGCAGATTCTGCTTCATCTCATCAATATAGGCGCGTAAGAATTGACCTGCCATCCCATAGTAGCCGTCCATGAAATCATCAATGACCTCATCTGAATTGTAATCAGGATTCCATAAGAGTCTGGCAATCAGATATGTTCTTAACTCACTGAACTCACTATAACCACGGTACCAGCCTTGCTGTAAACTTCCTTTTACATTGTATTTGGTCAATAGTTGAATGTTTGGCTGGATAACATGAAAATTAGGGAAAGGCGCCATCAAGTTTGTAAACTGTATCAAGTAGTCCCATACAAAAATGTTCTGGCTGATTTTAGACCAGCCGGCCAGGTCATCTACGAACTTCTTTCCACTTACACTGTCAACAATTGGCCTGCTGCGGTCAAACCCCATGGCACAGACCATAATATTGACATTACTGGCTGGCACCAGGTATTTGGGAGGTTTGGAAGAGTGCCTGTATGCCAGTGTTGAAATGGTTTTATCGGGAAAAGCTTGAGCAACTTTGTTTACAAAATTAATTATTGAGCCTGATGGAGATTCTTCGTGTTCATCAATCTTCCTGCAATCAGGACATCTGCAGTAATTATTGTTGTCCGCCTGTGATACTGACCAATGAGTGGCATTTGGATATTTATCAATTTTTTTCTTCAGGTTTTCGATTGTGAGCTTCAAAACATCTGGGTTGGATAGACATAGTTGAATACGCCTTGGGCGTCTTTTGTTTTTTGTGAAGTACTCAGGGTGATCCTCCTGATATTTTTGCGGTTCTACCAATTTAAACATTGTGTGCGCAAAGAAACCAGACCCCCATTCTATATCGTCATTGTTATTCAGATCATGCCAATGACTTTTACGTTTATCAATAAAAGTCGGATCAAGGGAATAAGTAAAATAGGGAACTCTCCAGGCAATGGGTGGGCGATATCTATAGTCGATTGCATCCATTACAAGTGTTTTTTGAACAGGTACATACTCATAATCTTTGGTGTAAAACCTACATCCTACAAAAGCCTCCAGGAATTCGTAAACAGCATAAAGCGTCCCTTTTTTTCCACCACCTTTAAGGATTACCCTATCTTGAATGGTTTGAATCAATATTTCATCATTCTCCAATTGATGATATAAAGGTACGCCTGGCGAGAGTTCTCTTTCAGCTGCCCTCCCGATCAAGAAAGCTTTGTTTCCAGCTTTCTCATTATCTTTGCTGATCTTCAACACACAGGCAGTGACCCTCTTAAAGTAGTTTTGCAACTCAGTGGCCGCCTTCAGTTCATATTCAGTTGGATTGGACGGGATGATAATCGAATAGTCAGATTTCGAATTGTCTGCCAATACTAAGTTTTTACCCGCTGACATTGCTCTTTGGGGTGTTAAAGCAATGCATGTCAACAAGCAGATACATTGTATTAGCAATTTCCGGCTTGGCATAATATTACTCGCCATGAAATTAATATGGCAATAAGAGTGATATAAATTGCCTTTCATCCACTCCCCACATATACAGGTTTGCAAATTTAAAATTCTATCTTGAAAATCGCAGTCTGATGAATCAAAAACTAGACAAGAGCACTATCCCAAAGTGTCCCACCCATTCCAAATACCACCTCTCTCACAATATTGAACGTGAATCGTCTCTTATCGAAACAAAAAAACTACAATCCTGACAATTTCTTGTCAATATGGTTCTGTGGAACTCTTAAGAAAACCTTGTATGGAAAGAATAAGGGTCACAGGTGAACTTTAGCAGCTTTAATTTAATGACAGTTTGCCAACAGTACGAATCTCCTTTTTAGTTCGGTTTTTCCTTGACACTCGTACAGTTTACTGGTAATTGAACCGGTTGTGCTTCTTGCTGAAAAGAACCAAACAAACCTAATCATTTTTTGTTTAAACAGGCGCGTAGCTCAGTGGGAGAGCGCTACCTTGACGTGGTAGAAGTCGGCGGTTCGATACCGCCCGCGCCTACCAGATGAAAGGCTGAAGAAAATGATTCGCCAAGAATCGTTGCTCTTTGGCCTTTGTTTTTATACTACTTGAATCTGTAATCCCAGATAACCCAGATAATATCTACAATTCCGATTCAGGCACCAGAGAATAATGGCTATTACAATAACCATAGAGGGCGGTAAATCGATAGAGGCCCAATCGCCATGCAGTGTGGCCGACGCTCTGTCCGAGCTTATGTCCGGCAAACAGAGAAAACGCACGCTTGCAGTGTATGCCAACGATATCGCAATTGATCTCTCCACCCAACTGACAGAGGATACTGTCATCCGGCCGATCCAGAAGGATTCTGTGGAAGGGCTTGATATTCTGCGCCACTCGACTGCCCATGTCATGGCCCAGGCGGTAATCGACCTGTTCGGTCCCGGTGTCAAGGTTGCCATCGGCCCTGCCATTGAAAATGGTTTTTACTACGATTTCTACAGAGATGAGCCGTTCTCTCCGGAAGACTTCGAAAAGATCGAGGCCAGGATGACCGAGATCAGCCGGGGCGCCCATCCCTTTACCCGTTCGGAAATCGACCGGCAAAAAGCCATAGCCCTGTTTGAGGCCGACAACGAAAAATACAAAACGGAATTGGCTGAAGATATTGATGACACCGTCGTCTCATTATACCAGCAAGGGAGCTTCCAGGATCTTTGTCGCGGCCCCCATGTGCCGGACACGTCCTGGATCAATAATTTTAAACTGCTGCGTGTTGCCGGTGCCTATTGGCGCGGTGATGAAAAAAACGATGTGCTCCAGCGCATCTACGGCACTACATTTTTTGATAAAAAAGCGCTGAAAAAGCATCTGTTCGCCCTGGAAGAAGCAAAAAAGCGGGATCATCGCAAACTGGGAAAAGAACTTGAACTGTTCACCACCGATGATGAGGTCGGCCCGGGTCTGATCCTGTGGCAGCCCAAAGGCGCTTTGTTGAGGAGGCTTATCGAGGATTTCTGGAAGGAAGAGCATTATCGGCACGGCTACGAACTGCTCTACACACCCCATATTGCCCGCAAGGATTTGTGGAAAACATCCGGACATCTCGATTTCTATAGGGAGAACATGTACTCTTCAATGGATATCGATGATGTGGCCTATCAGCTTAAGCCGATGAACTGCCCCTTTCATATCGGGGTTTACAACAGCCGAAAACGCAGCTACCGGGAGTTCCCGCTTCGCTGGTGCGAACTGGGCACCGTCTATCGATATGAACGGGCCGGAGCCCTTCACGGTCTTTTACGGGTAAGAGGTTTCACCCAGGATGACGCCCATATTTTCTGCCGACCTGACCAGCTTGAAGAAGAGATATTCAACATTCTGGATCTGAATATGCGGATCCTTGAAACCTTTGGATTTGATCAGTACGACATCTATCTGTCAACACGACCCGAAAAGTATGTCGGCACGGATGAAAACTGGGAACAATCCACCCAGGCGCTGCGTGATGCCTTAGAGAAAAGAGGGCTCGATTATGAAATCGACCCTGGAGAGGGAGTATTCTACGGGCCGAAAATCGATATCAAGATCAAAGATCAGCTTGGCCGTTCCTGGCAGTGTTCAACAATCCAGGTCGACTTCAATCTGCCTGAACGTTTTGAAGTCTCGTATGTCGGTTCGGACAACAAGGAACATCAGCCAATCATGATACACAGGGCTCTTATGGGATCGCTTGAGCGTTTCATCGGTGTCCTTATTGAGCATTATGCCGGAGTTTTCCCGCTCTGGTTTGCCCCTGTTCAGGCCAGGATCATGAACATAACCGACGACCAGGCCGTGTACTGCGACGAGGTTTATAATACATTACGAAAATCAGGGGTCAGGATAGAAAAAGATTTGCGCAATGAAAAATTGAATTATAAGATCAGAGAAGCTCAACTGGCCAAGATTCCCTATATGCTGATTATCGGCGACAAGGAGAAGCAAAGCCGGACAGTGACGGTTCGTTTGCGTAACGGAAAAAATCTGGAGCCGATGTCCATTGAAGAATTCGCAACAAAGATCGAGGAAGAAAGTGTTCCGGGGATCCGGGGGTAAGAAGTTATAACCTGGGGAACGTAGAGTATCAAACAACCACAGGAGGTACCGACATTAACAGGCGAGGAAGAAGAAGCCCAGTAAAACGAGAAGAAAAAGTAATGGTGAACGATGATATTCGTTTTCCCAAAGTACGATTGATCGGCGACGATGGAAAACAGCTTGGTATCCTGTCGACGGAAGATGCCAAGGAAAAAGCGTATGATGCGGGTCTCGATCTGATGGTGGTTTCGGCTAATGCTGATCCGCCGGTATGCCGTATCATGAACTATGACAAGTTCAGGTACGAACAGAAGAAGAAAAAGCAGGAAGCCAAAAAGAAGCAGGCAACGATTGAAACCAAGGAAATAAAGTTTCGGCCAAAAACCGAAGAACATGACCTGAATTTCAAGATTAAAAATATTAAGAAATTTCTGAAAAAAAACTGCAAGGTGAAGATCACCATGCGTTTCAGAGGGCGTGAAATCGTCTATTCCCAATCCATTGGCCTTGAAGCTATGGAAAAAATTGCTGCGAGTCTGGAAGAAGATGCAACAATTCTCCAGCAACCACAGATGGAAGGACGACAGTTGGTCATGTTTGTTGGACCAAAGAAGCCTAAATAACAGCTAATAAACATGGCAAAGGAGTTATGTTATGCCGAAAATGAAAACGAATAGAGGCGCCGCCAAACGCTTTAAGAAAACCGGTTCAGGTAAAATAAAGCGTTCCAAGGCGTTCAGCAGTCATATTCTCACCAAGAAATCGACAAAACGAAAAAGAAATTTACGAAAATCCGGCCTGGTTGACGAAAGCAACGCCAAATCAATCAGGAAGATTCTTCCCTATCTGTAGTTTGAGGAGTATTTATTATGTCGCGTGTAAAACGGGGATTTAAGGCCCGACGAAGAAGAAACAGAGTATTAAAACAGGCTAAAGGTTATCGAGGTGGCCGCCACCGCCTTTTCAAAACTGCCAAAGAGGCTGTTGATCGTGCATTATGTTATGCATACAGAGACAGGCGTCGTAAAAAGCGTGATTTCCGTCGTCTGTGGATCACCCGCATCAATGCCGGAGCCCGCATGAATGACATGAGCTATTCAAAGCTGATGGGCGGACTGAAAAAAGCGGGTATTGATCTTGATCGAAAAGTTCTATCCAATCTTGCCATCCTGGATGCCAACGCCTTTAGTCAAGTGGCCAAGGCTGCCGCTAAAGCCAACGGTTGAATATAAGTCGTAAAGCTTAGTAATACCTAATTATTACAAGACTTGACACCATGCCGGTTTCGATGCCATCGTAACCGGCATGCTCTTTAGGGCTTACAAGTCCTTATTAGCACACTGGGTAACCAACATGGAGCAAGAGCTAAAGAGCTTACAGGAAGAAGCGTACAACCATCTGGGTTCCATTTCGACCACAGAGGACCTGGAGAACTTCCGTATTCGCTATCTCGGCAGAAAAGGTGCCTGCTCAACGATCATGAGTAAGCTTGGCACTGTTGCCAAGGAAGATCGTCCAAGGCTCGGTCAACAGGCCAACAGCCTGAAAAACGAGCTGACCAAACTTTTTGAACAAAAAAAGCTGGAAATAAGCAGTCTGACAGCCACCGCTTCCCAATCCGTTATTGATCTGACTTTACCCGGTCGTCACTGGGAAAAAGGTCGACTGCATCCTATTACCCAGATCATGACCGAGGTCTGCTCTATCTTTGAAGGACTCGGCTTTTCTGTGGCCGAAGGCCCGGATGTGGAACTTGATTACTACAACTTTGAAGCGCTCAATATTCCCGAGCATCACCCGGCCCGGGATATGCACGACACCTTTTATATCAATGACAACATCTTGCTCAGGACCCATACCTCTCCCATGCAGGCCCGCATTATGGAGGCTAAGCAGCCACCGCTCAGGGCCATTGCACCGGGCAAAGTGTACCGCTGCGACTCGGATATCACCCACACGCCCATGTTCCATCAGGTGGAAGGATTCCTGGTTGATACCCACGTCTCATTTGCCGATCTTAAAGGGGTGCTGACGGTCTTCACTCAGAAGATGTTTGATGATGATCTGGCCCTTCGTTTTCGGCCGAGTTTTTTCCCCTTTACCGAACCAAGCGCCGAGGTAGACATCGCCTGTGTCATGTGCCGTGGAGAAGGTTGCCGTGTCTGTAAGAAGACTGGCTGGCTGGAAATTCTGGGTGCAGGAATGATTGATCCGGAAGTGTTCAAAATGGTCGGCTATGATCCGGATGTCTATTCCGGCTTTGCCTTTGGACTCGGCATCGAACGGATTGCCATGCTCAAGTACGGCATTAACGATATCAGGCTCTATTACGAAAACGACCTTCGTTTTCTTTCCCAGTTCTAATTCTTCGTTCACATTACCATGAAATTCACAGTTGACTGGTTACAGGAATATACATCCACGGACGGAATGGCAGCCGAAGAGCTGGCCGACCATCTGACAATGGCTGGTCTTGAAGTCGAATCCGTTGACGAATTGTATCCGGAATTTTCTTCATACTTTACCGCTAGAATTCTCAAAGTCGAAAAACATCCGGATGCAGACAAGCTCACAGTATGCACGGTTGATGCTGGAACCGGAGAGGATCTGCAGATTATTTGCGGAGCCCCCAATGTCAGTGAGGGCATGGTATCGGTTATCGCCCTGCCGGGTACAGTGATGCCATCCGGCATGAAAATCAAAAAAGCGAAAGTCCGTGGCGTACATTCATACGGTATGCTCTGCTCGGAAAAGGAACTCGGCCTGTCCGAAGACCAATCCGGCATCATGGAACTCGACGATTCAATACCTGCCGGTCAGAATGTACGCGAAGCCCTCGGCCTCGACGACACGCTTGTAGAAGTGGATTTGACGCCTAATCGTCCTGACTGCGCTTCCGTCATTGGAGTCGCCAGAGAAGTTGCGGCAATTACCGGAAAACAACTGACCCGGCCTGTTGAGCTTGAAAAAATTGACAAAACCAGCTCTGAATTTGACATTGAAGTGGAATCGGCTGGGCTCTGCCCCAGATATGCGGCCAAACTGATCAGAGGTGTCAAGATCGGCCCTTCTCCATGGTGGCTGCAGAAACGTTTACTGTCTGTTGGGTTGCGGCCCATTAATAATGCGGTCGACATCACCAACTTCGTGATGATGGAATATGGCCAGCCATTGCACGCCTTTGATTTTCATACACTCGCTGGCAAAAAAATCGTTGTTCGCACACCCTCTGAAAAGGAGATGGCATTCACAACACTTGACGGGACTGAGAGGCAACTGCAAAGCGACACCCTGATGATCTGTGATGGTGAAAAACCTGTTGCCGTGGCTGGTGTAATGGGTGGAATGAACTCGGAAGTTACCGACTCGACAACCGATATTCTCCTTGAATCGGCTTGTTTTAACCCGGTCTCAATCCGCAAAACAGCAAGAGTTCTGAAATTGGCCACCGATGCCTCCTATCGATTTGAACGGGGCACTGATCCGGAAGGCGTTCTTCCAGCGATGGAAAGAGCTGTTCAACTCCTCTGTGAAATTGCTGCCGGCACAGCCGCCGAGGACGGTGTTGATGTCTATGAGGGAAGAAAACCGCTTCTTACCCTTGAGCTGTCAGTCTCCAGAACAGCCTCGTTGATCGGAATGGAGCTTGACAGTAAAAAGATCAGCAGCCTGCTTGAATCCATAGAATTACCATGTAAAAGCAAAGATGACGACGCACTTCTTGTTGGTGTTCCGTCGTTCAGGGTTGATATCGAGCGCGAAGCGGATCTGGTGGAAGAGGTTACCCGCCTCATCGGCTATAATATTATTCCGGTATCTTTGCCCAGTGTGGACTTAAGCTATCCTGAACAGGATCATGACCGGTTAAAACGGAGTGAGGCGATCAATCATCTGGCCACTGCCGGTTATTCAGAAGCAATCAATTATTCATTCTGCTCTGAAAACCACAGTGATATGATGGGGCTTGACGCTGAAGATCCCAGAAGGGAGGTAGTCAGGCTGTTGAACCCACTCAGCGAAGAGCAGTCTGTTATGCGGACCATGTTGGTTCCGTCTCTTTTGGAAAATGTGAAACGAAATATCTCTTACCAGAGGACGACTGTCAAACTATTTGAAATGGGAAAAGTATTTACCCCCACAAATGAAAATAGCTTGCCTGTTGAACGCCACCGGTTGGCCGGAGTTGTAAGCGGCAATATTCATGGTGAAAGCTCACCCTACCACTTTAAGAGTCAACCTGCCGATATCCTTGATGTAAAAGGAACCGTCGAACACTTGATGGAAGGCTTAGGTTTTATGGGAACAAACGGCTCCAACTCGGTTAGCTTTGCTCTTCCAACTAAGAATGAGGTCGAAAAATACGCTGTGGCTGAGCAGTCCCTACTGCTCAAAGCAGAGGATATCTTAATCGGATATCTGGGAAAGATTAGCGACCAGGTTGTCTCCAATTTCGGCATCAAGCAGGATGTTTATTTCTTTGATCTTGATTTTGACACGATCTCGTCGATTGAATCGCAGGAGAAAGCATTTACTCCCTTATGGGTCTATCCATCCATAAAACGGGATATTGCCCTGCTGGTTCCCCAATCGATATCCGCAGGTGAGTTGCTTGATGCAGTCGCCGGTTCCAGGGAAAAGCTTGTTGAGCACTGTGAGATATTTGATGTGTATGAGGGGGACAATATCAAGGAAGGATTTAAAAGCGTCGCCATTACCGTCGTCTATCGATCCGAAACAAAAACCTTAACCGAAAAACAAGTGGAAAAAGCCCATCAGAAAATCGTAGAGAAGTTGACCAAGAAATTCGGCGGCAGTTTCCGTGAGGCATAATATGAGCGATAAAAATTTAACAAGAAAAGAAATCGGTGAAGCGATTCATGAGAAGCTCGGCTATCCCAAATCGAGTTGCATTAAACTGGTCGATCATTTCCTGAGCACTATGAAATCGACCCTGATAGACGGTGAATCGATCAAACTCGTTCATTTTGGAACGTTTAACGTCAAAGATAAGAAGCCCCGGCGTGGCCGCAATCCTCAGACCGGTGAGGAGATCATCATCAAGGAACGACAGATGATCAACTTTCGGCCGAGTAAGAAATTGCGGCAGCAGATCAACAGTTGATATACACTGCACAGCCTTAGGCCGGATTTCTCATGAACATTTTATTTCGAACAATTAGCAGATACATACAGCTTATACATTACTGGCTTTTTTAGCTTCTGTTCTAAACAAAATGTTCACCAAAGGTGAGCCGGTCCGGCCACATCTGCTTTGTCACTGACCCAATAAGCATAGACAACTATAGCTTATTGAATCGTTTCGCGCATATGCAGCCGCCTCGACTCTTGAGAAAACCGGTCAGCATCTTAAGGTCGCCGGCTGCTCTTTAAAGGAGTAGCGTTTACCCAGGATGCAATCGGACATTCCGGACAAACTGTATTTTAAAATTGGTGAAGTCAGTAAAATTGCTGGCGTGGAACCCCACGTCCTGCGTTACTGGGAGACGGAATTCGACGGTATTAAGCCAAAAAGAGCCAGATCGAACCAGCGGATGTACAAACGTGAAGACGTCCAATTGATCCTGGCAATCAAGACCCTGCTGCACGACCAGGGCTACACGATCCAGGGAGCCAGACATTACCTGGCATCCAATGATGGCAGCGGCACAGAACAGCCTTTAACAGCCTCTAAAGCCAATCATGACAAGATACGCTCCTGGCTGGTAGATTTAAAAAGCGAACTCAACCAGCTCCAAACGATCCTTAAAAAAAAGAGCTGAGCAACAAACACCACAACATTGACAGCTAAAGGAACACATGGTAGAAAGGCTGTCTGATATGACGCTCAGTATTACGCACTCAGAGAAATAATTGCATATCATTGAAAATTTAACCTGTTTCAGATGCTGCAGGTTTGGATGATCTCTTTAATCCACTACGTACTATGTGGGCTTCAAAAATCGTTTGAATTTGGGTATCTTTGACACTGTAAACTACATTAATTGGATTATACGTTGCCGCAGGTGCTGCAGGTTCGTGTAAGCTCATTCAAAAGCTATAGCCGTACTATGCATTTGGATGAGATCGCACGAAGATGCAGTGCCTGCGGCAACGTATCGGGACGTAGCGCAGTCTGGTAGCGCACCTGAATGGGGTTCAGGGGGTCGGAGGTTCAAATCCTCTCGTCCCGACCAAACAAATAGAGGGGAAACAGCTACTTAGCTGTTTTCCCTCTTTCTTTTTGATTGTACAATGGTTGTGTAACCTGTATAAATTTTGACCTGACCTGATATTCCAGGATCACAAGGATCAATTAAACAGTAATCGAATCTGAACCGAGGAGATATCTATACGCTGAAGTTGTTTCATCATCAACTGAAACAAACAAAACTTTCTTGAGT
>CAZUUJ010000081.1:0-14705 GCA_964623625.1 uncultured Desulfocapsaceae bacterium
AGTTGCTCAAAGCCTTTAAAGCAACCCTGGAGGAATTACGGGAGGCGGACCTGCTGCTCCACGTGATTGATTGTTCCAACCCCGCGTTTAAAGCACAGGGACGTGTTGTCGAGGATATTCTCAAAGAACTCAAACTTCAGGAGATTCCCTGTCTGAAACTCTATAACAAAATCGACAAGATTCAGGACGACAGCCTGCTGCCGAAAATAACGGATAGCAACACTATTTATATCAGCGCTCTTGATTCGTCCACATTCCCACCACTTCTGCAACGCGCGCAGGAACTGATCACCAGGATGGCAGAGAAATAACAAAGAGAGGGATTGTTCGGTCAGGACCGGAGATAAAAACCGAGATCTTTTTCAAATTGCTGGGCGTCGAGAAAAGCACAGCCGATAAGATTTTTGTTTACCGCAACTATCTCCACCTCTTTCTCCATTTGGGTCTGCTTCGGGTCGTCCAGGGTGAATTTGATTCGAGCTTTCTGGCCTGCCACAATGGTATGGATGGCTGAAACGGTGAAACCGACTCCATTCCTGGAGATGTTTATCACTGTCATATAACCGGTCCCTTCGGCAGGAGGTTTGAGTGTGTAAGTTCCTGGAAGAGTGACCTTTTTCCTGAAATGGCGGCGGAAATCGAGGAGAATGGTGAAAACATGATTACAGGTACACTGTATTTTTAACGGTTTTCTGTTTTGACGATAGCTGGTAACCGAGAGTTTTTTAACCAACCCACATTGCGGACACTTAATTATTGCCAGATCATTTTTTTTGACAAAAACCTTTTCAACATTCATGATTTTTCCATTACTTAGCTCAAAAAACAAGCATTTGCCTAATCATAAATGATAGCAGAATATTGTTCCAGTTCTTTTTCCGTTTCTTCATCGAGTTCTGCTGCTACTTCATGGATAGAGTACTCGTGACCACAGCCGGAGCAACGTAAACCCACCTTCCAGCAGCCTCGCAATATTTCCAGTTTATCCAGGCATTTCTTGCATTTCATGTCAGTTTGTTTTTTCTTCCAGTATATTCTCATGTTGTTCACTTCCCGAGCCATATCTCTTTTTTGTTACCCAGCTTCAAAATCCCCACTGTTGATACTTTTTTTTTCAGGGGGTAAGAAAAGTTCTCATTGAAGTAGTTAACACAAACGGTAAAGCAGGAATTGCAGACGATAGCTGAACATTGTCTGCATTTTGGAAGAAGATACATAGTTCTTCTATAATTTTTCTGTTTTTTGTGAGGATAAACCAAATGAGTATGTTCCATGGACACTTCTGAGAATGCTCAAAGGTTCCGATTGACCCAACTTCTAGGATAACAGCTCTTCTCTGGTAAAGATGGATTTGAGCGAATAACCCGCCTCTGCCATCGCATCGACACCGCCTTCCTGCCGTTCAACAACAGTTACCACAAGACCTACGTTGAATCCCTGTTGCTCAACCCGTTCAATTACCTTCAGAAGGGTCCCTCCGGTAGTTACAACATCCTCAACCAGGGCGACACGACACCCGGGTGTCATGTTGCCGAGCCCCTCGATGTAATTTCCGGTTCCGTGTCCTTTAGCTTCTTTTCGCACGATAAAGGCTGGGATGGGTTGTTCTTCTAGATAGCTGACCAGCGATACAGCGGTTACAAGTGGATCGGCTCCCAGGGTCATGCCGCCAACCGCCTCGATAGGTTGTTCTTCTTCCTGAATCAGCTCGAAAATCAGTTTACCACACAAATAGGCCCCTTCCGCTGAAAGGGTTGTCTGTTTACCGTCAACGTAAAAATCGGATGTCTTACCGGAGGTCAGGGTAAACGTTCCTTGACGATACGATTTCTCAAGTAAGATTTCTTTCAATCGGTTTCGTTCGCTCATAAGTTTCTCTTTTTGATAGAGGTATTGATTTTTCTATTATCTATCGCCGGTGGCTAAACCTCTCAGAAAATAACCGCTTTTAAAAGAGCTGAAAAGAAAAAACTCGCTTTTATCAAAAAAGAGATGGTAACTTAAGTTATTATTACCACTTTTCTTTATTCTATAGGGAGTTGCTTATGTGTGGCATAGTTGGCTATGTCGGTCCGAAAAGAGTTGTGCCAATAGTGCTCGAAGGTCTCAGGCGTCTGGAGTATCGCGGATACGATTCAGCCGGTCTTGTCTATTTTCTGGAAGGGCAACTGGTGAAGCACAGGTGTGAAGGCAAGCTGTCAAGTCTTGAGACAATTGTCGAGGATGATATGATTGTGCCGGCACGTATAGGTATGGGCCATACCCGTTGGGCAACGCACGGCGCACCCACAATGGAGAACGCCCATCCGCACAGTGACTGTACCGGCAGGCTGGTTGTTGTTCATAACGGTATTATAGAAAACTATCACTCACTGCGTGAAGAGCTGAAACAGAAGGACCATTTGTTCACCTCTGAGACGGATACAGAAGTTTTGGCTCATCTAATTGAAGAGCACCTTGAGGAAGATCTGGTAGAAGCGGTCCGCCATGCTCTGGGTCGGGTTGAAGGCTCATATGCGCTGGGTGTCTTCTGGGCCGAACAGCCGGATACTCTGGTAGCCGTCAGGAATCATTCACCTCTTGTCCTTGGAGTTCACGAGAATGGCGGCTCGTTTATGGCTTCTGATATTCCCGCTCTTCTGCCGTTTACGAAACAGGTTATTTTTCTGGATGATGAGGAACTGGCGGTTCTGAAAAATGGTTCGTTTCAGGTTTTTTCACTCAACGATAACCAACCGGTTGACAAGAAGATCAACAGGATCGAGTGGAATGCCGCAATGGCTGAGAAAACGGGCTACAAACATTTCATGCTCAAAGAGATCTTTGAACAGCCCCAGGCGATAACCAATACCTTGAGCGGCCGGATCAATCCTGAAACGGGGGAGGTTAATCTGCCGGAAATCGGCCTTGATCCGGAAAAACTAGGTACTATTGAGAGAATATATCTGGTTGCCTGCGGAACGTCGTGGCACGCTGCCCTGGTAGCAAAATACTGGATTGAGAAATGGGTCGGAATTCCCGTTGAGGTCGATATCGCTTCAGAGTTTAGATACCGAACACTGATCATCAATGAAAGGGTGTTGACCATTTCGATCTCTCAGTCGGGAGAAACAGCCGATACGCTGGCCGGCATCCGTCTGGCAAAAGATCTGGGCTCTAAAGTAGTTACTATCTGTAATGTGGTTGGTTCAACCATGACCCGTGAAGCCCATGGAACCGTTTATACCCATGCGGGGCCTGAAATAGGGGTTGCCTCAACCAAAGCGTTTATCTCACAGTTGGCAGCCTTATTTCTGTTGACACTCTTTCTCGGCCAGCAGAAAAAGACCATAGACAAAGAGAGGAGAATGGAACTGGCCCAGGGACTGATTGATATCAGTGCTGTGGTGGAAGAGGAACTGCCCAGGGTTAGAGAGCAGATCAGAGAATTGATTGAGTCCTTCTATGACTGCAGGGATTTTCTGTTTGTCGGTAGAGGCCTTAATTTCCCCATTGCCCTTGAAGGCGCCTTGAAACTCAAGGAAATTTCCTATATCCATGCCGAAGGATACGCTTCGGGTGAATTGAAACATGGTCCCATTGCCCTCATAGATAAGGATATGCCGATCTTTGCCTTAACGCCTCAAGACGAAGTGTATCAGAAGTCCATCTCCAATGTCGAGGAGATCAAGGCTCGACAGGGCCGCCTGATCCTCATTGGGACTAAAGGTGATGATCATTTGGAAAAAATTACTGAAGATGTAATCTATCTACCGATCGTTCAGGAAGAGATGAACCCGATCCTTTACACCATACCGGCTCAGTTGCTTTCCTATGAAATTGCCGACCGGCGCGGCTGTGATGTGGATCAGCCGAGGAATTTAGCGAAATCCGTCACCGTAGAATAGAAAAACCGACAGAGGGGCTGCATATTTGAACGATCACGACTAACCGCATAGGTTGGGGCTATAGCGGTTAGTCGCGCTTGCACAAATCTACAGTCCCTCTGTCGGTTTTTCCGTGTAATGGATTACATGCTTAAATTTGATATAGTTTTTAAACCTATTGCAGAGAATGATACATGGGTTTGGCAATAGGGATCAGGAATGCTTGCGCAGGCTAGCGAAGACTCCAATTATACAGCACCTGTCTCTCTTTTTCTGTGGAAGTCAATAAATTAAATGTATATTTAACTGGAGTTTAAATCTAGAATTCATTGCCGGTTTCTCTTTCTATGAGCGCATTTATGTATTTGCGTAAAATTAGCTTATAAGTAAATAAGTTATTCCATGTTCCGAATAGGTTTAGAAAATCTGTCAGAGAAGAAGATAATCACTTCTGATGAATTGAGGTTCGGTCTGCTCTGCAACCAGGCATCGACCGATTCGAATTATCGTCATAGTCGGGACTGTGTGAGCGATCAGGTCGGAGCGGGGCTTACCTGTTTGTTTTCGCCGCAGCATGGATTCTTTGCTGAGAAACAGGACAATATGATTGAGTCGGACCATCGGTTTGACAAAGGTGAAATTCCCCTTTTCAGTCTGTATGGCAAGAGCCGAAAGCCGACCAGGGAGATGTTTGACCTGCTGGATGTGCTGCTGATCGATCTGGTCGATGTGGGAACCAGAGTTTACACATTTCTCTACACTATGGCCTATTGTCTGGAAGCGGCCGCAGAGTATGGGAAAAAGGTGATTGTTCTTGATCGTCCGAATCCAATAGGTGGCGAACAGATTGAAGGCAATCTGTTGAAAGATGATTGTACTTCTTTTGTCGGCCTCTTTCCTCTGCCTATGCGCCACGGTTTGACCTTTGGCGAACTGGCCTTGCTGATAAATAGCGAATACGGTATTGGGGCGGAACTGGATGTCATACCCATGAAAGGATGGAAGCGTAGTATGTATTTCAGGGATACGGGTTTCCCCTGGGTCTTTCCATCCCCCAATATGGCGACACCGGAAACGGCTATAGTGTATCCTGGCCAAGTTATCTGGGAAGGGACCAACATTTCGGAAGGACGCGGGACCACCTTGCCCTTTGAACTGTTCGGTTCACCGTTTTTGGAGCATGAGCCGATTCAAAACAGGATTGAGCTATCGGAACTACCCGGCTGTCTATTCAGGCCTCTGGTCTTTCAACCGACTTCCGGAAAATGGGCGGGTGAGGATTGCGTCGGTTTTCAATTACATATTGCTGACACCCAAACATTTTTACCCTACCGAACTTCACTTGCTTTTCTTCAGGCAGTGATGCTGAGCTATCCGGAGCAGTTCTGTTATAAGGAACCACCATATGAATATGAATTTGAACGGTTGCCGATGGATCTGATCCTCGGTGATGCTGGGGTGAAAAAGCAACTTGAGCAGGGTGCAGGTCTGGAGGACATGGAAAAGAACTGGCAGCTGGACCTGGCAGGTTTCGACCAGCTGCGCAGGAAGTACTTCCTCTACGATTAACAGGTTGGAAAAAATCCTCCTATCGGTTTCAAGATCAGCAGCCTACAAATATGGTTTGTGTAGTTTTGCACCATGAAAATTACGGTTGCCGATAGATGGTTGTGGCAAATGGGAAGAACGGTTATTATCTGTTTTTTGTGCTAGCGGATGCTCGCGGATTCAGGGTAAATAATTTGATGGGTGGTGGTTGATGACTAAGATAACGAAAACATTAAAAGAACTTGCCGAGCTTGTCGATGGAGAACTTGTCGGTGATCAGGATACTGTTATTGCTGACCTGAGACCGGTCGAGACGGCGGCAGAGGGTGATATCACCTTTTTTGTCAAAGTAAGAACAGCAGAGGATCTGGAAAAGACCGGAGCTACGGCCGCTATCGTTCCAGAGTCGCTTGAATCGGCACCGATCCCGATTATTCGGGTCAAAAAACCGTATCTGGCGGCGGCAATAATTCAGAATCTTCTGCTGAAAAAACCATTTGTTGCAACCGGCATTCATGAAAAATCCGCCATCGGGCAGGATTGCCTGATTGCGGAGCAGATATCGATCGGGCCAATGGTGGTTATAGGCGATCGTGTTACCATCGGCAGCCGGGTAACCATTGGACCGGGTGTGGTTATCGGTGACGATGTTACCATCGGTGATGACTCCGTCATCAAAGCCAACACCACCATCGGTGAACGATGCAAAGTAGGGGACAGAGCACTGATTCATCCGGGTGTTGTTATCGGCAGTGATGGATACGGTTTTGCAATGGATCAAAACGGCTGCCATGTGAAGCGGCCTCAACTCGGAATAGTCGTCATTGGTGAAGACGTTGAGATTGGCGCCAACTCCACCATCGACAGGGCCACTTTTGGTGAGACCCGGATAGGATCGGGTGTAAAAATAGACAACCTGGTTCATGTGGCGCACAATGTTGATGTGGGAGATAATTCTCTATTGATCGCTCAGGTCGGGATTTCCGGGTCGACCACTTTGGGAAGAAATGTGATTGTCGGTGGAGCAGCAGGGATTAATGATCATGTCAATATAGGTGACGGAGCCATGATTGTCGCAAAAAGCGGAGTTCACAATGACCTGGAAAAAGGAGCGATAGTGTGCGGTTATCCGGCAATCCCGCTCAGGCGTTTCAGGAGAGCTGCTGCCGCATTCGGCAAACTGCCGGATATGCACCGTACACTTCAGCGACTCAAAAGACAGCTGGCTGAATTGAGTGAGAGTAAGGAGTAAAACCGGTTTTTGCACAACTGAAGAAACAAACGCAAAAAGGGATAACACAGGAGAGGAGATGACTGGTCAGGAAATAATTGAAAATATGGATATTCTTGAAATATTGGAGCGGCTGCCCCACAGATATCCGTTTGTCATGATTGATCGAATACTTGAAGTTGTTCCCGGTGAACGGGCGGTCGGCCTTAAAAATGTGACGATTAATGAGCCCTTCTTTCAGGGGCATTTCCCAGCAAAACCGGTCATGCCCGGGGTGCTCATATTGGAAGGGATGGCGCAGGTCGGTGGGATAATGGCCTATTGCATGGGAGGTGATGCAGTAGAGGGTATGCTGCTCTATTTTGTCGGCATCGATAAGGCAAAATTCAGAAAAGTTGTCGAACCAGGTGATCAGCTTATCTATCGTTTGGATACCTTTAAGTCGAAGCGCAACATTATCATGATGTCGGCAAAGGCTTTTGTTGAAGATACGCTGGTCTGTGAAGCGCAGCTGAAAGCGAGCTTTGGATAATATCGGGAACTGTTACTATGACAATAGATCCAAGGGCTGTTGTTGACAAGGATGCCAATGTTGATCCGTCTGCCACTGTCGGCCCGTATACGGTGGTTGGCGCAGGAGTGACCATTGGTGCCAACACTGAATTACAACCCCACTGTATGGTGGAGGGGCTGACAACAATCGGTGCCAACTGTTTTGTCGGTGCCTTCAGTACACTTGGAGGAGCGCCTCAGGATGTCAACTATGCCGGAGAGCCGACGGAGTTGATAATCGGCGACGACAACAAGATACGGGAATATGTCTCAATTCATCGGGGCAGTCCGGGTGGCGGTGGCAAGACGGTTATCGGCAACGACAATATGATCATGGGCTATGGCCATATTGCCCATGACTGTAAAATAGGCAACCACTCTGTTCTGGCCAATCTGGCAATACTGGCAGGGCATGTGGAGATCGGCAACAGGGTGTTTTTGAGTGCCAACGTCGGCCTTCATCAGTTTTGCCGAGTGGGCGATTTTGCCTTTCTGGGTGGAATGTCCGGATACGGGCGTGATATACCGCCGTATGTTATGGTCTCAGGCTTCCGAAGTAGTGTGCGTATCTCCGGACTCAATAAAATCGGTTTGAAAAGAAACGGTTTTGACCGTGAAACCATATCGAGAATAGATAGGGTGTTTCGGATTATCTATCACTCCTCCGATTTGCTGTTTAAAGATGCTCTGAGTCAAGCAAAAGAAGATGCAGCTGACTGTCCAGAGGCTGAGTATATGGTCAGCTTTTTTGAAAATTCAAAACGGGGTGTTGTTACCAGCGCCAAAGAGTAACCGGTGCGTCGTTATCAAATCGCTGCTGTAAGAATATGGCTGTTCAACAGGAAAATATAGGCATAATTGCGGGTTCGGGTCAGTTTCCTCTTCTGTTTATTGAGGCGGCCCGGGAGGCCGGACGACGAGTGGTGGTCATTGCGATCAAAGGGGAGACAACCGCGGAAGTAGCTGAAGCGGCAGATGCTGTTAAATGGATAAAACTGGGTCAACTTGGCAAGCTGCTCAGGTTCTTTCATGAACAGTCTGTGGATGAGGCGGTTTTTCTGGGAGCAATCAATAAAACGCGGATTTTCCGGGATGTCATACCCGATTTGAAAGCGATTCTGCTGTGGAACAGGATCGACACCAAGCAGGATGATGCGATTTTGCGTGCAGTCGCCGATTACCTTGAAGAGCAGAATATTCATATTCGTGAATCCACCCTGTATCTGAGCCATCTGCTTTTTCCTCAAGGGGTTTTGACCAGAAAGAGACCAAACGAAGAACAGATCAAAGATATCGAGTTTGGCTGGAAAAATGCCAGGGCCATCGGCAGCCTTGATATCGGTCAGTGTGTAGTTGTCAGAAACTGTTCGGTGGTGGCTGTGGAAGCTATTGAAGGCACCGATGCGACAATCCTGCGGGGCGGTCAACTGGCAAAAGAAAAAGCGGTGGTAGTCAAGGTAAAAAAACCGGGACAGGATTTTCGTTTTGATCTGCCGGCCACTGGTTTAACAACCATTGAAAACCTCAAAAACGTTAACGGAAGTGTTCTGGCAGTTGAGGCGGGACAGGCGCTGCTGTTTGATCAGGAACGGGTTATCGAACAAGCCGACCAAGCCGGAATCGTAATCGTCGGTATTACTGAGAAAGAGGACGGCAGTCTGGTATTTTAAACGTTGAGCATCCACTGGCACTGCATCTTTGCTTGATTTAACAACCTGATATAGCCCAATATTGTTAGGTTGATAAATCAAGCAAAGTTACAGCACTATCGAATGCTCCGATGGGCCAGCTCTTATCTAGTGTCAAAACGGAAGTACTATAGATAGTTCGGTAGTTTTTCTAAACATTATCAAGCAAAATAACGACCCTTGTATGGATTAAGAAATGCAGGCAATGATCCTGGCAGCCGGTTTAGGAACCCGGCTGCTTCCTTTTACAGCTATTCGGCCTAAGCCTCTTTTCCCCATTCTCAATGAACCGCTGCTGCTGTTAACAATCAAACGTCTTCAGCATTTAGACTGCAATCCCATTGTCGTCAATTGTCACCATTTAGCTGATCAGATTATTGACGCAGTTGCACCATTTGCTGGTGTACACATTCTTCAGGAAGGAACGATTCTAGGAACCGGCGGCGGCATTCGTTCGGCTGTTCATCTTTTCCGGGACGAGCCTATTCTGGTCACCAACGGAGATATCTATCACACGGTGAATATAGAAGCGTTTTACCGTTTTCATCAGTCATCCGGGAGTGAAGTCAGTCTTGCCATGCGTGACGAGCCTCGCTTTAACAGTGTAGAGGTCATCAGCAACAAGGTAGTCTCCTTTGACAATAAAGAATCGAAACACCTTCTAGCCTTTACCGGCATTCATGTTATCAACAGGGATGCGTTGTTTGAGATACAAAAAAAAGGTTATTCTTCTATTATCGATCTGTACAGGCAGTTGCTCAGACAGGGGAGCGACATCTCATCGAAACGGGTCGATGAACAATACTGGACCGACATGGGAACAGTCCCCGATTATCTCCGGCTTCACGAAAAACTGCTGAAGGGAGAGGTCAACTGCTGGAGCCAGACCGATACTCAACCATCGGGCCCCTTTTTATTGGCAAAAGATGTGAGATCAGGGCCTAACCTATCGATGCACGACTGGGCTTGTGTAGGCTCCGCCACGATCGGCAGAGATGTTGTCATTGAGCGCTCGGTTATCTGGGATGGAGCTGTTGTCAGGAATGGGCAGATTGTTAAAGATACGATTATAGCACCATCCTGAATCCGTGGCAGAGTATTGTTACTTTGGCTGATAATATATTGATATAATGAAAGATATTCTCGATATAATTGCTTTTGCAAAAAGAAAAATTTGCCCTCTTAGAGTACTTCTTGCGGGACGCTCACCAATTCAGGAGCATAAAAAACCGGAAATCCCGTATGGTTAACAGGTCTTCCGGTTTTGGGTGAGTAATTGTTTCAACAAAATACTAAAACATAAAGAGCAGAGAAAGGAGGAACATGCTGGTCTCATTATCAATTCCGGCAATATCGTTATAGGTTGTCTGCTCACCGGTTGTTAGCCGGGTTATGGTTGTATCACCGGTAGTGGTGAAATATTTGGTCAACTGGAACCGTCCGGACAGAGCAATGTGTTTTGTGAATTTATAGGCTGCGCCGAAATTCAGGGAAAACATGGTACCGGGATCGAAGTCTCTCTCATAGACAAGGTTTCTCAAGTGGTGATGGTCGGTATCCGAAGCCGTGGAGAGAAAAGAAGCGGCAACACGTCCGTCAAAAGTAACAGGTTCAAGATCGATTTCAAAACCAATGCCTACGTAGGGAACCTGAAAGGTCTGTTCATAGGTGACGCCGAGTACGCCATCGCGGAAGGTACCGATGGTGTTTCTGAAACCACCGACTGAATAGATAAACTCACCACCGCGAGCCTCCCACTCCCAATTGTCCTGCTTATACCCGATAATGGCGCTGATGGCAGTCTTCTGGTTTCTGAAAAAGATGAATTCGGCATTAATGTCGAACATCGTTCCCTTGGTCAATTCGACATCATTATGATGGGACCAGTCGGACCACAGAGAAGTAGTATATCGCCAGTCATAATCGTCAAGTTCGTTGGAGCCGCTATTAGCACTGAAGAAGATGTCACCATTGATTTTCAGCCATTCAACCGGTTGAATGGTGACTCCGGCGCCAACCATCAGAACATTTTGAATATTCCAGATCAGCTGGCTGAGTTTGTTGTCGCTACCGGCAGGCCAATAAACCAGTTCGTTTGCCTGTCCGGTCAAAAAACCAGCGCTCATACGAGCAGTGACAATGACAATGTCCTTATTAACGGTAATTTCAGTTTTGGTCTGCCCGGGGACAGTGTCGGCGGCTAAAGAGGCCGAGGATGAACCAGTGATCAGGAAAAAGCAGAGTAAAAAACAAATGAAACTCCATCGGCACCGGGATGGCTGAGTGACAGATTTATCCGGTTTCATATCATTCTCCTTCTCACAAACTAAAGATAACCAACAAAATGAGCTAAACTGGTTTAATTATATCGAATAACATAAAGAATCTCAAAGAGTTTTTCGGATATCCAGAAAACTGTTGTCTAAAAAACAGCAAAAATCCTTACAAGGTCAACGGTAGGCGAGAGCTTACATCTTCGATTGTATTGTTAGCTGCTTTTATGATGATCTTTTCCCGTGTAGTAGTTGATCCAGGAGCTTGATTCGGCCAGGGACCAGTTTTTCGGCGGCAGCAGATCATTTTTGCTGATCACCTCATATCGAGTGTCAGGAAGTTTGTCATAGACATTGACCCAGAAGCACTTTTTCTGATTTGGGTAGACTTCGCAGAAGCCATTTATGGAGCCGCCGCATGGCCCGTTTATCATTCTTTTTGGGCAGCCTGACTGGGGGCAGAGATAGCCAGATTCGGAAAGGGTGCAGTCACCGCACATGCGGCAGCGAAAAAACACTTTTTTAACAACATGTTCGAGACCGTTATACAATTTGTGTAGCAGATTTCTTTTTGAACAGAAGATAGAAAATGCTCGAAAAATCGAGTACAGGGCGCCACGGCCGTTGAAAAGTGTGTTGTGAATCAGATGATTGCAGGAATAGGTAAATGAGAAGTTACGGCCAGCTTCTTCTTTTCTGTTATACATATACCAGGTTTTACCATTAGGACAGTGTATCTCTTCAAGATGTTCCCGCCAGTCCGACTCAAAAAACTCGGCCTGGTCAAGGATGAACCCTACCTTGCTAAAATCCAGATCGTTGCCTCCCAGATGGATGCCGTCGTATCCCAGTCCTTTCAAGCAACTGATCATTTTTGCCCCCCTGATCAGCCTGGCCTCCTCTGCTTTGCCCGGATTTTCGGCTTCATCGACCATTGTCTTTAACAGTTTGTCGGGAAAGACCACACCGGGGACCTTCTCCTGGGCCATTCGTTTGGCGACAAGAGTGTTTGGGATAAACACATTGGCGATAAGAGGAGCACTGATAGATGCGTGTTTACAGAACTGGACAAGCTCTTTGAACTTTTCCATATCATAGCCAAGCTGGGTGACGATAAAATGGGCGCCGGCATCGATCTTTTTTTCCAGCTTGATATATTGAAATTTCTGTTCGGCTTCTGTTTCCTTAAAGGGTGAGACAACACAACCTGTCAGAAAATCCATGAACGGCAGTTCCATTTCTCCGCCGGGGACATGCCTGAGCAGGACCGGTCGACGTTTCAATGAACTGATTAAGCTGAGAAGTTGGGGTGAATCCAGGTCGAAAACAGGCATGGCCTGACCGTGGAAACCGTATCGGGGATAATCCCCGCCAAGGACCAGCAGGCTCTCGAGGCCGTGCCGATGACACTCAAACAGCTGGCTCTCGGCCATGTTCCTGTTCTTGTCTTTCAGTGAAAAGTGGATAAGCGGTTCTATGCCGATGGACTGGATGTCCAGCCCCAGGGATCCGGGAGCAAGGGCCGGGTGGCCACCCGGATTATCAGTGATTGAGAGGGCCTTGATCCGACCATCGTTTTTTGCCTGAACGGCAAATTCAAGGAGCCCTTCGATTTTTTTTCCACCAGACCCCCTGCCCGGTACCAGTTCAAATGTGAGGGTAAAGTCCTCTTTGTCAAAAAGTGAATTTCTAAACTGCTCTGTTGTAGTCGATGTCATCTGCTGTTGGTTGATCCCATTTTATCCTGATCAGACCGTGAACATAAAAGGAAGAGTGGTTATTTGCAGTGAAATAAAGAAAGATCTATAATTTTGTATTATATCAAAGTATTATCAACGCAAATGAATTGTCTCTGTCACGGATTCAATCGTATTTCATACTGTAGGCATGAAACGGAAAATAGAAAGACAATTTATCGATGTCGTCAAATCCCTGATGAAAGGTACAGGATTTCCCGGAACAGGTCTATCTGAAGATGAGCTGTCCGCTCTGAAATTTCAACAGCTGGTTGGAGATGGTTCGTCTCGGCAGTTTATCCGGGTGAGCGCTGATGATCGTTCTCTCTGTCTGGCAGTGGCTCCAGGGGGGACCAATTATAAAAAAACGGAGGAGGCGCGCTCGGCCAGAATGATTGGCAGACATCTTCATGGTTTGGGTGTGCCGGTTCCTGATCAATATGGCTATGATGAGGAAACCGGTATTATTCTGTTTGAAGATCTGGGCGATGTCAAACTTCACGATCAGGTGACGGAATTTAAAGCTCAGTCGCCACCCCATGACCATGATCCTGTCTATTCTCTTTATTGCCAGGTTATCGAACAGATGATTCCAATGCAGATGCGGGGTGGGCAGCAGCTTGACCTGTCCTGGTGCTGGGACACATCACGATATGATTCAAAGGTAATGATTGATAACGAATCAGGATATTTCTGCCGGAGCTTTTTACAGGATATGACCGGCTCATCGGTTTCTGAAGAGCTGACAGAAGAGTTTGTCGAGCTTGCGCGGGTCTGTGAGGAGGAGGCGCCGGTTTATTTTCTCCATCGCGACTTTCAATCGAGAAATATCATGATCAAAGACGGCCGGGTCCGATTCATCGATTTTCAGGGTGGTCGGCTGGGACCGCTTCAGTATGATCTGGCCTCACTGCTGATCGACCCTTATACCGGTCTGCCTGGTGAAGTTCAGGCTAAACTTCTTGACTATTATGTCGAGCTTGTTGAAGGACAGTGGAATATCAACGGAGTCCGACTGAAAAACTATTATCCGTATCTGGCCCTGCAGCGTAATCTCCAGATAATCGGCGCTTTCTCCTTTCTGGGTTTTCAGAGGAACAAAAGCTTCTTCAGACAGTTTCTCTACCCTTCATTGTTGATGCTGGAAAATCGTTTATCTTCCGTTTGCTTTGATTCTTTTCCCCAGTTGCGTAGCGTTGTTGGGAAATCTGTGTATCTAATGCAAAATGATGCAAAGTTTAACCTGATCGAGTAGCCTGGATTTCTCACGAGCCGAGGCTGTCGCATATGAGCGAAACGATCCAATAAGCTATTGTTGTTCGCTATGGTTATTGGGCCAGAGACCAAGCAGATGCGGCCGGATCGGCTCGCCTTTGGTGAACATTTCGGACTCTAATGTTTCCCTATTAAGAGAAAAATATGAAGTAAATCAGTGTAGACGAAATATATCTTTTTGATTTTAAGTAAAAATGTTCATGAGAAATCCAGGTAGATAGTGGTCATGCAAAATACAGCTCATTCAATTGTGGCCCTTGTCGGCCGGCCCAACGTTGGAAAATCGACCCTGTTCAACAGGATAACCCGGTCGAGAAAGGCACTTGTCGACCCGACACCGGGTGTCACCAGGGATCGTCATTATGAGCGGGTGCGTTGGAATGAAAAATCGTTCATCCTGATCGATACCGGCGGTATCGATGATGCTCAGGATGATCTGATGGTCGATCATATACGCAATCAGGCTATGGCTGCCATTGAGGAGGCCGATATTATCCTGTTTCTGATGGACGGTAAACAGGGATTGACTCCAGCGG
>CAZUUJ010000082.1:0-14484 GCA_964623625.1 uncultured Desulfocapsaceae bacterium
GCTGTAATATCCTTGAAGATCTCTTTTTCGGCCTTGCGGGTAAAGACAGTAATATCATCGCTCTCTCGTAGTCCGTTTCCATGCTCGTTTACCATCGACATGGCTATATCCCGGATGTAGTCACCCTGATACCCATCTTCAGGGAAATCAGCCTGTTCTCCCGCAAGCTGCAGGTATCGGGCCCTGACCGACTGCCCCAGAACCCGCATCTGTCGGCCGGCATCATTATAATAATATTCCCGATACACATCATGACCGGTCACTTCAAGCAGCCGTCCTATGGCATCCCCAAGGATTGCCTGACGGCCGTGACCGATGGAAAGCGGTCCTGTCGGGTTGGCGCTGACAAATTCAACCAGCACCCGTTTGCTCTGCCCGAGATCCGAATGCCCGAAGCAAGCAGGATCGTCAATCACCTCGGGAATAAGCTGTTGCCATACATCCTCCCCAATGAAGAGGTTGACAAAACCGGGTCCGGCAATCTCCAGACGCTTGACAAGCCCGGTCTCCTTTTCAAGTTTCTCACCAAGGGCGGCTGCGATCTCCCTTGGATTCTTGTGTTCGATACCTGCCACAACCAAGGCGAAATTAGTTGAAAAATCACCTTGATTCTCATGTTTGGGTACTTCGACAGCATATTTTCCTGCAGCCGCATCAGACCATAATTCCTCCTCAACACCCTGGTGAAAACAACTGTCGATAATGTCCTTTACCCGTTTTCTAATCATGACTGGTTGGTATATTTTCTCTCGTTATTATTTCCCAATTGACACAATACTTCATAACTGATGGTATCCGCCCACTGTCCGATCTCATCGGCTGTTATCCTCTCGGTTCCCTGGGAGCCAAGCACCACAACCTCGTCACCCGGACACACTCCAGTCAGATCCGTCACATCGGCTATACACAGATTCATGCAGATCCTTCCCCTGACAGGAACCCGTTTCCCGTGGATCAGCACCTGAGCCCGGTTGGACAGGCAACGTAAGTACCCATCCTCATAACCGATGGGAAGGACCGCCAGCACACTCTGTTTTTCAGTCACAAAGGTATGACCGTAACTGATGCCGTAACCGGCAGGAACATGTTTGACCTGAATGACCTGAGTGGACACCGACATGGCAGGCCGTAACCCTTCACCCTCTTGTATATCATATCCCATAGCAGGATCGGGATAATAGCCATACAGACCGATTCCAGGCCTGATCATATCGAAATGGCTACCCGGCACGTTAAGCACTGCCCCGGAATTAGCAATATGAAGCAACGATTTTGGATTACCCAACTCGGTTAAGAACATTCTGAACCGTTTTTCAACACTAACACTGGATGGTGACCCGGAGATTTCCGAAATGGGAAAATGGGTCATCAAACCACCAAAATGAATCCCAGGCGATTCATCGATTTTGTATTTCAGTGGTGCAGCCTCCTCGGCAACAACACCGATTCTTCCCATTCCACAATCAACTTTTAAGTGTATGGATATCTCACGGTTCAACCTGAGGGCTGTTTGTGAAAGCAGGGCTATCGAATCGATATCAAAGACAACGGGGGTCAAGTCATGTTTGAAGAACAGCTCGACATTGTCCTTGTTAAAACCCAGTAGAACAAAAATATCTCCACCAATACCGCTCTTGCGTAAGCCAACACCTTCAGCGATTTCGCCAACACCAAAAGTATCACAACCAACACTCTCAAAGGTTCCGGCTGCTTCAATCATCCCATGACCATAGCCGTCTGCTTTAACCATAGCCATTATCCTGGTATCTCTGTCGACCCTGTTCTTGAAGAAAAGGAAATTATTTTTCAGGGCTACAGGTTCTATCCGCACCTGATTCCATGAACTAGTCATTTCCCTTATCCTCTTCCAGGCTGTTTCCCATCGGCTTATCACCGATTAGTCTGAACCAGGTACGCCAGGCATGACGGGATGAAAAAAGCAGACCCCAACCAATGGCGACATACAGAAACCCAAGATAGTGTGGAGGGATAGTAGTTCTGCGCAGAACAATCCCCGCCGATACCATAAACAGAACCATGAGCCAGGTTTTGATGGAGTATACCGCTCCGATACAGGTGTTATCGCCGAATTTGAGAATACGATCGATTCCCTTTCTGGCCGTTTTGTCTAGGATAAATACAGACTTGCAGATACCAAGAACTACACTGATCAGAATCAACCACTCATATCCGGTACCGATCATTCGACTCAGGCCGCGATAGCACAGCATCAATCCGACCAGCGGCCAGATGGCGGCTGCCAGAAAAAGATGAGTCGTACGATCGACTCCAGGTTTGAATTTTATCAGTTTGCTTCGCATAAAACATATAAAACAGTGTTTCCCTCTTTTCTCTACCGTCGATCGGTTTCATAACCGGACATCAGGCCTTGCATGGTCAAAAATTATATAGACTACTCTACTCCGGTCTTAAGAACCAGCTTTTCGATGGAAAACAGGGGAATAAAACCAAACTGGGGTGGTATAAAAAGTTAAGCCCATCTCCTCAAAGAGAAGATGGGCTTAACAAGCTGAAATGCTGTAAAACGATTTACGTTTCGGTTACGGTGATGGCTTCCTCGGGGCAAACCTCAACGCAGGTCTCACAACCAAGGCATTCGTCCATCTCTACAGGCTCAGCCTTGCCGTCTTCCATCTCAAGTACCTGAGCGGGACATGCGTTTACACATTCTTCATCACCGGAACATTTGTCTTTATCAACAACTACTTCCCACATAATACTACCTCCATAAGTAATAGTATATACAACAACCTTAATTTCATTCTTAGTCTTTGACAGAACGAAATACTTCAGCCTTTTCAGTCATTGTTTTGTGACATATCCATTAATTCAGGGGGTCATATTTGTCAAGAAAAATAAACTGTCGAATGACCGTCGACAGTTATTTCGGTTTCAATGCCGAATTATGTGAAGCCGGTTTTATTTTTTAATCGTTTTGTGGTATAGACTCACTGCTCACTTCAGCCTGAACCCGTGACGAATTTTGCTGTTGAGTATGGTAGCATCCAGATATAATTCAGTATGGTCTAATCGTCCTATTTTAACCTTTAAAAACAAACCGCCCTCCGGGGCATCCGCCAGTACTTCCTGCGGGGCGCTCACGGATTCAGGCTTTAAACAAGAGGAGATCATTAAAACGTGAAGAAAAAAGCGAAAAAAACCAAAAAGAAACCTGTCGTCCAGAAAAGAGAACTGGCGATGGTTGAAGGTATTCTCGAAGGCAGTCCCGACGGCATCGGAGTCGTCATTGTAAGAATAGATTGCGGCTGTAGAAAAATGGCCGCAGTAGACAAAGACGGGGAACCGGCCTCCAAGGTTATTATCTATCGAGACAATGCCGAATCAATCTGTGATAAATGCAAGGAAGACAATGGAGCATTCATACGGGTGACCGAGACTTTTATCCATTGGAGCAAGCCGGAACCGACAGAAGATCAGAAACAAAAAATAGAGACAAAAGTTATTGGAACACCTCCTCCACCCCACTGAGTTTTCTAATTCACCAAGAGAGGTTCTCCAACCGAACCATCCTTAAATTCTCATGCTCTGGCGACACCGATTGACAAAGGACGGCGCCCATTCTGTTGTTCCTCCGGCATGAATATGAGTATACATGGCAAGAGTGTTCTTATAGCTGAGCCCGTCGCGACCACCCTGAAAGCCGATGCCTCGCCTCATGGAAAGGCAAAGTTCATCGGTGCTGCCGCCGTATGACAGTACGGTTGAATATCGAAACTCATGGCCTTTAATTGTTGTTCCAACTAAAAAAAACCCGTTTTGTTTTTCCACTTCAAGGATCGAATATCCATGGGCCTGGGGCTTTTTTGACATGCCGAAACGAACGGGAAAAACCCCGCTTAATTCGTACACCTTGCCATCCAGTTCAATAGACTCTCCCAGGTAGATCAAACCGCCGCACTCGGCGTAGATGACCAACCCGTTCTGAGCCGCTTCTCGAACCGAGTCTCTGAACTCTTTATTGGCCGCAAGTTCGGCGGCTGAAGTTTCAGGAAATCCCCCACCAATATACAGCCCGTCTAATTCCGGCAGTCGTTCTTCGGTCAGGGCATTGATCTGAACAAGGTCTGCTCCGGCTGACTCCAAGGCCTGGAGATTCTCCGAATAATAGAATTGGAAGGCGGCATCCTGCAGAACGCCAATTATCACTTGTTGTTCGCCTCCGGTCGGTTGTACTTGGGAAGTTTCCCCTAAGGCGACCGGTTCCATCAAGGACTCGACTTTATCCAGATCGATGTTTTCAGTAACAACTTCAGAGAGAAATTCCAAAGCCTCCACCTTGCCGTCATACTCCTGGTGGGGGACCATCCCTAAGTGACGCATGGGAAAGATGTTCCGTTTCATTCTTGGAATTACTCCAACAACAGGTATCCCGGTGGCCTGTTCAACGGCCTCGGTAATGATCTTTCTTTGCCGTTGGGTCGCCACCTGGTTGAGAATAACGCCTCTGATATCAACCCTGCTGTCCAGCTGCTGGCATCCCAGAACAAGAGCCGCGACCGTTCGGGTTGTTTTTGTGCAGTTCACAACAAGTAAAACAGGTATCTTTAACAGGATGGAAAGCTCGGCAGTCGAATACCCACCCATGGCATTGACTCCGTCATAGAGTCCCCTGTTTCCTTCAAGAATAGCCAGTTCTCCCTCTTGAGAACGGATTGCAAAAGAAGAACAGACAGCCTCATCATCCATCAGATATTGATCCAGGTTGTAACAGTTCTGACCAGCAGCAAGTTTTAACCAGCCTGCATCAATATAATCGGGCCCCTTTTTAAATGGGACAACCTGGCGACCCATCGCTGTAAAAGCAGCGGTTAATCCGACCGACACAACACTTTTGCCCGACCCGCCGGATAATCCGGCTACGGCTATTGCCTTTGTAGACTTTCTTTTTTCTAAGACTGAATTTTTCATCAAACAGTAGTATTTTGAGGCTGCGGCAAATCCGTACTAAAGAATCAATGCTCGTCCTTCCCCTGCAGTTTCCAGGATTTCCTGTATATCTCAAGCATTCTTTTTTCAAGCTCTTTTCTGTAATCCTCCACCTTTTCAGAATCCACATCAGCTTTTATATTCAAGGGTTCACCATACACGAATTCCAATTTTGAAAAAGGTTTTGGCAAAATAGTTCGATCCCATGACCGAATAGTCCAGTAATTTGAGACCGACCAGGCAACAGGTAGAACGGGAGCACCGCTTTTTGCACTAAGCAGAATCGATCCGGCCTGAACAATAAGAGGTGGTCCCTGGGAACCATCGGCAACGATCCCTACATTCTTTCCTTGCCGGATTGCCTTGATAAGACTTTTAAGCGCAGTTACGCCTCGTCGGTTTCTTGAACCCCTGATTGTTTGAAAACCGAATTTTTCCACTACCCTGGCAATATACTCACCATCTCGTGAACTGCTTACCAGAGCAACACCTGGCGAATTACGAATATGATAAAAAACATATACAATGGCGTTATGCCAGCAGGTACAGATAACAGCCTGTTCATGCTCCCTGACCTGTTCTCTGAAGTGCCTATCATGTTCGGACACCCTGAGTGTTGAGAACCAGATCCTCAGTAACCAGTAACCCATCATCGGCACGATCCAATGGGACAGTCTGGTTGTCAGCTTTTGCTTATCCAATCTCTATCTCCAGCTTTCTCAAACTTTTAATGCGATCACGTAGAATAACAGCCTCTTCGAAGGCAAGCTCCTTTGCAGCAGCATGCATTTTTTCTTCAAGTCTGCTGATCTCTTTTTCCAGTTCATCAATTGATCCATAAAAACCAAGTTCTTCACCGGTCATGGATTGATCCGCCTTGCTCGGTTCAACCTCATATCCGGATTCCTTCAGGTATTGATGGATGGTGTCCTTAATCTCTGACTGAATGGTTTCCGGTGTTATATTGTTTGCCTTATTATAGTCGTCCTGAAGTTGTCTTCTCCTGTTTGTTTCATCGATAGTGCGTTGCATTGAACCGGTTATTTCATCAGCATATAGGATAACCAGGCCGTTGACATTTCTGGCCGCCCGTCCGCAGGTCTGGGTTAATGAGCGTTCTGATCGTAAAAATCCCTCCTTATCGGCATCAAGGACGGCAACAAGAGAGACTTCCGGGATGTCCAGCCCTTCTCTGAGCAGGTTGATACCGATCAGCACATTGAACTCTCCACGCCTGAGATCACGGACCAGCTCAACCCGTTCCAGCGTCTTGATATCAGAATGGAGATACCGGACATTGACATCGAGTTTCTCATAATAATCGGTCAGATCCTCGGCCATCCGTTTGGTCAGCGTGGTAACCAGAACAGCCTCGTTTTTAGCAGTCCGCAGCCGGATTTCTTCCAGCAGATCATCAACCTGTGATATGGCCGGCCTGACTTCAATACGCGGATCAAGCAAGCCTGTCGGTCTGATAATCTGTTCAACAACCTTGCCATCGACCTGCTCCATTTCATATGGCCCCGGAGTGGCTGATACATAGATCACCTGATTAATGCGATCACAGAATTCATCAAAACGAAGCGGCCGGTTATCAAGGGCGGAGGGAAGCCGAAACCCGTATTCCACAAGGGTCTTTTTCCTGGAACGGTCTCCGTTGTACATGCCGTTCAACTGGGGAACACCAATGTGACTCTCATCGATAAACAGCAGATAATCATCGGGAAAATAATCAATCAGGTTGGGTGGAGCGCTTCCCGGCTGTTTGCCCGTCAAATGGCGGCTGTAATTCTCAATACCGTTGCAGTAACCGAGTTCCTGGATCATCTCAAGATCGAACATGGTTCGCTGTTCAAGACGTTGGGCCTCAACCAGCCGATTCTGTTCGTGCAACTCATCCAGCCGGCTCTTCAGTTCGACCTTAATTGTTTCCATAGCCCTCTGCAGATTATCCTTGGAAGTGACAAAGTGGCTGCCGGGAAATACCGTATATTCATCACACCGTTCCAGCAGCTCGCCCCGGAGCGGATCAATAACCGATATGGCATCAATTGTATCGCCAAAAAACTCAACCCGTATCGAACGCTCTTCTTCATGGACCGGAAAAATATCGATCACATCGCCCCGAACCCGAAAGGTGCCACGATGGAAGGACATATCGTTTCGTTCATAGAGCATGAAAACCAGTCTTCGTTTTACTTCGTCCATGGAATAATCATCTCCAACACGGAGAAAACAATGCATATTCTTATACTCATCGGGAGAACCAAGACCGTAAATGCAGGAAACGGATGCCACTATCAAAACATCGGACCTTGTAAGAAGAGATCGGGTCGCCGAGTGGCGCATCTTGTCTATGGCGTCATTGATGGAAGAGTCCTTTTCGATGTAGGTGTCCGACTGGGGCATGTAAGCTTCGGGTTGATAGTAGTCGTAATATGAGACGAAGTATTCAACGGCATTTTCGGGAAAGAGCTTTTTGAATTCAGAAAAAAGCTGGGCTGCCAGTGTTTTGTTTGGCGCGATCACCAGTGTGGGTCTCTGAACTTCAGCTACAATCTCGGCCATGGTAAACGTCTTGCCCGAACCGGTAACTCCGAGTAGAACCTGAGCCTGCTCTCCCGACCCTACACCCTGAGCCAATTCTCCGATCGCCTTGGGCTGATCCCCTGCCGGACTGAACTCAGAAATAAGTTGAAACGGTTTATCCATTTTCTGATAACCGGCTGCGGCCGGTGAGTTTGTCATGTATTTTTTACGCTGAACCGAAACTATTTCCGTAATGATATACAGTGGTTCAATCAATCATGCAAAGAACAAATTATATTCCGATTACCCGTAAAACTCAGTCTGATACATGGTGTTGTCGATTTGTCAGTCCAGCTTCAGGTCAAGAATCACTCCTTTTTTCTAAGAGTAATCTACTACCTTGTTGAAGCATTGCTTAGTTTGAAGAAAAACCTGAACCAGATCCGTGATCCTTCAAATACGTCTGCCAAACGGCCAACACCTCTTTTACTGTCAAGGCTGAAATCATTGGTAATCAGGAATCTTAAAAAGGATAATGAGAAACATCTATAGTTATTGAGATTCAACTCATAAAACACATCACACCGATTAAAACAAAACCGATCACAGTAAAAAGAGCGCTTTTCTGATCAATATTAGACAGTTTTCTAAGGGAAATATAGAGTGAGATCGGGGCAATAAAGGAAGTAAGGATTAAAATAGCCTGATACCAGCCTTGAGACTGGTCCAGCGATACTTTCACACCGGCGATAACGAAAAGAGTCAATGGGATCGCCAATCCGACAAACAAACCGACAGATGCCTCAAAATATCTTACCGTCTTGCCTTTTCCACCCACTAACCGGGTAATGAGCTGGACCAAAGGAGTGATGAGTGCCACTGCGATGATCAAGCCAAAAAATTTAAAAAAGATAAAGTAAGAGATAATGCTCAACTCTTGCATTTTTCGATCATTCCGTCTATAAAAAGTTAGGAAATAAAATAACAGCTATCCCTGCAGACACACTCAATTTTATTGGCAACCGGACGGGCAGTTTAAACTTTGCTCCATGTCTCTCCATCAACTCACCATCGGGTGGTGCTGCAGTTGAGTATAATAACCAAATAACTGGAAACCATCCACACGAAGGTGAAATTATGTCACAAACACTTCTTTGGCTGTTGATCGCGTTGGTTGTTGTCATCTTTCTTATCTGGTATTTCCGATGCAAAGGCAGCTGCACAAGCTGTGAAGACAGTTCGGCTCCCGAGACGCCCCAACCTCTGAAAAGCGAGGATTCGGTAGAGAGTGAACAAACAGAAGAACCCCAAGGTTCCCAACCGGCCGCTCTGGAAACGCCTGAAGGTGAGGCTGATGACCTGAAGAAAATTAGCGGTATCGGTCCCAAGCTTGAACAAACATTAAACGAGCTCGGAATTTATCATTATAAGCAGATTGCCGAGTTTACCGATGAAAATATTCAATGGGTCGATGAGCATCTGAAGTTCAAAGGCCGCATCGATCGCGACAACTGGATCGAACAGGCAAAAGAGTTGTCAAAATAACACTGTTTGAAATGGGATTGATTAAACATGCGACAAGCCGCTTACTGGTAGCGGCTTGTCGCTAATTTTTTTCCATCCTGCGCAGAACCATTATCCGTCTTTCCGTCATATCTTCAATGGCGTAACGTATCCCTTCTCTACCTATCCCTGAATCTTTTACCCCGCCATAGGGCATCTGATCAGCCCGCCAAGACGGCACATCGCCAATGATGAGTCCACCGACCTCGAGCGTATCCCATGCCTGATAACACTTATAGATATCCCGGGTAAACAGACCTGTCTGAAGTCCAAAGACCGAATTGTTGACCTGATGCAGCGCTTCTGTAAAATCAGAAAATGACGATAAAACGGCGACCGGACCAAAAGCCTCTTTTGAGCAGATATGCTCTCGGGTAGAGACATTCTCCATCAGAGTGGCCTCCAGGATGGCGCCCTGTCGGTTGCCACCGCAGAGAAGCGTTCCGCCGTTTTTGTGGGCAGTATCGATCCATCTGTCCAGGCGGACTGCTTCTTTCTCACTGATCAGAGGACCGACAAAGATCTCTTCATCAGCCGGGTTTCCTGCCTTGAGCCGCAAGGTTGCCTCCACAAGTTTTTCTTTAAACGACTGGTAAATATTTCTGTGAATGATCACCCGTTGAACCCCGACACAACTCTGACCGGATTGATAAAAGGCGCCAAATACGATTCTGGCAACCGCGTCATCGAGATCGGCATCTTCATCGACGATACAGGCTGCATTTCCTCCCAATTCAAGGACTACTTTCTTCTTGCCTGCCTTTGCTTTCAATGCCCAACCCACTTCAGGGGACCCAGTGAAACTCAGCAGCTTGAGTCGTGGATCAACGGTAAAGAGTTCCGCACCGTTTCTGGAGCAAGGTAGAATTGAAAAAGATCCTATAGGCAGATCTGTTTCAGCCAGCGTCTCACCGATGATCAAGGCGCCAACGGGCGTTAATGAGGCCGGTTTGAGAACAAAGGGGCATCCTGCAGCGATAGCCGGAGCCACCTTATGTGCGGCAAGGTTTAACGGAAAGTTGAACGGTGTGATAAAAGAACAGGGACCGATAGGTATTCGCTTGACGATACCACTGTAACCGCCGGTTCTGGGGCTCCTGTCGAGAGGCAGGTATTCGCCGTCAATACGGACCGATTCCTCGGCCGCGATACTGAACGTTTCAATGAGGCGGTCAACTTCACCCCTGCTGTCCCTGATCGGTTTACCGGCCTCAATGCAAAGTGAAACGGCAAGCTCTTCTCTTCTTTGTGTAAATCGGTCCACACAGTAGAGCAAGACATCCCGCCTGCGATAGGCCTCCATCCGGGCCAGAGGATCGGTAGCTTTAACGGCGGCCCCAATAGCTTCATCAATGACCTTCTCATCGGCCATGGCCACCTCTGTTGCAACCTCATTGGAGTATTTATTAGTGACAACCAGGCCTTTGTTGGCAAAGACAGCTCTGTTGGCAAGGTAGTATGGGTAGTGAGTTTTTATCATAACAGCACCATTTTCTCCTTTTTACTTGTACCAAAATTTTGGTTATATAGCGCACTGGATGCGCCCCAATCGTTTGGTCAGTAATCTATTTTCCCGATAATCGACCGGAATGGATAACAAAACCGGCTTGTCACAGCCGACGGCCGTCTGAAGCGCAGGTTCTAAATCTTTCGAATTACTCACCCGAATACCGACACAGTCGAAGGCTTGTGCCAGCGCCACAAAATCGGGATTATTAAAATAGAGATCGGTATGAGTTCCGAACTGGTTCTGCTGTTTCCATTTAATCAGACCGTATTCATTATCTTCCCATATCAACACAATAATGTTGGCTCCTAGTCGTCTGGCAGTTTCAAGCTCCTGCACGTTCATCAGAAAACCGCCGTCTCCACACACGGCTACAACATTCTTTTCCGGATAGGCCAGTTTTGCTCCTACAGCCCCGGGCAATGCAAATCCCATGGAGCAGAACCCATTGGAGATCATGCAGGTGTTGGGTTCTTCACAGTGGTAATATCTGGCTACCCACATTTTATGGGCGCCGACATCACTCAGCAGTATATCCCCTGGTCCCATAACCTGGCGGACATCCCAGAGGATTTTCTGGGGACGGATCATATCTCTCTGGTTATCATCTTTATACTGCTCAAAATCATCGATCATCTGCTGTCTGAGTTTATGTTGATACCCCAGATCGAAATCAAAAAAATTGTTGTTCTTCACTCGATCATTCAGCATCCATAGGGTATGAGAAAGGTCTCCAACAATTTCCACATTAACCGGATACGAACCGTCGGTTTCCGCAGGCAGGTAATCGATATGAATGATTTTCTTATTGCGGGTATCGCACTGATTCCATATTGATGGTGGATACTCGACCAGGTCATAACCAAGAGTAATAACCAAATCGGATTCATTGACCATGTCCCAGGTAAAATCCCGGGACTGCAAACCGATGGTGAACAGGCAGGTCGGGTCAAGTCGTGATACAGCCCCTTTTCCCATAAACGTCGATACCACTCCGATTCCGGTCTTTTGACAAAAGGTTCTGAGCTGTCTGGAAACCTTTTTCCTCACTGCTCCGTTTCCGGCCAGTATGATCGGTCGACTTGCAGAGAACAGTGTTTCAAGCGCCAAGTCGATGATCTTATCATCGGGAACCGGTCTTCTTGGCTGTATGACTTTCAACGGTTTTGCGTTCACTGACCGTTCGGCTATATCATTTGCCAGTTCGATATGACAGGCACCCGGCTTTTCCTCTCTGGCAATTTTAAAAGCCTTGCGAATGACCTCCGGAGTGTTGTCACCGTTACAGATAGACTGAGCCCATTTTGTAATGGGCTTGAACATGCCAACGACATCCATATTCTGATGACTTTCCTTATGTTGTCGTATGGAATCGGCCTGGCCGGTGATCACAACAAGAGGCGCCAGATCCATATTGGCGTCGGCAACCCCGGTTACCAGATTTGTGGCTCCCGGACCTAAGGTTCCGAGACAAACACCAACCTCACCGGTCAAACGTCCGTACACATCTGCCATAAAGGCGGCCCCTTGTTCATGGCGACAGAGAATAAACCGTATTGGAGAATCCTCCAGAGCCATCATGAATTCGACATTTTCCTCTCCTGGTACACCGAAGATAAACCGTACACCCTCATTCTCCAGACACTCCACAAAAAGCTGCGCAACGTTTTTCATACCTATCCCCTATTCTTCATCCAAGTCATATCATCATGGACCGGTCTGTGTGCTCTATAATTCCTTCGGTTCTGGTCCGATTTTTGGGGATCCATTGTAGGATACCGCCACCTTCAATCAGCCAGCGACTGAAAAGAGATCAAGTTATCCATTTGCAATCCAAAATCCAGTATGGTAAAAAATTTCAAACAAGTGAGACATTGTCTCACTTCGTTTCCATCGATGGGCAATGGATTACTCACCACCTGGAACCTGAATTCGTAGGCAATTGCTGGTACTGAGTTTAAGCTGTTGACTGTTATCTGAGAGTATGAACTGCTTCATAGACCACAGCTACCGGCAAGAAAAGCCTTAAGTGTTCCTTTCAGTCTCTATTGTAATGTGTATAATCGGTAAATTAAACAGGGGATATCACGATTTTGTAACAATTATTAACGCAATACAGGCTGTCTAACAGGACAAACGTTAGGTAGTTATATTATCGGCGGCTATCTTCCCTTAACAGCTCTTTTCAACATCTATGTTTTCTATTCTCTTTACCGATCAGGGTGCTCCTTGCAAGGCGGCAATAGCCGCAGCTTGCGTAAATAAAGCACAACTTCGCAACGTTTCTGCAACAGTTGCCTCCGAAGTACAGGAAACGGACAGAAAATTCATCGAGGAACTGTTCATTGAAAATGAACTCGAATGGCCGTCTCAAATCATTTCAATCAATACCTACAATCCCTTTGAATACGATTTAATCGTTTCATTCAGTCATTCCAGTGATATGCCCTACCCCGAACTTCCAGGGAACGCGCTTCTGGTCAACTGGCATGTTGATGACCCGATTGAAGATATAAACGACCCCAAAAGGGTTATTCGATCATGGCAGAACATTGTTGAACGAATCAACAATCTGGTTGAAGACCTGTTCGGTCAGGGATACTTCAATGCTTTTATCCAGGCAAAAAGAAACCGTGAGCTTATTCTCGACAATCTCAGCGAGGGTATTATCGCCCACGGCTTAAACAGGCAGTTTTTTTATCTCAACCCTGCCGCAGAACGCATTACCGGGCTCAGTAAAAGTGAGATTCAGGGAAAGGACTGCCACGATATCTTTCCCAACAAATTCTGTTCCTCCCACTGTCACTTCTGCGAAGATTCCCTTGTTCCACTTTTTCCGACAAAACCCTATCCGCTTACCGTTAAGAATAAAACCGGTGAGGAGCGACTTGTTGAAATGAGTGTGGTTCCGCTCAAAGATAACAATAATTTGCCAATCGGCGTGGTCGCATCTATGAAAGATATCACCAGAGAACACAATCTGGCAACCAGGCTCGGTGAGGTCGAACAATTTTCCGGCATTGTCGGTAAATGTAAAAAGATGCAGGAAATCTTTCAGACGATTCGAGAACTTTCAAAATCTAATGTATCCGTACTTATCCAGGGGGAATCCGGAACCGGAAAAGAACTTGTAGCTACCGCCATCCATAATGAAGGACCCCGAAGTCATAAACGGTTCGTTACCGTAAACTGTGGAGCCCTACCCGACACTCTCCTGGAAACGGAGCTGTTCGGCCATGTCAAAGGTGCCTTCACCGGAGCGATTCGTGATAAAAAAGGCCGCTTTGAACTGGCGGACGGCGGTACCCTTTTTCTCGATGAAATCGGCGATATTTCACCATCCATGCAGGTTAAACTGCTGCGGGTTCTCCAGGATGGAACACTGCAACGACTTGGTAGTGAAAAAACTATAACCGTAAATGTAAGGGTTATTGCCGCTACCAATAAAAACCTGAAAGAGGAAATCGAAGCCGGTCGCTTCAGAGAAGACCTTTTTTACCGTCTGAGTGTAGTGCCGGTCTATCTACCGCCATTAAGAGACAGGAGAAGTGATATCAACCTGCTGGCCAGTCACTTTCTGAAAGAAGAGGTGGATGATAAACTCGATAAAAAACCTTTTTTATCCCAGGAAACCCTGGATCTGCTTCAAGATTACCATTGGCCTGGAAATGTCAGGGAACTGCTGAATATTATCCGATATCTGCTGGTGAAATGTCCTAATGAGAAGATCGAACCGAGTTATCTGCCTCCCGATATCCAGGAGAAACAGATAGCCCTTACCAGTGTTGTGACCCCATCTAAGGGAAAAAGAGAAAAACTTGATCGTCAGTCAGTGCTGGATGCCTTACAGGAATGTAAGGGAAATAAGGTCAAGGCGGCCAAATTGCTCAAAGTCGGCCGAGCTACTCTCTATCGCT
>CAZUUJ010000083.1:0-8852 GCA_964623625.1 uncultured Desulfocapsaceae bacterium
AGCAACGGACTTCTAATCCGTAGGTCGCAGGTTCGAATCCTGCCGAGCGTGCCAGGAAAATCAAGCACTTAGCTCTTTGCGAGTTAAGTGCTTTTTTGTTGGGGTGACAATGGGGTGACATTGGGGTGTGGTTTGCCATTGTAATGAGAGAGCACTCTGACAACATTATTTTATCATCATATTCTGCACACTTGCTTAAAATTTAGCAGGCTGTTACCTTTATTTTTTCGGGTTGTAAACAGTACATATTGAGGTGATAAGAGAAAAATTGTTCCTATCTAAGTAAAAGATAGCTAGTTTCACTCGGTCTTGTTCCTAAGTTTATTTTATAGGCGGGAATACAATGAGCTATAATGAAGCTGAAACACGTTTTCATTTAATCGATCCGGTATTACGAAAGAAAGGCTATGCTGATCCTCAGCGGA
Source organism: uncultured Desulfocapsaceae bacterium (assembly GCA_964623625.1). Classification (GTDB taxonomy): domain Bacteria; phylum Desulfobacterota; class Desulfobulbia; order Desulfobulbales; family Desulfocapsaceae; genus CAZLGM01. The sequence continues at coordinate 426 of CAZUUJ010000083.1, forward strand.
TAAAGCTTGAAACCCCGGCACCTGTGGAGCCAACCGGACCAAAGGGGCGTAGGCGCAAAGGAACAGGTCGCACGGATTATTTACTTTGTGTACAGGTTGGTTCTATGCCAAAGCCTCTTCCTGTTGCAGTGTTGGAGGCAAAGAAAGAAGGCGACGATCCACTTAAAGGAATGCAGCAGGCCAAGGGGTATGCCGACTGTAAACGATTTGATGTGAAATATGTTTTTTCCACCAACGGCCATCGCTATGGCGAGTTTGACAACGTAACCAGTCTTCAGTCCGGACCATTTCCATTTCCAGACTTCCCACCTCATGCCGACTTATCCAATCGTTACGCAAAAGATACAAGTATCAACATAAATGATCCAACGGCTCAAATACTGTTTATGGGTGATAGCCCTTCCTGGTCACAAAGTCGCTATTATCAGGACGCGTCTATCCGGGCGGCATTTGAGAAAATTATCCGTTGCAGGCAAAAAAAGGAACCAGCTCGAATTTTGCTGAGCCTTGCCACAGGTTCAGGAAAAACCATCATTGCCACTAACCTGTTATGGCGATTGCATGAAGCTGAACAACTACCCAAACCAGCACTTTTTTTATGTGACCGTGACGAATTGCGAGAACAGGCATACAGTAAGCTCAAGGCCGCATTTGGTGATAATGTCCGGATTGTAAAAAATGTTCGGGGAGAAAATGCCGCAAAAAATGCCCGCATCCATATTGCCACCTATCAAACCCTGGGGCTGGATGATGAGGAAGAAGATTTTGCCAGCTTTCTGTCCCTTCATTACAATGAGGATGCCTTCAGTGTCATTATTATTGATGAGTGTCACCGTTCTGCCTGGGGCAAGTGGTCTGAAGTGCTGCAACGTAATCCTAATGCCATTCAAATTGGGCTTACAGCGACCCCTCGTCAGTTGCACGAATCAAAACAAGCCACAGCCGAAGATAAAGAAATCACCGCCAATAATCTCAAGTATTTTGGTAAACCTGTCTATGAATACACCCTGATCCAAGCCCAAGAGGATGGCTACCTGGCCGCCTGCGAAATTGTTAAACGCAAGGCCAATATTGATAACCGTGTTTTTGCCAGGGAAGAGGTGTTGGCAGCAAAACCGGTGGATCTCAAAACTGGAAAGCCGCTTACTGCAGAAGATCTGACCAAAGACGAATACACAGGTAAAGATTTTGATGATGAGCTTTTTGTCGAACTGCGTACTCCAGCCATGTGCGAAGATCTGTTTGCACTGCTTTGCCAAAATGGTGGCCCGGAACAGAAAGTCATTATCTTTTGTAATCGTGAGGTTCATGCCGACCGGGTGGCCATGTACATGAACAATCAATATGTTTACTGGTGCAGCAAAAAGGGACGAACGCCCAAGGAACATTACGCCTTCAAGTGCATGGGAGGGAAGAATAATGGCGCTGATATGATCGAGCCCATGCGTGGTTCCGGCCAACGAGCCTTTATCGCCTGTACTGTTGATCTGCTTGAAGCAGGGGTAGATATTGAACGGCTCAATGCGGTTGTGTTTTTTCGTTATTTAAAGTCACCTATAAAGTTTTACCAAATGGTGGGACGCGGCACCCGCATCCATGAAGCGACCTCCAAGTACAAATTCTGGCTCTATGATTACACTGATGTCACCAAACTTTTTGGTACTGATTTTATCACCAAACCACCTCGGCCTCCTGGTGGAGGTAATGGTGGTGGAGAGGGAGGTGGTGGCGAAGGTGGTGGAGATGAAGGCCCACCTATTGCGGAAATAGGCGGCCATGCGGTCCTCGTCAATGCGGAAGGACGTTTTATCCTTAGTCAACGGGATGGCCGAGAAGTGCCTGTTCCGGTAGATGAGTATCGAAGAGAGATGATCAGCCGGGTCATAAGCGAGGCACATACCCTAGATGAGTTCAGGGAGTTGTGGATTGCTGCCCAAAAACGCCGTCAGTTCATCGACCATCTCCTTGGGGATAACTTCAGCCCGGAACTGATCCGGGAGATTGACGAGATGGCTGATTTTGACCTGTATGACTTTTTCGGCCACCACGGTTATCATGCCCGTGCCTTGCGACGTACTGAACGGGGTGAGAAGTATATCACGAAAAATCAAAGCTGGTTTGAAAAGGTTGATGCCAACGCGGCCAAGGTGCTGCAGGGGTTTGGTCATCAGTTTGCCCTTGGTGGGACTGATGCCTTGGAAACCCCGTCCCTTTGGGATGTGCCGGAGATTCAGCAGGCTGGTGGGGTGAATGCCTTACGGTTGATTGGTAAGCCTGGTGAGGTGATGCTTGAGGCGAAAGAGAGATTGTTTGGGGTATGAATGATATAATTAGGCTTCCTCTTGGGAAGCTCGGATCATATATTAATGGTCGTGCATTTAGACCTTCAGAATGGAGTCAAACTTCAGGTCTACCTATTATTCGTATTGCCAACTTGACAAATGATAAAGCAATATTTGACTATTTTGATGGTAGTGTTGCCGACAAACATATCATTAACGATGGCGATATAGTCGTTTCATGGTCTGCAACACTTGATGCATTTGTTTGGAACCGAGGCCCTGCTGTTTTGAATCAGCATATTTTTAAGGTTATTCCGAATAACAATATTGTTGTAAAAGAATACCTCTACTTTGTTTTACTTGTGGCAATGAGAGGACTTTCGGAACTGGTTCACGGGGCAACTATGAAACACGTGACAAAGCCAGTGTTTGAAGGATATGAGGTTTCGGTTGTACAATCAAAAGAACAACAACGCCGCATAGCCGCCCAACTTAATGCCCGACTGGCTGAAGTGGAAAAGGCCTGTCAGGCGATAGAGATGCAACTAGAAGAAGTTGGAAATCTTGCCAATGCCATTATTTATGACACTCTCAACAGCAAGCCAACAACCAAATATCCTGTTCCCGAAGCCCTAGAAGAGATTAAAAAAGGCATTGGGGAGGGCTGGAGAAAATACCCTGTTCTGGGAGCAACCGTAAATGGTTTGGCTCCTGCCAAAGAACCACCCGGCAAGAATCCACATAGATATAAGCCGGTCTTTCCCGGTACGGTCTTCTATAATCCCATGCGTATCCTTATCGGGTCAATTGCTTTTGTGGATACAGACGATACTCCAGGAATCACCAGTCCTGACTATGTTGCTTTAAGAGGGAAAGAGGGTGTAGTGGATTCCCGCTGGTTTTATTTCTGGCTCAGGTCGCCCCTGGGTGAACAGTTCATCAAATCACTGGCACGGGGAGCAGTACGTGAACGTATATTATTCAAACGTCTGGCAACTGCTGACATTGAGTTGCCTTCGTTCCACATTCAACGTGCGGCATCAAGAGCCCTTGCCGCGCTCAAACCCATGCAACAGGCTATAGAAGAAAAGATAAAGGAAATCAAACTGCTACCTCAAAAAATTCTGGACCAGGCATTCGAGATATAAGCACCATGGCACGAATAAAAAAATCGAAAAACGGTAAGGCTGCCAAACCAATCGGTTCCACGCAATCGCTCTCCAACTTTGTCAAGTCCATCTGTGACATCATGCGCCGTTCCAACTGCGCCAGCGCCCTGCAATATGTGCCGGAACTGACCTGGATACTCTTCCTGCGGATTCTAGATGAACAGGAAACAACTGCTCAGGAAGAGGCCGAGGTGGTGGGAGCCTCGTTCAGCCCGGCCCTGACAAGTCCCTTTCGCTGGCAGGACTGGGCCGCTCCCTGGTCGGACGCTGCCGATCATCCCAATACAGTAGAGGGTAAGTCACAGGGCTGGAAACGGCAGGAACTCTATGCCAAAGGTGACGGCAAGCTTTTTGACTTTATTAACAATGAACTGTTGCCCCATCTCCACAACCTGGACTTAGACCAGGAGAGCGGCCTGCCGAACCCGGTAGCTACTCCCAAACAACGGATCATAGGTCGCATTATGACTGCGGTGGAACGGGTGCGGGTAGACAGTGAAACCAATCTGCGGGATATTCTCGACAAGGTGCATGAAATCCAGGTTGATCAGGTGGACGACACCCATTTTTTTACCCTATCCCAGGTATATGAAGACCTGTTGCTGAAAATGGGTGAAAAGAACTCGGACGGTGGCCAGTTTTTCACCCCGCGTGAGATCATCCGTGCCATGGTGCATACCATCGCACCCTGGCCCGGTGAAAAAATATGCGATCCATGCTGCGGAACCGGCGGTTTTCTGGCTATCGCCTATGAACATATCAACCGCAACCTGGGGAGAACACCATCTGCGACAACCATTGACACACTCAAGCACGATACCTTTTTTGGGCGCGAAAAAGAAAATCTGGTTTTCCCCATTGCCCTGGCGAACTTGGTCCTGCATGGCATTGACCAGCCCAATCTCTGGCACGGCAATACCCTGACCAAAACCCCTACCTATGACGCCCTGTATGAAAGCGCACCCACTACCTTTGATGTCATCCTGACCAATCCACCCTTTGGCGGTAAGGAGGGCAAGGATGCGCAAACTAACTATGCCTTTGCAACCGGATCAACCCAGGTGCTCTTTGTTCAGGAAATACTGGCAACCCTTGCGGAGAATGGCCGGATTTTCCAGGGAACAGGGGTTACGCGTGGCATCCAGAGTTTTCTCTGTCGGCAATAAAGGGGAGGGGTACCTGCAGGTGGTCAAAACCGTCTTTGGCTTTTCTTTTGGGTGGTTTTCCTTGAATTGGTGCAAATCCACACTTTTTCAAAACATCGCTGAATGTTCCCATCTCAATGCAAGTAACAAGAAACAATCCAACAGCTTCCTTGAGCATATTTTTTGCTTCTTTTTTAGTGCAGCCCTGTGAGGCGACATCGAGCATCGGGCAGGCAGCTACGAAAACATCCCCCTCCTTTTTAACAACTACGGGGATACTGACATTGATGGTCATTTTCATGGCTCTTCCTGTTTGAATGTGTGAATTGGACTACCTGTATATTAACATTGTAACGACTGTTTGGATAATTGGCAATTCATTTGGTTGATGACCGGCATCAGTTTTTCTGAATATATTAGGTGGTCGGTTAAGCATAAAGTTCATTTTAACGGTTTGCGTTCATGTGATGTTTTATTGTTTCTTGACATCAAATGATGTTGGAAAACAATAAGCGGCTTATTTAGTTTTTGGAAACAAGTTTGGCTTTATTTCAGGACTATCAAAAAAGGTCGTGAAAATATCAGTTGCTGATGTGTCTATGTTTTTTCTTTTCGGATTACCTTGATTGAGATAATCGAAGCCTTTTAATTGTTTTGATCCAAGCTTGTTGAATTGGCTGTCATAAACATCAAGAACAACATCGTGATAAAAGCCTGCCCTTATATGAATGACGGATCTCCACTCAGTAAAAATAAAATGTAGCAACCTTTCGTTGTCCTTTAGTTGATTGGATATACTGCTTATATCGTCGTACGGAGAAATAGTGATCTGTCGTGCTAAAAATGCATTGCCGATACTGATTGAATCGGTAATTGATTTCCCGATGTCGTCCACAAATGGATTGTCAGTGGTGGTGTAAATATTGTAAGGGATTCCACCTATAGATTGCATAATGCCAATAAATTTAACAGGCTTTCTGCCGTTTAGAACATATGGTCTTTTATCCTGTGCCACTACCACATATTTAAATCCCGAATCATGAAATACTGCATTGGCCAGACCGGGCCAGGTCGTTACATAATTTCCTCTATGGCCAGCAGCACAGCCGGATAAAAACAAAACGAGAATCAAGCAAAATATCTTTTTCATTGTATCCTCTCAATAAGAACAAGCCAACGATAAATAATCAGAATACGCCTGCAGCCGTTTTTGGGCTACATGGTAAGCAAATTCCTCTGTCATTTCAGGGTTGATGTGCCAAAGCAAACGGTCAGGCGTTAAATCAGGTTCCATATAATAAATTTTTTGAAGGTCTGGGTTCGGTATCCAGCACAGTGAGCCTATGATGTCTGCTTCATGTTCCAGGTGATGATTTCTGTGATTGTAATGATGGCCGAGTATGATGTGTCCAAGTTCGTGACCAAGGATAAATGTCAGCTCGTCTGCTTGACGGTTAGGGTTATACAGGATTCCCCGCTCCTTATTGGTGGTAATTATTGCTTCGGCTGTTTCCACCATGTCGCATGGTATCCATGCCACCCCCTTAATCCCTGAGAAATGAGTGATATCGTCAGCCGATACTTTCTCTTTGTTAAACGGGAGCCAGGTTGATTCCAGACGGGTGATAAAAAAACTGAACCGGGTCATTTCTTCTTGTTTGTTGCTTCCTCAAAAACCCTTTTCATTTCTGCCAATTTGTTTCTGCACGCTTCATAGTATGCACTATCGGTCAACTTCCCGTCAAGATAATTCTTCTTTGCCTTGTCAGGCGAAAATCCGAGACTCCTGATCCCGATCTCTTCTGAAGCCATGTCCATGATAAAGTTTGCTCTTTCTTCTGAGTGCTCACCGTGTTGTTCTGCTTGTGCTTGGTGCTTGTCCCATGCATTTTCCCTGGCCTGAATGGTTTCGGGTCCATCTCCAGCCAAAAGCCAATTCAAGGAAATATCAAATCTCGACAGAAACTTTACTTTCTTGACGCCTGGTTCTGATCTTCCCGCCTCGTATTCTCTCCACATCTGCACAGACACACCAGCTTTTTTGGCGGCCTGTGTTTGAGTGAGTTTTGCAAGTATTCTTGCCCTTTTGAGCCTGTACCCAAAACTGTCCATAAGAATTATTTCCTTTTCTGTTTGACAATAGAAAGAATACTTGTTAATCTCTTCACATCATGAACGCAAATTCAAATAGGCAGCACGCTATTAGCAAGAATCTCTTTCAACCTGTGGTTGACGAAAGCTGTTCTTGCCTTGCCGTTGACATTCAGACCGTTGTCGGCGCAGAAGGAAAGAAGCTCGTCAACGTCTACTTCGACTTTGACAAACTGTGTATCTCCAATTCCTTTTTCCATAGCTTTTTTAGCACCTTTGAGCCACTCGGAATAAGAAGGGGAAAGCTCGTCCTCGCAGACGGAAACTAATCGGGGCCACTGGTCTTCTTTATACCAGGCCGATCTGGTAGGGGTAATTCGTCCATTTTCCCTCAATCCCGGAAGACTCAGCAGATAAATAAAAATGCTCATCAGCCCACTCCGACATTAATAGAGGCTCCGGAGTCCGCAAAACATCGTTTGCTGTGGCTATGACTGCTTGAATTGGTGAAAGTTGCTCCATTTTGTGTGGTGTTTTCTCTATAGGGTAAAAAGACTTTTTGTTTTCATATCAGTTATTTACAAAGTCGTGCCTAACAATCCTTAAATCGTCACATCAGCCGCCAAATTCCTAGCTTTGGCGATCTCTTTTTTAATAACTTCTATATCCCTGGCTGAAATAGCCGGATTTTTCCGCTTCACGTTGTTTGGTATGGCCTCCAATATTGCAACCTGCTGAGATAGAACGCCTGTCAGTGCTTCTGTCAGCTGATCAACAGGGGCAACCAGACCATCAGCAATGTCATTCTCACGTTTCAGCTTACGGTGTCGTTCCTGCTCAATAAGAGTTTCATAATCCTGCTCACTCGCTTCCTCGCCATCACCATCTTTAACCTGACCAGTCGCTATCCCTCGAAGATATTTGATGTAAGCAAGTCGGACCTCATCAAGATTATAGCCCCCGCGCCCCTTCGATGTCGGCAAAACACCCGTTTTCGCAAGAACCCTAAATCTACGAGCCGATATATCAACATGTTCTGCCGCCTCTCGCTGAGTTGCCATGTATTAATTAAATTAATGATTATTGGTTTCGGAACCGAGTTTTTCTAATGTGGTTAATAGAAACAAATCGCGCTCGCGAAATACCCGCACCAGATTACGCCAGAAGGACCCGTAATTATAACAAATTTCTCTTTTACCCATCATCTAAAGAGCCCTGGTGCTTTTCTTCTAAATGCGGCACGATATTTGATTGGGAATTGTTGCCTAACCACACGCCTTGCTATCTTGTAGAAGGGCCACTGTTTCCAGTAGCTTCTCTTATCTGACCATGTAGCCATCAGGTAAGTCTTGCGCTTACCGGTTCGTATGAATACATACTCCTTACCACCTGACTTAACATGATATGCTCTCTTTCTTCTGGTTGCTGTTCGTGGAAGATTACCAAACTTGTTTTTATATTTATCCACTGGTACTGGCTTCTTCTTGCTTGATGATCCTCCGTGCACTTGATACTTTAAGAACTTTTCAGCCCACGGCACAGCGAATACAACCGCAACCTTCCGGCCCCTACTTGCCTTCCTGTATCTCAATGCTTTAACCGTCTGTGGCCTAGGGTTGTTTAAATATCTAGGCATTGATTCCTTCTCGGCCGAAGTTGAAAACGAGGTGTCTGACGATGAACCATCTGACGATGAACCATCTGACGATGAACCATCTGACGATGAACCATCTGACGATG
>CAZUUJ010000083.1:8952-14290 GCA_964623625.1 uncultured Desulfocapsaceae bacterium
AACCATCTGACGGGCCGATTGGTAACCATATAGATGATTTTAACTTATGTTGACACCATTATTGCATTAATTTTTTTTATGTGTCAAGTGTTTTTTCCGGCTGGTTTGTTGATATCCACATAGAAGTTGGTTTCTGGCTAGCCTTCCTTCTTAAATGCGCAATAAAATGTGCATAATCTTTTAAATTTTCAGAAATCCTTTTTAGTTTTTTGTTTTTTTTATGGCTGTCAGCCAATCCATCAAGATATTCTGCATGTTCTCGTAAACGGGAAGCACTAATAGACTCGTGCTGGTCATATGCCTCAGAATAGTCTGACAAAAATTGTTTAATGTCCATCACCGTATCCCTCCGCTCCGAACTTTTCTCCGTCTCACAAAACTATTATTTTGACTCGCTCAACTCAATTTTATGAGTTTTTTTATACAGTTGCGCGTGACATGATCGGTCTTTCCCCCACAGCGTGGCGAATAACTGATTTGAATGGTTTTGATTGGGTTGTTTTCGCGACAGGAGCTTCTTTGCTCTCAATGTCATCTACGATAGTTAAACAGCTTGATGCTTCATGGGTTGCCTCTACGAATCAAGGAGGTCTGCTTAACGGTACAGTAGCTGCTAATTCGGTTTATAGGGTTTTATTGTTATATAAAGACTCCGGTCCGGTGGACAAACCGCCATGTAGACGACACCGACCTGAGCGATAGAGATTACGTCTCATGCACGGAGACCCGTTTCTCGTTTTCGCCCCACAGACCATTTCTTCTGCTCCTGGAGGAAGAGGATCTTCAGCAAATGAATTTCTCCAATATTCACGCCACCTATCATTTTGTTCCTTGTTAAAAACGAACTTCCTTATCTTTAGATGAACACGACAATAATCAGTGCCATCTTTAGCCTGATATTTACATTGTTTGCCAGTGCTGGTAGCGATCATTTTACATTGCATTTCTTCCCTCTTAAATCTTGATGTTATCTTGCCTATCTCATGGGGTTTGTATTCATTTTTTTCATAACAAAGGGTTTGAGGGTGCCCGATGCCTACAGCAGCCTGGAACTTCAATAGACAATAAAGTCTTTTTTCCAACAGATTATCTTTGTCAGTATCTTTGGTCAGCCGCAAACGTCAAATTGGCCCGAATTTTAGAGTTGAGGGGAAGTCATTGTATGTACTACACTCCCATAACTACAGTGTATACACTGAGCATGGGTTGAAAATTTGGCATTTTTGTCATTTTTTTCTGGTACTTCAAAAGGTTATCGTTCGCTGTGGTTTTTTTGCAGATTTTGCTAAGCGGTATACAATGGACTCGTTGTATATAGTTTTTATAAATGTGCGAAAAAAATAAAAGGGTAGTTTTCTTCCCATATTCATCCGTTGTGTTACGTTGCGCAATCCATTGCAATATTGTTTTTTGTGGTCTGCCTAGGTGCTTTTTGCATTTTAAAGTGTGCTTCTAAAAGTTCCTTTGCAGCTTCAATTGGCACTGGCTGTATATGGTCCTTGTTTTCTTCCGCTTCAATGCCTTGATCCGCAAACAGTTGCAAAACTCTATCACGGTGTCGCCTTTGGCATAAGCAGCCATCATGAACAGGTAAGACAACAATGTCTTCAACTATGGCTGTCGTCATAATTTGCAGTAGGATAGCAGCTTCTGTTTGTTGTAGACGTCCCCAGTTGGGTTTGTAGAGGTATGGCAGGATTTTGTGGTGGAAACCTTCTAGCTCCATGATGTAGTGGAGAAGCTCATTCTTGTCTGCTTTGCTATCGAAACGCTTGCGGTATGTTGCGGCTACTTTCCTTCTGCCTATCTCTGGAATAAACTCATCAGCAGTGTTCATCATTAACAACATTAAGCCTTTTGTAATCTTGCGTTTTTCATTTGTATATATATACAGGTCCCCAGAAGGAAGTGGCTCTCCTGCAATTTTGTACAATAACTGTACATGCATCCCTTTGCCGTCAATGTCAGCAGTTTTTTCACCATCTATTAGTATGCCCCTTCGCAGCTCTTTTTTCATGTTAATCCAGAAGGCCTGAAACATCCGCCCACCTTTTTCAAGATCACGATCATTGAAAATGATAACTGGTAAAATATCAGTGCGTTCGGGTATGTTTAAGGGGCCTTTCCCATAGACCTCTACCTGTACTTTGTTGAAAATGTTGAAATCATGAGTCGTGATATTGGGATCGATATTATGTTGTTTGATAAAATCCCAGTAAGCTTTTAACTGCTGCTTTAACTCTCTACGTTCCGTAGTATTTACTTTGGCCACTGTTCTGCCTTCTCCTTTAATGTTAGTGGTGATCTCACTTACGGGGTGATAGACAATATTGCTTGGGTGGTATCTGAGTATCTTGTTCGTGTATTCGATAACCGACCTATTGAAGCCATTGTCTTGCCAAATAATGAGCTCCTTGTTACTCACATGTCTAAGCACAGAAAGCAATACTTGCCTGGATGTTCCTCTTTCTTTTTTGTTCAATGCTTGGAAGTTACTGATTATCAGTTTGTTGTCGATGATCCTGTTTGAGAGGATTATGTTTATAGCAACAAGCTGTGAAGCCTTAACGTTTATGTTTCTTGCTTCCATAGGGTAATCATTATACAGAGCTTCAGCAGTGTTCAGAGATCCACGTAAACCAAATCGAAAATATTTAAGTCCCTTTCCCGCAACATCCACTTCAATTCACAGTTGTTTATGTTGTTGAATTGCCATTGTCCACAAATGCTTAGCCCGCTAGTCTTTTTATTTGGGCTGCATTATCAATTTCTTTCTGTCTTGATTTTTCGACTAAATCGTTCCATGCAGCCATGTCAAAAAAGAGTTTTCCGCTGACTTTGAAAATTATTTCTGGGTAGCGTTTTGTGCTGTGGAATTTGTAAATAGTGTTTTTTGCTAAAGGCAGTTCTCCGGGTCGGGTATTTCTAACTTCAATTAACTCCATGGTTACTCCTTGTGTATTAGTTATAATGATATTATCTCTGTTGTACCAATTATATGTATCGGTAGGTATCTAGTCAAGCGAATAGGTACATAATTACGATAGGTTGGCAATGTTCGTTATGTGGCGAAAGGGTGGGCTCTAGCGCAACTGGATAGGCAGCTAAAAGGATGAGGGATTTCTTTGATTCATTGTCCTGCAAACGTCTGAGCAGAATTTCTTACGGCCTTTTCTTTCTGCAATATAGAATTCGTTGCAATGCTTGCAAAGGCCATAATAATCTTGGCCTCCTATCAGCAAAAAATCAAAGAAGATTCGGGAAAATAATGTATTTAATGGGAGGTAATATTCATCACTAGTCGTAAACATATGCGTATCATGGAGATCATAAGTTGATATTTTAACATGAGGTTGTAATAACACGTTTACTTTTTTACATCCGTCAGGTGTGATGATCAATTTTTCACCCAAATTACTATAGAGCTTATTAATGCCATCCTTCATTATTTCATAAATTTTACTGTACCTGTCAGATAGATGAATATACTCAGGAGATTGATCATCTACCTCTTCTTCGACTGGTGTATAGGAGAACAATAGATTTAATTCTGCTAATTCTATTAATGTTGAATTCATATCTTTTTGTGTTGGCGAGATTTGTAGTTTATTAACTATCTCACTGTATGAAATATGCCATGGGCGATCATCTTTAGTAAAGTTGTGAAGTAAATGTCTTGCTGTTATTATTGTGTCTTGTAAGACAATAAAGGTTATAATTGCACTATTAAAAAAGGAATCCTTTCTGTAACTTATTATCTCCTCAAACACATCTACCCATGAAAATCGTTTCTCAGATAATTGATTGAGCATTAGAAAAAAAGGATGATCTTCTTTGAAGTAATACTCTATCTCAAGTAGTTTAACCGCTTCTTTAAATGCCGGTTTTAGATCCCAGACATTATACTCAGAACATCGAATAAACGGTTCGAGCCATTTGCCATATTTTACAATTTTAGCCCAATCACTTTCTTTCTTAGCCATGAGAAGAATCCTTTAAGTTTACGATTTTGGTGGAAGACACATTTTGAAGTTTGTCTGAGAGATCAACAGCATCTCTTAATGCCTGGTCAGCAAGATGTGCATATCGCTGTGTAGTAGCCGTGTCCTTGTGAGTAAGGAGCTTAGATACTGTATAAAGGTCAACACCTGCCGACACAAGTGAGCTAGCAAAGTGGTGTCTGAGCCCATGAAGACGAAATTTGGCTGGCAATTCTGCTGCCTTTCTTATTCTAACCCATGGGCCTTTGAAATCAGTACGTTGTTTTCCGTTTTTCCCGTAAAATATGTATGGACTATTGTGTTCTTTTGGTACTTCTTGGAGTACTTCTTGGGCTTTTTTTGAGAGTGGAAGTGATTGATCCTTTGCACCTTTTGGGTCTCTCAATGTCATTATTTTACGATCAAGGTCAATATCTTTCCATGTGAGATTGAAAAGTTCACCACGTCTAATGCCTGTATAAAGTAAAAATGACACAATAGAAGCAGACATTTTGTTATTCCAGTTTGAAAGCGTGTCGAGTAACCGACTCAATTCATCAGTGGATAAATACTCTGTTATTTGATTGTTAAGTTTTGGGGTTTTTACTTTTTTACATGGATTGGGGCCATCGTACAAACCCCACTGAGTAGCTAATGAGAAAAGCCTGGAAAGCAGTACAACTTGATGTTTAATCGTTGCTGCTGAATAGGGTTTCCCTCTTGAACTTTGGCTTTTTCTCATTTTTATCATCAGTTTCTCGATATCGAAAGGACTGATCTGGTCAAGTCTCTTTGTAGTGAAAAGAGGTTTAAGATGTTTTCGGTAATAGTAAAAATCAGTTTGTGCACTCTTGGGTTTTTGTTCTACTGCCCATGGCTCATATTTTTTCCAGACTTCAGATAATAAAGGGGCTTTCTTTTTTATCAGTTTGTGTTCTTTGCGGACTATATCAATTTTTAATTTGCCTTCTATCTCACGGGCAAGCTCAAGGTTTGTCACTGTTTTACAGATACGTTGACCATTTGCCCTAACAATCACCCTGTAAGTTTTCCCTTTCTTTGGAACAGCAGCTCCGCAACGGCATTTTTTGGCCGATAATTTCATGTCAGCTTTGCAATTTTTACATCGAACATTGATAGCCATTGAAAACCTCCCATGATTTTGCGGGGTGACATTGGGGTGACAATAGTGTGACATCTGTATACGGTTTCGGTAAGAACGATACTAACCGTTACATTTTTATTTACCTAATTATACAAAAGAAGTCAAGAATAGAAATGGAAGGAAAGGTGGGCTGGATTAGACTTCTAATCCGTAGGTCGCAGGTTCGAATCCTGCCGAGCGTGCCAAATATATC
>CAZUUJ010000084.1:0-14073 GCA_964623625.1 uncultured Desulfocapsaceae bacterium
CGTTATACTTTCGACTTTTGTGATTTTCGCAGCCGTTTTGTCTATAATATCAAATAGTATACTGACGGCGGTTAGGAAAATTAGGCATCCGTGGATATCGATTATCTACTGTCCGACCGAGGACTTTCAGGGATACCTTGCCGTAGATTAGTTGGAAATCGAAGAAGGTATTGGTCAATCTCTTGTGTTTCGATTATTTCAGTTGTTGACAAATCAAAGAGCAATACAATACGAAATGGCCGCATATTTTGATACTGACCCTGAATACACAATGCCTGATTTTTAGATACGGGTGAAGTATAGGGAGAGATTTTCTCGCGGCTGGCTCTACCTTTAGATTGAATCGTTTGTCAGTTTTCCAGAAGAAGATTATGATCAAGAGACAAAATTCCGGTATAATTTTCAAATTAGAAGCTCATTTCAGCTACAATTCCGGAAAAATATTTCGATGATCTATTTAACTTATAAGTACTTAAAATATCTTGTTTAGATCTCCAAGCCGGTTTCTGAGAAAAGTCTAAATAGTGTGTTTTGAATTTGAAATGATATATATTAATTCCAAAGCCATCACCTTCCAGATGAACTTAAACCTCCTGCCATACTGAGGTCTCACGATTATGATCTACTCACTAAGTTCTTTTATTCGGTTTACAATCGCTCTGAGTCACCTGTTGTTGCTTTTTCTATTGCTGCCATCGGTAGTAATCAGCTCCGAGTCAGCCAAGTTGACTCAGAAAATTGAGCATGGAAAGTATAAACCCTGGCAAGGTGATTTTAACCAGATGGTTGAAAGAAGGTTTATCAGGGTTCTTATGCCCTATTCCAAAACCTTTTACTTCTTCGATGGAGCCACCCCACGGGGACTTAACTACGATTTAGTCAAAAAGTTTGAAGCCGATATCAATGAAAAACTTCAGACAAAACACCTGAAAATACATACTGTCATTATCCCAGCTGCACGAGATCAATTGCTGGATAAACTCAAAACCGGAATAGGCGATATTGTAGTTGCCAACTTAACCATTACAGACAAGAGGCAACAGCTGGTTGATTTTACCGATCCTCATTTAACAAATATTGATGAAATTCTCATAACGGCAGCCAACGGCCCGAAAATTCAACAGCTTTCTGATCTTAGCGGCAAAGAGATTCATGTCAGAAAGTCGAGCAGTTATTTCGAAAGCCTGCAGACCCTTAATAAAAAGTTTGCGGATTCCGCAAAACCACTCATCAAAATTGTTCCGGCAGATGAAAACCTTGAGGATGAAGATCTCCTGGAGATGGTGAATACGGGACTTATCCCAATGATTATCATTGACAGCCATAAAGGTTTGTTTTGGGGTAAAATTTTCAAAAACATCCGACTTTTTTCGAACATCAAGGTCAACAGTGGCGGCCAAATTGCTTGGGCCATCAGAAAGAACAGCCCTCAACTCAAAGAGGTGATCAACTCGTTTGTCAAGAAGACCAAAAAGGGAACACTGAAAGGCAATATCTTATTTAACCGCTACCTCAAGAATACGGCCTATATAGAAAACTCCCATAACAAAAAAGATATGAAGCGTTTCAGGGACACGATTAATTATTTTAAAAAATATGGTAATCAATATGACTTTGACCACCTGATGCTGACAGCACTAGCCTATCAGGAATCCCGGCTTGACCAGAATGCCAAAAGCAGGGTAGGAGCGATCGGCGTGATGCAGATATTGCCAACCACAGCTCAAGATAAGAATATTAATATATCAGATATTCACCAGGTGGAGTCAAACATTCATGCTGGTACCAAATATCTGCGCTTCATTCGGGACCGGTATTTTTCAAAAGGAAGTTCAATGGATGCCAGAAACCGGGTCCTCTTCTCATTTGCAGCCTATAATGCCGGGCCGGCTAAAGTTTCCAAACTCAGAGCTGAGGCAAAAAAAATGGGATATAATCCCAATATCTGGTTTAAAAATGTGGAGGTGATTGCTGCCAAGCGAATAGGAAGAGAAACAGTCCAGTATGTCAGCAATATTTATAAATATTATATCGGTTACAAATTGCTGGCACATAAAATGGACTTCGATAAAAAATCGGAATGACAATAGGTTAATAGTGCTCCTCAAGATATTTTACCATCTGACTCATAGTCAGTTTCATACTAGAGGGCCCCGAACGCACAAGAAAGTCCTCATTCTTGCCAACTTTTAAAAATACCGGCTTGCGTACCCGTTCGCATTCAATGATTAAAACCATACTCTCGTCAATCAAAACCGTTTTTAAGTTGATAAAGTGTGAGAACTCTGGACCGATATGCTGATTAATCAAACTCTTAAAATGAAGGCGTAACCGATCTTCACTTCTAAATTTATCCGCTTTAACGCCTAAAATATTGCCATCGTCGTCGACCCCGATAAGGACGATACCACCATCCGAATTCATTAGCGCCACCACACTCTTAAGCCAGGCAAGTTCGATTTCTTTTCCTTTTTTTCCACTCTTGAGATTGACCCGCATGGTGGATTTAAACTCTAATGTTGCACTCTCTCCTGCTGCTATCAAGGCTCGAAGCTCGTTTTCCATGTTTAAATCACTGACCTTCTGGCGGGGAAGATCACGGAGCTGATGACTGTATTTATTAACCAACAGCAGGGACGACAGAACGGCAACCCCCAAGACTGCCAGAACAATTCCACCAATAAAGAGCCAGCTCTTGAAGACAGTGTCATAGATACTGTTCTCAGGAAGAAGCACCAGCATCCAGGGAGTAAGTTTATCCCGGCGCATGCTGGTAAGAGATGCCCACCATGTTTGACCACCGAGTTGAAACTCAAAAACGGATTTTTGCTGCCCTTTACCGGTTCGCCAAATATCCAACGCTTTCAAGACAGGATCGTGGGATGTATCTACAGTGACTTTTTGAGGAAGATGATCGACTATAATTGAGCCATCCGGCTCAAGTAAGACAATATGCCCTTGGTCTCCAATGGGTATTTGAGAAAGAAACTGAATAAGCTCTGCCTGCAGAAGATCAAAGGCCATAACCCGAAATCCTTTGTTAGCGGACAACCATGATATAGAGGCTGTTATTCCAACTTGACCGGATGCAAAGAGGTACGGGTCGGTCCAATTGATTTGGCCGGGCTGACGGGCTATTACTTCGGTAAACCAGGGACGTGTCCGTGGATTAAAATCGATCTCTTCATCCCAGCTCTGTAAAGAAACATGATAATCTTGACTCCATCGTGTAAACTTGGCTGACCGGCGTGGCTTGTCTCCTTGAGAAGACCTGGTAATCCACCCTTGTCCATCACGCTTCAACAAATAATCCTTCCCGCTGGAATCAGCAATCATAACTGAAGAAATATGCTTGTAAGTACTTAGTAGAGGAGCGAGAATTTGACTAAGCTGCCGATCTTCCACCTCCTGAAGCAACCCATTTTTGCCCCAACCTCTGCCGATCCGTAAAAGGGATTCAACAGGTTCGAGAAATCTGATGAAGTGCTTTCTGGCAATGACAGTAGTGTCTTCAATTATCGTTGCCGAGACCTTAGTCTTGATTGTGAGGCTATGGTAAACACCGACAGCGAGCAGCACTGAAACAGTAACCAGTATAAGTAAGAGAATGTCTCTTAATAGTCTGCGTCTGATATTAAGTGGATACCTGTGGAACAGGGCTTGACTCAAAAATAATTTCACCGCTCAACAGCACCTTTTCGAAGAATTGACAAATAATATTGATTTACCCATTCTCTTGGACTTCTGAAAAACTGACCATCCATAGAATTCAGGTTATTGTTGCATTTTTTTTGTCAGATACAGAAGGGGCGAGGGCACGCTTTACAAGAAAGTATCCAACACCCAGAGCTACAATAAGAGCAGCCATTCCATAAAGTAAATCGGCTGTAACGGTCTTATAGTCCAGGATGATAATCTTTCTGGATACAGCAACAAGGGCAACCAGAAAAACAACCTCGGCATGCACACGATCATCCTGAAGATAGGCCATTATACTCTCCAACAGCTCAAGACCAATGAGAACCATCAAGAAGAACCCAAATACTTCCAGCATTTCATTAATATCAAGAAGCAGGACCGGAGGCTTCATGATCTCCCGAAAGAGAATGACCGCCAGCTCAAGTGCAGACAGCAGGACAGCCAGCATCATCATGCATAGGAGCAAGAGGACGATCCCTTTCTCAAATAATTTGAGTACCTTGTTCATTTCCCTCTCCTTATCGGCTAACAATGACTTTGCCTAAGATGCAGCAATCGATAACTTGCCGGATATTATAAAGACAGCACACATTTCATGCCAAAGCTTATTGTCCACTTTGGCGCCTCATACTCGTCCTGAAAATTGTACTCAAAGGAGCCGCTGAATGCGACAGGCAGCTTACCGAATCTCACCATTTTGTTGATCCTCATTCCAAGAGGAATGGAGGTCCAGTCATTTCTTTCCCAGTCATAGGTAAAATTCATCTCCGACAACCCTATAGACCACCTGTCAGGCAGAGAAATGTTCATGATCGGTTGGAGGATTGACACACCTATATCTTCCCTGTCACTGTCGCCCGCGAAGGAGAACAGATTCTGGTTGAACAGACCCCAGATGAAACCGGGCTGCCGGGCGACAAAACCAAATGCCGGGCCGGCACCCACTTTTCCGCTGCCAAGCCGGTCATCACTGGCTGTTGGAAAAAGGGTTACAAGGCCGGCTGCCCAGCGGCCCCAGCTCGCATCAAAAGTGACCAGGTCAAAAAGCACCAAGTCTCCTAACCCCGCCTCACCTGAAGGACTGTCGAGAGTGATGGGCAAGGTTGCCCTGGCAATGTGTTTGAGTTTACCTGTTGTAAATGGTATTCCGGCACGGATCTGGAGAGTATGACCACTGGCATCATCCAGGTTATGATAATCCCCGTTGTATGTATAGCTGAGCGATACATTCATCAATGAAGCGGTTGGGTCATTAGCAGCCTGCTCAAGGGACTGTTCCTGCGGCTTAATCACTTTAGCCTGGGCCTGGAATTGATTGAAAACAAACACTACCCAAACCAGAACAAAGAAAAAAACAACTCTTGCAAAGAGTAAATTTATCATTCCACGACCTCCGCGGTGTTTTTACAATATTATTAAAAAACTAGTGCTTGGTGACATTTCCCTTGACGCGCCAACCTTTCTTAGCCAATTTCTTTTTTGCCATCGCACTCAGTTCCCCTCTTAAATAGATCAGCCTATTTTTATTTTTAAATTCATCACGGCTGGTAAACGTGTCTAACCGCTTTGTCCATAAGACATAATCAAGCGGAGCCGGGACAACCATAGCTCCCTCTTCATAGTAGCCGATAACGGTTGTATGCACCTCAAGCTTACTGAGCGGGGCAATCTGTTCGTGGTGGAGAGCCAACAACTCAACCGTTTCAACGATAAAACGGGCCTGAGTCTCTGATTGAACGGTGAGGGCAAAATCCAAAACATCGGGCCGGTTTTCTGCACCGATAATACGATCCAATCCCCGTACAAGCCTACCCTGCAGTGTTCGTGTGTACCAGCGGTTGCGAAGAAAAAGATCGATCTGTTCCTGGTCAACTCCCATTGCCAGAAGCCTGTCTTCATTATAAACTTTCAGGTCACCGGGAGGCATATCCCAAACCCAACCGGAAAGGGTGGTCGTAGCGGAAATGACCATTGTGGCCGGCAAAGCCATTTTCACAGCCCTGACTCCCAATCCACCTGCAAAGGCCGCCCAGGCAACCCCATCGAGTTTATCAGCAAGCACTTTATTGGTAGTGTATGGATCAACCTGGAGCTGCTTGGCCAGATGACGACGGTGATCATCATACCCAAGGATATTGATGGCAGTGTTACCCGCCATGCTGAGACCTGCAGTTACTACGTTTCCTTCCTTATCTTTTTTCTCTTCTGAGACGGCACCAGGTATTTTCGCACTGGAACTGGGTTGAGCCGAACTCTCCTCCTCTTCAAAGAGTTTGTCCCCGATCCTCTGCATACCTGTTTTAGTAGTCCGGTATGTCCTCTGGAAAAACCTGCCAATACCAGAGCCAATTCCTTTAACGGTTTCAACCGGCTCAGTAACAACCGTTACAATTTCTTTGCCGAGTTCCGTGGCAGTCTCGGAAAGTCCCTCAACAAAAATCTCACTCTTGGATATCTTTTCCAACTGGTCAATGGCAGCTATTTCAACTAAGGTCATCTTCAGGAGTTCCGGGCTCTCAGGATAAAAAGTACCAAAATCGGACCGGATGGTGAACTTCAAAAGAAAACCATCAGCCTGCACTTGAGGATCAATTCTGTAGAGGTCACCGGTCAGCGCCACTTCTTTTACCAAGTCCGTTGATTGCAAAACAGTTTGCTCCTCATAGCCGGAATCGGCTACGAGTTGGGCTGACTTTGCAAGACATGACATTGGTTCTACGAAGAAAAGCGTCACAACGGCTGTAATAATTAGACTAGAGTGAACCTTTCCTTCTCGGCAGTTCAGCATTTTTCCCCATGAATCAATTAGAAATATAAACATCTTTCGTTATTCTTTAGTGACCGGTAATGGTATCAGAGTTGCTTGCCAGCCCTTTTAAAAAGGCAGTATTGGAACAATACGTGGTGGAGATTTCGTAATGTGTTCCAAGCAAGCCTAGTGAGCGGCCTTATTTTTTTTTCCATCCTTACACATGCGGGACATTTTTCCCCATTCATGCGGTAAAAAAGCCGGGTAGATAAAATGTATGATCCCGTTACGGGCACCAGAGTCCTTAAACAGTAATCGTGATTGATTGATTTTGACTTTTCCATTTACAAGACCGGCTTTCAAAATCTGGCCGTTCAAGGCCTCCAGGAACTCTTCTTTCAAGATATCCTTTATAGAAAATTTACCGTTGACAATGTGAGTGGCAGCAAACTGTTTTAACTCGCTTTGTGACAAATCCTCAAAAGTACTCTCCCCAAGACCTTCAAGCATATTTTCAATAGCCCGATCAACCGGCAAAAAGATTGTAAAAGGCCCATCTTTTTCCAGATCCCGCCAGAGGCCACTTTCCTTAACTGCCTTACTGAACAACTTTTTTTTCTCTCCGCTGAGCATATCCGTCAAGAGTGGAAGTTGATCCACTCTGTCATACGACATGATCTTCTCTGGTTTTAAGTAATAATCCTTTTTGACCGATGCCAGCATAGCCCTGCCAAAACGAAAATTCGGGAGTGTAATCTCCACCTTTTCCTTAACCAGCTTTCCACTGACCATGAACCATTGACCGTCTTTGATGCTCTTCCAGTTTTCATAAGGAACACGTAAACCAGTGGCAAACATATCAGCAAGACAACAATACATCATAGTTGTCATTAGGGCAAAGCTGCCATGGGAATCAAGCCCGTTAAGACGTTTGGCCATGCCCACAGTCGTAAAGGAGCTACCAGATCGATATATTTCTTCTGCTTCCGATGTGCAAAGTACCTGTAAATCCTTCCGAGGGAACCGAAGCTGGTCAACTTTACTCCACAAGCCTTTTTGAAAGGAAGTCTCCGGTTGAATGATGATATTATTACCGGGCAAATAGGGTTTCCCTGCAAGAACAACCAGCAACATCAGGCCAAAAATGATAGTGTTCAGGCCTGATCGCCTTAGGGAACCGGACATGGAAAGCAATCCCATGACCAGCATTGATGCAGCTCCTGTTATGGTGAGCCATTTGAACTTTATGTTCATCAACAGACCATAATTCGGGGACAAAGCAAACCAGATTAAGGCAAGTCCCAGCACCACCAGAATGATACTTTCGCATATTCCGTAAATCTGTTTCATCATCACAGTCGATTTATAATCCAACTCGGCCCAGTAACCATGTGAGCATAAAAACCAAAACACATGGTCCAACAATCAATGCCAGGACAATCTTACGGTTGAATGTGGCGATATACATTCCGATTAGTTTAAGATCCACCATTGGACCAATACTAATAAATGCAAGTTTTGAAGCAGCTGGAAATGTTTGAAAGGATGCGGCTACAAAAGCATCGGCCTCTGAACAGATTGACAAAAGGATTGCCAGAATCATCATTCCGATGATGGACAATTCAAGGCTGCCACTGAAAAAAGACATGATGTTTTCAGGTAACAAGGTTTTAAAAGCAGCCGCTGCCATAGCTCCAATGATAAGGAACTTCCCCATGTCCATGAATTCCTGAGCGGCGTGAATCATAACGGATTTTATTTTATGAACGAATGGCTCTTTAGGATGATCATGGTGATGCAGATGCCCTGTATGACAACAATCGGTTATGTTAGGTAAAATAATCTCGGAGCTACAAAAAACGTTCTTCGACCTTCTGGCATAAAGACCAACTGCCGCTGCGACCAGTACTGCCAGAAGAACACGGGCCAATACCATTGTCAGACTTCCGCCAAAGGCAAGATAGGTTGATGCTAAAACAACAGGGTTAACGATCGGAGCAGAGAGCATATAGGCAATCGCGATAAAGGGAGGCACTCCTTTACGCATCAAACGGCGGACGATTGGTACCACACCACACTCACAGGTGGGCAAGATAACACCTGAACTGATTCCTACAGCAAGCCCACCTGCTATGCTTTTTGGAATATATCGTACTAAACGCTCGGTTGAAACAAATACTTCAATTGTTGCCGAAAAAAGCGCACCAATAATGAGAAAGGGCATCGCCTCAATAAAGATTGCCGCCACTATGGCGGAAAATATATTCAATGTTTCAAAGGTGCTGATAGTTCTTTCCTCAAAAAAGTTGTGTTTATATTTTTTATCAACAGATCTGTTGATTGCTTAGCCTGATTCCAACCCTCAACTTTTTCCGTTAGACCATCATATCGATTGGACAACGGATCAAGGAAGTACCGGTTCAGTTGGATGAGTTAACGTTTAGATATCACCTGCCTTCGCAAACCGATCTTGGCAAAGCAAGACAAGCTTTATCTGATAACCATTTCCCGGACTTGAAATCCTACGGTTTAGGCTCGATGAGTCTGAGATCGCTGGCTGGTACCCCATCAATATCGGCAGTCGTTATAGACCCGAGTTAAGAAATATACTCCAAACCTACAAGTGTATTACCGCTTGTTGTTTAGCATAGTAATTGTTAATGTTTGCAAAGTCCTTTCTGACTTATTTTATAAGATAAATCAACCAATTCAGCACATATCAGGAAACAAAGGAATTTCTTTTTTCAAATAGTGCTTTTCATTTATTTCCCGAGTTTCTTCAAATAAACATTACAACGCTGATAGTTCAACCAGCGATGTATAATGGGATTTGAATTATGATTTTTTTGCAAAAAATAATACGTGAACCACTTTTTCATTTTCTCATGATAGGTTTGACATTGTTTTTCATCTTTGACATGACGGTATCAATAGATAGCGATACCAATAATTCAAAACTGACCATCAGCAAACAACTCCAGACCAGATTAGGTCTTCAATTTGAAACTACTTGGAAACGTAAGCCCACAGATACTGAGCTATCCAATTTAATTAATAAATATCTTCGCGAAGAAGTTCTCTATCGTGAGGCTGTTTTGCTTGGCCTTGATCGGAATGACACCGTTATTCGTCAGCGCTTACGGCAAAAAATGGAATTTTTAATGGAACCGGCCGCAAGTCTTCTCAATGTGAGCGACCAAGAATTAAAAACATACTTTAAGCAAAATATCGATCAATATATCCTACCGCACAAGGTGTCATTTGTTCAGGTCTACTTAGGAGAACAACCAGATAACAGGCTCATCGAATCTGTGCAGGACAAACTTTCAAAGAAAATCACCCTTGAAGAGGCTGAACAATTGGGGAAGACAAGCCTGCTCCCATACCACACCCCTCTACAATCAAAAGAAAAAATAGAACAAACATTTGGCAATAGATTTGGTGCAGCACTCATGTCATCGACCAGCAACAGTTGGGTAGGGCCGGTATCATCTACCTATGGAGTTCATTTTCTCTACATTCTAAACAGAAGTGTTGCAACACGACCCGAGTTCGAGCAGGTACGCAGCAAGGTGTTGAAAGACTGGCGGTACCAAAAAATAAAGGAGGCAAAAGAGCAGCAACTGCAAACACTTTTGAAGAAGTATACTGTTGTAATTGAGCCACAGGATGAGAGACAACCGGATGAGTAAAACATTGTCTCGTTTGCGCGAACCTTATATCATATCACTCTTGATATATTTTCTGTTGGTGCCAACCATTGTTTTTTCCCACCAGCTTGAACCGGGCTTCTTAGATATTATCGAAAAGCATAACGACCGGTATGCTGTCACCTGGAAAGTCCCACAGGTAAAGGGCGCACCGATGTCAATAGAAGCTATGCTGCCCTCCAACTGTCTTCCCCCCTCTGCGCCAAACTTGATGTACTCAGGTTTTGCCTTTTCTGCAAAATGGGAAAGTATCTGTCAAGGTGGGATTGAAGGACGCACCATCAGAATAGATGGACTTGACCGCACCGCTACAGATGTTTTGGTTCGTTATCAATCTGATAACAGCTCAGTGGTCACCATACGTTTAACACCGGAGCACTCTGAAAAAATCCTGCCCCACGACCCTGAGTTCTGGGATGTTGCTAAAACCTATTTATTTCTGGGGGTAGACCATATTCTGAAGGGGATCGACCATCTATTATTTGTGCTCGCACTTATCATCCTGGTCAGATCGAATTGGAATTTAATCAAAACAATCACCGCTTTCACCGTTGCCCATTCAATCACCTTATCAGCAGCCTCATTAGGGTATATCCATGTCTCCATACCTCCTGTTGAGGCTATAATAGCCCTGTCAATCGTTTTTCTGGCTGTGGAAATTGCAAAACGACAGAAAGGTCATTTACGGCTCACAGAGAAGAAACCCTGGCTGATTGCGTTTCTATTCGGGTTACTCCATGGCCTGGGGTTTGCCAGTGCTCTGGCTGCCACAGGTCTTCCTCAAAATGAAATTCCTGCCGCCCTGCTGACATTTAATATTGGTGTGGAATTAGGGCAACTGCTCTTTATATTTATTATTCTTATCTTGGCCAAGAGCTGCCTGATGGTGAACCGACATCTACATTTAGGGCAGCGCACTTTACAAATTGGACTTACGGCAACCAATTACACCATTGGCGGGGTAGCTGCATACTGGTTCATTGAGCGAGTTGCCGGGTTCTGGACTTAAAGCCTACCCTGCAACCGGTAAACAGTATTCTGACGAATCCCATGCTTCAAAATGTTTCGCAAACACGTTAAAATGACTTTGACAACTTGATACGAAACAGATCATCATCGTACCCGTCTGTGTCACTCATTACTGTCTTCCCATAGTTAAATTGTACACTGAAACCATGCGGTAAATACGCTCCGACGGTAAAGCCCACCCCTAATTCCTCGGTGTCATTCTCTGCATCTACTCCATCTGTAACAGTCGACCCGATAATGGTGTATACAGCATCTAAAGAGCCCCAGAAGTACTTATTAAAGTCGTGGGTCAGGTTTGCCTCTAAGACATATATGGGGTTCTGCTCCAACTGATCACCACTACTGATGTCATTATTATCTCCATACAATGTTACCGAGGGGGTCAATTCAAATGAACTGACTTGACCCGGCAACAGCCCTTCACCGAAATGGTAGGAGAAAACCGCCCCTAACTGCAGCGCCCAACGGTTGGCTCCCAGGTTAAACATGTCATCCGAATCATATTTGCCGATAGGTACCGTTAATTTTCCCAACAGGCCAAAACCAAACCCCGGTTTAAATTGAGCAAACTCTTTAGCAGTCATTGCCGGAGCCCCTGTTAATCCGATTACGGCACCAAGCACCAGATCACCAATACCTGAGGTCTCGGCTTCTCTCGAAGTATTAATCAATTCTCCGGTAACCTCACCCACTGGCAGTATGGCGAAAACACCCAAAGTCCTATCACTTACTTCAAAAAGGCGCGAATACTGTACAGCCAGCATATTTATTGTAATTCGTGCTGCCGGTTCAAACGGACTTCCATCGACATTGAAACTGGAATTTTGATGGATCGGCATCAGGTTGATACTGTTGGTACCAATAGGTCCGACCTGATACGCCCTTGGTCCGTCACCCACCCCCGCATATGTAACACTTGACGTGACACTTAGAACAAGTGCCAAAAAGAATCCTATCGGTAATTTAACTCGTTTCATTTTTTCCCCTTCTTTGAACTCGTTACTTTTTTATAAGACGCATCATTACATGTTAGTGTCCATCCAGAAATAAGAAGCGAGGAGAAAAAGGTCATTTCTGGATGAGCACAAGTTAGTTTGGCTGGTACCAGATTGGAGATGAATAGGCACGTTCCTGAATTATCTTGGGTGCCTTTTCAGGTATATCACCTCCGTATCGATACGCGTCATACGTTGTCCACCGTGGTGTTGGTATTTCAAGCACCCGTACATAGTAGAACGCTCTTTGGTTCGACTTGAAATCGGGGTCTGTCCATACCGTTTGGAGTTCAGCCGCGCCTATGGAGTTGCTCCATGTAGCAGTGGCCACATCCACCGTATTACCAACAGTAGGCAACTTACCGTTTTTCTTTATTTTCCGCTCACCTGACCAGGCGACATTGTAGATCTTCTCCTGAGTTTCTCCCTTGTCATCAACCCACCCCTTCACAACCTGGATGCGGTCAAGATTAGCCCCCAAGGGATCACGCAAGGCGGCAATCATAAACTGAGGCCCCTTCACCTTCTTGGGCATTTTTTTTAGGCTGCCACCCATCGGCACACCCTTTTTGTAGCCAACATTTTCAATTGGTCGATTATTCAAATCTTTTTTACCAAAATCCCAGCCACCAAAGAACCGAAGCGTTATTCTCGGGCCGGTTGTTCCATAAACCTCTTTACGCTGCAAAGCGTCAAAAATAGCTTCACGGGTGTTTTCGGTCGCCCAGACTGCCGCCAAACCTGACGCTGATGTTTGCCAGTTCATCAGCATTCCATCACCAACTTTCTTCAGTTCGAAATGACTCCGTTTCGAACTGGGTTCATCGGTGGAGTTTTTGCCAAAAAAATTCTCCTCTTCTGCAGTTGCAAGAGATGTATGAGAGTCTGTTGAACCGATAAGACCAAATTTATATGGGTTTGTACCTAATCGTTTTTCGATAAGTAAACCCCGCTTGAGAGCCTCACGGGCATACTCACCAGCAAGCATATGATCTTCTTTGAGTACTGTATTATCCAGGTTTGACATATCCCAGGTTTCAAAGTCTGCAAATTCATCATCAGGGGATAGGAACGGGTGTGACTCGCTATCCCCTTTGATCTGAGTAACTTCATACAAGGGCTCTAAACGTATACGCTGTTCAACATAGGCTTTATCAAATTTTCGCCCATTCCATTGCGCTTCCAGCGGAAACATGATCCCATTGGACAAATTGCCGTTGTGGGGGATGGCAAGTATCTTTCCACCGGTATCTTTCTCATAATTTTCCATATACTTCCACAAATCTCGAGGATCGGGGCTGCCCGCTGGCGGAGTCATTGTAAACGGTTCGACCTGAAGTGCCCGCTTTGCTCCGTCACGCAGAATAACAACACGATGCATATTGTTCCCATTGATCAATGATGTCCACTCAAAGCCGATTAAAGTGGTAAATCGTCCTGGTTCATTAAACGCTTCTGCATCAGCAACACATTTTTCCCAAAGACTCTTGTAGTTTTCAGACCCAGGGGAATACATTGCCATCAGTTTTTTATCGACCTTGCCTGATGAAAATGTGCTTACTAAGTCAACTTTTGCTTCAGTAGCAGCAGCCCCACCGGCAACCAGACCTTTATTCCATCTTTGTACCTGCTCAAACTCCATCACTTCTGGATCACCTTCCAGTATATCACCAATGAGTCCCATTCCATCTGAATGATCAGCAATCATCAACCAATCCAGTGGTTTGGATAGTTTTGCAGGTCTGCCAAGAGATGATTTGACTTCTTCACCACGGGCAAAACGATAGGCCATTTCCGGTGGAAGCCTATCCCCTGCCAGGCCAGCATCGGTGGACAAACTAGTACCATGTAACATTTATAAGTTCGGATAAAGTTTTTTCAGCTTTATTCT
>CAZUUJ010000085.1:0-13721 GCA_964623625.1 uncultured Desulfocapsaceae bacterium
ACTACAGTGATCTCAATAAGATGAAAGACCACTATCCCAACTGGGACATCACAATCCCACTTGATCAGATATTTCAAGAAATCGTTGAATCCTGGCAGAACAGGTTGTCCATATGAGAATCTTAATTACCGGTATATGTGGATTCGTCGGCTCAGTATTGGCTAGAGGTCTCATTGACCATTGGGACGGTGGAAGTGAGAAACTTGAACTGATTGGAATCGACAATTTTTCAAGACCCGGCAGCGAGGCAAACAGACTCGAACTCAAAAAAATTGGGGTACAACTTTTTTATGGTGATATCCGCCAACGTGAAGACGTCCAGAGTCTGCCACCGGCCGACTGGGTTATTGATGCCGCTGCCAATGCCTCTGTTCTTGCTGGTGTGGATGGATCGATCAGCAGCCGACAGATAATGGATTACAACCTTTCATCTACCCTGAATATTCTTGACTACTGTAAAACTAACAGTGCCGGTTTCCTGCTTTTTTCCACAAGCCGGGTGTATTCAATTGCAGAACTGGCATCATTACCCATCAAGGAGGCGGAGGATTCATTTGCTTTAGATGATGAATCTCTTAATCAACAACAAGGGATCACCATAAATGGTGTGAATGAGCACTTTCCCACTACCCCGCCCATCTCTCTTTATGGCGTGAGCAAACTTGCCTCAGAGTCTATTGCTCTAGAATATGGAGACTGTTTCAATTTTCCCGTCTGGATCAACAGGTGCGGCGTACTTGCCGGAGCCGGGCAGTTCGGCAGACCGGATCAGGGAATATTTGCTTACTGGATTAACAGCTACCTGAGAAAAGCTCCTTTAAGATATATCGGATTTGGAGGAACCGGGAAACAGGTCCGCGACTGTTTTCATCCCATTGACCTGATTCCTCTGGTACAAAAACAGATTTATTCAAATGATCCGGATGTTCCCAGGATATGTAATCTGGGAGGAGGAGTGAAAAACAGTATGTCGCTCAAGCAGCTCTCCAGGTGGTGCCAAGACCGCTTCGGTCATCACGATGTCAGCGCTAATCCGCAAATGCGACAGTTTGATATTCCATGGATGGTTATGGACTATACTCTTGCACAGAAAACCTGGGGATGGTCGCCTCAGATTCAAATTGATCAAATTCTAGAAGAAATCGCTGATCACGCAAAAACTCATGAAAACTGGCTTGATCTGTCCGCCCCATTCTAACCGGGCTTTCAATCAGTCATCAAATACAGCTTCAACGGTAACATCTCCCCTCACCTGGATGGTCAGCGACCTTTCATTTTTCCTTTTCCCATCAACCAGCCAATAGAGAAATTTCTTACTATTCTCACCCTTGAGGTCCAGAACACAGGGAAAATCGTGAAAATACTGCCCGGAATATGAACCTTGATATGGATATCCGTCTACCTCAATGGTCCTGTTATCTGGGAATGATACATCAACCCGATATGGACCACTCAATTTTAAGTGATAGGCCATTTCTTTTCTAAAAAAATCAGGCCGCTCTCTCATGAACTGTCGCATTATGTCAATATATGCTTCATGGGGCTTGCCAAAATTTTTAAGCATCATTTTATAATAGTCGACCCTCGACTGGAGAAATTCCTGAGTCAGTTTGTGATTGAGTATTTCGGTTGCCAGTTTGATAAAATTATTTCTGTACTCGTCAGACTTATCCAACAACTTTGTGAAAAGAACCGTCCGGCCGCAAGTACTCCCTCCCTTGCCGTAAAGTAACCTGAAACCATCCTGTTCCCAGATCTTTCGTTTTTTCTTTGCTGCCCAAAAATCATAAAAACTGTGATCCATATCCCATATGATCCAGTGCAATTTTGCCTTTGGATCACGAAGATCTACAACACCGGTTCCCTGGCAATAATCGGTTGTGCCGCAAAACCCCCAGGTAATGATCTGAAGTGATAAATTCTCAAGATCGATTTTTTCAGCAACTCTACTCATCAATAAGTGATTAGGATTGCGAAACAAATTCCAGAAGTAGTCATGATAGACAAGTTTATCTTTTTCCGACACCTTACTTTTATACTTGTAAAAACCGAACTCCTTATGGCCGACATGATGCTGCCACTGCTTTCTGCTTTGATGTTCAGTCGCATAGCCCATACCAAGCGATCTGTTATTGAGATAAATCTCTACAAGTTGGGTCTGTGGCGAAACACAGCCGATATGATCAGCCAAATCATAGGCCAAAGGATTATTCATGGGAAAACCATTAGGCCAGTCGGTTGTTTGGAGAACCAGGGTGCGTATTGGTATATTTTTGTTATCAAAAAGCAAATTATCAGGAAGTTTTACTGCCCCAAATTCCTCTCTGAAATAAAGTCTGAAGCCGTTGTACGGTTTTCTTAATAACCTCCTTCCTCCGTGTACCCGCAGTCCGATGGCAGATCGAAATACTGAGTGATTGTTTTTAATTATTTCAACATGGGCCTTGCGCTCCCATTTGTTATCTCTATGTTCACGGTTAACCAGTATTCCTATTTTAGGATCATACAAATACTCATCGTCAATAGTTATTGAGACTATCGGCCAATGAGGTTTGTTTTTTAACGTTTGATTTTTTTGATCCTTCGCATCCTTTAATCGTGATGGTGTGGCCTGGTAAAGAAAATCTCCGACTTTACGTTTTTTCTGAAAAGTAATGCGCTCTATATCCTTCTGATTATTCTCGCTTTTTTTAAAGCGCTCACCACTGTTCGATGTGATCCTGACATAGTCCATTCTCTTAAAAATTTTCCCCATCGCACCATAATTAAGCATGTCCGTTGAAATGGAATCGGACTGAAGAAATGTTTTTAGGCGTGTAAAACGGGAATTCTTCTCAAGATAGAGGCCAAGTAAGGCTAGGAAACTGATTGCCAGGATAACAATGACAAAGCTGCGACGTCTCACCATAAAACGTACCCTTTAAACTTCACAGGAGCGATTATAGTGAACGCGATAATGAATAAGATCTGAAATATCTTTTATCTCCTCTAAAAAAGAAACCAGCATACTGTCTGAAATGGAAGGGATATCATAAGAGTATTGAAAGCCATCCCTTTCCATCACCGTTGAGATGAGCTGGCTCTTGGGATGTTTTTTCTTTACAAGCTTATGAAACTGCTGAATAACGGTCTGCGACACATAACCGGGTATGGTTACAATCAGCGTTGCATGAGTTTGTTTTCCCTTTAAAAGCGTCTGGTTGAGTAACAGATATGCCAACAAGGCTCCAATGATATTAAAGAAACAAATCAGGGCCATAAAGGATATGTCCAACGCAGATGGTACTTCTAACTCAAAGTAGGGATCATTTCCGGATGTTTCAAAAGACAGTCCTTTCTCTCTGTTCTGTCGTAAATTAACAATCTGATGAACATTAAGAAACGAGATTTCAGAATCCCGTGGAACAACATGGACGGTATGGTAGAGTTCATGACGCAGAGTTAATCGTTTGATCCGAAAAGGAGTACGATCTCGAGTAGGATCTATTCTCAAATAAGTAAAATGGGAAAATGAGGGCAGTTTAAACGAATAATGTGTTTTCTCAGGCTTTGTCTTAAGCTCTATGGTGTTTTTTTCATTGAACGATTCATCGCCTGAGCGGTAGTAAATCTCAAAAGTGGAAGGATCCTGGCTCTCAATATGCAACTCTCCGGTAACAACACTAGCTTCTAGAGCAAGATAGAGATTGAATAGCAGGAATAGAAAAACAACAATGACATAGCCTGCCAGTTCTTTGAGCTGGGATCTCATGATTCCATTAGAGAAAACGAAAATGTTAAATCGCGTCTTTCCTGTTGTAAAAAACGTCAACTTTCGCATTCTCACAAACCTTTCTTAAAGATTCCTGCATAACAAGAACCATTTCATCTTTCTGATTCATGAAATTATATGAAAGAACTGTGTCATTGTCATTTTCAGCAACTGAGTCCAGACGCCCTTTTTTTAATGTGGTCTGAATGAGCTGAATAATCTGCTCACCTTTTTCTTTAAACATCTTGGTTGGTACAGTCACAATCAGCATGCCGTCATTCTCCCGTATATCAAGAAAACCCCGACCAAATCTGAGAAAGAGCAAGCCTACTACAGCAATACCGAGAATGATCGATAGAAACAGGAAATTAAAGGTCGCACAGCATAAAGCCGATGCAACAACCAGCATAATAAAACCTATTTCTTCCGGTTCTTTTATAGGAGTACGAAAACGGACAATTGACAGGGCGCCAAGCAACCCAAGAGAAAGTGGCAGTGAAAACTGGATGGTGATAAATATAGCCGTTATTGAGGTACCGAGAAGCGGGAATGATCGATAGATCAGGCTTCCGGTGGAGCGTGATTTGTAGAATCGGACATAGAGCAGTGAAATAAGAATTGCCGAGAAAAGAGAAACACCCATAATACCTAAAAACGGCAGGAAACCAATTTCATCCATCGGTTTGGAGCCGAAACCTGACAACATTGTCAGCCACTCATTTGCATTTTTACCCATTTTTCCAGATAGTTGAGATTAAAATATTATTCGCTCCAACTGTGCATAACAGTTGCTGTATTTTGAAAAAGCACCCCTGCGGCAACCAAGTAGTGTCAGCTGATGCAACCAGTCCGGCAGTTCGCCTGTTTTTTCCTTAAATTCAAATACACAATCTTTTAATGGAGCCGGATTTCGTTGTTTGACCATTATAGGATTAGTCCTTGAAACATAAATATTATAATCGACACAGAGCCGGCTTCCTGTCATTGGATCAATAAAACGATAGCGTATATAGTTGATTTGAAATGCCGGCAACAGTGTTTTTTCAAGGATCAACCCCTTTTCTTCCGCCAGCTTACTCAGTCGTATCAGGGCAGGATCATTCAAATTGGTGCGACAAAAGACCGAGCTGTCAACATCTGTTTGAATGCGTACCTTCTTCCTGGCGCTACCTGTTTTTGATTTAACTTCAAAAAACGTTGGTGGAAATGGTTTTCCGGTAGTTAAATCAGAGTACCACCGAAGTCTCACTTTTGTCTTCAGATAATCGCTATTAATTTTCTCTGTAAGATAAACCCAGTCCGGTGTATCAAAATAGATGCTGGACACCTTGCCTTTAGCGTACACGGGGTCAGGTTGACACCGTTTTTTTAGCCAGTTGATAATAACATGCGCTCTGTTGTTTGCCAGAACAAATTTTGTTTCATGTTCACCAACCTGTCTATCCTGATATTGCATCATCAATTAGTTTAATTTTCTAAGTAATTTGGCCATATATCCAAAATACCGTCCCCACCTGGATTTTAACCAATAAATTGGTCTACCGAGGTAGTGGAGTAATGTCAGTATAATGAGATTTCTAATACCAGGATTGCCGAATATATTGCCGATCATCATAAACCGGTTCAAAACAATGTGTTTGATGAAACGGGGTAAACCACTGTTTGACAGATCATATCGAGTATTGAAAAGGGGATATTTTTTCATACTATTCTCTAATTCTTTCCCTTAAATGTCTCAGAAACAGTCTGATACGCAGAAACGGGCTAAACCTGAGACTGGCTCCCGATAAATCCCACAACTCCTTTCTCTGTTTAAAACGGACTCCATCCGGCTTAGAGCTGCCATGAAAGTCATCCAGATGATGTTTATGACGAATGTTGACAATTTCATCGGTTTTAGCAAAAGCCATTTTAGATACCAGCATAAAAGAATACCATGGACGGTAATCTTCAATGGAAAAACCTAATAAAGATGATGCAGCACCGTATCTTGGGGCCGCATCGAGAATACCTCTTTGTAAGGGTGCATAATAGTTATCCTGTTCTTTTTCGGCTTTTCCGGTTTTGTCTTTGGCTGTACGAAACTCCAGCTCATATCCGTCGGCTGTTAATCGATATCCATTCAGTGTTGGGTGCGGCGCTCGGCATGCCTCCTCAAATAGGTCTCTTGCATACAATATCGAACTGGCGGAAAACTGAAAACGATCCTTATCGTAGATCACACCTTCAATGCTATTATTCGGTGCTGTCGGGTAAGGTATACCTCGGGTTGCCGCAAAAAGATAACCGAAACATTGCGGCGTATCCTGGCGATGCTTTATAGATTCGAACAGAAAACGCTGTATAGTGCCAAGCCAGCCGATATCCACAATTGCCACTCGTTTATGTTTAAAAAGACCGGCCTCTTCAAAATAGAGCATCATGGCATCGTTCAACGGTCTTGTCTGTGATTTTATCTCATTCTGGAACGATGTATTATCCAGTAGTTCTCTAAACCGCTTGCTGTTCTCCTGGACAAAATCATTGTAAAGAGGGTTGAGGCAACTGTCAGATGATAATCCGTATTCCTGTAAATATTTTGTTAACGGTTCAAGGTCAAGGCTGAAAATACGACAAAGGTCTTTAAAATTTTTATTTCCCGGTGGTAAAAAACCGATATTGGCATTTACGGGTGTCAGCCCTTGATAGGCACAACTTGGACCGGCTAATGCCATTCTACTGACATAAAGATATTCAATTTCCGGCAGATTATTGTCCGGAAAGATCTGCGGTATACTCTTTTCCCAGAACTGCTTAAACGTCCAGCCTTCCCTGGAAAGAAAAAAGACTTTTTTAATGTCCAACTTACGGCACTGCTCAGCAATGTGCTGAACAAAACCTCCGATCATTGGAGCCAGAAAATTATAACCTTCGTTATAGAGAGGCGGCTGATTACTGTTTTCTCCTTCGTGGGGTTGCATCAACTGTTGTAATGCCCGTCCCCTCCAGAGCGGAACTCCCTGCCCATAATTGAAATATCTTTTGACAATCGCCTTTCTCTGCATCTCGGAAGCATCATGCAATACCAGAGAACGGATACCGAATTCGGATGGACGGAGACCGTCGGAAATTGGATTATCACCAACATGAAGCCATTTTGACCTGGTTAATCCATATTTTTGTTCTACAGGTTTAAAGGTTAGGCCGGAGGCCTTAGCCAGAAAAGTATCTGCCGATGAAACAACATCCTCGACAACATCTAGAAATCCTGCATATTCAACAAGGACCTTGAGGTGGGACGAAGGAAGGTAGATATCAGATATAACAAGAATCTTCTTTCCTTGATGGGCCAATTCAAAAAGCCAGTCAACCAATTGCTTTCTTGGAACAAGCATACGGTTTTCCATGGCAAGCTCATAATCGGTAACCTGCTGCAACAGGTCATCACCCATCGCATCCTGAAAGATATCTTCCAGTACTTCCTGCATAAACCGGGGATAACAGGCTTCATGGTCTTCAAACGACTCAGCTGTTTTCTGTCTGTGTCTTTTCTCAATGGAATCACGGAGATACTGGACTTTTTTAGGACGTATTCGGATATCCCTTTGAGCTGCCAGATCGGCAATATATCTGGCTACCGGAAGTTTGACCAGGTCGGGATCATGAATACGACGAATAAGCAGCGTATCAAAGAGGTCAAACGAGACGGTTTCGCACTGTCTTGCTTGGGTTCGACCTGCTTGAACCAAGGATTCAAGAGTATAAAATTTTTGCATTGTCATAACAAAAATTCCAACATGTTAGGCAGCACGAACGACCTCTTCTTTCATGGCACGATAGACAATCTTATCTCAGTAACTTGCGTTTAATTCTACCCGCCAATGAACGCAGACCTTTTCGATCCTGAAGTGCCAGTTGTTGTCTTACAGAAAACAATTCCTGCTCCAGGGTAACCATCCTCTCGGCACCCGTTTGGGCATACGGCCTGGCCTCCTCTGGTAGGATTGCCAGCATATATTTTTTAATTAATTCCTTGTCCTGCTCCCTGCCTATAATTGCCGCTTCTCCCAGAGTGTTGCCCTCATGGATGCGATAATAAAGCAGCTGTTCATCATAGAGATAATGTACTTTCCCGGGGTGGGCCAACATCATTCTGAAAATAAAATCGTAGTCATGCAGGTATCGTAAAGAACAGAATTTACCAACCTTTTCAGTCGCTTCCGATGTCATAAAGAGATTGGAAGTAGTGACCATGAAATTTCCCTGCAGGAAACCGGTGTAAAGATCCTCGCACTCTTTATAGAAATTTCTGTTTCTCTGATGCCAGACATTCCAGCCAAAATCGGGATCATCGAAAATATCTCCACTGTCAGATATCGGAATGACATCGGTGAACAAACATTGTGCTCCGGTCTGTTCATAAACCTCCATCAAGCGCTGTAACCGTGTAAGGCTGTAAATATCATCCGAGTTGAGAATAGCGATATGTGAACCTTTTGCCAGCCCTATTCCCCGGTTGATTGTATTGTAAGCATCCTGATTTTCCTGGTAATAGTAAGCCAGACGAGGATCATTGTACCCATTGATCACATCCGCAGTCGAATCAGTTGAACCGTCATCAACAACAATCAGCTCCAGATCATCCCATGTTTGATCAAGAACGGACTCAATGGCGGCACCAACAAATTTCTCATGATTATATGCCGGAATAACAACGGAGATCATCGATTGAACCAATCAAATTACAAGTTACTGTTTTAATTTCACCATATCTGCTGTTCATCTGCCTCCGGGAGACTCGGGTCACAAAGAGATAGTGCACTTTTAAAAAGTAGAAACGGCAGTAGGAAAACTGTTCACGCCAAAAGGAATTATATCTATAACAGGTTGAGACTTTTCACAAGCCATATCTGATACACAGCAATATTAATGCGATCTAGCCCTTCTGACCGTCGTCTCGTTGAGAGGGTTAATCTCCCGTGTACCAGGTTAGGAACTTACTGTTGTCAATACCGTGTTCGTTGAGCAGTGAGTTATTCCAGTAAGGATCACCTTTTTCAAGCAATACTCTCCACTTTCGTTGGAATCCTTCCTGCTCTTTTTTAAACTCAGACATCATCTTATCCTGCCTGAAAGTTGTATCCTTTGTTACATGTTGAGCTTCACAATATGGTGTATAAAAGTTCAT
This sequence comes from uncultured Desulfocapsaceae bacterium, assembly GCA_964623625.1. Lineage (GTDB taxonomy): Bacteria > Desulfobacterota > Desulfobulbia > Desulfobulbales > Desulfocapsaceae > CAZLGM01. Next base: position 8,919 of record CAZUUJ010000085.1, read on the forward strand.
ATATCCCTGTTGGCCCAGACGCAGACACAGATCATGCATAAAAAGCAGCTCCGGAAACTCTGCGGAATCAAAACCGCCCAATTCCAGAAATGTTGGCCGAGTACAGAGTGAAAGGTCAGGTGTAGTGGTGAGAACCTCCTGGGCACATTCCAGACTGTTCATGTGACAGGAACTGGATTGGAAAAAATTGGCAAAATAATATGGATCAGGATTTGATATATCGGGAATTGTCAGGTTGGTTTCACCATCACTGTTGTGTTGAAATATTCTGCCGCCAACAAAACCAGTTTTTTCCTTCTGGCCATACTCCATCAGAGCATCTACCCAGTCGGTTGAAAGAGGCTGCAGCCAACCACTAATAAAAATAAGATAGTCACCCCTGCTTGTTTTGACACCTCGATTGAAAAAAGAGGCTGATGGTTCATCGGGTTCCTTTTCAAGCAGTAGTAGATTATTCTGATAAGACTGTAAAGTTTTGGAAAGATCTTCTATCAGGCCTGCGGGCAATAAACAGATACATTCTACATTTGGATAAGTTGTCTTAGCGAAAAGAGAACCGAGAGATTTCTCAATTGTTTTGTGATCGCCCCTGCAATTAACCAATATTGAAACCAAAGGTGTTGTCTCTATCTCACGTCTAAACCTGTAATAGAATTTCCACTTGGTAGCTTCCACATCTCCTTTGATATTATTCCTGTTCATTACATCAATAAGTGCTTTTCTTCCGGCTTCATCGGCATATGTCTTCTGGCTATGATCAATACTTGTCGATGACTCGGAAGCACGCCAGCGGTAAAGAACTTTATCAAGATGGACAATCGTATGTGCCTTTTCAGAGAGCTTAAGACACAGATCGAAATCCTGGGCTCCATCATACTGAGTTACAAGCCCACCTGTTTTCTCAAACAGTTTCTTTTCCGCAACGACCAGGTGGGTGATATAGTTGTGGCCAAGCAGTAATTCCCGATTGAAGTCGGGTTTATAAAATACAGCCGTTCGCTGGCTGTCATTGTTAATCAACTCTTCATCGGTATAGATCAGATCCGCACCTGTTCGTCCCAGGCAGTCGGCTATCTCATAAAGACAATCAGGAGTCAGTTCGTCATCATTGTCAAGAAAGGCAAGAAATTCTCCGGTAGCAAGAGCTGCAGCGCTGTTTGTCGCTCCCGATATCCCATGATTGCTGTCAAGAAAGATCGTCTTGATCCGATTATCACGCGAACTCCACTTCTTAAGAGTTTTCCTGACATCAGGATCGTTACTGCAGTCATCTGCCAAACAAAGCTGCCAATAAGGATATGACTGATAAAGCACAGACCGAATGCAATTATTCAACAAAGATTGTTGTACATTGTAGACTGGAACGATGATTGAAATAACCGGTTTGTCGGCCAGTGATTTAACTCTTCGGTCTGGGTAACGGCCCTCAAATACGCCAATTTCAAGGTAGTGATGTAATGGAGACATGCCTGAAAGATCAACATCCGAATATTCTTTCCGATAAAATTGAGGATCAAAAAAGCTCGATGGCTTTTCATCTTTTGGCAAACCATATCGAAAGTAATGTGCAAAAAGATCAATTGTACTCTTGGCAATCTCCGGATTATTCCTCCCGTAGAACTGAGGATCAAAAAGAGGTAAAGGGCTTTTCCCATTTTTTGTCCCCTGTTCCAGGTAGTGATTAAGAGCATCATCGGCGCAACAGTGTAGATTGGTTGTTTTATCAACGTACCAGGAGGTATCGAAATAGGGCCCGGGACGACGGTTTTCTTTTACTCCAACGGTTACCAGATGGTCCAGTGCAGATTGAGCGCCGGTAGGGACGTCACTGTAATGATGTCTATAATACTGCAGATCGATATAAGGGCTCGGCCTGCGTCCCTGTACAATCCCTTTTTCGAGGTAATGGATTAGCTGGTTACCGACAGGTTCTGTCAGTTGAGGTTGCTGCCGGGTATAATAATCGGGCAGGAACAGCTTGGACGGCAATTTTCCCTCTAGCCAACCCTTCTGGCAGTAATGCAAAAGGGGCTCTCTTCTTTTTTGGACAAGCTCAGGACATTGTTGCAGATAATATGATGGAGAAAAGAAAACATTCGGTCTCCGTCCTTCTTTCCAGCCGACATACAAATAATGGATAAGAGGTATCCTGGAAAACAATCCCAAGTCGGGATTACATGCCAGATAATAGCCACGATGAAAAAGTCCGATCTGTTGAAATTGCAAATACCGCAGACTGATCAGAAAACACCGGATAAGTTCTAATTTTCTCTTTATGCTGTCCAACATTGGTATTGTTTATCAGTCTTCTTTCAGTGTGATCAATATGCCTGATTCTCCCAGTAACATCTGGCCCTGGGGAAACCACTTTCCAGTGCCTACTTTTTTCGACATCGGCGATAGAAGGCTGTCAATTGCTTGACAATTACTTTTTCCTGAAAATTTTTCCGGGCAAATTGACGCCCCCTTGCACCAACTTGAGAACCAAGATCAGGGTTCTGTTTGACCTTGTCAATGACCTTCACAATGGCCTCTGCATTCCCGTCTTCCATGACAAATGCATTCAAGCCATCGGTGAGTGACAATCCAATATTCACCTTCGGTACTGCTACAGGCTTGCCTGTGGCTAGAAATTCAGGAATCTTTGATGGTAACCTATATCGATTGAATCGATCAACTGAACCCGGCTGGACAAGGAGATCCGCCATAGACATGAGAACCGGTACATCTTCCATGTCAACATAACCGAGTTCAATAACGTTTCTTTTTAGCTCCTTTGCACTGTTTCCCAAGAAATCCACGGTATCTCTACCAGTGCGAATGAGTTTAACACTCAAACCTTTTTCGTTTGCAAGCGCTACAGCCTCATAGAGATACCGAACCTCTTGGGCATTCACCCCATGCACACTGCCAATATAGCATAAAACAAAATCATCGGGATCAATTCCCAGTTTCTTTCTAGTAAGCGATTTCCTGGTCGATGGTGCGAACCTACCACTGTCAATGACTGGCCACAAACGGTGTGCCAGCTGTCCATTTGGGATAAAATCTTTCAAACGATCAGTAATAAAAGTGACCCCATCTGCTGCAGAGAGAAATTTTTCATATCGACCCGGATATGAAAGAACATCCGGTAATTTCTGGCTCACTTCCTCATCAGACAACTTCAGCAAATCCTCGTAAGACAACCCTGAAAAGCTCTCAACAACTATCTCTTCATTATCCTCAAGATGAACTATTACCCTGCTGTCGATAAATCTTCTCTTCAACTCCAGACAGTGTTTCCGTACAAGTTCCCTAGGCGTCCAGCCGTGAATAATATCAATATGTCCAAACTGATTAACAAAAACCGGATGGTTCAATACTTCATGAAATTCAAATATCTGGTATCGGATATCACCAGATATGTACCGACCGACAGAATCTTTATTAACAGGTACAGCTACTCCGCATCGGTGTCCTTTCGCTGCCAGCGCATTGGCGAAGTTATGGACATGGATAGCACTGGATGTACTAAAATCATGATACTGAACAAAAAGAATATGCAATTTATTGCGAAAGAACATCTTAGCTTCCAATAATACGTATGAAACCTTCAATCATTTCAGAAAGACTAAATTTTTTCTCTACTGTTTTTCTCCCCTTATCTCCTAATCGGTTCATCAGATTCGGATTGCCGAGCAACAGACCCACCTTGTCAGCCAACTCACCAGAATCACCGCAAGGCACAATTAATCCATTTTTCTCATCTTCGATCACCTCCCTGGTACCGGGTGAATCCGTAGCAATAACCGGCGTTCCACAAGCCAAGGACTCCAGTATTGAATTTGAAATACCCTCTCCAAACCACGCTGTTGATGTGAGAATAGAAAGATCGGCTGCCCGAAATATCAGTTCAACATCATCTCTATTTCCAAGAAATAATACACTGGATTCGATCCCGAGTTTACAAACCTTCGCCTGTAAGATTTCACGTCGATATCCATCTCCTATCAGGTAGAAAATGATATCATCTCTCTGGGTTAGCAATCGCGCTGCACAATCGATGAACATCTCATGATCTTTTTTCTCCGTCAGGCTGGCAACCATAACAATACACTTTTTATCGACTGGGAATCCCAGTTCCTGTTTTGCAGCCTGCCTGCTGACATCTGGGACGCGATTGAAATCAAATCCATTATAGAGAACGTGTCTCCCCTTTTTCTTTTGCTGACCATATGCAACTAATCCAGCCTTTGAGTTAGACACCACTGTGGGAAAAAAAGAGTACATAAACCTCTCAATTTTTTTTGACAGAGAAAGACGTAAAGGAGCATTACGGATGCAGCAGTTGATCAACTTATAGGAGCAAGGGGTGAATAAGCGGGCCGGAAGAATAAAATAGCCGGCAACAACAGCCCAGATGGAGACGATATCGGGTTTTGTGGAATTGATTATTGCAGCAATTTTCAGAAAATCGAGAAAATGGAATTGTTTTTTCTCAAGAGAATGAAAGGAAGCAAGATCATCACGAATCTTATCAAGAAAAGAAGCATCATTGTTTTTAACCAGCAAATGGAGTTCATATCCACGTTTTTTCAAGCCATGAATCAGCTCAACAAGTTGTCTTTCTTTACCGCCGGTTCCTAGTCGACCGATAACAAACAGAATCGATAACGGTAGAGTATTTGTTTTCGTATTACCAACAGGCCGATGCATCTGTACAAGTCTTTTCAAGTGTTATACTGAGACAAAGATATACCTAAACTCTTTGCAGTAGAGGTCGATTTATGAATTGATGACCACCGATATTAGACTGAACAT
>CAZUUJ010000086.1:0-13578 GCA_964623625.1 uncultured Desulfocapsaceae bacterium
CGACGAGTCCGGCATCGCTCAAGCCACCAATCAGACAGGCAGCGCCCCAGAGTCCTATCAGGGCAGCAGCGGTCAGGCCAACTCCGTATGTGAATTTAGCGGTCTCATATCCAACATCGGCTTTTACTCTTTTTCTGGTTTCGATTCCGGCGTTCATGGTGTCCTCCTTTATTTTGAAGTAGTTTTTTTCGTTGTTTGCCCTTATATTTGCATCAGTCGTGCCAGTTTTAAAAGGTGGCTGTCTCTGTGTGTATGTTTTTTGTAACACCCCGTAATTACAGGTCTTAATGTGAAATAATTGTCAGTTGATTGTCCAGGAGTGATGGCACACATGTGTAGCGTCACCCAGCCAATACAACGCTGTTGTGGTATGATGGAATAAGAGTGTAGCAACGATCCAACAACAGTGTTGCATGCTGTTGTAGAGAGGTTTATGGATCAGGTTGGCAACAGAATGAGCGGATTCTTCGGGTTTCTGCTTTCACTGGAGTGACGCTACAGGAAAGCAATGATGATAAAGAGATGACGATAGAGAAATATAGGGAAAGGATGGTTGGGTTAAATGGAAAGCAACACTGAGAGGGAACAGCGCAGTTGTGCGAAACTGATGAGCTTAGGTCATTCCAAGAAGGGGAAGTTATATTCTGTACAAAGCGTAAGGATTCCGACTTTCGCGGGAATGACAGAAAAGTGGCTGAGGGACCGAGGGAAAGGAGCTAGGAAAATGGGGGGAAGTTGTTGCTGGAGTGAGGGGATGTGCCTGAGTATTGCATGGAATAAGCAAAAAAACCGGCCGGAGCCGGTTTTTCGGATGATGGTGACGTGACTGTCACTTGGAGGCGTGAACGGCTTTTCTAACTTTTGCTTTATCTTTGTTGACGTATTTGAAAAAGACCGGAAAGGCAACAAAGAAGGCAACGCAGATCAGGTATTCGATTCCTTTGATATGGGAATAGTAATCAACCAAGGTGTGCAGTGGTTTAATCAGTCCTGTTGCTGCCATATATTGTTGACCCAGCTCGGTGATAGACCAGTTAACCTGATATAAAGCACTTGTGAGAGCAGCAGCTACCCAGAGGCAGATTACAGTTCCGCCGCCGAATATAATCTTTGCTGTTCGTGAGGTTTTCATAATTTTCTCCTATTATTCATTGAGTTGTTTTCAGCGCTTCAGGCAACATTAGATACCGGTGAGAGCAGAGATATAACCTTTGACCAAGCCAACAAGACCAGCGTCGCTTAATCCGCCGATCAAACAGGCAGCACCCCACAGCCCTATCAGGGCAGCAGCGGTCAGGCCAACTCCATACGTGAATTTAGCGGTCTCATATCCAACATCGGCTTTTACTCTTTTTCTGGTTTCGATTCTGGCGTTCATGGTGTCCTCCTTTATTTAAAAGTGGTTTTTTTCGTTGTTTGTCCTTATATTTGCATCAGTCGTGCCAGTTTGAAAAGGTGGCCGTTTTTAATGGTGTATTTCTTGTAATTACATGTAATTACTCATTTAAATATATGATAATTGTCAGTTGATTGCCCGGATGTGATGACACACATGTGTAGCGTCCTCCAGCTAATACAACGCTGTTGTGGCAAGATGAAATAAGAGTGTAGCAGCGAAACAACAACAGTGTTGCATACTGTTGTAGAGAGGTTTATGGACTATATTGGAAGAAAAAGGAGTGGATCTTTAATGTGTTGGCTTTCACTGGAATGACGCTACAGTAAAGCAATGATGACAAAGAAAAAACGATAGAGGAATGAAGGGAAATCAAACATAATGGTTGCCAGTCAAACGAAGAGACCTCAATCGGTTAACTGAGATCGGAGTCTACGCTTACCTGCCGCGGTCTGTGACCTCGCAACGACTTCAACTCATACATACCAAAATACCAAGTATCTTGCCTTTGCTTAGAATGAGGGTAGATCAGACACTCTTTTTAAACAGTAACATTAAAAGAGAACAAGGCAATTGTAGGAAACTCATGAGTTGATGTTATGCAACTATCTATATAATAGATAGGGGGGGTACTGGGAGCAACAATCAAATAAATGGTGGATCTCAAGAGTTCATATTACTTTTTAGAAAAGCAGGAGTGAGGCAGAACGATTGTATTGATATATGATTGATCATCAGGATTTGTCCGACTTGTCAACTCTGCTCCAAAGCCTCTTAGATAGTCCTGGATAAATGATTGATCATGCCATGGAAGTGAACTGTTTCGAGTTGTTGTTCCATGATCCGGGTAACTTTGTGGCCAACATTGAATAGTGAGGATAACAGTTTGTTTTTCCACAGGCTCCAAAGTGCAGTGAATCACAACCGATTGATCAATAGGATTTTCCGAAATGCCCATGCGACTGCCAAGGCAATTTTGCAAAAGCATAAGGGTACTCAATCGTATTTCCATGTGGTGATTAGAGACCTTGGGTAGTCCATCATCGATCTGCAATTCATATTCTTCAGAGCTGGAGCCGTAGAGATCCGGCAGAAAGCGGGTTACCTGTTTTAAAAGTGTAGTTAAATCTTCATGACCTTTGTCTCCCTGTAATGCCTGGATAAACTGAATAAGGGCTGAAGCCTGTCGACCCATTCGTTTTTCTTCGTCAAGAAGTTTGCCCAACATCTCACGGCTTTCAGCACTGACACTGTCCTTTTCAAGATCGAAGATAGCTTGGGTATAATTGATCACTCCATTGACGAGATTGATCACTTCGTGGGTGAAATGAGAAGTAAGCGAACCGAGGAAGCCGAGCTGATACAGTGGTGATGAATATGCAACCGTTGGGTTATCAATAGGAAGATTAGCTTGCTGACTGGTGTGGGTTGAAGCGAGATTGCACAACAATGTAAGCAGAGCGATCTCCTGGTGTGAGATTGGATCCCGACCAGGTCGGTACAACGTCAGGATCGTGGGATTCTTATCAGGCAAAGGTATGGGCACTGAAACGGAGATGAGCTGTTCTTCCGGGCAATCGATATTTGCAAGCAGATCTTTATCAAGTGTTGAGAGAAGAACGTTTTGCTGTTCAGCCCGGTTATTCGAGATTGACATGTGAGCGGAACGACAAAACGGACTGTCCAGTCGGCAACTGTTCAACAGTCGACGATGAGTTGCCGACTGGTCATCGGTTTTTGAAGACCATTGGCCGGCAGCGGCAATGGGTAAAATATCCGGCTGTTTATCAGGTTGGTGTCCTATCCACGCCAGTCGGTATGTGTTGTCTTTTGTCAGAGCCCAGCAGATCATGTCCCATAGTTCTTTTGTATCGGAGGTTTCATCCATGATGTGATGAATGTGGGCTGCTGACTCCATCAACTCTTTTAACCGTTGATTGGTTTCAAGTAACCGGTTGACGGTTTCTTGAAGTGTGCTCATCGATAGTGAGGAAAAAGTAACTGTCTCTTTTTCAAAATTATTGGATTGGGGTTGGAACAGAGCGAGTTTCTTACAAATCGCTAGAATAGGTTTTGAGATGAAGCGATTCATAATAATCAGCATGGAACTTATGATGAAGACAGCTAGGAAAAGAACGCCGGCCAAGGTTTTATGCAGGCCGTTGAGAAGGGACTGGGTGTAGTTGTTAATGATTCTGTTTGAGTTGGCCAGGCGAGCATGGACCCAGTTGAGTTTGGAGACAAGAGAGATTTGTTTGTCTTTGGAAGACTGATTTGAATCGCCACCGACAGCTCTTAAGGCGACAATAAGGCCGACAAGATCGTTTGGGTGGACAAGAGATAGTTTAACTTCACGGGGGATAAGAATGTCATCCATGATCTGGTCGAGGGAGCCGCTAAATTCCTGAAGCTCGGTGGAGAGCTCCCTGATACTGATGCGTCCCCCGGCTATCAATGTTTCGTTCAGGTGGTCCTTGATTGAGGAAAATTGAAAGAGAAGCTTGTCACTCACATGAGAAACCTGCTCGCAGTGGCGATAGAGAGAATATTGTCGGCCACCAAGCACGCAGACAATAATCAGTAGCACCACAGCCAGATATCCGATTATCCGAAAGATGAAGGGCAAATCTGTTCTCTGCACGATTTGCTTAAGTTTTCCCGGTTGGTTTCTCTCTTCCATAGTCTACCCCCGACAGGGGGCAAAACATTCATCCGTAAAACCAACAAACAGGATGAATGTTTTGCCGATCTGGGACAATTACAGCTTATTTCTCTCCTTTCCATTCATAGACAATGGGCAGCCGGTACACGATAAACCGATATGTGATGAAGTAGAGAGCATACAGAGTTACGGTAATCCATACTTCTTTCCAATGGGGAATTTCCTGATACAGCTGCCAGTTGAAGCAGATCAGACTTGTATTGATTCTGTTCCATATAATTCCCAGAACTGCTATTACGGCGGCTACACGGATAATACCGGCCTGCCCGTTTCGAACTCCTGATGCAAACAGGAACATGGGGATGATGACAGCAAGTCCAATTTCCAACAGGTAATACAGGCCCCAGCCTGTCAGCAGATAGGCCCATTCATTGTCATGGGCAACGGCGACGACCTTAATCACCAGGTAGGTGATCAGGGCGATGGCGCACCCCTTGCCCATCCCAATGGTGCAATAATCAATGGAGTCCAGAAAGCGTCGATCGCAACGCCATTTCATAAAGGTGATGCACAATGTGCTGGAAACGATGACCATGGACAGTCCTGCAAAAATAGATGAGCAGAAGAAATGAAGCCATTGGAAGTTTGTCGATAGCCATAGCGGATGAACCTTTGCAGGAGCATAAGTGAACAGGGCTCCTAAGGCACCCTGATGAAGGGTTGAGAGTATGATGCCAGCAATGGTGAGTCCAATCGCCATGGATTTGATGAAACGCTTTCCCTTCAGCCAGCCAATCCACTCAAAGAAGGAGGGCATTACCTCAGCAACCTGGACAGATAGGTACGTTGCAACGTGCCAGGCAACAAGAAAGAGTACGGCAGCAGGACCAAGAGAGACAAACATGGGATATGGCAGCCGCCACGGCATTCCCAGATCAACCTCAAGATAGATCACAGCAAAGAAATAACCGAGTAATCCATTTAAGAGAGCCAGGCGTTCGATAGGTTTAAAATCTTTTCTGCCAAACAGCTCAACGGTGGTCCCTAACAGAAAGCCGGAGGCGGACAAAGGAACCATGCCAAACAAACCAAAACCAAGGAAAAGGCCCCATGGATAATCGTTGGATGAGTGGGTTACCGCGCCAAGCCCGAAAATATATCGCTGGAGTATGAGCGGAAGACCGACGGCAAAAATACCAATCAGCAGCCAGTTGACCGGATTTCTGATAAACTGTTTTCTATAGTCTTGAAAACTAAGACCAAACAGCAGCTTTTCCTTGATGGACCATGTGGATCCGTCTTTTTTAGTATGATCTGCTAACGGCAGATCGGCTTGTGTTTGAGTAAGTTGTTTCATGGCCTTACACCTCCTCCTTTTCCGTCTGCTCTTTCAATTTATCCTTCCTTGTTGCAAGTAGATGAAGGCCGGCAAACAGACCGGGCCAGATGGTGAGCACCATCGGCACAATTGAGAGGAAGTCTTTTACATAGTTGAGAATAGGCTCTTTAGGAACATGAACATCAAAGCCTACCTGTTCAAAAGGAACGCTGGAGAGATACATCCAGGCTGTTCCTCCCGCTTCATGTTCACCATAGATATGATTGACGTAGTTACCGGGATTTTCCCTGATTCTCTGGCGTCCTACTTTAATCAGATCAGCCCGTTTACCGAATGTCAGCGCTTCCTGGGGACAAGCTTCTACACAGGCTGGCGGTTTGCCATGTTTTAAGCGGGTATCATAGCAGAAAATGCATTTCATGATTTTCGGATCAAATGGACTTGAGTATTTAAAAGTCGGAATGTAAAAGGGGCAGGCGATCATGCAGGTCCGGCAGCCAACACAGACAGTTGAATCGTAAATGACGGCTCCTTCCGGTGTCTTGGTATAGGCATTGACAAAGCAGGATGTGAGGCAGGCCGGCTCCTGGCAATGGTTACATTGTATTTTTCTGTAAAGCGGATGAGGATAGTCTTCAACGTCGTAGCGGTTGACCACTGTGTACCTGGTCTCATCGGTTCGCCGTTGCTGTCCATGATGACGCTCATCGAAGACGGAATAATCGTTGAAAGGCTTCTCGGGTTCAGGCAGTCCCTGTTCCTTATTGCAGGCGGCTTCGCAGCTTCGACAGCCGACGCACCGGGATAGATCTACCAAAACACCCATGCCATCAGGATATCCATCGAAATCTTTAGCCTTTGACTTTTGTGCGGCCAGTACTGGCAGAGTAACGGAACCAGCGACACTTGATTTTATAAATGTTCTGCGGGTAATTTTCTTTTTCATGATGGTACTCTCTTGGAATGATGGAACATTTAGTGACCTTTTTTCTTTGTCTCGGTTTTGTTCTGCGGTTTAAATTTGCCTGCGTTAAACAGTTTCTCGCCCTTCTCCGTCAGCTCATGGCAATCCTGGCAGCCGATAACCGCTTCTGTTTCCTTATGACAACCGATACAACTGAGATGGTACGCTCCCTTCAATCCGGGCTTATCAATATGATAAAGGTTCGGATTTGCAAGTTTTCGAAGGTAGGCGGAACCAAATCGCTGCTTTTCATGGCAGTCCCTGCATGAAATGGTATAAGGTCTTCCGCTGTTGAAAATGGCAGCGTCATATTCCCCTCCGGCGGTGTGACACCTGGTACAATTCTTGTCGATGATCCTGGTTCCTGTTGTATGATGATGACAGACGGAACAGTCAGCCATATCCACATGAAGAAGATGATCGAAAGTGACCACACTATAGAGATCAGACAGGCTGCCGATCTCTACAAAATCAGGTGGATCCTCGGTTCCGTGTGACAGGTTGATGGTGATGGCCAACGTAAAAACAATGGCCGGAAAGAACACTTTTGGGACAGTTTTCATGGTAACTCCTCCTTACAGAAACTCTTTAAAATACTTAAACCTTAAAGCTGTATATAGTTATGAGTCCTTTTCTTTCTCTTTGAGTTTACGCTCCATTTCTTTTTCATTGAGGTAGCAGTGAAAGACAATGTCCATTTCTTCACCGTCAACGGTTTCATTGATCATCAGTACCTCTGCCAGTTTATGCAGGAATTTGTTGTTTTCTGTTAACAGCCCGGTCGTCTCTTCATAGCAGTCGTTTATGATCCGCTTAATCTCACTGTCGATTGCAATGGCTGTCTGTTCACTGTGCTGTTTGGTGCTTGAGGATGAGCCAAGAAAATCACTCTGATCCTGCATATGGGCAATGGGCCCGACAACATCACTCATCCCCCATTCACAAACAAGTCGTGTTGCTATTTCAGTAGCTCCTGCCAGGTCATTGCTGGCGCCTGTAGTGAGTTGATCAAAAATGAGTTCTTCAGCAATCCGACCTCCTAAAAGAGTCTGGATTCGACTCAGCAGGTATTCTTTTGAGTAGGTGTGGCGGTCGTCTACCGGCATCTGTTGCGTCAGCCCGAGTGCTCTGCCCCGTGGCATGATGGTGATTTTATGGACCGGGTCGGCCTTGGGAAGCAGCATGGCAACAATGGCATGGCCCGCTTCATGGTAAGCGGTAATACGTCGTTCTTTTTCAGTTATGACAACGTTTTTTCTTGCCAGTCCCATGATGAGTTTATCTTTGGCCTCATCAAAATCATCCATATCCACCTGCTGTTTCCCATTTCTGGCGGCAAGAAGAGCAGCTTCGTTCACCAGATTGGCAATTTCAGCCCCACTGAATCCAGGAATCGATCGGGATATGGCAGCCATGTCAAGATGAGGGCTGGTTGTGATTTTTTTTGCATGGACAGCAAGAATTTTTATTCGACCTCTAAAATCCGGCAGACTGATGGTCACCTGTCGGTCGAATCGCCCCGGTCTCAGCAGTGCCGGGTCCAAAATGTCTGGACGATTAGTGGCCCCAATCACGATGACGGTTTCTCCACTGGAAAATCCGTCCATTTCCACCAGAAGGGCATTAAGGGTTTGTTCCCTTTCATCATTAGAACCGGTGGCGTTGCCGCCGCTTCGTTTTCCGCCTATGGCGTCGATCTCATCTATGAAAACAATGCAGGGCGCATTATTTTTCGCTTCGGCAAAAAGTTCCCGTACCCGGGAGGCGCCGACGCCTACAAACATTTCAACGAAATCAGAGCCTCCCATGGAATAAAACGGGACGGAGGCTTCTCCGGCGATTGCTTTGGCAAGTAAAGTTTTTCCGGTCCCTGGTGGTCCCTGAAGCAGCACACCCTTGGGCAACTGACCTCCAAGTCTGCTGAATTTTGATGGTTCTTTTAAAAAAAGAACCACTTCTTTAAGTTCCTCCCTGGCTTCTGAGATTCCAGCCACATCTTCAAAGGTGACCTGACTGCCGGTTTCAGGGATAAGTAAGGAACCGTTTTTATCAGACATGCTCGAAGATTTTTCCGATTGGGATCGGGTGAAGAGGAACCAAGCGCCTAGAATAAGAAAAACAGGAAGAAGTGCCTTAAAGAATCCGAATGGATTGTCATCTGCTCCAGGCTCCGCTTTGATGTCGATGCCTTTTTCCACCAGCTGTTCAAGTACGGTACTGATATCTGGTGAATAGGTACTGAACTTTTGATTATTTGCATCCTCATAGCGGATATGGCCACCCTTGAGTTCGACTGATTTTATCTTGTCGTTCTGAAGAGAGCTTAGAAATTGAGAGTATGTTTTAGGTGGGGGAGTAGTCTCTTTCAGATAAATGTTATATCCGATAACGGCAATAGCGGTCAGCAAGAGGAGTAGTAGACCTTTTTGTATGTTGCTCATAGCGATCTCCGTATATTTCCTTTCCTAGTTCATCATAGGGCTATGAAGAACCCACCAGTTCCCTGTATGACTTCGGTTTCACAGCTAAAACACCGAGCAGCAGTAGATTGAAGACAGCTTTTTTATCGGCCAGCATTGAGCTGTTGGCGCGAAAACAGAATTCATCGATATAGAGCTGCAGGTGCTTTATCGCTACTCCACCCCGGTGGACATTGTTTAACCAGTTCTCAAAACGTTGGATAACATTGTCGGCATGGCTGGGCTCAAGCTTTGACGAGTGTATGACACAGGTATGTCCGAGCTGTTCTATGGTCTCAAAGCCACTGAGTTGGGGAACAATGATTGAACTGCTGGTCTTGATATGGAGGCCCAGGAATTCCGTTACGGTTTGTGGGGTCAGTTCCCTGATAGACTGCATTTTTATACGGCCGGTGACCCCGGATTGCAGTGCAACTTCGGCAGCGCAGATGATCAATCCCTTTTCTTTTCCTTTCCTGGCTGGAGAAACTTGATGATAACCGATTTCGATGACTCCTCTGCAAGGTCTGCTGTCGGCGAACCCCATGGCGCTGCGCAGCTTTTGCAGCCACACCCAGGCTGTTTGATAGCTGGTAAGTTTCAAGAGACGTTGCAACCCTTTGGCATTAATTATCGTCTGGTCATCGCATACCCACCAGATGGCTTGAAGCCACTGTCTCAGAGGTTTTTTTGTTCCATGCATAATGGTATTGGTAGTGATGGTTGTTGCCAGTCCGCATCCGGGGCAGATGATTTTTAAGCGGGGTCGGAGGCCGGGATACGTTCGTAAACACTGGGGACAGGTAAAACCATCGGGCCATCGGTTGTGAAAGAGCAGGGAAACGCAACTTGATTCATCAGGGTATTTACTGTCAAACCACTCTCTTGACTTTCCAGGTAACTCTGTTGAATTCAATGTAGGAGCCATATTTTTATCTGTTTTGCTGGGTGACTTATCCTGTTTGTGTTCACAAGTTGTCTTGTTATGTGCATGAATGGTGCCAAGAGGTAACAAGCTGTTGTCATTCCATTGTATATCGTTGATATATAGGGAAAAAAATTATGGATAGGTGCGATGCGGCTGGTTTGAGGCCTATGATTTGAAAAACAATACTCTAGCTGATGAGGGGTGATTTTTTGAAAGTATGTCTTAAATGTTCTGAAAAAACAGGATGATGGAAGGCGACTGGGAAAATAGTGAAAGAAGAAACGAAGAGCCTTATTGCTGATGGCCTAATGACTGTCGGAACGGTAAACGCTACACTATTGTAGTATTTGCCACACAACTGTTGCCACAGTTGTGTGGTGGTTAGTGTCGTTGACACGACACTAAAGATCATACTTGCTGAGATCAATTCGTAATTCTCTTATCTTACGGTAGAGGGTTGAACGATCAATACCGAGAAGGCGTGCTGCTTTTGCCTTGTTGCCGCCGGTTTTCAGCATGGCTTTTATGATGCGGTTCTCCATGGAATTTTCAGGCGGAAAGGGCACACCAAAGGATTGGTGCTGTTCGGAGAAAACGGGATCGGAATCGATGATGGGCGCTTGCCCGACACTTGGTTCATAATTAATGATTTCCTGCGGTAAATCATCTCTTGAGATAGATGATCCAGAACAGAGAACACAGGCCCGTTCAATGATGTGCTCCAGTTCCCTTACATTACCTGGCCAATTGTATCGGGTGAGCAGTTCCATTGCCTGGTTTGAAATACCGTTTACAGATTGATTCATCTTTGAGCTTGATCGCTGGAGAAAATGATTCACCAGCAATTCAATATCACCTTCGCGTTCTCGAAGAGTTGGCAGCATGATCTCGATGACCCGTAACCTGAAATAGAGATCTTCCCGAAAGGTGCCAATCTGCACAATTTTTTTCATATCCACGTTGGTTGCGGCAATGACTCGAACATCGACCTGTATTGGTCTGTCACGACCAACAGGATAAAAGGTCTTTTCCTGGAGAAAACGTAAAAGCCTGAGCTGCATCATGGTTGAAATATCGCCAATTTCATCGAGAAAAAGGGTGCCGCCGTCCGCCTGGAGGATACGGCCCATTCTGTCTTGGTCGGCACCGGTAAACGAGCCTTTTTTGTGGCCGAAAAGCTCGCTTTCCAAAAGGTTTTCAGGAATAGCGGTACAGTCCACTTTGACAAGGGGGCGTTGGGCACGATGGCTCTCCAAATGGAGGGCTTCTGCGGCCAGTTCCTTGCCTGTACCGGATTCTCCGGTAATAAGGGCGGTGGCATCAACCCGGCCTACATTTTGAATCATGGTATAGACGTTCTGCATCACATCACTTGCACCAATGAGGCGATGAAACACTGTTCGTCTGTTCTGTGTGTTTTCCTCCTTGTGGGTCATATCACGGATAACAAGAACGGCACCGTTCAGATCACCCCGGCCATTATCAAGAGGCGATATTGAGATGGAGAGAATTTTGGCATCACCGTCAATCCTTTCGCATTCGATTCGGTTCTCAGTGATATCACGACCGGTAAGCAGAACATTTTCAATGTCCGTTTGAATCAGTTTCATGTTTTTATCCGAACAGAGAGATTTGAGGTCACTACCCTCCTGAAAATCAGGATTCAGTTCTCTGAACAGACTGCGGGCCGCCTGGTTCATTTTGGAAATGATCAGATCCCGATCAACGGTAAGTATTGTGTCGGCCACACTTCTAAAGATGGTATCGAGAAAGGTTCTATACTGTTCACGTTCCTGTTCGGCTTTTCTCTTTTCCTGCTCAAGCAGCCGCTGCTTCAAAGCGAACCTGGTAGTATTAAGAAGCGTTTCTTTCTCTACAGGCTTGGGAATATAATCGAATGCACCGAGGCGTACTGCTTCAGAGGCTGTTTCAATATTTGGATATCCGGTTATCATAATCACCGGACAGTTTATACCAAGTTCCCGGATCCGTTTTAAGAAATCAATACCGGATGCGCCTTCAAGGACAATATCACTGATAATCAGATCGAAAGAGCGTTGATTGATTTCATGTACGGCTTCTTCAAAGGTGGAGGCGGTGACGATGGTGCGATATCCTTCGCGTGTAAGAAAAATTCGAAAGGTATTTCGCAAACTCTCCTCATCGTCGACAATCAGAATCTGAATGTCTTTTTGTTCTTTTTCAGTCATGATAGCACCATGCTGTTTTATTTGAATGTATTGAGATCTCTAAAAACAACAACGGCTCCAACGATCTTCTTGTTTTCCAGAATCGGTGTCGAATAATATTCCACCGGAAAACTGATACCGTTTTTTGTCCAGAAGACGTCATCGGATCTGGCATGGACAATGCCATCCCTGTATGCCTTGTGAATTGGACAATCTTCCACCGGATGAGAGGTCCCGTCTTTATGGGTATGGTGCACCAGGTCATGGTGGGATTTGCCGATCAGATCTTCCATCTTCCAGCCAAGCATGAGGGAAGCGGCTTTATTGATAAACATCACATTACCTTCTTTATCGAGGCCGAAGATACCCTCACCGGCAGAGTCCAAAATAAGCTGAAACCTGTTTTTGAGTTTATTGCTCTCGGTTTCCGCCTGAATTCTTTCGGCAATCTCTCTATTTAATGAAGCATTGATCACCGATATCTCAAAGGTTCTTTTTTCTACCATCTCTTCCAGGCCAGCCTGTGTTTCTTTCAGCTCATTGATTTTTTGATCCAATGAGTGCCGATATTCCTCAACGAGTTGATCCATTTGCTTAAACTGAATATGGATCAGACTTAAAACGGCCAACAGCAGCAGGACAAGCAGACATGCCGAAAAAAGATGAAAGGGGAGTTGTCTGGCGGTTTCGCCTGCACCTGTCTGCAGCAGATCAAAATAGAAAAGCAGTCCACCAAATACCAGGAAGAGCACGGTAATAATCAATACAACCTTGCTTTTTTCAGACATCTGATCCTCCCATATTTTCTGCTATGGGCAAATCGACTATGAGCGTTGTGAATTGCCCGAATTCACTGTTGACAAATAAGAATCCATTATTGTCTCTAACCAGGCCGTGGCTTATGCTGAGCCCGAGGCCGGTACCTTCTCCTTTTGGCTTTGTGGAAAAAAACGGATCGAATAGGCGATCCATGATGTCGTGCTCAATACCGGTGCCGTAATCGGTGATTGCCACACTGATATACGGTTTGTCTTCATGATCAATCCAGTGACATTCAATCTTTATGAGCTTCTTTGGGTCCCTGATCGGATATCGTTTATTGAGTGAATATCTAGCATTGGAGATGATATTGAGCAGGACCTGCTGGATTTGCTGATGGTTGCAGCTTACCTGGGGCAGGTTCTCTGGAATGTCGATATTATAAATAATTCCGTCCTTTTTCAGCTGGTGGCTGATCAGTTCCAGGCAGCTGTCCAGCAGTTTTGGGATCGATATCGGTTCCGGGGACTCTTCCCGTCTTCTGGCAAAATCCAACAGGTTGGAAACAATGCCGGCAATACGTTTTCCCTCACGGACAATATGCTGCAGGTAATTGGGTGTTTCATCATCACCCGGCGCATCCATGATGATGCGGGCATAATTGATGATCCCGTTTATCGGATTGTTGATCTCATGGGCCACACCGGCGGCAAGTTCACCGATGGAGGCCAGTTGCGCTGCCCGCATGGATTCCGCCCGTTTCATCTCTTCATCGGACAGGTCCCGTGCCAAAAGCAGTATGCGGTCTTCGTTGCTCCTGCTTTTAGAAAGAGGACTGATAGTGAGCAGGTAGTTGCCGTTTAAGCCTCTTAGTTCGGTCTC
>CAZUUJ010000087.1:0-13439 GCA_964623625.1 uncultured Desulfocapsaceae bacterium
TCTAACCCACGTTTGCAAGGTAGGCAGGTCTCTTTCTGTCAAACATTATGTCTAGGATTCGGATGACATTAAAAACCGTTACAATTGAAAAGATGATCCATTCCGGTTTCGGTCTGGCCAGGCAGGAAAGCGGTCAGATGATGCTGGTGCATAGGGCTCTTCCCGGCGAAGAGATCGTTCCTGAAATCATTGACAGAAAAAAGCAGTTTGTAACTGCATATCCCAAAACCATCATTAAAGCGCACGAACACAGGATCGACCCAGAGTGTCCCTCTTACGGTCAATGCGGCGGCTGTAACTTTCAACATGCTGATTATGCACTCCAACTTCAACTCAAACGGGACATCCTTATCGATCTGGCCAGCCGTTTTTCAATCGGTTCAGAGCAGATCATCCCACTGACCCGGCAACCTCTGCCCTCACCTCAAAAAACCAATTACCGCCAGCGCATCCGTCTTCAGGTCGACAGCGATAACAGCCTCGGGTTCTACCGCCATCGCACGCATCAAATCTGTCCTATACGCAACTGTCTGCTGGCTGGGAATCGTCTCAATGAAGTGCTCAGCACTCTGCAGGAAGACAATGACGGCCAGAAACTTCTTACCCATTCGCGAGAACTTGAGCTCCTTTTCAATCCCGATACCGACTCGGTTTTTGGGCTGTTTCACTACACAAGAAAACTACGGCCTGCAGACAAATCGGCAGCTATTCGGCTCACTGGATCGATACAGAAACTTGACGTCATTTTCTTTCAAGGTTCTGATTACCCGATATCAGAACCCTTTTCATCTGGAGATGCTAACGCAAACAGAGCACTTTCATTCACATTCACCCCTGCAGGACCGGCAGACCGGAAGTTGACACTATCCTGGGAGCCTGGGGGTTTCAGTCAGGTCAATCTGGGTCAGAACAGACAGCTCATTGAGCTTATTCTAGATTTTTGCGCTCCGGTAAATCAAAACCGGGTACTGGATCTGTTCTGCGGCATGGGTAATTTCTCCCTTCCGCTTGCTCTCTCAGGCTACCGGATCACAGGTATCGACAGCCAGCGTTCGGCCATTCGATCGGCTAAAAGAAACCTCTATGGTGCGCAACTGGGCAACTGCTCGTTTATCCGTTCTTCTGTCGACCAGTTCTGCCATCAACTGGTTGAACATGGGCAGCAATTCAATACCGTCGTTCTCGACCCGCCAAGGCAGGGAATACCCAATCTAGCTGGAACTGTAGCATCTCTGGCTCAAAAGAAAATCATCTATATCTCCTGCGATCCGGCAACTCTTTTCCGGGATCTGGCTCAGTTCACTCAGTTTGGATTCTCCATCCAGACAATCCAACCAGTCGATATGTTTCCCCAGACTCACCATATTGAAACCGTCGTTGTCCTGGAAAAGAGTACTCTTCAATAGATATGTTGATCGTCCTGACAATTTTAAACCATTCGTCACCTGATTAACACTCCGGTAAAAATCGTTTATAGTGGTTTATGAGACCTTAATCAGGTAATAAACACCTTCTTGTTACAATATCCTTCTGGAAATACGCGATTTTATAAATACGCCGTCAAGTAACCGACTCTTTCCGACCGTTTGCTGAGTTACGACGGTAATCACGATTCGTTGAACCTCACATAAAAAACGCCGTAAACAATTACCCATTTTTCATTTGCTAAACCTCCATTTTTGATATAATAATCATTATCAATAATTTCAGTTTAATGAAACGGGATAAACACTACTTGCATAGAATGACTACTATGAAAATGTTTGCGAACAACTAACTTAAAACAGTAGAGGTAATGAGTAATGAGTAATGAAACAGTAAAATGTGAAGTATGTGGTAATGAAACAGCTAAAGACAAACTCACCTTATGCATCGGTTGTAAAAAAATGTTCTGTGAGGATTGCCATAGTCCGGAGACAATGGATGAGTACTGCATCGAATGTGTAGGAATGGGCGAGATTGTTCCCCAATCATAAGCAGTCTTCATACCCGTATTGTTTTATGGAACATATTTCATAAAATTATATCTTTACATGCCATAATAAAGCCGGGTCGCCTCCCCTTCCTCGACTCGGCTTTCTATATATCAGTTTGAAATTCTATTCCCGATTTTCAACAAATTCAGTTACTCAAATTCCTTTCTGATATTGAAAGATCTAGCTTGCACCTTGGATTTTCACGATCAAACCTGCCTTACCCATTCAATTTTCAACACCTTTCCCACCCATATCTGCCGGCAAACCCGGTAATTGACCGACTTCCTAAAAGTTAGCCCGGATTATTCATGAACATTTCCACGCTCATGTCTAATTATTTTAAAAATCAAATGTTTAGGTTGTAATTTATCGATATCTTATTTTTACACAGTGTTATTTTAGTGCTCTTTATGGAGGTATAAGATGTTCACCCTACGGGCGAGCCGATCCGGCCACATCTGCTTTGTCACTGATCCAATAAGCATAACCAACTATAGCTCATTGGATCGTTTCGCGCATATGCGGCCGCCTCGACTCGTGAATAATCCGGGTTAAGGAGTATCTCAGTTTTCTGTTGAGGGCAGAGATGATTCATTTTCCAGACCGAGAAGTTTACCAACGAAGAGGTAGTGAAATGAATCATTGTAATAGATCGAATTACACCGGAGACCAAAGCTTGTTGTAAAAGCACAAAAAATTTGACAGTACCCCAAAAAAAAACGAAGATATTGTAAAACTAACTGAATTTCTACCCATGGCCATCAAAAGGATTAACGTTAGGTGTAAACAACTTCTCCATATGCTGACCGTCATTGGTTTTAAATTCCGGTTATGCCGTAAGAGATTGATATTCGACAGACAACAATCTCTTAGTTATCAGGAAACGAGAATAGAGGGAATTCGTAAATGATTTCTACGGTCTATACACGCTTTTTTATAGGAATGAGCAGAGTTACACTTGGAGCTGGACGTCATTGAGTTATTTACCGACGAATCAATAGAATATAGATTTATCATGGTGTTTAAAAACGACATACAAGACTCCCTGAGAGAAGGCCGCAGATTGGCAAACAAACTTGCAACAGATCTAAAGGAAAAGCACCCTAAAGTCATTGCCATTGCATTAGTCGGATCATGGGCCCATGGGATGGTCTCGAAAACCGACATGGATTTTGTAGTTGTTGTCGAAGACAAGCAGGAAAAAAAAGAAATTTGGGGCAAACTGGACAACTCAAACGAACAAATGACATTTATTCTGTATACTATTAGTGACATTTTGAAGCTAACTTCAAGAAAAGTTGGGCTTAACGTCATCAAGACAGCAAGGAAAATCACAAGGTATCTTAGACATCATAGAATGATTAAGAGAAGCTTTGTTGCACTGTTAGGGAGAAAAAAAAGCTACTTTCAGCAATACGAAATATTGCCGTACACGTTTCAAACATGGATACCTCTATACGAGCGGGATGACATTTTAACAGAACTACAGAAAGAGCAAATATCAATACTTGGAAAGAACCTTTCTAATGAAGAAAGGATACTGTACTCTCATAACGGATTCTTCAATCTTATAAAAAAATACAGTCTTGGCGAACTGGAACGACAAAGAGTGTGTACTGTGCTGGTGAACTCAGACATAGATTACCTAAAATATTTACGTCGAGCGATTAAGTATAGTTCAGGTGGCACTGATCGAATCAGAGCATTGTATAATGATTGCATACGTAACTGATTCTCTTGTTATTCGAATCGGAGTTTTTCATTTCATCAACAAATGAGGCGATAGTTGCAGGTTGGCCTAACAAAGCCGTAAATACAGGTTTACTTTTCGTTGGCTCTACTCACTACAAACGCGCTTATTATAGCTGGCATCATATTTTCACATCAAAGATACGTTTATGTTACCGAGTTTTAAATTTTGCCTTCTTACGGCAAATTCCAGGTTAAATCTTCAATCCGATACTCCGGCAAGACCATACAAATTTCCATAAGCATACTATAAGAGGTCTCAGGTTTGTGTAGGTATGGATAATCGCTATCAACAAACCTATACTCATGAGTTTATGTGAAGTAACAATTCACAGGTAAACTGCTTAGGATGGTCCAGTTTTCCACGGTTGTGAGCTGTCGCTATAGATAGCAAACCTATGCGGCAGCAACTGCGGAACGGTGGGCCACGGTTTTTCAGCATGTGAAGAGGGCTCAGGTTTGTACTGGCAAGGCTGACCGTTATAGTAGAACCTATACGGTTAGGCTTGACCGTGCAAAGATGAGCCCTCTTCACATGCTGAAAAGGATTGACTTTGGATGCTATACCCAGTAAACGATCAGGGAAACAATTCCGACAGACTTCACAAGCAAAAAAAGATGAGCAACGACAATCAGTATATACAGCAACGGTTGGAAAAGGCAGCCAGTCTGGCTGAAATGGGAGCCGATCCTTATTCCAATACCTTTAAGCCGGCAAATAATATCGAAGAACTGCTACCAAAGGGTGAAAATATCAGTCCTGAAAGCGGTGACGATACCAAATTCACTTACTCCATTGCCGGTCGAATCATGTCTATACGAAAATTCGGCAAGGCTGCTTTTTTTCACATTGTGGACAACTCCGGGCGAATTCAGGTCTATGTCAAAAAGGATCTAATCGGAGATGAGCAGTATAAACAATTCTCCAAGTGGGACATTGGCGATATCGTCGGGATTAAGGGGAAGCTGTTTACTACCCAAAAAGGGGAATTGTCGATCAAAGCGGATACGCTGCATATGATCTCCAAATCACTCCGGCCCCTGCCGGAGAAGTGGCATGGGCTGACAGATGTTGAGACCCGTTATCGCAGAAGATATGTGGACCTGATTGTTAATAAGGATAGTCTGGAAACCTTTCGAAAAAGAATCGAAATAATCAGGCTTATTCGGGAGTATCTGTCCAACCGCGGTTTTGTTGAAGTTGAAACACCAATGATGCAGGCTATTCCCGGAGGTGCGACGGCCAAACCGTTCCTTACCCATCATAACGCGCTGAACTTGGACCTTTTTCTGCGTGTTGCTCCCGAGCTGTATCTCAAGCGGTTGTTGGTCGGTGGGTTTGAAAAGGTGTTTGAGCTCAACAGGAATTTCAGAAACGAAGGGTTGTCCACCCGGCATAATCCAGAGTTTACCATGCTTGAGTTCTACCAGGCCTACGCCACTTACCATGACCTGATGGATCTTACCGAAGAGCTGATCTCCTGGTTATGTCAGGAAATCAACGACAGTACCAAAATCACCTATCAGGGCCAGACCATCAATATGGCTCCACCCTGGAACCGGTACACTATGGATGACGCTCTGGTGAAAATCGGCAAGCTCGATCCACATATCCTGAAAGATGACGAAGCTATTATTGCTCTTGCGAATGAGAAAGGCATTAAGCTGGAAAAGCAGGCCGGTCCCGGTAAAGCTAAAACCGAATTGTTTGAGTTGCTCGTAGAAGAGAAACTGATCGATCCGACCTTTATCACCTCTTATCCAACAGAAGTCTCACCACTCGCCAAAAGAAACGATGATGATCCGACGGTGACCGATCGCTTTGAGCTGTTTATTACCGGTCGGGAGATCGCCAATGCGTTTAGTGAATTAAACGACCCGGTGGATCAACTGCAGCGATTTGAAAAACAGATCGCCGAACGCGGCGAGGATGAGGAAATCCATCCGGTTCTGGATGAGGACTACATTCGAGCTCTTGAATACGGGATGCCGTCTGCTGCTGGTGAAGGGATTGGTATCGACCGCCTTGTCATGCTGCTGACCGACTCACCCTCAATCCGCGATGTTATTCTGTTCCCCCATCTCAAACCGGAGTCAGGAAAACAGCAATCGCCGCCAAAAACGAAAGAAAACCCTGAATGTCCCAAATCAAAAAAGAACTAGATTATAACGGAGTGCGGATATTCCAGTCGCAACTCGCATATCGGTTGCCTCCTGTCTCCTGTTTCCTGTCACCTGACTCCTGTTATGTATGAATGGTTCATCAGCTTTCGCTACCTGCGGGCCAAACATAAGCAGCGATTCATTTCGCTGATCTCTTTTCTCTCCGTTGCCGGTATTACCGTCGGCTGCATGGCACTCATTGTCGTACTGGCTGTTTACTCCGGTTTCACCGATGGGCTGCGTGATCAGATTCTGGGAATCAACTCCCATATCATTATCCAGAATAATCTGAGTTCCATAAAAGATTATGACCGGAAACGAAAAGAGATTCTAACCGTTGACCATGTTGTCGGCGCCACCCCTTATCTGTATGCTCAGACCCTTCTCTCAGGTCCGGCCGGGGGTAGTGGAATTGTACTCAGAGGAATAGAGCCGTCAACGGCTAACAATGTAATCAGCCTGCCGGAACAGATGGTCAACGGTAGAATGGATGACCTTACAGTCAACCGGGACAACCGCATCCCACATATTATCCTCGGGCAAACTCTGGCTTTGGACCTTCGTGTCAATGTGGGCCATAAAATACGTCTTATTTCCCCTTCAGGCCCGCTGACCCCCATGGGCGTTATTCCCAAGATCAAGACCTGCATGGTCTCAGGTATTTTCAAGTCCGGCATGCATGAGTATGACGGCAATCTTGCCTATATGGCACTTGACGATGTTCAGGATTTCCTTGAGGTCGGCGATGTGGTCCATGGAATTGAAGTGGCGGTGACCAGAGATCAGCTCGACAATGCCGATGTCATTGGCAGAGCCATACGAGAGAAACTGGGGCCAGGCACCATCGCCAAAGACTGGATGGCCATGAACCATAATCTCTTTGCCGCCTTTAAGCTGGAAAAGATCGGCATGTTCATCTGTTTAGCCTTAATCATCCTGGTAGCCGCCTTAAATATCATCAGCGCTCTTGTGATGGTGGTTATGGAAAAAGCAACCGACATCGCCATTCTCAAATCCATGGGAGCGACTTCTGCCTCGATCATGAAAATATTCTTTTTCCAGGGATTGGTGATTGCCGTAACGGGCACCTTGCTGGGTGTGCTTGGAGGATTGGGTTTGTGTGAACTGCTCTCAAGATATCAGTTTATTGAACTGCCCTCAAATGTGTATCCGATGAATACCCTGCCCATTAAAGTGCTTCCCATGGATGTGACCATCGTCGGCATCTGCTCCATTGTCATTACTTTGCTGGCCACCCTGTACCCCTCCTGGAAAGCATCCAAGGTTCAACCGGCTGAGGTATTGTCATGAGCCGGCCTCCCTTACTGGAAGCAATTAATATTACGAAGAAATACGGCGACGGTGATGGTGAAATAAAGGTTTTAACTGATGTTCAGCTGTCAATGGCCCCGGGAGAAATGATAGGTATCGTCGGCGTGTCTGGCTCAGGCAAGACGACCCTGCTGCAGGTACTGGGCACCCTGGATAGTCCCAGCAGTGGTGAGATATTGTTTAACGGTGAAAATCTTCTTGCCAAAAACGACAACCAGCTTGCCGATTTCCGCAACCGTTCGCTGGGTTTTATTTTTCAGTTTCACCATCTGCTGCCGGAATTTACAGCACTGGAAAATGTGATGATGCCCGCCTTGATTAACGGTAAGCTGCGAAAGGAGATGGTTGAGCCGGCCCGTGAACTGCTCGCCCAGGTTGAACTGGATCACCGGACCACTCACAAGATCAATGAACTCTCAGGTGGAGAACAGCAACGCACAGCCCTGGCACGGGCTCTTATCATGAAGCCGGCCTTACTGCTGGCCGATGAACCTACCGGCAACCTGGACAACCGTGCCGGCAACCTGGTTTTCGACCTGCTGCGCAAGTTGTGCCGGGAATATTCGCTGGCCACCCTGATGGTCACCCATAACCTGGAGTTGGCCGATCGCCTGGATCGCTGTTTGACCCTTGAAAACGGTGTGCTTCATGAGTCCTCTTAAGGGTCTGCTATAAAAAAACTATAACATCCTGTTTGCCCTTTTGCCCATTTTCAGCTTGATCAAAGAAACCACATAAAAACACTATGCGCTTGTGTTCATCAAGTCGAAAATGAACAAAATTCCGGCGTTATATTGTTACATTTATTTCATGACAAGCTCTAAACGTGGTTCTTGAGAATATCAACCACTGCTATTTCGAATCTGACTTTCCATTCCGATAGCCTGCTCAACGGACAGAACAAAGGCAATTCCCGTACCCGGCTGTTCAAACTTCCCTGCTGTACCGATGGCGCCGAGGATCGGTTCGACCAAGTCTTCATCCACCAGAAAAAGGATAATATCCGTCTGTGCTTCCAGCGACAGACCAAAAAAAGTCTTTGCCTCTTTAGCGCCGGTCCCGCGGGCAGTGATGACTGTCGCTCCTGTTGCACCTGCCGCTTTGGCTTCATCGATTGTCTTTTCCGAGTACTCCGGCTTGACACTGGCAATGATCAGTTTTAATGACATAATTTACTCCTTCTGCCGCGATCGTTGCGCCAGCCAGGTTGATACCTGAGCATATCCGAGCACGGCAATAATGGGGAAAAGGCTGGCAAAGGCAATGAGTCCGAAACCGTCAAGAGCCGGGTTGCGTCCGGGGACCGTTTCGGCCAGACCAAGGCCCAAAGCTGTCACAATGGGAACGGTTACTGTGGATGTGGTTACGCCGCCCGAGTCGTAAGCAAGGGCGATTATGGACCTTGGAGCAGTAAAGGTCTGCAGGACCACAATACAGTAACCGGCAAGAATATAGTAGGCGATCGGGGTTCCACTGATAATACGGTAAGTCCCTAGAGCAATACCCACAGCAACACCTAGGGCGACCGCGTATCTCAGGGTCCGCTGTTTAAGCGAACCACCGGAAACATCCTGGGCTTTTAAGGCAACGGCCAGCAGGGATGGCTCGGCAATGGTTGTGGCAAAACCGATACAACCGGCAAAAAGATAGATCCAACCATAGTTATGCCAGGTAAGATCAGTGGCAACGGCTCCAGGTCCTTTTAAAAAAGCAGGAGAAGAGAGCTGAGTCGCCATGGCTTTTCCCAGGGGAAATAACGCCTTCTCCAGCCCGAATTGAAACAGTGCCAGGCCAAGAATGACATAAACAACACCAAAAAGAACCCGAGATATATTGGGAACAGGCTGTCTGAGCAAGACAAACTGGTAGAGAAGAATCAACAGAAAAACAGGAGCAACATCCCGGCATGTGCTGATCAATAGTGTCTGAAGGCTAAATAGGAGTTCCACTTATGCGTCTCCCTGAATCAGTGACGGAAACTGTTGTTTAAGTTGCTAATATTCTGATATGACAAGGTATTATTAAATCCTGCTGTTATAACCTAAAAAAGCAATTCGCCCTCCGGGGCATTCTTTAGCACTGCATCTTTACTTGATTTAGAATTTTTTTAAAAAATTAACAGACCATATCCCATGACAAAAGCCATTGGCACCAGTGAGGCAAAGGCTATCAAACCGAATCCGTCAACCAGGGGACTTCTGCCCCGGATAACCGAAGCCAGCCCGACACCGAGAGCGGCAACCAGAGGAACGGTGATGGTAGAGGTAGTAACACCTCCAGCATCATAGGCCAGGCCGATAATTTCTTCCGGAGCAATGGTGGTCATCAGCATGACCAGAATGTAGCCGCCGATAATAAGATATTGTATTGGCCACCCTTTTAATATCCGCAACACCCCAATAACAATCGCCGTACCCACGGATATGGCTACTGTCAGACGCAAGCCAAAAGCATAGCTGCTTACACTCTTGTCGTCTGCTTCGATAAATCCATGAGATGCGGCTATCTTGGAGGCCTCATCACTAACCGCCACCAGGGCCGGCTCGGCAACAGTTGTTGAAAACCCTAGTAAAAAGGAAAATGAAAGCAGCCAGAAAAGGCTGCCACGACGGGCCATGGACAGGGCAACCGTCTCACCAATTGGGAAAAGGCCGATTTCAAGCCCGTGGACAAAGAGCATCAGACCGACTATTACTGCCAGAATACCCACCACCATATCACCAAACTGGGGAAACGGTTGCCTGAGGATGACGAGTTGAAAAAACGATACAGTCAGAAGAACCGGAAGCAGATCAAAAAATGCCGCCTTGAGCTTTTGTAAAAGCTGGAGTAACCCCTGTATGCCCATAGTGGTTTAACCTGTTTGTGTGAAACCTGAATCCGTGACGATGATTATTACCCAAGCCGGTCTCTGTTAATCGGACAGTTTGAGATACTTGTTCAGTGTTTCGGCCAGCAATGGAGCCAGAGAGTATACCTCCAACAACTCATCGGTTGTCCTGCCCGGAAAACTGTCTGAACCGATCACCCTGGTAATACCATTGTCCATGAAACGCTTGCGGGCTTCACCGGCCATAATCAGATGGGTTGCCATTACCGAGATATCTACAGCCCCCGCCTGCCGGCACCTGTCTGCCGTCTGGATGATCGAGCCGCCGGTACGGATCATATCGTCACAGATGATCACCGCCTTTCCCTTAACGACACTGGAAACCTGACTGACAATGGTCTTATCGGTATCGAACCGGTCCTTGTCCGCCGCCGTATGCGGACAATCGAGCAGGCTGGCAAGCTTGGCTACCTGTTTGGAAAAACCGTAATCGGGTGAAACCAGCACATATTCGGAACGCGTTATGGATCGTATCTTCTCGGCCACCAGGCTGTCGGTATGCACGTGCTTTGTACGAATCTCGCCGGTATGGGCATGCAGGACCGCCTCGGAATGCAGATCGACGAAAGCGACAAAATCAGGCCGTGCCCGGAAAATCTGACGGGTGCGGGTAATCCCTTTAGGTATCTCATAGGAATCCGGCTTTGCCCGTTCCATTGTTGAATAGCCAAGGTAGGGAATAACCACATTGATGGAGGCAGCATTCCAGAAACGGCCTCCCTGGATCATATCCAGCAACTCCATATGAGCATCGTTCGAGTGGGTGGAACCGACAATGATTAACTGCTTTCCGGCCATCTCTCCTGGAAAGGCATGATAAAATTCACCGTCTGCAAATCGTTTTCTCCTCATTTCAGAAAAATCGATTCCCAGTTCTTTTGCAATATCCTGACCGAGATCGGTTGAGTCCTGGCAGGAAACAATGATGCAGTTTTCTCTTTTTGGCATGGATTTATTTAAGTAAAGTTTTTCAGCCCACAGCCCTTGCTCCATCAAAATGGTGTTGGCCGGCTGCCGCATACTGGCCGATACGTTAGCAAATCCCCCTTATTTTTACCACTTGAATCCTGTGTATACTCATGCAATCTTATAGGCCGAACCAGGATTTATTTTTGCTCAAAGACCAACAGTGTTCTTTCTGCCCTTGAAAAGGGCAACTGCAGGTGACGTTTATAACTCAGCTGCAGAGCATAACGCTCCATGCTCTGCCTGGCCCTGTCAAACTCTTTTTTATAACGGGGACCTTTCATGCAAAGGATTTTTACATCTGGTCCGATCAGGCCGCTTATCATATGAAAGAAATCACCAAGTTCAGTGACCGCTCGGGAGACGATATGGCTCAACTCCGTTTGCTGTTCACCTAGAGTCGCATCCTCCAGGCGGCTGGCCAGCACCAGTACTTGGGTCAGTTCCAAAGTACGGACGATATGGTTGAGAAAAGTGACCCTCTTAAGACGGGGTTCAACAAGCGTCAGTTCCATATCTCGATAAACTGTTTTACAGACAAGCCCCGGAAAGCCGGCCCCGCTGCCCACATCGAGCAGGTGGATCCTGCCTCCGTTCAACAGGGGAAGCAATGTCAACGAATCGAGAAAGTGATTTTCAATGATCTGTTCCAAGGATAACCGCCTACCGATAAGGTTCATCTTCCTGCTCCAGTGAATGAGCTGGTTACAGTAGACGAGCAGATTGTCGATTGCAGCATCGTCCAGACCAATCTTCAATGTTGCCGCACCATCTTCCATCATGCTGCGGATCTGGGAATCTCCCTTATTCTCAACCATTTATTAGTAGGTTTCAGAAGCCGTATGACGGGTACGGCTTTTATTTGGTGATCCGTTCGGTAATGGATGCCGCGTGGGCCGTGAGTCCTTCAAGCTCAGCCAGTCGGCGAATATGATCGGAGTCGTGTTCCAATCCTTTTCGCGAATAACTGATGATCGAGCTTTTTTTAAGAAAGATTTCCACCCCAAGGGCTGAGGCAAACCGTGCGGTACCCATGGTCGGCAACACATGATTGGGACCTGCCAGGTAGTCACCCGCCGCTTCCGGTGTACTGGAACCCAGAAAAATGGCGCCGGCGTGGCGTATATAGGGTATCTGCGACCAGGGGTCAGCAATCATCAGCTCAAGGTGCTCAATGGCTATATCATTGGCAAACGATATGGCTTCATCCAGGCTGTCTGCAATCAGAATGACTCCCCGCTCCTGAAGAGACTGCCTAGCAATCTCTCTCCTGGACAGTTTTTCAAGCTGCCTGGACAACTCTGCAAGCACACCATCGGCCAGCTGAGGCTCGGTTGTGATAAGAATGGCCAATGCCTGGGGGTCGTGTTCGGCCTGGGCCAGCAAATCGGCCGCAACATAGTTGGCCCTGGCGGTCGAGTCGGCAACGATCAGAACTTCAGACGGTCCGGCGATCATATCGATGCGGACCCTGCCCGAGATAAGTCTTTTTGCTTCGGTGACATATTGATTCCCTGGCCCGACAATGACATCGACCCGTGGAATAGTTTCTGTTCCGTAGGCAAGTGCGCCAATCGCCCAAGCCGAACCGGCCTTGTAAACTGCATCGATCCCAATCTCACGGGCGGCAACCAGCAGATGCGGACTGACCCGGCCATTGTTATCCGGTGGAGTAACCATCACCCGTTTTCTGACACCGGCGATTCCGGCCGGTATACCGTTCATCAGCACCGATGAGACAAGGGGGGTGGACCCGCCTGTTCCACCAGGCACATAGAGACCGGCGGAATCAACCGGACGCACCAATCGGCCGACAATGGAACCGTCATCCCGGGTTAACATCCAGGAATCCTCCATCTCCCGCTGGTGGAAAACCCGGATTCGCTCAATGGCGGTATTCAGTGTTTCGAGAAAGTCATCATCTACCTTTGAATAGGCCTCATCGAATTCCTTCTCCGAAACCACCAGTTGTTCTTTGGTCAACCCCGGCGCGTCAAACCTGCGGCCGTAATCGACAACAGCCAGGTCTCCTTTCTCACGAACATCGGCAAGAATCTGTGCTACCGATTCCCCGCAGGAGGAGTCACCACCTTGAAAACGATTCAACAGGGTTGATATTACCTGCCTGCCCTCAGGACTGTTTTGTCGTACAGGTTTGATCATCATTATTTCTTCACCATAAAATTTTTCTATCCCGAACCAGGCCAGGCCATGTTATTCGATTGACTCACGGATTCAGGTATCACATTTTTCCCATCTTAAGACGAATTTTCAGCCAGTCAACTGCATTTTATCTTTCCTCTTGGATAAAAACACAATATACTAACAGGTTCTTTGTGGTACTATCCTGCATTTCTCATGAA
>CAZUUJ010000088.1:0-13038 GCA_964623625.1 uncultured Desulfocapsaceae bacterium
TGAGCTGTCCAACCACATCAGGCGGGATGTGGTCGATGTGGTCAGAAAGATGACCAGCTTTGAACTCTCGGAAGTTCCCATTTTCAAGGAAGAGTATATTGCCTCACTCTTTCTGCCGCACACTGACTCAACACTCTTTCCTGAGGTCACCAGAAGAAAAGAGGTGATCGATCAGGCAATCAACAACTGACTCTTTCCTCCTCTTTCAGATAATCGGATGTCGAAATCATTCACCGTTTTTGAACCACACCATTTAACCGTTGAAAAATACTGCTAATAAGTATATATTACCGTTTAACTGAACACTAAAATAATAGTTGGTGGGAAACTATGGGAAATAACATGCATGATGATGAGATCCTCATCGTATCAAAGCTACTCAAATCGATGTCCCATCCTATACGACTCAAGATTCTCTGCCTCCTGGAGGATAAAGAGCTTTCAGTCGGCGATATCAGGGAAAACGTTAAAACAACCAACGCCAATGTCTCTCAGCATTTGAATATCCTTCGTGGCCAGGGGATCATCGATTATCGAAAGGACGCCAACTTTATCTACAACCGAATCGCCGACAAGCGGATCATTAAGTTAATTCAAACGATGAGAAACCTCTTCTGTCCCGATTTCTAAGGGTTAAACAACTCCGCCAGCACCTTTCCACGTATTCTTTTCCTCCCCCCTTTGTCTTGACATACACCCACCAGTTACCATGGTATAAACAGCCGTTTGGGTTCTCGTCTATTTAGTAAAAACATATTCCAGAGGCGTTAAGACCGTGCGGTCAGGACAAACATATAATTTTTATAAGATACGAGGTAATAATATGATTATTAATGACTGGGTTCACGTGCTGGCCGGCTTATTCATTCTGCTCAGCCTGGCCTTTGGAGTTGAGGCAAGCCCTGTTTTTCACTCAAAATACTGGCTCTTTTTCACCGCTTTTGTTGGACTGAATCTCTTCCAGTTCGGTTTTTCTAAATTCTGCCCAATGAGTCTCATCCTGAAGAAACTCGGTGTTCCTCAAAAGCGCTAAGACCAGCTGCATCACAGGGTAATCATGGCTGTCCATTTAAATGGAGATGGGGTATGAGTATCGTCATGGAACCAATAGGCATTATTCACTCGCCCTTTCACAGCAAAGAAGAGTGTCCCATTCAGCCCCGATATGCGGCCCGATCACGGGGGACCATAGAGATATTTCAGGAGCACCAGTATGGGCTTAAGGACATCGACACCTTCAGCCACATTTATCTGGTCTACCATCTCCATCAGGCCGGCGGGATTCGCTATGTTCGGCCAACCTTTCTTGATGACACACCCAGGGGTATCTATGCTTCACGTCATCCCTGCCGGCCGAACGGGATCGGGCTGTCAATCGTGAAACTTATCGGTAGAGCTGGTAATATTCTCTCCGTCGAGGGAATCGATACCCTTGACAAAACGTTTCTTCTTGATATCAAACCGTATATTCCGAGGCACG
Source organism: uncultured Desulfocapsaceae bacterium (assembly GCA_964623625.1). Classification (GTDB taxonomy): domain Bacteria; phylum Desulfobacterota; class Desulfobulbia; order Desulfobulbales; family Desulfocapsaceae; genus CAZLGM01. The sequence goes on from CAZUUJ010000088.1 coordinate 1,481, forward strand.
ATCATATCGAGGGTGCCACGGACGGTTGGCTGACAGGTGTTAAATTTCGTGAAAAACCCGAAGGTCGAGAGTAAGTTACAGTTTAGAAAAAGCAAACAAAAAAAAACGTTTATCAACTGCAAAACACTTAGGGAGTGACCAATGATCATTACCAATACGGAAACAATCCCCGGCAAGTCAATCATTGCCAGCCATGGTGTGGTCTCCGGCAGTACTGTACGAGCCAAACATGCCGGCAGGGATATCATGGCCGGCCTGAAAAACATCTTCGGCGGTGAATTGAAAGGATATACCGAACTGCTGAGTGAGTCACGTGACCAGGCAATCGAACGAATGGAATCCCAGGCAAACCAGTTGGGAGCCAACGGGATTATCAATGTCCGTTTTTCCACATCTTCCGTCGCCGCCGGTGCCGCAGAGATCTATGTCTACGGTACAGCAGTAACATTTGAGTAAGAGTACAGTTCCATGGAAAATATACTCATTTTAGCTATACTGATCAGTCTTGGTTATTTTTTCGGTCGGAACGCCGAAAAAAGACATTACAGATCCATCGAAGAACGGGAGCGTAACTTCCTGGAGTTTGCCACCACTTCATCCAAATTTCCTCTTGCCGATCCCGACAGCATCGACCGATGTGCTCTGGCCAAAGGTTCCGTTGTCATTTCAGTTGACTATTTCAAGCGAATACTGGCAGCACTGAGAAATATTTTTGGGGGCTCAGTCCAGTCATATGAGACACTTCTCGACAGGGGAAGGCGGGAGGCAGTACTACGATTGAAGGAATCGTGCTCTGAAGCTGATGAAATCATCAATCTTCGCATCGAGACATCATCCATATCCAAAGGTGCGCAAAGCGCCATCGGTTCCGTTGAAGTGCTTGCCTACGGCACGGCTGTATATTACAAGGAACCAAAGTGAAGAACCGGAAACCCATCCGCTACCAACCGTCACTGCCGAAAAAAAACGACAACATTACCCATACACGGCCGGTGCGCGAGTTTTTTTTGCTGCTCGCCGGTGTCATCGTCCTTTTTCTTGCTCTCTTCTGGTCGCTTGGCTTGTTTGTCGATATGGCCGTCAACGTGATCTCACCGGAAAAGGAAGCTGTTCTCTTTGCAAAGGCCCGCTTCGACTGGACGAGAAAAAAGAGTGCTGATTCGGCCCAACAGCGATACCTCCAGCAATTGACCGATTCCATCAGGCCGTGTCTTGATGTCCAGTTTCCAGTGAAGATACAGCTGGTCAAGGACAAAGAACCAAACGCGTTCGCCTTTCCCGGAGGAACAATTGTGGTCCATTCGGGGCTGCTGAAATCGGTGCGTTCTGAAAATGGACTTGCCTTCGTACTGGCCCACGAACTGGCCCACTTTAAAAACCGGGATCATTTACGTGGTCTGGGACGCTCAATCGTTTTAATGGCCCTGTCGTCCATGCTCACCGGCACCAATTCGGACATCACCCGGGCGTTGACTCCCGTCCAGCTCTTTGGTCAGGCCCAATATTCTCAAAATCGGGAAAGCGAGGCCGATAAAACCGCCCTTGTTACCTTAGACTGCAAGTATGGTCATGTGGGTGGAGCTACAGAATTTTTCAGTACGCTGCTCAAAGAGAAGAAACTGCCTGACGTTACTGCTCTCCATTACTTTTCCAGCCATCCGGCGATGCGCAAGAGAATTCAAACGCTCGACAGCCTGGGTAAAGATCTGGGATTTATCGTTTCTGAGACGCTCCCTCTGAAATAATCAGTCAATAAGACGGGGAATTTGTCTCTCAGCCTGTTACATTTCTCACCATGACAATAGTATCGTCATAGTCGCCACCCTCACTCCTGTTTATACATTTCTCTTCCACAAACCCGGATTTCCGATAAAAGGTAATGGCTCGCAAATTCCTATGCGATGGATCGACCCTGAATGTTTTGATTCCATAGGTGAGATGAAGGTGACTCATTAGAATTTTTATGGCATCAAATCCATAACCGAGTCGGCAAAACTTTTCCGCTCGCATCCAGATATCCAGATCCGCACTCTCAGCCTGGGTTTCCAGGTTGTCATATCCGATTGTGCCCACCTGGGTCTTCCGTGCCAGGATAATATAATTTTTACCCGTCGAGCCCTCATCAACGCTGAAGAACGATTCACTGTAATCTTGCTTGAACTGTTCCCAGGTCGGCAGGGGATGATCTGGATATTTCGGCGGACCCATCATCGAAGGAGTGACATCCGATTGCGTCAGCCACTGGAAAATCTTTTTACGATCCCTAATCACGGCTGGTCTTAACCGAACGACTTGACCTCCAATCTCCATTTCCTCACTCACAAAATAGTGAAACCCATGCCGAATTTTTGATTATCATACCAGCTGGTTGAAACGCAATTGAACAGAAGTGACCTATCTCTTCTACTCTTTCCACCGGCCCGATACAGATGACTTAGCAGAATCAATACCTGGAATATACGGTTTAAGATCCAAAATCGGTGTGTTCTCAAATGCATCTATTCCGTCAATTTCAACAATATTTCCTTTCACCGAACGAATCCGGCACAGCGTAAGGGCAATAAGATTCGGCCGGAACGGCGAACGGCAGGCAAATATACCGGTTAAAGGATTTTCACTGTTGCCGCGGGGATGTACTTGCAAAATAGAGCGTTCCTCAGGTGTGTCGTTCAAATCAAACCACCAGATGACCCAGACATGAGAAAATCTGTCCAAACCACGCAATGCCGGTTCTACTTCTTTATCCAGAACAAGCAGGTCATATCCATTTTCTTTCTGGACCATACCAATAGGCTTGAGAATAAACCGTTTTGCAGTCATCTGGCCCGGCTCAATGCCGTAAGCCGGGCCAGGCAGAACCATCACCAGTAAAAGACATATTTTGACAATCACAGCCACTGACAGCCGCACACGGTCCTCCCTCCCATCCCAATTACCATCACCTTGGCTATTCATCTTTTACTGTTGGTTCGACCTGGTTTCTGATCGAGGTTTAACCCCATTCGCCTTTGCAAGTTTTTCCAGCATTTGGTAGGGCTGCGCACCAACCAACTTATCATGATTCATCATAAATGTCGGAACGGCTGTAATTCCTTGCTCTCGGGAAAGAGACCAATCTCCATCCACTGCAGCCTTAAATGGTCTCGTCTTAAGAACTGTTGCGGCTTCTTGGCGTGGAAGATCAATGGATTCGGCTAAATCCATTAGCACCGGAATTTTTCCAATGTTCTTTCCGTCTACAAAGTAGGCCTTGAAGGCAGCCATGTGGAATGTTTCCCCTTTATTCTTTGATTCAGCCCAAAAGCCCAATTCCTGGGCGAGACGACTGTTGTAGGTTTTTTTCCGATCTCCGAAGGGTAGTTTCAGTTCAGCTGCTGTTTTTCTCAAATGGAACATCATTTTTTCTACATCAACGGAGTGATTGGCAAAAAGATGTTCTAGCAGAAGTCCCTCCTCCGGCGTATCCGGATGAAGTGGGAAAGCCCGCCAGTGAATGGCGATTTGGTATTCCTTTTTAAGTTGCTCAATACGCCCGGTAATGAAGTAGCACCAGGGTCAGATGTAATCGGAAAATATTTCCAGTGTTAAAGGTGTGGTCACTTTTTCCTCCTTACCATACCCGGCATATACAGCTGCCGAACTGTTGTAAAAACAAGAGTACTTGTACAATGCTCATTATTGCACAGCGGTTTTACCATAAGCCGTAAAAACCGCCGGCTATGCCGGCGGATAACACTGCTCATTAAAACATAAGTGCTTCGCACATTTGCTCCCCGGCTTTGCCGGGAATCAAAGCCACGCGTTTCACGCGTGGTTGTTTACTCGCGCCAATGTTGTGACTGATTCAATACCTTTGCGCATTGAACTTTCCCTTGAACCCTGCCGATAATTCCTTCTTTCAGTTCCATTACCATCCACGCAGCCGCATTTTTTTCAGGAATTGGATAGGGGGCTTCAAATCCTATATCACCGGCTGTCATAAAACCACAGCGTGGATAATAATCCGGATGCCCAAGCACAAAGACCAACTCCACACCTGACTCTTTTAATTGACTTAATCCCTCTTTGATAAGTTGAGTGCCAATCCCCTGATTTTGGACTTCCGGCAAAACGGCAAGCGGTGCAAGCAGCTGTACCGATACCTGTTCGTCAGATTGTCTGATGATTGCATTTGTATAGAGTACATGACCGACTATTTTCCCGTTTTTGACAGCTACAAGAGACAAGAATGGGGATGCTGTTTCATCTTCAAAAAGATCATTAACCAGCTCAGCTATTTCCAAGCCTTCCTTTTCACCAAATGCCTGGATATGGACTGTTTCAATTTCAGGCTGTTCTCCTGCTGTGGACTTTCTAATTTCCATGGCTCACTTTTAATGCTGTAATTGTTTCGGCTGAGAAGCGCGAGTTTACGAGCGTCCTACTCCAGCCGACTGCTGTTAGGTTGCACACAGACATTCTATTACTATTCAACCAATCCTCAAATGCCCTTTTTAACAAGGTAGAATCCGCTATCGGTTCGGTCTGGATCGCTTTTGATGTTGGCTACCAAGCTCTCATGCTCTGCTAGTTTCCGGGAGTCCGAAGCATCACCGTGGGTTTTGCGGTAGGCACGAATACGCTCTTCTAAAGGGTCGCCGTAGTCGGTCCACCAGAAGTGTTTGGGCAGCATATGCTGGTCCATGAGTTCGAAGCCGAATTCTGGGAGTTTGTTTCGTACGCTTTTTACCCATGCGATGCTTTCGTGTATGACCAGGTATCCATCCGGTTTCAGCAACCGCTGGCACTCCGAAAGGCTTCTGGACATATCCAACAGATGCAAGACCCCCTCCTCCCAAAGAACATCGAAGCTGTTATCGTCGAATCCATTGTCAAAAACGGATACATGAATGGCCTTAATCCGATGGCCGAGTCCGGCCTGGTTGATTCGCTGCCGCAGCCTGGAAAGCGCGGATAAGTCCATGTCGATTCCGACCACCTCGCCCCCGCTGAGCCTGGCCAGCTCCATGGTTTGCTGACCCTGGCCACAGCCGATGTCCAGAATCCGCGGTTGCACGAGGGGAGGAAGCAGTCGGTAGGCCTGCCGGCTATGTTCCAGGCACCGCCCACGTAATTCCTCGACGTTCAAAACTTCATCGATGTCCATCAGTCGCTCCAAGGGTGTCCCCTGGCTGGACTCCAAAGAGACCTGCCGCAATCAGGATTACAGTAGCCGGGATGAATGTAATCAGAGACACGATGATTTGTTTCCCATAGACCATGCCAATGGCAAGCCTGGTCCATTATGAAACCTCACGTTGGCATAACCGGCGGAAAAACTGCGAACATCGGCACAGGAGTTTATGAAGGACTTGCTACCTTCGACAGTACAACTCAAATCTCCGATGTTTTGCTGTCGCCGTTGATGCCATGGTTCGGTAAAAATTAACCACCAATAGATTATTAAAGTTTGGGGTCAATATTTCCTGGACCGCCGCATTCGGGAGTATAACAGGTGACATTTTTGAAATCACAAACTTCTCCACAGGCTGGGCATTTTTCAGGTGGAGTTGGGGTTTGAACTGTTCTGCCACATTCACCGCATTTCCAATGAGGATCGCTATTTGGTGTAGGGGTTAGGCCAATATTTTGTCTGTTTTGGGTCATAACTTGCTCCTTATGGTTTTTGTAGGATTAATTATCTTTCCTAACTTAATTTTAATTTAAGCACTTTATTAAAAACTTCTGAATATTTTGGAGCTATACCCATTTTTTATTCATCGTTTATTGATCCGGCCCGACGACCTGTGTCAGTTGACACAAAATTGCGGTGCACTTGTAGTGTGATTATTTTTAAATTTTAAGCGGAAGGCAAAGAAACGCTGATAACAGAAATGATAACAATGTACTCGTTGACTTTGCTTAGGTGAAATTCCATTTCCGACTGAAATCAAACAGTAATTAGAAAAAAATCAACAGCTTAAGTCGTCGGAAAGACAAAAACAATTCTAGCATAATGCCAGCCCAGTCTCATTTGAAATGAAAATAAAACTAGCAGATTAAGGACGTGGCAGGATACGGATTATCCAGTCATGGCTGAATATCAGGCAGCGAAAAATTATGCAATCAGCCTCAGGATGGAATGATTTGGTCTGTTACCTAGTGTTTTTATTTCCATTTTAGTGACAGGTACATTAAACTAGTTGAGGTAAGGTGACTTGTTTCTTCAACATGATCAGGTCATTTCTTACTTCATCCGTAATTGGAAAAGGATAACAACAAGGGATTGTTGAAGCAGTGAAAAAAGACCAAACGGTCAGCTATGAGTAAAACAAAACAAGATCCATTGACTCGTCGAGGGGTAACTTACAGATTTATCATTTTCCTTTTTTTTCTCGCCCTGTTGGTTGTTCCTGCGACGGGTCTGATATTTTTTTATGGACCCCAGAAGTTTATCGAGACCCTGACCCAGCTTTTTGCCGTTGGTGTTGAAACCAGTGTCTATGTCTTTCTCGGTTTTACCGTGTTCGTTGTTGCAGTGCTGCTGCTGGCAATGATTTATGCATTTTCGGTTATTCCGGAAAAAAGGAAAAGGGCATATATCATTATGACGATTTATTCAGTCCTTGTTTCCTTTTCATTACTCATCATGATCAACTCTCATTGGTTAAACGGTCTGGAAGACTATTTTCCTGCAGTTGCTCAAAAACTCCAAGGTGTGCCTTCCGGGAAAACATCTGGTGGTGCTGCCAGTATGAAAGCTGACGCAATTGGATATCCTGTTAAGAAAAAAGGAGCCAAAGGCGATCAATTGGGAAAGAAACCACAAACGTCTGCCGGAGTTGAAAAAGACAAGGGGAAAAAGGGGAAAGATCTTACCAAAAAAGAGCCGCCTGCCCAAAAAGAGACCACGGAAAAATCGGATAAAGCTGGCCAATCAGTGAACAAGAAAAAGAAGGGCAGCCAAGATCAAGTGAGTGTACCCCCTCTAATTTCACCAGATAACAGAGATGGCTTTGTCTATAAAATTGAAGATCGGGGTGACCCGTTTATGCCTTTTTTAGTCGAAGAAATAAAGCCAGACGTCAATATGGACGAGATTGTCGATGTTGATGGGGAACTCACCGGAATGCAGCTCTTTGAACCGGGCCAACTTACCCTTGTTGCCATTGTAAAAAGCAAAGGGGGCTATTTTGCCATGGCTCAGGACTTTACAGGCAAGGGGGGTACATTCTTACCCAAGGCATCAAAATTGGCCGAAGAGGGGTGATTACAGAGATCAAGCCCAGCCAGGTTGTCATTGAAGAGACGGCTTATACACGGGCTGGGAAAAAACTGATTAATGAAGTGATTATGCATCTCAGAAAAGATGAGGAGTGAGCACAGTAGGTAGCCCAGTTAGCTTTTTCATCAACCGGTTTAAGCCTCATCACTTCCTGCTCTGTTTTCTAACGTAGAACAGGACTGTCCGATTGCAGATCCGTTCTCTTTGACTGTAATGCATTGAAGAGACGGTAGATACTCTATTGTGTCTGCAAAGCTGGAATAAAAATCGCTCTTGCCTTAATGTTGGCTCCTGTTTATTGGAGAGCGGCGCCTCTCAACAAGTTTAGCCCCAGTTTTATTCATCGTTTATTGATCCGGCCCGACGACCTGTGCCAATTGATGCAAAATTGCGGTACACTGGCAGTGTGATTAATTTAAAATTTTAAGCGGAAGGCAAAGAAACGCTGATAACAATGTACTCGTTGACTTTGCTTAGGGGAAATTCCATTTCCGACTGAAATCGAACAGTAATTAGGAAAAAATCACCAGCTTAAGCCGTCGGAAAGACGAGATCACAAACCTTTGTGGCTGCTTTAAGTGGAAACGAAACGTTATTATTGAGCAGGATACTCTGTTTTTCGACCAAATGATCAGGGTAATAGCTTTGCTTGGCCTGACGTAAACCCGGAACGCCGAGATCTTGTTCACGGTTGACATATTTGAACCCTGAAAGAGCATATTGGGCAAACCATTTATTGATCAACTGACCTAACCCATGGATACTCGGATTGGCTTTTTCGAAATGCCAGACTGCTGTATCGGGTGCCAGTGTTTCACCAATGGCAATTGCCTCAACCTGACCGTCGACCAGCACGGCTCCACCGAGAAGATTCAGTTCATGGAAATATTCAAGACAATCGTTTAATGCCTGGTATTCGCCACAAAGACCAGGTTCTTCATGACACTGCCTTTGAACACACCATCGGTATGCCATTTCTTTGCACTGAATGATGTTGGCAGAGGATATTGCTTCATAGCTGCAGGAATGTTTTTTGAGACATCGTTTGATATGGTTTCTTTTTTTTGAAAACCGACGACCGGTAAGATTTGCCAGATTGTCAACAAGATAAACATAATCACTGTTATCACGATCTTTTTCTATATCGACAGCGTAAAAGAGGGCCTCATCTGTCTCAACAGGTATTCGTATAGCGCCGATAACGGTTTCATCGAGCTTTTTTGCAGCATCCGTTATCGCCAGGTCACCGATAGGCGGGCCAAACAGTATTCTTCCGGGAAAGGTGCTATCTGCGGATTTGACTGTAAAGACAAAAGAGTCATCAATCTCTGTATATTCAACAGGTCGCATATGTCGCCAGACGAACAGGTTTGTAAATGTATGCTCGGATATGAGGGGCGGGTTCTGCTCTAACAGTTCTGAAATCTTGTCTTTATCTGATAATTCTAGTGCTTTCATTTGAGCTCTTATGTTTTTATTGTCATATGGAATACTTCCATATTCAGAAAGATATTTCTGTGGGTATATAACGAGTCTGTATCAACAACGGCCCACCCAAGCTTCCCGCGTCAGCGCCCCCGCACTTCTTGCCGTCTGGTGAATGCTTTTGTTATGTGATTTTATTTATATTTTCCTTGCAACAACAGCGAATTCTGTGGCCTCGGGGTCGAAAGATTCGCCCGCTACATTTAAAAAGAAACTTACAATCTTAAAACCATTGTTATTAAACTCCTCGGACAGCGATTCCTTGCTGAAATACTGTAGCCAGTTATAAACTATACGAGTTTGAGACTCCTCGATTATAGTGTATTTATCCAGGGTTACCTTTTCTTTATCGTACTTGAATGTGTTTACAAAACAGTAATAATCCTCGGGCGACCAAAACCCGTTTAACTGGTTGAGTTCGTAGGTTGCTGATTCTTCTTTCCGATTAAAACTGTTCAAAGAATAGACATCTAGCAACACACTGCCACCTGTCTTTAAGAGCGAAGAAAATTTTGAAAGCATTATTTCTCTTTGCGCTGGGCTTAAGGCGCAGAAGTCACACATGATCATGGTTATTAAATCGAAGCGCTGGGTTGTCTCAAAATCCAGATAATTTGTATGGATATAATTGATTTTCAGGCCTTTTTTCTCGGCAACCTGTTGTGCATATTTTAAGGAATTTTCTGAAAAATCTATGCCAGTAACTGTTGCACCTCGTTCAGCTAATCTCATTGTGTATAGACCTGGACCACAACCAAAGTCTGCAATTGTCGTTTTGTCATCTACTCCAAAGTGAGAAACAATCCACTCAGCAGAACGTCCGATAAAACTTTTATTTCGAGACGAGACATCAATGGCTTCATTTAAATGGTATTCGAGCATTTCTTTTGAGGTGTGCTCATTTGCCCATAATTCTTCAGCTGTATAGAATTGAAATGGTGAAGGGCGATAATTAATTTCCTTCAGTTCTTCGAACATTATTTTCTCCATTGGTCATTAGAACACATCGCTTGAGTTCACCACCATTTTAGGGCGCGGCGTAAAAATATCAGGTGGAGCGATTTGTTGTGTTTCTCAGTCATCTTTCGCTAACTGTGGCTTTCGAGTGAAAACGCTCAACTCTTTTTCTCTATTACCCGATTGACTTATTCTTATTAAGGTGGGGAAAGGTTGTATGCCTTGTTGTTTTTCCGAGGAATTCAGCTAATCTTTGAAATGCCCCCTCTTCCGCAATGTCGAGAATCAAGAATTGATCTTTGGGTCTATTCTTAAAATAGCTCAACACAAACTCCCTGTGCTCCCTGAATTGCTTTAACCTTTTTTCCATATCCGGATAGACTCCAAACCTTTTAAAGGTCCAATTATATATTGATTCTTTCCAGGAATCTTCATCTCTGGTCAGATAAATAAATTTACTATTTGGAAATGTCCTGTCTAAGATCGGTATCATGTCCATCTTCAACCAGGGTAAATCATCTGTAGATTCAAACCTTGCTGTATATCGCAAGATGTTCTCGATCTGATTTTTTTTGTAATAATTAAACCATACTCTTCTGTTGAAAGAAGTATGCCTATATCCGAGCATTGTTAATGCTCTTCCACAACTTGTTGTTCCTGTCTTATTAAACCCGACGCAAAATACCTTACTGTCATACGTTGGTTTGCGAAAAACGATGCGCGATTCCTGGCAAACATCCTGCAGTCTGTCCCGCATTATTCTCAATAGACGTTTCACCATGATATTCATTGTTACTTTCATTCACATCTCTGACACATAACTGCTGGTATCAGCTGAAACAAACAGATTTACCAACTTAGGTGGCTCGAAGCTGAGAGCTTAAATAATCGTCTGAAGTTGTTTGTAAAACCGCACCGCCAGCCTTCTGCTATAGACCTTTATTTGCCCAAATGTTTAAAAATTTTGTATGGGATAAGCATGGGAACAGCCGTTTGGTATTCGACATAATCTTTACCTATTTCTCTTACAAGATCTTTCTCTTCCAATACTGTTCCTAAAGTTACCCATAGAGTCCAAATCAAAGAAAATATTAACCGGTCAAGTGTAATGACCGGATACGACCAAATCATCAATAAGATGAAAAAATAAAATGGGTGCCTCGTGAACTTATATGGACCACGCAAGGTAAGAATTTGCTTTTTGGTTTTACGCTTTTTCAGAAAATTTGAGATTTGTTTTTTTCCAAAGGGGTCAAAATCGGTTAATGACCTTGTTGCCCATAACAATCCACCAATAGAAACAACTGTAATAGCATAAAAAACGTGCCTATAGGGCTCAGAAATAGAGATGATTAACAAATCGGTCTCTTGCCAAAACAAGACTGCGGCTGAAAGAAATACGCCGGAACAAATTGAATAGAATGCATAAAAAGACTCATCAGGCAAGTAATACTCAATTTTTGCACGAACGGTTCTCCTGATCATAATGCTGTGTTGGGTGAAATATACAGAAGAAAGCAAAATGTTAAAAATAATCGCAGCCGAGTTGCTGAACTGTAAATCAAATACATTGAATGGCCCGAAGAGAACAAAATGTAAAAATAAAAACAGAGATATACTCGCAATTGAAACAGAACATCTCGATATCAATTGGTATTTATCTTTTGATTTTACTTTCATTTACTTAATCAATTGCCATGGTTTTATTTAAAAGGCTCACGTGAAAGTTAACAGATACAGGTGACCGCGTCCGGCTGAACGCGTTGTTCGGCGATATGTTAATGTAATCTATGGTGATGGAAGTGGTACCCTTTCTTGGACCACTGATCTACTGATTTAAGTTGTACCGCAT
>CAZUUJ010000089.1:0-12646 GCA_964623625.1 uncultured Desulfocapsaceae bacterium
GAAAGACAAGACCGGCCAGGCCATCAGCACTGAACAGAGAGACAGACTCACTCATTGGTTTCTCTCCTTTAAACGTTGAAGAAGATCAAAGTGGAAATCTTCCTTTCTGGTGCTTGCCAGGTTGTACTCTCTGGAGAACTCAAGAGCCCCGAAATTGCAGCTTTCCACGCATTGACCACAGAGCGAACAGGTTGTGAAGTTCAGATCGTACTTTGTCAGCACTTTTTTCTTTTTCTTTTTAATTTCTCCCTTGACCTCGACCTCATATGGAACAGATTTTGAAGCCAGGCTGATACAGCCAGAAGGGCAACCCCGTTGACACATCCCGCAGGCCACACATTTGGGAGTTCCATCCTCGTTTTCGATCAGTTCAATATGGCCCCGGTATCGTGAGCTCATCTTAATGGTCTTAAACGGGTAGGGGACAGTAACCACAGGACTAAAAAACTCCCTGAATGTTATGCTCATACCAATGATGAGACTCCAAAGCCCTTGGAATATTTCACTAAAATAGGTGCTCATATTAAAATACCTTCAGCAATCCGGCTGTGAGCAGCAGGTTAAAAAGTGAGATGGGAACAAGTATCTTCCAGGACAAATTGAGCAGCCCGTAGATAGTGGTTCTGGGAAACGTCCAGCGAATCCAGATAAAGGTAAAGATAAGCAGATAGATCTTCAACAGAAACCACCAGACCCCGGGGAAGAGACCGAAAGGACAGCCCCAGCCACCAAGAAAGAGGATTGTGGTCAGACAGGCTCCAATGACGATATTGGCATATTCCCCCATGAAGAACAGTCCAAATCCCATGCTGCCATATTCCATATGGAAACCGGCAACAAGTTCACTTTCCGCTTCTCCAAGGTCAAAAGGTGCACGATTGGTTTCGGCAAGTGAGCAGATAAAAAAGATAAGAAAAGAAACTGGCATGAGAATGTTGTAGAGCCCCTTATGGAATGGCCAGATATTCCATTGCCAGAAACCACCCGCCTGATCATGCACCAATTCTTTGAGATCCATGGTCCCGGAAATCATGACAATGGTGATTACGGTGATCAGCATTGGTACTTCATAGGAAATATTTTGAGAAACAGCACGAACCGCAGCCATAACACCATATTTATTTCTCGATCCCCATCCACCGATGAGAATAGCCAAGGCGCCCAATGAGGCAAAGGCGAAAATCATCAGCACACCGATATTCATGGAGCGGGCTATAATAAGTTCACTAAACGGGATAGTGACAAAACTCATGATGGCCGGAACCATTGCCAGAACAGGAGCGACCATAAACAACGCCTTATCCGCTCCGCCTGGAATAACGAGCTGTTTGGCCATTAATTTAAGACCATCGGCCGGTGGTTGAAGTATGCCAAAAGGCCCGTTAACATTTGGACCGGGTCTACGCTGGATACGACCGGCGCCACGACGTTCAGCCAGAACCAGATACGCGGCATTCAGTGCGGCAAAAGCTATGGCTATGATTACTGCCGCAATGACATTAAACAGTGTTAGACTCATACGATTTCTCCTTCTCCCCTACCTGTCAATCTCAGGAATAACGAGATCAAGACTTCCCATTAACGCAAGAGCATCCATAATCAGCATACCTTCACATGCCTCATCAAACATGTGCATGTTGGAATATGTTGGAGAGCGTAGTTTGAAGCGATAGGCATTCTTGGTGCCGTCACTGACAATTCTGATACCAAAGCTGCCCCGGGCCGTCTCCACGGCCTGGTAGTAGTCACCAACCGGTGGTTTGATCAGTTTTGGCTTCTTCTTCGGCATGATTGGCCCATCCGGTAGTTTTTCCAACGCCTGTTCAACGATACGCAGAGACTGTTCCATCTCATCCATGCGCACCATATAGCGGGCAAAGGAGTCACATTCATGATAGACGGGGATGTCGAAGTCAAATTCTGAATAGACGGAGTATGGCTCATTTCTACGTACATCAAAATTGAGTCCTGAACCTCTGGCCACAGGCCCAGATGCGCCATATTTTCGACACATCTCCTGTGAGATCGGCCCAATCTCTTTTAGCCGTTTTTGAAGAATGATATTGCCTGTTACCAGGGCGGCATATTTTTTCAATGATTTGCGCTGGCGGGGAATATAGGCTTTGGCAGCAGCAATAAAATCGTCATCAATATCGTTATAGAGACCGCCGAACCGATGGTAGCAGTAAGTCAGGCGGGAGCCAGTAACAGCCTCCAGCATATCAAGGATGTATTCACGATCTTCAATGGCATACATCAGCGGCGTAAATCCACCCAGATCCATGATGAAAGCCCCAAACCAGAAGAGATGTGAGGCTATACGGTTCAACTCTACGGTGATGACCCTGATATATTCGGCCCGTTCAGGCACCTCAATGCCTGCAGCCCGCTCAACAGCCAATACGTGGCCATGGGTATAACCAAGAGCGCCAAGATAATCAAGACGGCTGAGATTAGGAAGAACCTTGGGATAGGTTCTGTTCTCTCCCATCTTTTCATGCATGCGGTGGATATATCCAAGTACAGTTTCGGCCTTGACGATATACTCACCATCCATTTCCATCTTTACCCTGAGGACACCGTGAGTGGCAGGATGCTGCGGTCCGACGTTGAGGATAAAGGTTTCATCCGGTTGAATATGAATTGGAACACTCATGGTTTAAAATCCTTTAAAAGGGGATGGAAGTCGGCATCTTCGGGGAGGAGTAGGGGGACGAGGTGCGGATGTCCTTCAAATTTGATGCCGAAGAAATCATGAGTCTCCCGCTCGTGCCAGCTGGCACCGGCATATATACCGGTGATTGTTGGAACTACCGGCTCTTTGCGGGGAATACGGGTGCGAATAACCAGCCGACAGAGATCGAAATCGTAACGGCTGAAGTCATACACAACTTCCATTTGATCTTCTTTGATCCAGTCGACCCCGGTGATACTCTCAATGAAAAAATCTGCCTCATCCACAATCTGAACAGCTTTCAACAGTTGATCAGGATCAAGTTGAATATCTAGATGATACCCGCAACTGTTATAATCCCTCTCTAAGACACCATTAACCCTGGGTTCTTCTTTCTTTTTCTTTTTGGTATCCGCCGCTTCATCTTCATCGGCATGAACCTCAGGTTCTTCAATAACTTCAGGTGTAGGAAAGAGTTCCTGCAGTGTTTGTTTTACAGTCTCTTTTATCATGATTTTTTCTCCGGATCTTTCCATCGCTTCCAGCCGGAAACTTTGTTTTCCAATTCCAGAATTCCCTGAAGGAGCGCCTCAGGGCGTGGAGGACAACCCGGGATATAAATGTCAACCGGCAAAAATTGGTCTGCTCCGAGAATGATGGAGTATTGTCCCTCAAAGGCGAATGGACCACCGGAGATGGCACAGTTGCCAAGAGCCATGACCCATTTGGGTTCAGGCATCTGGTCATAAAGTGTCTTAATGCCCGGCATCATTTTTTTTGTAACAGTACCTGCAACAATCATAACGTCAGATTGCCTTGGTGATGGGCGAAATACCTCTGCTCCAAAGCGTGACATGTCAAATCTGGCACAACCTGTGGCCATCATTTCAATAGCGCAGCAGGCTATACCAAAGGTCAAAGGCCAGAAGGAGTTAACCCGGCCGATGTTGATAAGTTTGTCAACGGCGGCAAATTGAACAATTGACGATGGGACTTTTTCTAACGGCGGATGTATCTTCTGCGTTCCCACTTGAAAGCTCCCTTAATCCATGCGTATATAACTGCGAGTGATAATATACCTACGAAAATAATGATTTCGACTAAGTCCCGGATAACAAAACCCGAATCAAGAAGTTCCTGGCTGTTATAGGCAAGGGCTACCGGGAAGAGAAAGAGGACATCCACATCGAATGCCAGGAAAATCAGGGCGTAAAGATAGAAGACAATACCATAACGAATCCAGCTGTCTCCGATGGGCTTCATGCCGCATTCGATAAATTGCTTGTTGTGATTTACTATTTGGCGAGTTCCTCTGGGCATGAGGATATAGACAATAACAATTGGCCCTAGGGCGAAGGCTAAACCTCCTAAAGTGAAGGCCGTGATCCAGAGGATATTGTCACGGTATAGAAAATCCTGAAATTGAAGTTCCATCAGATCTCCCCTTAAAATCTGTTTTCAGTAAGATGAGCCTGGTGCTGTCACGAAATGACAGTACTTTCATTTAGGAAAAGACAATAGTTTGTAATTTATCCGCTCAGTATCACCGGACTCCATAAATGTCTGGTCTAGCTTAATGAAATAGTTAAATCTGTCAATAGTGACTTTTACCGGACTGATACAATGTGGTACAAAATGAGAGGGGAATTCATGTGATGTGTTACCAATTGGCACTATTTTTTCCTTGCAATTTCACAGTGAAGGCATATATAAGGTAATAACAAAAGCACTGCGGGTCAAAAAAAGAGATACAATATATCAGCAAAACTGTATAACGGTAGTCTTCATGTCTATCACCTTAAGACAACTGGAAATTTTCATCGCGGTGGCTGAAACGGCTCAAGTTACCAAGGCGAGTAAAAAGCTGTTTGTCACCCAATCGGCTGTCAGCATGGCCCTGGCTGAACTGGAAAATCAACTGGGCACTTCTCTTTTCGACAGGCAAGGTCGAAGTCTGCTGCTTAATGAGCGCGGACGCTATCTCCTGCCCCATGCCAAGGATATCATTCTCCAGGTTAATAACGTTGAAACGGTTATGTCGGAGACAAATGATACGCTGACCGGTCATGTCGAAATAGTCGCCTCTCTGGCTCTGGGCAACTATATTCTACCCTATCTTATTGGTGGTTTTAAGCGGATTCATCCTAATGTCACCATGAACCTGCATGTTTATAATACCAGATATGCGGAACGGATGATTACTGACGGATCAATGGATGTCGGGTTTGTCGAAGGGCGGGTCAGTGAGTCTGAGATTCTGGTACGTCCCTGGTTTGAAGATGAACTTGTCGTGTTGGCAGGACCGATGGACCCATTGGCTCATGAAGAAGTGTTCGATGTTGACCAGGACCTGGAAGATACCAAATGGATCATGCGTGAAGCGGGCTCCGGAACGGCCGCCATCTTTAATGAAAAGATGAAGGATTATCTTGATGATATCAATGTGATTATGGAAATGGGGCATCCGGAAGCAGTGAAACGGGCAGTCGAGTCCGGTGCCGGTCTGGCCTGTCTGTCATCACTTACAGCCTGTCGGGAGGTTGAAAACGGCTGGTTGACGAGTCTTAAAGTTAAAGGTGTCGATATGCGGCGACAGCTGAGCATCATTTATCGCAAAGACAAGGAAATGAGTGATGCCATTGCTGAATTCCTCGGCTTTTGTGACGTTATGTCCAGCTGTGAGAAGTCGAATATCTGCCTGTCGTCTCCGTGGAAATTGCAGTCGCTACTGGCTCGCCACACTATGGAAAAAAAGTAGTCGGACAACAACCGCAACCGAAAGACTTTTCCCGGTGACCACCATCTGGTTTGCTTTTACTTCTTGATTAAGTGAATTCCGAGTTTGAGATATCAACGATTCTTTTCGCCTTCAGCTTAACTCTGTTTGCGGGCCTTGCCACAGGTGTTGGCAGTTGTCTCGCTGTTTTCACCAAACGGACCAACAGCGGTTTTCTTGCAATTGCTCTTGGCTTTTCAGCCGGGGTGATGATCTATGTGTCGATGATTGAGATTTTTGTCAAGTCAAGAGACGCAACAGTGGCCATGCTTGGCGATACCCAGGGCTATTGGGCAACAACTCTTGCCTTTTTTGGAGGGATTGGCTTGGCAGCCGTTATCGATAAACTGGTCCCTTCATTTGAGAATCCTCACGAGCCGCGGGGTGTTGAAGAAATGAACACCTCCGAAGATGAGCTGAAAAAACAGAAGCTGCTGCGGATGGGTGTTTTTTCTGCTATTGCCATTGCCATCCACAACTTTCCCGAGGGGTTGGCTACCTTTGTCGCTGCTTTGAAGGACCCGACGTTGGGTATTTCCATTGCTGCGGCTATAGCTATCCACAATATTCCGGAGGGCATTGCAGTGGCAGTACCAGTCTACTTTGCAACCGGGAGTCGAAAAAAAGCATTCAGCCTCTCCTTCCTTTCCGGTTTTGCCGAACCGGTCGGTGCCCTGATCGGCTTTGGCCTACTCTATCAATTCATGACTGATCTGGTTTATGGTCTGCTGTTTGCCGCGGTTGCCGGGATTATGGTCTTCATTTCCCTTGATGAACTGTTGCCCACGGCTGAGAAATACGGTGAACACCATCTGGCCATTTACGGTGTGGTTTCCGGCATGGCGGTAATGGCACTGAGCCTGTTGCTCTTTGCCTGATATGGTTTGTTTACACCAGAAACCCAAAAATCACAGCGACTGTAGCCCCGTCATTCTATACTCCTGAGTTTTTCCCTGATAGCCCCATGAGTCAGCCCGGACATCATCGATGATAACATAACTTGCTGGTGTGATTGGGCCGAGTAGTTTGTCGACGTCGGTAAACACTTCTTTGATAAACCTGGATTTTTCTTCTTTCGTATTGGTACCTTCTGTAATTTTAATATCGAGATAAAATGTGACCGCACCCAGTTTTTCCATGGAAGAGCCACCAACAAACCATCGCTCAGGCGAAGAAAAAGTGATATCGATTGAGATGACATTTTTATTTTTTCCCAGGACGTCTGAGGTCCTGTCCATTAAAAGACTGACCAGTTTTTCTGTTATTTCCTTTGATTTTTCGGTTGTGAGCCGAACGTTGAGATAGGGCATCTTTATCTCCTGTATTGAGTTTTTAGTTAGTGTCCATCCGGAAACAGCCTTTTGGAGTCATCGCTTACTTCCCCTAACTTTTCGTTGCAGAGAGAAATTTATCCTCGGAATATCCATTAAATGTCGGTGGTAAATTTTTTTATGCCTCGATTTAGAAGAAAAATTCTAGTTTCTGGAAAGACACTAGTTGATGATGGCTTGTTTGACTTGGTTATATTCTCTTCAATGTGTAATTCTATTCCCTATGACTATCGGTTCCTGATCAGCTGAGCTTGGCCGCGGCCAAAAGACCAGTCTTCTTTACTGTTTTCGGTAAGGACAATAACAATATCATTTGATGAGATGTCGGTCCTTTTTTCAATTGTGGTTGCGATGCTTGCGTACAGCTGTTTCTTCATCTCGGCTGTTCGACCACCTTTTGCAGTGATGCTGATAAAAACGATGTCGTCAGAGTGGGGGATGTCGAGATAATTTGTGGGGTAATAGCAATGGTGACCTGCGACTTCCTGAACTATATGAAACCGATCCGTTTCAGGTATATCAAAGTGTTTCACGAGTCCTTCATGGACTGCGTCTGAAATGTGGGAGTGTGCTTCTTGGCTCTTTCCGTCTTGCAGAATGATCTGGACAAATGGCATTTGATTCTCCTTGTGTTTCTTATGATTTCAACCATAACTCGGTCATCGGTAATGTAGGATTTTGGATAGCCGAAGACCACTACCAGTTTCTTTTCGCTTAAATTTTCCAGTGTGTGTGTCTGTTTTGGTTGAATCATGAAGAAATCACCCTGTTTAACTTCAACATGATGTCTCCATATAGTTGAAGAGTTACTGGTTGATTCTCCTATATGGATTATTCCTATACCGCTGATAATCTGATAAAATTCAACACCTTGTTCATGGTAGTGTGTATTAAATATTTTCATTGACCCGATCTCTGTACAGTACAAAGAAAACTCTTTTGTTCCGGCAAGATGTGACAAACTGATTCCTACATCGGAAGCCATCTTTTTTTGCTGGATATCTGATAAAGATTCCTCACTTCAAGTTTGTCCATGATTTAATTCTCGGTCTAGTGGTGCTCATATCACCCTTCCGATAGTTGCATATGCAATTATTTGGGTAAAAAAATATCAATCGCCGGTTAATTTTTCTCTTATGGTTCTAAGCTTCTCAATTTCTTTTGCAAGCTGTTGTTCTCCTAAAAGTTTTTTCATTTTCTGTCGTAACTCATCACGGATCTGGTACAGCCGCTGATGAATCTCTTCAGCCTTTTGTGTAGGGTAAACGGAGACTTCGCGGCCGTCACGTTCCCCAAACTGCCTGATAACAAACCCTTTTTTTTCAAGACTGTCTAAAAATCGTGTGACCGTAGAACGATTCAATTGAAGTGTTTCTGCAAGCTCACGAGGTTGAATTCCAGGCTCTGTCAGCACAAGCCGGAGAAGGAAGGCATGCGGCGGGGAGAGGTCAAATTGTTTATACGCTCGGGTCCAAATCTTGGAAACAGTTCTTGCTAGAGCGTTGGAGTTGAAATAGAGACAATCTTCAAACATAGTTAATTATAACACATTTAATTGCATATGCAACTATTTTTCCCAAAATAGCAATCAAATTTACCATAGAGGATACTAAATAATAGATCAGTTCAAATGACGATACGACGGGCAACACATTTGTTTATATTGACACCCGCAGGAAAAAACGGGTATTAATTCAGGTTAAATTTGAACTGATGAAAACATAAAAACTGTCAATCTTTGCAGGTGAAATGAAATGTTTTATCTCAGCGTGACTGGAGGGGGAGTATGTGGAAAAATGTTGAACCGGCGCCGCCCGATTCGATCCTGGGCCTGACTGATGCTTTTCGTAGTGATCCGAGCCTGGAAAAGGTCAATCTTGGTGTTGGTGTGTATAAGGATGATCAGGGACTGACCCCTGTTCTTGAGTGTGTCAAACAGGCTGAGAAACTCCTCCTGAAGAAGCAGTCAACCAAGAGTTATCTGCCGATTTCCGGAGACCCTTCTTTTGGGGAGGAAGTGCAGAAGCTTCTTTTTGGGGACGACAGCGAGGTTCTTGCGTCCGGACGAGCGGCAACAGCTCATGCGCCGGGCGGTACAGGCGCTCTTTGTGTTGGAGCCGCGCTGCTTAACAAGTTCAATCCCGGAACCATGGTCTGGGTCAGTTCACCGACCTGGGCCAACCATAATGGCATTTTCGCAGCTGCCGGTTTCACCATTGACAGGTACCGGTATTACAACGCGGAAACCAAAGGACTGGATTTTGACAGCCTGGTTGCTGATCTGGAACAAATACAAGCTGGAGAAATTGTGGTTCTGCATACCTGCTGCCACAATCCAAGCGGTGTTGATCTGACCAATGATCAGTGGAGACAAGTCGCGGCAATCAGCAAAGACAAAGGATGGTTGCCGTTTCTCGATTTCGCCTATCAGGGTTTTGGTTCCGGTGTTGCCGGCGACCGGTTTGCGGTAGAACAGTTTAGTGATGCAGGAATAGATTTTCTGATCGCCTCTTCTTTTTCTAAGAATCTTGGGCTTTATAATGAACGGACCGGCGCGTTGACTGTTGTCTGCCCGACAGCTGGAGAGGCAGCCACTGCCCTGAGCCATCTGAAAACGGTTATCAGGGTCATTTACTCCAATCCACCTGCCCATGGCGGACTTGTGGCCGCCACTGTGCTGTCCGATTTTGACCTGCGTGAGGTGTGGATTTCGGAACTTACCGACATGAGGAACAGGATCGTCGATATGCGGGTCAAACTGGTTGACGGTCTGGCTGCCCAGGGTGTTGAAGAGGATTTTTCCTTTATCAAGGAACAACGAGGTATGTTCTCATTCAGCGGTCTTTCCGATGAGGCGGTTAGCTGGTTGCGTGAGCAAAAGCATATCTATGTTGTCGGTGGAGGCCGGATCAATCTTGCCGGGCTCACTACATCGAATATCGAATATGTGTGCCGATCGATCGGAGAGGCGTTGAAGGCAATTTAGCCCGAGAAACAGGCTAGGGAAAGAATAGGAACAAATCGGTTGATACCGATACAACAATCTTGACAGATTGTAGGTGACCATGTTTCTAGTTGTCACAATTCGGTTGTTTATGCTATTCTGTCCCTGAAATCAACATGATAGGTTGCTCATGAGTTTAGGAAATTATTTCCGGGCAACCGAAAACTAATAGATCACCGGGGGAGAAGATGCTGGAAAAATTCAAGAGCAAACACAGTGAAACTGTTCCACAGAAGCCAGGTGGCGGGTTGTCGGCCCAAAAAGATGAGATCACCTGTATAGGTGAGGCGATTACCATAGAGGGATCGATCAGTGGCAAAGGAGACCTGATCATCCAGGGAAACCTGAAAGGCACGATTGATCTGAGCGGACAACAGTTCACCGTTGGTACCAAGGGGAGTGTCCAGGCGGATATCAAGGCGGAGAAGGTGACGATCAGTGGTAAAATGAAAGGCAACGTCACAGCCAAGGGAAAAGTGGAAATCACTAAGACTGCCGATTTTGAGGGAGAGATCAGGGCCAAGAGAATCTCTGTTGAAGACGGTGCCTATATGAAAGCGGTTATTGAGCTAGAAAAGGATAAACCAGTAAAGCAGGCCGACAACAAGCCGACCCTCTACCCGAAAAATGCAAAGCCGGGTGAAGGTCTCACAATAACCGAGAATAAATAGAAGGGGAAAGATCCTTGTCAATTTTTGCGGATCAGAATCGCGTCCGCTCTGAGCGGTCTTTTATTCCCGAAGGCTACACCAGTAAAATATGCCGGCTGTTTGTTCACTCTTGCCGCCGCACTCCTGAGTCGCAGATCCTTGATCTAGGACCGGTCTGCGGGGAGAATATCGAATTTTTCGGCAGTCGGGTTAAAAGACTGTTTGTCTGCGATATGTTTTCCCGCCTTCAACGATGCCGGAAAGCCAGAGGTTCTGTTGCTAAAATATGGAACGTTCTTGATTATCCTCCAGAAAGTTTCGATGGAATTCTGCTCTGGGATCTGATCGATCGACTGGGGAACAAAGAGACGGATAACCTGGTTCGGCTGTGTCATCGAATGATCAAACCGAAAGGGATGATTATGCTATCATCGTTTTCCAGGCAGATTTTATTACCCGATATCAATACTTTTGTAGTCAAAAATAACTTCGAGGTTTCTTTTCGCCCCCAACACCACTTAAAGTTGTACGTTACCTACCGCACGAATCGTGAGATAATGACGATGTTCTCGTTACTTTCTCCAGTGAAGGCCCAGTTGAACAAAAACGGATTTCGAGAATTTCTTCTCCAGCGACCGGCTAGCTAATTTCAACAGCCCAGTTATCAGGCAATCCAAAAGGGCAGATAACCATATTACTTAAAAGCCACAATCAGTGTGCTTGTGTTTTCCATTTTCAATCTGTTTGTTATTCCGAGTGAGCAAGTGAACGATTCCTCATCAAATACGGGTACCGGTATTCATTACGGCTGGTTTGTGGTTGGTGCAGGGACTCTCTGTATCTTCGGCTGTCTTGGACTGGGACGCTTTTCCCTGGGTATGCTGCTGCCGGCAATGGGAGAATCTCTTGGACTCTCTTATTCTCAAATGGGTCTGATCTCAACAATGAATTTTATCGGCTATCTGGTGGCGGTTCTTCTTTGCGGGCGGCTGATGCCCCTGTTTGGAGGCCGTAATCTGATCGGGTTTTCTCTGCTTGTTATCGGCTTGTCGATGATGGCCATCGGCCGAACAGAGAATTTCTACCTGCTTATTTTTTTTTATGTACTAACCGGAATGGGCTCAGCCATGGCCAATGTACCGATTATGGCACTGGTGTCGGTCTGGTTCAGTAGTGAAAAACGGGGTAGGGCTGCCGGTTTTGTGGTGATCGGTTCAGGTTTTGCCATTATTTTGTCCGGTAAATTTATTCCTTACCTCAATCACAACTATGAGCAGGGCTGGCGGCTTGGCTGGTTGATCCTCGGGACGATAGTGATCGGTGTTGCCTCCCTCTGTTATTTGGTCATTCGAAACAATCCGGAGGACAAAGGGCTGAAACCTGCCGGTTGGAAGGATCGATCGGATGATGGGCAAGTTGAAATGGACACAACTCTGAAGCTCCGCTCCAGGCTGATTCTCCATTGCGGCGCTATCTATTTTCTTTTCGGTTTCACCTATGTGATTTACGTGACCTTTATTGTGACCGCGATGGTCCAGGAAAAAGGGTTCTCGGAAGCTGTCGCAGGTAATTTCTGGTCCTGGATTGGTTTGTTCAGTCTTTTATCCGGCCCGGTGTTCGGAACGATTTCCGATAAATTAGGCAGAAAGGTAGCACTTATGATGGTTTTCTCCATCCAGGCCACGGCCTATCTGCTAGCCGGACTGGATTTGCCGCAGGTTTTTCTTTATTTCTCAGTTTGCTGCTTCGGTGTGGTTGCCTGGTCCATTCCATCAATCATGGCAGCCCTGGTTGGTGACTATGTCGGCCCACAGCGGGTTGCCGCGTTTTTTGGCTTTATTACCTTTATTTTTGGGCTGGGTCAGATCGGTGGTCCTTATCTGGCAGGACTGCTGGCCGAGAAGTCCGGTTCTTTTGCATACTCATTTTTCCTTGCCTTCACCATGGCCATACTTGCTGTGCTGCTATCGGCCTTGTTGCCAAAAAAAAATTCCTGATCCACAAGGACGGTTTTTTTATTTTCAATTGACTTGCCGGAAGCTTAGCACGCACTTGTCATGAACAGTTTGTGCGCAACAGTGTAACTATCCGGTGATTTAAAATTTAGTTTGTGATGTTAAACAAGGTGTTGCATACAAACTGTTCATGAGAAATGAGGGTTGATATGTTTGACAGTGTCAAGAAAAAACAATCTCTCCGTTAAGAGCTTAT
>CAZUUJ010000090.1:0-11840 GCA_964623625.1 uncultured Desulfocapsaceae bacterium
AGGCAGTGAAACCTTTGAAAGCGGTTTCGCACTGTTTGTACAGATTGTTCACGTTGTTACCCTTGGCCGGTATGAGTAGACACTGATCTCCGTGTTGCTAATTTAAAGACCATCAATAGTGACTGAATAACCTTCTGCTGTCTTGCTGCGAGTGACTATTGTATACACTCTTGATTAAACCTTGAGATCAGTTGTTTATAACCATCCAGCTTCTTATTGAACATCTCCTGGAGCAATTCATACCGTATAACTTTTGTTGAATAGAGCTGGACATTCTCATTATACGCGGCAACAGCCTGTATATTGTTGAGGTCGAGTGTGTTCCTGGTATTTTCAAGGGTTACTGCCAGTTTTTCAAGTTTTATTTTAACCTGATCAACCTTTGGCTTCGATTGAGTGAGATCAGCCTCTCTTCTTTCTATTTCACTCTTGAGCCAGGCACATTTCTCGGTTTTTCCTTCAGCTGCAGCTGTTTTCGCGACCATTGGCAACAATAAAAAAAGAGTAAGAAGAATGGTAACAATAAAGGGAATTTTCAGGGCCATTAGAGCTTCCTGCAAATGTAATGATAAATTAAAAACGTTTTAAAGAGGCCTGTTCTTGGAATCCTATTCTGATAGGTCTGAAGAAACAGAATAATCCACAAAATAATGTAGTTAAAATACTCCTAAGAACTTGTCGGTGTCAATGTCCACCTGAATCGGCGACAGGAATTATTTTGTTCAGAAGGATTATCGATATCCTGAATCCATGAGCGCCCCCAGGAAGTGCTCTTGGAGTGCATTTGATAGTGCTGTAGCTTTACTTGATTTAACTGTCAAATAATAACCAATTATATCAGTCAGTTGAATCAATCAAAGATGCAGTGCTAGCGGATGCCCTGAAGGGCGAGTGAGTATTTAAGGTAAAAATAGCAGGATCAATAAATATTGTATTCTATCAAAGTATTATGCGGATAAACAATAAACTTCGTCACGGATTCAGGGATATGAGAAACAGCTAAAACAGTCGGTCAAATTCACCCAGCGGAAGGGCGGAACTGTCTTTCAATTCTTCCAACAGTTTATTTGGTGATTGAAGGAACTCACTGCTGCGTTTGTTCAGATTATCCAGAGAATGTTCGTGGTTCATCAGCAGATTCAGGTGATGCCAGCGTTTGATGTAATAATCGATCATTTCTTGCAATTGAGTGAAAACAGTAACATCAGGTGTTGGGTCGACATAACTTGATTCCTGGAGCTTCTGAGTCGACAGGGTTTGAGTCTGGTAAAAACTTTCCATGAACATCAGTTCAGCCGGTACCTTGCTATCAATCCCGATAATACGCAATTTCTTTATGATCCATCGTATAATCCGTTGGCCAAACGTTGCCATTGGGTAAGGAACACACATGTTTCTGGGAGTTTTGCTACCAAGTGTGGACTTGATTGTTTTTATCAGTGTAACCAGCTCGACAGGATCTTTGTCGACAAAATTATAGATCTGACCGCCAAACTCCCCTCTGTTATTCAGGATATAGTCGATAAAGGGAGGGATTTTTTTTGTGTATGTATAGGAATGTAGGGCATTTGGTTTGCTGAAAATAAATGGCATTGACTCATCGGCAATGGCAAAGAGCATGCGCTGGAAACCTTTGGTTTTATGGTCGTGTTTGCCATAGACGACGCCAAGCCGGATTACAGTAAAATCAAGGCCTTGGGTCTCATGCATATGCTGCAGGATGGTTTCCGTCATGATCTTTGATTTGGCATAGTTGGACATCTTCTCATGTAAGGGAAGACAATCCTCTTCTATCAGGTCTTCGGCCATAGGTAATACTGCCGCTGAACTGAAATAGATGTAAGGTATTTGGTATTTTAGAGCTATTTTGGCTAATCTGATAGCTCCGATACAGTTTATTTCGTAGGCAAGCTCGGCATCACTATCCAGAGAGGCCATGGCACAGTTGATAATAAAATCGGGCCGATATCTTTTGATGTATCGTCGAATGTCCTTGGGTTCCCGCAAACTTATCTTTTTACTGTTAGGGGAGAGGATCACCATTTCCTCAGACGACTTCTTCTTGAGATAGTGAAGGATCGCACCTCCTATTAAGCCGGAACCACCGAGCAGAACACCCAATTTGCTGGTAGTGATATCCAGCCGTTGACGTGCCTTTATTCGTTTCTTTTCCAGATTCTTCATTGCTTGTGTCTTGTGCAGCTTCGACTAACAGATTGTTTTTTTACTGGTGAATGTGTGTGTTCCTGTCGAGACGGTTATTCAATACAATTAAAAACCATCAACTGCGGGAACAGCTGTTCCCAGAGGTTTCGTCAGATATAAATTGATATATCCAATTAATATAGATCACTTACAGAAATCGTACAACATAGAATATGGCGGAGTTTGCTAATCTCCGGGATTATCTCCCAACAGGATAGCAATTGGCTTGGTCCGGTCGAATTGCTCCAGACTGATTTTCAGCGCAGCAGTCAGAGGAACGGAGAGCAGCATACCCGGGATTCCCCAGACCCAGCCCCAGAACAGCAGGGAAAAAAGAACTACAAGAGGGCTGAGATCCAGACCTTTTCCGAGAACCTTCGGCTCGATAAAATTACCGACAATGGTCTGGATGACTATGAAGGCAACAGCAACAATAAGGGTCCTGGAAATGGAGCCGCTGTCGAACAGGGTCACCAGAATAGGCGGCACTCCAGCCAGAATGGAACCGATATTAGGAATGAAATTGAGCAGGAAGGCCAGAAGTCCCCAGAGGAAGGGGAAAGGTACATCCAACAGAAGCAGAGCTGTTGAAACAAGCACGCCTGTTAACAGGCTGATGAGGGTTTTCAGCCCAAGATACTGTTGGACAGATTTGTTGATCCGGCGCATGGTGTCGAGGATGTCAATCGCTTTTTGCGGACCGACTCCCCTGACGATTTTACGGGCAATTCCACCCCGCTCGGACAGGATGAAGATCACAAAGAGCACTATCCAGAAAGCATTGCCCAAAAAGGAGAAAAAAGAGCCGCTCAGGTACTGCACCATGGAGCCGACGGGCTTGAGCTCTTCCTTGCCGATGTTGGAGAAGAAGGCTGTCAATGTTTCCTTTGCCTTTTCCTCGGATATGTCAAAGTGGGAGAGGAGCAGGTTGGCATAAACCCAGAATTTTTCTTCATACTGTGGCCAGGTCTGCACCAGGCTGAGCAGGTTCTGCTGGATAACCCTTTCAAGTCCATAGAAGACGCCTGCAATCAAACCAACAGTCAGCAGGATGCGGATTGTGGCCGGCACATGGTGTTCCTGCAGATAATCCATTGGCAGGCCGATAGCATAGCAGAACAGCAGCGCGAAGAGAAAGGGGATCAGCAGAAAGGAGAGGCTTTTTAAAATGAACACCATGGCAATGGGAAAGATCACCATGCAGGTGACATCAAGAAGCAGATCAGCCGGTTTATTGTTCATTGTTTCTGTTCAAGGTTGAAATCTCTGGTTTTCAGGTTGTCAACTGTTAGCAAGCAGTAGTAATTAACAGCGAATATCGAGGTCACCAGGAATAATGAATGTCGAAAGACGGAAGAATTTGAAGTGCTTCAGCAGGCTTATACGGCCGGTAGCTCTCTTCACAACTTCGTCATTCGACATTTCTGGTGACCTCTGCGGTTCGCTTTTAAAAACCGACTTGATTGCCGGAGGTGCTCATATTATCCTATGAGCCGTTGCTTAAACTGTTTGAAGAGATCGGCAACAAACTCCAGCATCGTAGGCTCTGCAAAATCGCGAAATTCTCCGGCATCAAAGTAGGCCCCATGGCATGACGGACATCTTTCGATCTGAATGGGCAACCGTCCACGTTTGAGTTCCTCTTCTACCATGAGAACATCACAGCGCGGGCAGTTGATGTCCCGGTTTCTGTTGTAGAATTCACCGATTGCCTGGTGACCGGTGTCGGCTTTATATGATCCACGGACTTGCCGGACCCGGCTCTGTTCCTGCTTGTCGAACCAGATACCCTTGCAGCGGGAGCAGCGGTCGATTTCGATGCCTCTAATCCGGACCTGCTGCATGTGTGCGGTACATTTTGGACAATTCATGCGGTCTCACCCTACCATTATTTATCAGCTACCGCCGTAACTTATCCTTCGTTCTACTGCATGCGAAAAGCTCTTTTCAAGGATTTATTTCATCATCCTCTTCATTGAGTAGTTTTGACTTAGGTCAATAAAAAAATCCAGCATATATGTCATGTATTAACGAGGGCAAATCACTAAAAAATTTCAAATTAAGGAGGAAAAGTATGAAAAGAACAAGTGTTATGTTGGTAACCGGTATCTTGATGCTGGCTGCTGCTGTTGCGGCCAATGCATCCGGAACTCAACCTGAAGGACCCGGGAAGAAACCCGGTGCTGTAGAAGCTGATGCCTGTATTGAATGTCATACCAAGGTGTCGCCGGGTATGGTCCAGGACTGGAGGGCCAGTGTGCATTCAAAAGAGGATGTGACCTGTGCCACCTGCCATGGTGAGGAGCATAAGACAGCCGAGGACTTCAAAAAGGCCCAATTACCCGATGAGAATGTTTGTGCAGAATGTCACGAAGAGCAGTTTGAGCAGTTTGCCGCTGGGAAGCATAATTTTGGCTGGACATCTCTTAACGCTATTCCGGCGACGCATATGGCCCCGGATGAACTGATCGAAGGTGGTCGTGGTTGCGGCGGTTGCCATAACATGGGCATCAAGACAGAAGAACAGAAAAAGGAACTGGCTGAAAAAGGGTATCGTTATCAGAATAACTCCTGTGACGAATGCCATACCCGCCACACATTTTCTAAAAAAGAAGCTCTCAATCCCCGTGCCTGTCAGCAGTGTCATATGGGTTATGATCATCCCCAATGGGAAATGTGGTCAAGCTCGAAGCATGGCATTCGCTGGTTTGCCAAACAGAATGGAGACTTGCCTGAAGATGCGGCGGCCCCGACCTGTCAGACCTGTCACATGCCTGATGGCAATCATCACAATGAAACAGCCTGGGGATTTCTCGGTGTACGTCTGCCATTGCCGGATGACAAACAGGCAGCCGCTGACCGGGTAACCATTTTAAAGGCTCTGGGAGTTCTTGATCCGGAAACCGGCAAACCAACCCCGATTCTGGATGCTGTCAAGGCCGTTCGTATGGCCAAGCTTGACCAGGAGTCATGGCAGAAAGAAAGGGATAAGATGCTGAAAGTGTGTTCCCAGTGTCATTCCCACAACTACGCCAAAGAGCAGCTTGACATGGGTGATTCCATCATGATGAAAGCTGATCGGTTGATGGCTGAAGCTATTGAAACGGTGGCAGCTCTCTATAAGGACGGACTGATTAAAAAACCGGCTGGATACCCTGCCAACTATCCATTCCTGCTGACCTTTATGCATACCAATGGCGAGGCATGGGATAAGGATCTCGACAAGCTGTCCTATATCGATCAGGTCCTTTGTGAAATGTACATGAAGCATCGTATGCGTACCTATCAAGGATTTTTTCACGTAAACCCCGATTATGCATACTGGTATGGTTGGAATGAGATGACAAAAGATCTCGGTGAAATCAAGGAGCTTGCCAGAACCATGCGGGCAACTCATGGCAAATAACAGCCATGCCACCCGATAAAGGCTTCCGGTGGTCCCTGGAAGCCTGACTGAAGAAGAGGCCGGCTAATCACACACGATTAACCGGCCTTTCTGTACTATATCGATGCAATAAACTTACGTCATCGCTTATTCTTCATACACGGTGACTCTGTTTCTGCCGTTTTCTTTTGAATCATAGAGGGCCTGGTCCGCCTTTGAGATACCTTCAGATAACAGGGTCTCAATTGGCTTTTTCTCCCCATTTTCCAGCCCGCCGTAGATTCCAAAACTCGCAGTTATCCTGATTGTTTCTTTATCGGTCTGAATCGCAAGTTCTTCTATCGATTTTCGAAGTCGTTCAGCCATCACCCCTGAAGCATTCTTTGGAGTTTCCGGGAGAAGAATAATGAATTCTTCCCCACCATATCGTGCCGCTATGTCTGTTGATCTTATTGAGTTCTGAGTAGTCTTGGCAACTGCTTTCAAGACTTCATCGCCATTGGCGTGTCCATAGGTGTCATTGACCTTTTTGAAAAAATCAATATCAAACATGATGATCGATAAACGGCGACCATATCGAAGAGCACGGCTTATCTCATTTTCTGCAAGTGTTGTAAAATGTCTTCTATTAAACAGCCCGGTAAGAGCATCAGTAGTTGCTAAACGCTTCAAGGCTTTTTGTGATTGCCGTAAGGCCTGTTCGGTTTTTATACGGATATCAATTTCTTTACGCAATTCGTCGTTGGCCTTGCTGATCTGGTCTTTTTTTTCGACAAGCTCCTTCAACGTCTGATCAAGCTGGGTCACCATCATATTGAATGATTCTGAGAACTCACCCATGAAATCAATGCGTTGGGTGAAGTCTCCAGATGCGATCATTTTGGTCTGCCAGCTCATATGTTTGAGATTGGCCTGTAGTGTCTTCATAGCTCCGGGGATAAATCCTTTATGAGGAACGTTTACACTAAGATCACCACTTGATGCCGCGTAGAGAAAGTCCCGCATGGAGATGAGGATGTCATATAGGGACCGAAGGGAAGAGATGTCTTGATACTGACCGGTTAGCTCCGGCGCTTTTGCAAGGGTGATGACATCCAACAGGACTTGTGATAATTCATCAAGGTTTTCTGGCGGGATTTGAGTCGACACGGTATCTCCTCGGGCTTCTTTCAAAAAATTTCAACTGGATTGGGATTGATGTTTTAAATAGCCAAAGATCACACTTTTTTGGTATTTGAGTTTTACCGGCAATGAGTGTCGCTTTAGCTGCAGCGGATATTAATCAATTATTTCTGCAATAAAACGACAGGTCCGGTCACCGGTGCACCAACAATCCACCTCCTTAACCTTGAATTCGTGTCCAGTATAGCTTTCCAGAAGACCGGCGATAAATCCTTCATCATAAATACAGATTTCATATTCCAATTCCGGCAATCCTGAACAGTCAAGGTCTTCGGATACTGTCAAAACAAAGGAGCCTTTTTCTAAATCTGCCTCTTCAATTCGTAATATACCGATTCCCAGTTCCCGAAGGGTAACCTGGAGATCTTTTATAAAACCATTAAAATCAGGCGAATCAGATAAGTTCTCTTTGTAGAATTCGACTCCGGCCAGTTTACCTGCGTCATAAAAGAGTTGATCTGTCTTTTCTGTTCCTAATTGCTGCTCCATGATGTCTCTGAAAGCAAACTGCATGAGGCGGTATACCTCGATTCTGACGGATTTACCGAGATTGGGTCTTCCATTCTCAATATCGCCCAAGAGGTCCCAGGAAAATTTGTATTTTCTATCAGCCATATGAGTTCCTCCTATCAAAAATGAGTATATTACATATTATAGCTCGTTGTGGTTTTTTAATAAAAGAACAAAGTTAGCCTTTTTTCAACAATCACCTGTTAATCATTTTGAAATAGTCTGTCGTAACTGTTCGGCCAATAACTGCCATGTATAAAACACGCCTATACTTCCCAACAAAAATCTGGTGTTTTTTCAAGGTATGGCAAAATTTTTGTGCAATCATGAAAAGGTTTGTCGATAGCTGCCTGATCAGTTTGCCCGCCACTTGTTTATTTTTTATTGCAGTGTTGTCTTGATATGAAACAGCTGAAAAATGATTCGTCAAAGGTTGCCTGCAGACAAACTCCTGAATCCTAAAGAAAATTCGATGAATTATAGGTGTTTCCACTGATTTTCTGCCAGCATTCTTCAAAGCTTGTTAAAAATTATATAGCTTGTTTTCTCGAATAAAAGGACGGTTTCTCCAGATATGGGGTTCAGCAGAACTAGAAATGATTGTTATTACCGATGTATGAAATAACAATCAGTTATTATCTCAAGAGGTATCGTAAAACCGTTTGTGACAGTTTGCTGCC
This sequence comes from uncultured Desulfocapsaceae bacterium, assembly GCA_964623625.1. Taxonomy (GTDB): domain Bacteria; phylum Desulfobacterota; class Desulfobulbia; order Desulfobulbales; family Desulfocapsaceae; genus CAZLGM01. The sequence goes on from CAZUUJ010000090.1 coordinate 7,963, forward strand.
ATAGGGGGGATAAAGGGGACGAAGAGCATTAAGACGGGTTTTATTTAAAACCGGCTTTGCTTTTGAAAAGGCAAGAAATCCTTCCTTGCCATGATACTGTCCCATCCCGGATGAGCCGATACCGCCAAAGGGCATGTCGTCGACTGCTACATGGAGAGTGGTCTCATTGAAAACAATACCGCCGGACTGCGTTTGTTCAAGCATCTTTTGCCGGTTGCGGTTATTGAAGCCGAAACAATAAAGTGCCAGCGGTTTTTCACGCTTCTGAATGAATGACAGGGTATCGGAGAAATTGTCGTAACCTATTATCGGCAGCAGAGGGCCGAAGATCTCTTGCCGCATAACTGCCATTTCATCGCTCACATTGGTGAGCAGTATTGGTTTGAACCGGCGACTACCATCGCTAACGGATTCATCGGAAACAGGGATCACCGTTGCCCCCTTTTGTACAGCATCTTTAAGAAGATTGTTCAGCCTGTGTAAGTGGCTGTCGTTGATAATGGCGCTGTAATCGGGGTTTGAAGAGATTGTCGGATAAAACTGATTAAACGCTCTGATATAGAGCGAGATGAAACGTTCCTGCTTTTCATGGGGCACCAACACATAATCAGGAGCGACACAGCTCTGACCTGAATTCAGTGACTTACCGATACAGATACGGGTTGCCGATTCTTTGAGATCAGCATCCTTGTCGATTACGACCGGCGACTTGCCGCCCAATTCAAGGGTAACCGGGGTCAGATTTTCCGCTGCCGCTTTCATGATTTCTTTGCCCACAGTTGTACTGCCGGTAAAGAGAAGATGATCAAACGGCAGTGTGGAAAAGGCGATGCTGGTTTCCAGGCTGCCGGTTACCACGGTGATCAGGTCGGAGGGAAAAGCGTCATGAATAAGCTCAGCAACAAGTTCCGAAGTTCCGGGTGTGGTATCCGGCATTTTAATCATGGCACGGTTGCCCGCTGCCAGTGCTGTCGCCAGGGGTGAACAGCTCAAGAACAGTGGAAAGTTGAACGGCACCATGATACCGATGACACCCAGCGGCTGATAGATGACTCTGGCCTTGCCCGGCCAGAGATAAAGTGGCAGGTGGCGGCGCTCCGGTCGCATCCAGCAGCGAATACGTCTGCACATATAGTTGATTCCCTGAATGGTGGGCATCAATTCAAGGAGTTGTGTTTCTTCGGCACAACGGGCGGAATAGTCGTCCTGTAAGGCTCTAATCAGTTGCTGCTGATTTTCTTTTAACAGTGATTTGAGTCGTTTCAGCCGGGCTATCCGCTCGTCTGCATTTGGCATCATATCTGCTCTGAAGGCCTTAAGTTGGTTCTGAAACAGTTTATTTAATTCCGGTCCGCTTTCCATGGGGAATTGTTGTCGGCAAAGGTTATTGTTGAGATAACTGGAATAAAACACAACTGTGTACAACACTCAACAATGTCCTCGTTGATTCCACATAAAACTCTTCAATGATGAGCAAAAGGTTGAACAACAGTGGCAACAGATGGTAAACATTCTGGGATATGAAAAAAGCACCTCCCCCAAAACTTCAATACGATTTTGTCATTATCGGTTCTGGATTCGGCGGTTCGGTAGCCGCTCTGCGTCTTGCCGAGAAGGGCTATCGGGTTCTGGTCTTAGAAAAAGGTAAACGGCTGGGGGCAGAAGATTTCCCGAAAACCAACTGGAATTTGATAAGGTGGATGTGGCTGCCTCTCCTGCGGTTTTTCGGTTTCTTCAAACTGAGTTTTTATCGGCATATCACCATCCTGTCAGGAGTCGGTGTGGGAGGCGGTTCGCTGGTGTATGCCAATACCCTGCCGATTCCCAAGGATAACTTTTTTACGGCAAAGAGTTGGGCGCATTTAACTGACTGGAAAAATGAACTGGAGCCCTTTTATCTGCTGGCCAAGAAAATGCTGGGTACCAACCGTAATCCCCGAATGCAATGTGGGGATGAGGCGTTATTGAAACTGGCAGATGAGATCGGCAAAGCGGATGAGTTTGAATTGACCGAAGTAGCTGTCTTTTTCGGGGAGCCGGGTGTGGAAGTTGCCGATCCGTACTTTGATGGTAACGGACCACCACGAAAGGGATGTACCTTCTGCGGCGGCTGTATGACCGGCTGCCGCTTTGACGGTAAGAACACCCTGGATAAAAACTATCTCTACCTGGCAGAGAAACATGGCACCGAGATCCGGGCCGAGAGCAAAGTGACCGATGTCCGGCCTTTGGGACAGGATGATGGCGGTGACGGCTATCAAGTTTACTTTCGGTGCTCTACCGGCATATTAACAAGAAAACAGATGGTGACGGCTGGTGGTGTGATTTTTTCTGGTGGGGTTCTGGGGACCCTGCCATTGCTGTTTGATCTGAAAAAGCTTTCTCTGCCCAATCTTTCCAACCGGATCGGTATGAATATTCGAACTAATTCAGAAAGCCTGGTAGGGGTAACGACTTTTGATAAGGAAACGGTATTCTCTGACGGGGTCGCCATCGGCTCCATCCTTCATACCGATGAGCATAGTCACCTTGAGCCGGTCCGCTATGCTTCCGGTTCCGGTTTCTGGCGTATTTTGCTGGCACCCATGGTGTCAGGGAAAAATTTGTTTGTCCGGCTGGGGCGGCTGGCAGCAGACCTGGTTCGTTATCCGGTAAAAAATCTGAAAGTGCTGACTACCTGGGACTTTGCCAAGAAGACCCAGATATTGCTCTTTATGCAGACACTCAACTCCACCCTGCAATTTTCAAAAGGCTGGATCGGTATGCGAACATCCATGGAGAAGGGCAAGGCACCTTCGGCCTTTATCCCGGAATCCCAGGATCTGGTCCACAGATACGCAGACATTGTCAACGGCAAACCGGTGGCCCTGTTTACCGAAACATTGGCCGGTATCCCCACAACAGCCCACATCCTGGGCGGCTGCGTGATGGGAGCGTCAAAAGAAGAGGGGGTTATCGATAAGGATAATCGGGTATTCGGTTATAAAAATATGTATATCTGCGATGGCTCGATGATCTCGGCCAATCCAGGTGTTAATCCATCGTTAACCATCACCGCCTTGTCGGAACGGGCTATGAGCAAAATAGCAGAAAAAAACAATTAATCTAAATCATGATCTTCACAGCCACAGTTGGCGATTTCACCATGACAATACAGACACAGGTGACGCCCCTGATACTCGTTCTCCTTTAATTCCGAGATAGAAACCATCTGCCTGCAGATGTCACAGGGAGCCTGTTTGTCTTTGTGCTTGCTTTGCTGTGTTTTTATTTCTTTCATTGCCATGATGACTGACTCATAATGATCAAAACAGTGGTATCCCAGCAGGACTATCACAGGAAAAGCACAAAATGCAACAAAACAATACAATCTAAAGAGAGAAAATGAATCTGTCACCAAAAGATTTCGGCTTACCGCCTCGAACGGTTCTGGAAAAAATCGATAAAAACATAATTGCCATTGTCATAAACAGAAAGAGCCGGATCATTATGGCTGATGGTAAAAAGATTCTGGAGAAAGTTAAGCGAATTAAAAACGTTCGGCCTGGTACAACCGTTGTTTTAAAAACCACAGCTCCGGTTTGCAGTAAAACGACCAAATTTCTGGAGCAGGAAGGGGTTAGGATCGATTTTTGATAGGTAAGTGAGTGATTTTAATTGAGGCTGGCTTTATGCCTCCGATATCCCGGACAAGGAAAACCGATTAATTATGAAACCGTTTCAAGCATTTCCGCAGGAATTGAAAAGACAGATAACATTTGTCCTTACCGATATAGACGACACCCTGACTCTTGATGGGAAATTACCGGCAGATGCCTATTTTGCCATGGAGCGTTTGCAGCATGCAGGTATTAAAGTCATTCCGATTACCGGAAGAC
>CAZUUJ010000091.1:0-11326 GCA_964623625.1 uncultured Desulfocapsaceae bacterium
GCTCAACCGGTACTATCGGCTGACGGTGGTCAATGATAATAAAATCATTACCGGTGCCGCTCATTTTGGTAAAAGCAATGGGAAAATCAATATTCATTTTACACTCTATCAATCGGGAACCGATTCGTTTTCTATGAGGGTCTCATAGGTTTCCCGCCTGCGAATAACATCAAAGCTGTTGTCTTCAACCAGAATTTCCGCCGCTCTCGGCCTGGAGTTGTAATTGGATGACATGGAAAAACCGTAAGCACCGCTGCTCATAATGGCAAGCAGGTCACCTTGCCCGACCTTGGCAAGCGATCTGTCTTTGGCAATAAAATCTCCGGTTTCACAGATCGGGCCGACGATGTCTACCACTTCTCTGTTACCTTGGAATTCCTTAACCGGAATTATACCATGATAGGCATCATAAAGACTTGGCCGGGTCAGGTCGTTCATGGCTGCGTCGACCACCACAAAATGTTTCTCGCTCTCCCCACCCCGGTTGACTTTGGTGTACTGTACACGGGTTACCAGAATACCGGCATTGCCAACGATAACCCTGCCCGGTTCAAGAATTAGCGTACATGAAAGACCATCCAGTTCCTTTTTTATCTGTTCGGCATACTCTTGGGGATGGGGAGGTTCTTCATCGTCATACGTAATGCCAACACCGCCGCCGATATCAATGTATTCGATATTGACACCCTGACTGATCAGATCCGCGGCAAAGGTTTTAACCTTCCTCAACGACTCGACAAAGGGAGAAATCTGGGTCAGCTGCGAACCGATATGGCAACTCACTCCTTTCAGATCGATATAGTCCATACCAACTGCCCGTGCGTATAACTCCCCGGCTTCCTGGATGGGTATACCGAATTTATTCTTGGCCAGTCCCGTCGAGATATAGGCATGGGTCATGGGGTCCACATCCGGATTGACACGGAAGGAAACCGGCGCCGGTTTATCCATCGACCGGGCAACCTCGGCAAGGCGGTCCAACTCCTGTCCCGATTCCACATTAAACAATAAAATGGATGAGTCCAGGGCGTATCTCAATTCCTCTTCGGTCTTGCCGACCCCGGAGTAGATTATTTTGGAAGGATCGATTCCGCTTTTTAGTGCCCGGAACAACTCACCCCCGGAGACAATATCAGCGCCGCCGCCAAGCTTACCGAATCGGTTAAGAATGGCTATATTAGAGCATGCTTTGACAGCGAAACAGGTCAAATGAGGAATATCCTCAAACCCGGAATCAAATGCCTTGAAATGCCGATCAAGCGTCGCCTGTGAATAACAGTAAAAAGGTGTTCCAACCTCTTCTGCAATTTTTGTCAGCGGCACCTGTTCACAAAACAGCTCACCGTTTTGATAGATAAAATGATGCATAGAGTATCGCTTTGATTACGTCTTGTTCACAATTTCCGATCGCCTGGAGGTGAGATTCACCCGTTCTCCCTCAAGCCTGTGCTTTCAGGTGCGATCAAACCGGCTCTGTTAACGTCCAGGGCTAATGGCGGACGGTAGCCTCTCTTGATTTGTCACTCTCATTGCCGCGCTCAGACGAATCAACCGCTGTGACCGAATAATAGTAGCTCACATCTTCGGCTGCGTCGGTATCTTCGAAGATTGTGTAAACGGCCTGGACTTCACCGATCATTTTTGGCATGTCTTCTGCAGCTGTCCGTCTATAAATCCTATAGCCCTTCACATCGCTCTCTTCCGAATTATCCCAGAAAAGTTTGATGCCTTTGCTTGTTCTAACCGCCGTTACACCGGTTACAGGAGCAGGTGGAACGGTATCAACCGCCATACTGCTTACCGAATTACTCACACCACCGCTAACGACATCATCCCCAAGCATCAGCAGTGACTGGACTTTATAAAAATATTTCTTTCCGGTTTTCGCCTGTCGATCGACAAAGCTGGTTCCGGAGACCGGTTCACCCACTTTTTCAAACCCTTTGCCGCCCAGACTTCTGAGCACTTGATATTTAATCGGATCTTCAACAACCCGACCATCAATCAGTGTGGAGGCAGGCTGCCAACTCAAGCTCACCGAGGAATCACCTCCCTTTGCCTGCAGAGAGCCGACCGCTTTTACCGGTGTATGCCAGATAAAAGAAACGATATTTGAATCCCCACTGGCCGCCCACCAACTTGTACGGGAACGGACCTTGAAAAAATATCGGTGCCCGGAGCGCAGAAGCGTAGTCTCATAATTTGCCTTGCGCCTCTCCTCTTCACTGGTCACTCCGCCGGCTACTTCAATTGGATCACTGAAAGGGATTGGACAGTTTTTACAGTAGTCCTTGAGAGGAACGACCGCCCGGTACAGCTCAAAGGAATCGACTTCAACTATATCGGTACCAAGGATCGTTTCTATCGGATACGACCAGGTCAATTTGACTCCTTTTTCATCGATGGTGTAGGCCAAGTCGTCAATTGCTTTTGGTACGATTTTATCGGGGGGTACCGGATCATTTTTATACCCGCACCCACCGAGAAAGAACAGTGTTACCACCACGAGAACGAGTCCGACACACCTAGGTCCGCTTAATCTTTTCATTGGTTTATCCCCATTTGTTTTTCAGCGCTGCTGACTGCTTCTTCGACACGTTGCAACCCGGTACCACCTGTCGACACTCGGCTGTTCACCGATCCTTCGACACTGAGAACCTCATACACATCTTTTCCAATCGCCTGCGAATATCTCTGCAACTCACCAAGGTTCAGATCGATGAGTTCGCACTGTTTTTCAATACAGTAGGCAACAACCTGACCGACAATACCATGCGCCTCCCTAAACGGCACATTTTTAAGAACAAGGTAATCGGCAAGGTCCGTTGCGGTAATATATCCTGTTCGGGCCGCTTTTTCCATTTTCTCGACAGAAAATTTCAAATTGGCCAACAGTTCGGCTGTAATGGACAGGCAGGCTGAAACGGTGTCCACCGCGTCGAAAATCTGCTCCTTGTCTTCCTGCATATCACGATTATACGTTAACGGCAAGCCTTTCATCATTGTAATAAGCGCCATTAACGATCCGGCAACCCGGCCGCTTTTCCCACGAATCAATTCAGGAATATCCGGATTTTTTTTCTGCGGCATGATCGATGACCCGGTACAGTATCTGTCGTCGATATCCACATAAGAGAATTCATCACTGGACCAGAGCACCAGCTCTTCAGCCAGCCTGGACAGATGAAGCTGGATCATTGTACAGCAGCTGACGAATTCAATGGCGAAATCGCGGTCGGCCGATGTGTCCATAGAATTGGCGGTCACTCCATCAAAACCAAGCTCCCGGGCCACCTGTTCCCGATCGATGGGAAGGCCGGTGCCCGCCATGGCCGCACAACCAAGTGGCATAATATTGATCCGTTTCCTGCAATCGACCAGCCGCTCCCTGTCCCGCGAAAACATCTCAAAATAGGCCAGTAAATGGTGGGAAAGCAGAACGGGTTGAGCCCTCTGCAGATGCGTGTAGCCGACCATTATCGCTCCCAAATGATAACGGGCCAGCACCACAAAACCCCGTCTGACATTATCAAGCAGTTCAATGAGCCGGTCGCATTCATCGCGCAGATACAGTCTGATATCGAGTGAGACCTGATCGTTACGGCTACGGGCGCTGTGCAGTTTGGCCCCCGCGTCCCCGATCCTGTTGATCAGCTCTTTTTCGATATTCATATGAATATCTTCAAGTTCGGGTTTAAACTCAAAGCGACCTGCATCGATATCGTTCTCAATGGCCGTCAGCCCATGAATGATATCGTCCAATTCACCATCGGACAACAATCCGCTGTCTGCCAGCATCCTGGCATGGGCCTTGGAGCCCATGATATCGTACTTATACAGCCGGAAGTCGTAATGGATGGATGCGGTAAAGGCTTCAACCGAATCGGCAGTCGTCTCCGAGAACCGACCACCCCACATTTTCCCTGATCCGCTTTTCTTATGGGCCGTCATAAAATTTGAGACTCTTTGTGTAATTCTTCAGCGTATTTAATATAGCTCTTCAAAAATCGATTTCGTAAAAATTCAGATTTGCCCCAGATTTGGACAGGCAGGCTTGTCAACTCTACTTATGGGTATGTTGAGAAGCCTGATCGTTCAAAGCTAGGGTGCCGTTGGATTTTTACCTGCTTTTATTCTGCAATGCTTGGATCTGTAGCCTAAGGCCGTTAAGCTTAATAAAACCGGTGGCGTCATCCTGGTTGTACACCTCATCTTCTTCAAAGGTGGCGTAATCTTCCTGGTAGAGGGACTGGTCCGACTTTCGGCCGGCAGGCACACAGTTGCCCTTATACAACTTCAAGCGTACTGTGCCGTTCACTGCCTGCTGGCTGGCATCCATGGTAACCTGTAAAAGCTCTCGTTCCGGTGAGAACCAGAAGCCGTTATAGATGAGCTCCGAATACCTGGGAACCAGTGAATCCCGAATTTTCATGACTTCCCGGTCCATGGTGATGGTTTCCAGGTCACGGTGGGCCGCTCGCAGAACCGTACCGCCAGGCGTTTCGTAAACGCCTCTTGACTTCATACCGACGAATCTGTTTTCCACCAGATCAAGACGGCCGACACCGTTTGCGCCACCGAGTTCATTCAAACGGTTGAACAGTTCCAGGGGTTCCATCTGTTTCCCATTAATTGCCACGGGATTTCCCCGCTCAAAACTGATCTCGACATAGGTCGGTTTATCCGGGGCATCCTCAGGGGAAACCGTCATGGAAAACATGGCATCATCCGGTTCGTTCCACGGGTCCTCTAGAACCCCTCCCTCGTAGCTGATATGGAGCAGGTTTTCATCGGAACTGTATGGTTTCTCCTTGGTTACCGGCACCGGAATATCATACTCTTTGGCGAACTGAAGAAGCTTGCTTCGGGAATTCAGGTCCCACGTCCGCCAGGGCGCAATAATCTTCAGGCTCGGATCAAGCCCCAGATACGCCAGTTCAAACCGGACCTGATCGTTGCCCTTACCTGTTGCCCCGTGACTTACGGCATCGGCGCCCTCTTCTGCGGCGATCCGTACCTGCTCCTTGCTGATCAACGGTCTGGCAAGAGAGGTTCCAAGCAGATATGATCCCTCATAGATGGCATTTGATCGAAAGGCCGGAAAGATATAGTCTTCCACAAACTCCTTTTGCAGATCAGAAATGATCACCTTTTCAGCCCCGGTGGCCATCCCTTTGTCCCTGACCGCCTGCCAGTCCTCTTTCTGGCCGATATCGGCGGCATAGGCGACAATGGGGCACCCATACTCCTGGGCCAGCCATTTCAAAATAACCGAAGTATCAAGGCCGCCGGAGTAGGCGAGAACAATTTTCTTCACTGTCATATACTTATCCTTTTTATAATACTTGTCTCCGCATTTGGAGGAAACAGGCTCTAGGGCACCTTGTTCGAACGTGCTGTCTGAGAAAAATTCAACCGAGAATGAGCTTTTCTAAAATCGACTTGTGAATATGCATTTTATTCTCAGACTGATCAAAGGCTACGCATTTTTCAGATTCGAGTACATCATCGGTGATTTCTTCGTCCCGATGCGCAGGCAGACAATGGAGCACGATGGCATCATCAGGAGCCTCTGCCAGAAGTTCCGAATTGACCTGATAGGGTTGAAAGATCCCGAGCCGTTCTTCCTTCTCATCTTCCTGTCCCATTGAAGCCCAGACATCCGCATTGATGACATCGGCATCCAGCACAGCTTCCTTCGGGTTTCTAACAAGCGTTATTGGCTTTATCGCTTGCTTACGCGCCTCAGTCAACACATCCTCATCCGGTTCATACTTTTGCGGACAGGCAAGAGTCAGTTCGAAACCGAGTTTACCGGCAGCCTGAATCCATGAATTTGCCATATTATTGCCATCACCGACCCAGGTAATCTTCAGCTTTGTTATATCGCCCTTCTTCTCGATAACAGTCATCACATCACTTAAAACCTGACAGGGATGATACTGATCGGTCAGCGCGTTGATCACCGGAACGGCGGAGTAAGCGGCCAACTCATCGACAACATCCTGGCCGAATGTGCGAACGACGATGGCATCGACATATCTAGCCATAACTCTGGCCATATCTTTTAGCGGTTCGGATCGTGCCAGTTGGGTATCCCGGGAGGAAAGAAAAATCACCTGACCGCCTAGACCATACATGGCGGCCTCAAAAGAGACCCGTGTACGGGTTGATGGCTTCTCGAAAACCAGTCCGATTGTTCGGCCTTTCAGGCTGGTATGAATCACTCCCGATCTGCTCTGCTGTTTCAATTCATTAGCCCGATCGACAAAGGAGTACAGCTCCTCTTTGGTAAAATCGCGCAACGACTTGAGATGGGTTACCATAGTTTTGCCCCTTGCATCCTGGAAACACAAAATTACTCAACAATACGGTATCCCCGGAAAAACGACTGATTTTCTCCAGGGAAAGCTCGTATGTTTACATAAAAGTACATCGATTTGCAAAAGGTTTTACTATTCTGCTCCAGTTTTGCTCGAAGCAGTACAATCCACAGGTTTACTTAATGACAAAGCAACCTGTTTTTAGCATGATTGGCAGTCCATCTCAGCTTGCATATTCGGCTAACAGATCATGAAGAATGGTGCAGAACTGATCAATCTGATTGGTGCTGACAACAAGCGGCGGTAGGAAACGCAGAGTGACGTTGCCGGCAAAGTTGATCAGCACCCCGCGATCAAACATTTTCTTCACAATGTCACCACCAGAATCCACACCACTTTCGGTCAGCACAAGACCACAGATCATCCCAAGCCCTCTAACATCCGAAATAAGACTCGGAAAAGCCGCAGCTATTGTCTGTAGTTTGGCTTGCAGATAGTCCGCCTTTTTTCTTACTTCCAGTAAAAAACCATCAGCGAGCATGGTCTCAAGAACCGCAACAGCTGCGGACGCTGCAACGGGATTACCGCCAAAGGTTGTGGCATGGGTGCCCGGCACAAAAGCCTGGGCGATCTTCTTGGTCGTCAGGGTCGCCCCGATGGGCAACCCATTACCCAAGGCCTTGGCAAGCGTCATGATATCAGGCACGACTCCCAGTTGTTCATAGGCAAACAGAGTCCCGGTCCGGCCTATTCCTGTCTGCACTTCATCGAAAATCAACAGCAATCCGTTCCTGTCACAAAGATCCCGGATTCCCCTGAGGTATTCGGACTCCAGGGGACGAACACCTCCCTCCCCCTGAAGAGGTTCACATAATATAGCGCACGTTTTCTCGTTGGTCAGTGACTCGAGTTCAGCCAGATCACCGAAAGAGGCATGAACAAAGCCCTCGGGCATCGGCTCAAATCCTTTGTGAAATTTCGGTTGTCCGGTGGCCGCCACTGTGGCCAAAGTCCGCCCATGAAAGGAGCCCGAAAGAGAAATCACCTCATAACGTCCCGGACCACTGTGGATTCTGGCAAGCTTAATCGCCGCCTCATTGGCCTCCGCACCACTGTTGGCCAAAAAAACCTTATCGCCGAAAGAATTTTCGATCAGCAGCTCTGCCAGCCTGGTCTGGGGCCCGGTATAGAATAGATTCGATACATGGACCAGTTCGTCAACCTGCTGCCTGACTGCCTCGGTTACCGCCGGATGGCAATGGCCGAGACTGCAGACCGCTATACCGGATAAAAAATCAAGATATTCCCGGCCGTCCGCGTCAACCAGTGTGCAACCCTCGCCTTTCATCATGGCTGCGGGATACCGGGCATAGGTTCCCATAAACACCTGTTCGGCCCTCCTCTGTACCTCTTCGTTCTCTCTCATCAGACTATCTCCGTTCCAACACCCTGGCGGGTAAATATTTCTAGAAGTATTGCGTGTTCCACCCTGCCGTCGACAATGTGAGCTTTCCCTACCTTGCTTTCGAGCGCCTGGACACAGCATCGCACCTTGGGAATCATACCGCCGACAATAGTCTCACTATCGATCAGTGATTCTACTTCTTCTTTTTTCAATGAGTCGAGCAGCTCTCCGTCCTTATTCTGGACACCACTCACATCGGTAAGCAGAATAAGTTTTGCCGCCTCAAGTTTCCCGGCAACAGCGCCGGCAACCAGATCGGCATTAATGTTATAGGCCTGTCCATCCTCACCTACTCCTACCGGAGCAATAACAGGAATAAAATCATCTTCGTCAAGGGTCTGTAAAACATCAGCGTTCACTTCGGTTACCTGGCCAACCCGACCTAGATCGATCAATTCCGGTGGGGCGTCTTTCATCTCCTGCTCACCGGAAACCTTGCTGACCCGCATCTTGGTGGCGCATACCAGGTCCCCGTCCCGGCCTGAAAGTCCGACGGCCTTTCCGCCATGATGATTGATCAGACCGACGATCTCTTTATTGACCTTGCCGACCAGAACCATTTCCACTACATCCATGGTCTCACCATCGGTTACCCGCATTCCCTGGACATAGCTCGGTTTGATCCGCAGCCGATCGAGGAACTGATTGATCTGCGGTCCACCACCATGAACGATAACCGGATTAATGCCGATCTGTTTGAGCAGGATTACATCAAGGGCGAACTGACCCTTTAACTGTTCATCGACCATGGCATGGCCGCCATACTTGATCACAACTGTTTTATTCCTGAACTCCTGCATATACGGCAGAGACTCAATCAGAACCTTGGCCTTTTCAATACTCTTTTTCATCTGTTTTTCCGGGGTATTCCAAAAATCCTTTCCAAAACGCTCCGCTCGCCGTTTTTATCACAAACACTACCTGCCCTCTCATCCAACTACCAGACTTGAATTGGGCGAGCAAAATAAAAAAAATACACTTCTTTTTTAACCTGATACAGCTTTTTGATTTTCACTGTAATTCAGTAAAATAAGCTCCTATTCTACAGACTTATAACCACTAAGTAAAGCAATCTTTCCCTGGTGGCTGATTCCTGTCGCTTTACTTTCCCGACCCTTTAGGTTATAACAGGCTCGTAAATTGCAAGCATGCCAATCCCATCTGTTTAAGGAAATCATATGGTATCGACAACAACAGGTCGCTCTGTTTTTACAATCATTCTGGCAACCGTTTTTTTATTCCTGCTGATCGTCCAGCCATCAGCCCTGTCTGCTAAAAGCGATCCGCCTATTTATGTGGAAGCGGACCATATGACCTCCCTTGAGAATAAGAACTCGGTGCTCTTCACAGGCAATGTTGATGCCAAACAGGGTGACGTACGAATTCGCTCCGATGAGATGACAGTCTATTATACCCCGGAGAAGAAGGGCAAAAAGGGAAAGAAAAAAACCGGCAAGACCGGCTCCAAACAGCAGGTGGAAAAAATCGTTTGTGTCGGTAATGTGGAGGTAAGCCGGGACGACTGGCTTGGCACAGCCAAAAAAATGTACTACATCAGCAGGACCAAACAGGTTGTCTTAGTAAACAAGGCCAAGGCATGGCAGGGCCCCAACATGGTCAGCGGTGAGAAAATAATCTATTATATCGATGAAAACCGTTCAGAAGTCATTGGCTCCACCAAAACGACCATTGTCGGTAAAGATAAAAAGAAAAAGAAATCCCGGGTCAAAATGACAATTGTCCCTGGAAAAAAATGATTAGACATAACAATACTCATGGCTCTTCTTGCAACCGATAAAATCGTCAAGCGTTACGCCCATCGGACCGTTGTTGACAAAGTATCCATCCAGGTCAATTCCGGCATTATTGTCGGTCTGTTAGGCCCGAACGGAGCAGGTAAAACCACCTCGTTCTATTCGATAGCCGGATTCATTAGGCCGGATGAAGGATCTGTACTGCTTAACGGCGAAGACATTTCCAACCTGCCGATCCATCAACGGGCACTGAAAGGAATCTCCTACCTGCCTCAGGAACCCTCTGTTTTCAAGAAACTCACCGTTGAGGAGAACCTTCGTATAATCCTGGAGCCCCTTGGACTCAGCAAAAACGAGATCAACAACCGTATCGATGAGCTGCTTGCCGATCTGAGAATAGAATATCTTCGCCATAATAAGGGACACGCACTATCAGGTGGTGAAAGACGCAGAGTGGAAATCATGCGTTCACTGTCAACCAGGCCGGAATTCATTCTCCTGGACGAGCCGTTTGCCGGCATCGATCCTCTGGCCGTGGCTGAGCTGCAGAAGATTATCTATAGCCTCAAAGAAAGAGGGCTCGGCATCCTTATTTCCGACCATAATGTACGTGAAACTCTTCAGGTGTGTGATTTCGCTTATATCATGAACGAGGGACAGATCCTCACAAGCGGCGTTGCCGACGATATTATCGAGAGTGAGGTGGCTAGAAAAATGTATCTGGGTGAAAACTTCTCGATGTAAATACCAGAGGACAGACGACAGATGACAGACGACAGAAGTTACTTTAAAGAGTTAAGCCTGAATTATTTAAAGGTGATTGTTCGCTCTCCATCTTGTTTCACTGCGCCTTCGGCGCCACTGAATTCTGTCTCCTGTCTCCTGACTCCTGGCACCTGATCAAATGGCGCTTGAACTAAGACAACAGCTGAAGCTGGTTCAAAAACTGGTAATGACGCCTCAATTGCGTCAGGCTATCAAGCTTCTGCAACTCAACCGCCTGGAACTCACCCAGGCCCTGCAGAAGGAGCTGGAACAGAATCCTGCCCTGGAGGAAGAACTGCTGGCAGCCGATTCCAGTGAAAACAAGCAGTCCCTTTCATCTACCAGCGAATCCCGTGAACCCGACACCGAACAGGATTTCACCGAACGGGTAAAAACATCCGACAACATGATTGAAATAAATTGGCAGGACTACGCCAATAACTTTGACGCTAATTTTTCCTTTGCCAGTGAAAAACCACCGGCAGACGCTCCCAGCCAGCTCGACTTTGTTTCGGAAAAACCGGGGCTCTCAGCCTACCTGCAGTGGCAGCTTGCCCATTGTGAGCTTGACCGGGATGAGTGGATGATCGCACTGTTTATCACCGGCAGTCTGAACCGATACGGCTTTCTGGAAACGGATATCGATGAGATCGTCACCCAGACCGGATGCACAAAAGATGATGCTGATTACATGCTTGAAGTTATCCAGGACCTTGACCCACCCGGAATTGGAGCGCGCAACGTCAGTGAATCTCTTTTTCTGCAGCTTGAACGCCTAAATATGGGCGACACACTTGCTGCCGAAATCGTACGCGACCATCTCTCCTTGTTGGAAACCAAAAACTATAAGGCTCTTATTAAGGTTACCGGACGAAACCGGGCCGCCGTCTTAAAAGCGGTAAACTTTATCACCTCATCGCTAACCCCGTACCCCGGTCTTCCCTTCTCGAAAGACCCGATCAACTACATTGTTCCCGATGTTTATGTCAGAAAGGTGGATGGTGAATATGTGATCAGCC
>CAZUUJ010000092.1:0-10699 GCA_964623625.1 uncultured Desulfocapsaceae bacterium
AGTATCTTGGTTATTCCGGCGGTAAAGGATATGTCTGGGTAGCAATAATCGTTATCCTGATGATTGGCCTGACGGCAAACTATATCATCAGATATCATAATCCGGACTATGCCAACTGGAATGTTAAGAATCCGGATGCGGATAAGATCATATGGCAAGCCGAGAAAAAGATAGATCCGAACATGAACAAATAGGCTGCTATCAATGCGGCCTGCCGGTTCCCAGGCGCAGCAGGGTCTACGAAATTGACGGCAATCCCGCCTCTTTTTGTTGTACCGGCTGCTACCTGGTTCAGAAAATAACCGGCACAAAAGGAGAGGAAGGCGTCAGCCAGATACTTCTCGGCAAGTTCGGGCTGGGACTGATCCTCTCCATGAATGTCTTACTGATGAGTATGCCGCTGCATGTCGCAGCGGCATCCTCATCCACCATTGTTATCCCGCAGGCCTTAGGGGTAGCTCTTAAATATCTGCTTCTCTTTTTCTCCATACCGGTCATGCTGGTTTTGGGGATTCCCATTGCAAAATCATCAATTGATTCCATCAGGGCTGGAGAGATTGGCACAGAGTTGCTGATCCTTATCGGTGCGTTGGCCGCTTTTGCTATTTCCGCCAAGGCGACGCTTACCGGTGAGGGTGAGATCTATTTTGAAACGGCGACCATGATTCTGACCCTGTTTACCCTTGGCCGTTATATCGATTCAAAGGCCAAACATCGTGCATCCGAATCGATTAAAGGCTTATCGTCCCTGGTGCCGAACGTGGTTACCAAGATATTTCCAGACGGAAAGAAAGAAACTGTAGAGAGTGAAACCATCACTATTGGGGATAAGGTGTTGCTCAGGCCTGGAGAGCGGATTCCGCTGGACGGAGTTATCATTTCCGGTGAAGGATCGGTCGATGAATCCTTTTTAAGCGGAGAGTCAAAACCGGTCGTGAAAACACATGACATGGAAGTCTTTGCCGGTTCAATCAATCTTGATGGAACCTTGATACTTGAAATCCGCAAACCTGCTGAAGAATTCCTGGTTAAAAAAATCGAAAAACTAATGGAAAAGATACGGGCAAACCCTTCTGCCATTAACCGGATCAGTGATCGGTTGGCAGCCATGTTCATTCCCGTTATCACTACTCTTGGGATATCAGTATTTGGTTATTTAACTTTCACAGGAGATATGCATGAGGGGCTAATGAGAATGCTGGCCATTCTCCTTATCTCATGTCCCTGTGCCTTCGGTATAGCTGCCCCCATGGCTATCTGGCGAGGGTTAGGGTTGGCAGCCGAAAAGGGTGCCATTATCATGGGGGCTGATATTCTTGAAGGGCTGGCCAAACTTAAAACCGTCTTTTTCGATAAAACAGGCACTCTAACTACCGATACTCCTGCAGTTAAAGCGATCCTAACCGATGACACCAGGGATGAGAACGAGTTGCTCAGTATTGCAGCTGGACTTGACATTCACTCGACACACCCGCTAGCCAGATCATTGGTTGAAGAGTCGCAAAAAAGAGATTTGACTCTGCTGGAAGCTCAGGAGGTTAACAATAGGCCTGGGCTGGGTATTGAAGGAAAAATCGGATCCAATTTATATTTTCTTGGCTCAAAGAGCTGGATTCAAACAATGGCGGCAGATAAGAACCATCCCCTTTTTCAGGAGAGCTTTGATGAGGGTGAAAGTTCAGGTCTTATTTTCTTATTGGAAAATGATAGCGTTATCGGTGGTTTTGTGTTCAGCCAGGCGTTAAGAGTTGGAGCGGCAGAAGCTATTGAACAGATTAAACAGTTGGGGATTCGAACCGTTGTCTTAACCGGTGATGATGAAAAAGGCGCTCTGGGTATCAAGAATCGTCTCAATCCCGATGAAATCAAGTGGCGGTTGCTGCCTGAAGACAAAGCAAAGGAAATAAAAAAGACGGACCCTGAAATCGTAACAGCCATGGTCGGAGATGGAGTCAATGATGCTCCGGCTCTGGAGGCTTCCCATATCGGCATAGCCATGGGATGCGGGACTGAACTTACCCGTGAGTCGGCCAAGGTCAATCTACTTGGTGACGATCTGAACATGATTCCATTTTTAATTGGGTTATCCAAGAAGGTTCGCACAAAAGTTATGATTAACTTTTTTTGGGCCTCTTTTTACAATATTATTGGCGTGTTTTTAGCAGTAATTGGTGTAATAACACCACTGTTCGCTGTGATGGCAATGATTCTCAGTAGCCTGATGGTAATCGGTAATACCCTGAGGAAATATTGATCACGGCAGCAATCCATCCGCATTGAGAGAATAGAGAACAATAGAGAGGGTATCGAGTATCGGGAAGGAAGGTTCGGAATTTCATGATGCCAAGTGGTTACATTGGTGATTGGTCCGGCATCCGTGCGAGGATACAATCACGACGATATTTTGTGTGGTGGAGTTTTCCGGAAGGAGGAGTATGGAAAATAGGCAGAGGAAGAAATCACCCCTGGAATATCTGGTTTTTTTAATCTTATTGGTTGTAGTTGTTGTTTTCGGGGCACGTATTTACCATATTTTTAAGAGTTCTTTGGTAAAGATCCAGGCTGGTCGATCGGAGCAGAGCGGGGCGAAATGCCCGATGAAAAGCGGTGGTGTCAAACTTGAGCCTTCCCAGTCTCCTCAGCAAGGACCAAAACAACCGATTAGATAGTAGCGTTATACTGAACATGAATCCGTGACCAAGATTATTATTTGAGTTTACAATTCCCTGATACTCACAGATTCAGGTTGAAGTTAAACAATTGAAGTTTACGGAAGGGTATGTTTTTTAGATATATGCACAAAAAGACTGGTTGAGTAATGTGAAACTTTAACCATCCGTGTAACAATGACTTTTCAAACAGCAAGACGATTAGGGCAGGTAGCGGCACTGGTGTTCATGTGCGCCATACCGATTTTTGATATCTTTCGCTTTGATATCACTAACAACGAATTTTACCTGTTCAGGCAGGTCTGGTCGTTTAGTCCACAGGGAGACTACATATCCGGTGCAGGTGGAGATGCTAAAAGCTTTGTTTTTAAGGCAGTATTGCCGGCATGGTTTATCCTTCTTTCCGTCCCGTTCTGGGGGCTGGTCCTTGGTAGAATGGTTTGCGGCTGGTTCTGTCCAATGGGTGCCATGTTGGAATCCGGCGACTTTTTCAACCGAAACATTAAAAGGATAACAAAAGGAGGGGGAATAAATATCATTGCAGCAATATCGACGGTTGTTCTGTTGATCGCCTGCCTGGTTACGGTGGGTATTCTACTATCCTGCTACTTTATCCGTCCATCTGAGGTCTACCAACAGGTCACCACACTGTCCATCACTCCTCTGTTACTGGTGACGACCCTGTTTAACTCTGGTGTTATCTTTTGTTCCTATACTTTTGTCAGACGGCTGTTCTGCAGTTATGTCTGCCTTGCCGGGGTTTTTCAGGTATTACCGGCTGTGGCCAGTCCGTTCTCGTTCAGAGTCAGAGTCGATAAGAAGAACGTTAGAAATTGTACAAACTGCAAGGAGTGTGAGGCAGTCTGTTTTATGGGAATCAGGCCGCGGACAATGATGAAAAAGGTGGATCCGAAATGCGTTGCCTGCGGTAATTGCATTACTGCCTGCACCCAGGAGCTTGGAAAGCGGGATAAGCTATTTAGCTACGGCTTTGGACGGATTAAATAAAATATATCTCTTTTGCTGCACCCCAACTTTGAACAAGCAGGCTTCTTTGCATACTTGGTTGTATAGCCAAAAAGCCTGCTTGTCCAAATTTGAGACACATCTAAAGAGATACTAGAGTTAAATTGTTATAAATTTAACGTCGTGAATTAAGTAGTTAAATAGAAGCTATACTGTTGTGGAGATTTATGCCTGAGGAAAAGAAACAAAAGGAAATGAAGCGTTTCAAGATGCTGATGCTGATTATTGCTGCTTTTGCGGCACTGTTTCCTCTCTATCAGTGTGCCAATATGTTTACCCAGCTTAAATAAAAGGAACTTGGAACCTTTTTTTGTATTGACGCGGATGCCAACGACATTGACCGGTTATGAAGGGAGTTTTGGTATACAGAAACGAAAGAGGAACGTGACAATGATCGGTAAAAAGGTACAAGACAGTGAGATAACAGCGGCTGCTTTGGATGTGGCAAAAGACAGGTAGTATCTTGCCCAGGGAACGGCAACGGACAGGATAAGAATACAAAATACCTCAAAGGCGAAATTAGTTGTGGAAACACCTTCGCCTACATCGAGCCACCAGAGGAGAAACCAGAGCGGCATACCGATGAACGGATAGACATAATCCCACCAGGTCACCCGATAACGGTTTTTTGAAATAGCCGGCGGAATCATAGCCACAGCCGAAAGCATCATATAGAGGACTACAAAAGAGATTACCAGCTCATTGATTGCCATACTCATAGTGTGTCACTCCCGGGCTCTGTATTTTGTGTATATGTTTTAATGAAAACATTTTAATATCATTCGACTCCTGCTATCAGGGAAATATTGCCATTCAAACTGAGTGAGGAACGTTATATGACGATTGAAGAGATATTGCAAGTTGAAGCAATCATGAAAGTACCGGGATATATCGTTTTTATCCTGTCCATCATTTTAATATCCGCAGTAACTCCTCTGCTGTTCAGCAAAGGAAGAATGAAAATTACTTTATGGGACTATGCGTTCCCTGTTCTTGGCCCTGTACTGTGGATCGTACTCGCTTTTCTTCATGTTGGGAGTGAAATCTCCAATAACAATTTTCTTCTGGAGCTATTTGGTGTGTTGATGGTGTCAATTACTATGCCATGGGCACGTTTTGCCGTTCTCTATATGAAATCGAATGCCGGTTCCATAATTTCATTCCTATTGACTCTAGCCCCGATGGCCACGGCCATTCTTTTACGATTGACAACTGGCACATTGCCCGATTAGAAATCATGGTCATCGGACTAGAGCGCCTATTTGTCTAGAAGAGCTACCGAATTAACGGTATATGGTTTGTTTGTATGTCGGAATAATCGGATGAAACGGGGGCCACCCAATTGTTACTGTTTCAAAATACTTTTGTTGTTATCTGTCTGCTGACTGTTCTCACAATCTCCATGATTGTGCCGATCCTGCTCTGCCGTAAAAGGATAAAGGTCACTTGGTGGGACTACTGTTTCCCTTATCTCGGCGTTCCTCTCTGGTTTATTCTGCGTGAAATCGGCTTTGGCGACATTGTTACCATTTCAAACCTGCTGGTTGAAATGTTCCTGGTTCTCCTGGCCTCCGAAGCAGCTTCCTGGATTCGATACGGACTGAGCTTTGCCCAGTCAAGGTTATGGGAGAGGGTTTCCTTCGTTCTCACTTTCCTGCCAATAGCCACAGCGATTTTCGTTCGTTGGGCTATGCCTGAACTGCCGGCATAAATTGAATATCGCCAATGTCTATAATGATACTTGATGGGCTGAAAAGATGGATTGTCAACACTTTGAGAGTCGGCGCAATCGGTTTGTTGGCCATAAGTATTGCTGGTTCAGCTGCTGCTAATGGATTGAAAAGCAATAGCGGTTCAGGTGGAGACTTGAAGGGTATCAAAGAAGAGCAAGCTGGAAATCAGGTTGCTCTGCAGATTGGTCCGGAACCACTTAAAACCATGAAGGTTCTATCTTTCAAAGTCAATTTGAGTGGATATGATGAGCCACCGAAAATCCTGATCGATCTGTCCATGCCGGGGATGTTTATGGGAATCAACAGGTTTTATCTGAAACGTAAAGCACCCGGATTGTATCAAGGACAGCGGATTATTCCGACCTGCCCGACCGGTAAAACTCAGTGGCTGGCAAAAGTGATTATCGACCATTCCATTGCCAAGGAAGTGCTTTTTCATGTTCAAAACTGATTCCGTCTATCTGCTTATTTTCGCCTCGGGATTGTTTGGAGGATTTGGCCATTGCATAGGTATGTGCGGTCCAATCGTCGCTTCCTATTGTGTGGTTATGGAGGAAAAACGTTTTTTGCCACATTTCCTCTACAATTACGGAAGGATGACTACCTACATTCTTCTTGGCGGTTTGATGGGTTTTTCCGGTGCTTTTCTAGGCACTATCGAATCACTGCAACTCGTGCAGAAAATCGTGATGATCATCTCCGGTATCGTTATCATCGTGATCGGTTTGGGATTGGCCGGTTGGCTGCCCTTTTTTGATCGGTTTCGCCAATCGGGCGGAGGAGGTAGATTCACACAACTATTCTCGGGATGGGTGAAGAACATCTTTGCCGGTACACTACCGGTGGGGGCTTTCTATCCAATGGGGATGGTTTTAGGCTGTATTCCCTGCGGTCTTGTCTATGCGGCTCTTATTACAACGGCAACTGCCGGTATGGAAGCTGAAAACAAGCTGATGGGGCTCATGCAGGGATTTCTATTGATGTTACTGTTTGGTTTAGGAACAATGCCTTCACTTCTCCTGTTCGGCCGCTTGATCAATGTGATCAGCGTCAGAATGAGAGAGAATCTCTATAAACTTTCAGCCGTGTTTATGGTTATTATGGGAATTATCTTCCTGGTTCGTGCACTGAAAGTATAGATAAAGGAGAGTAAAATATGAAAAAATATCTGATATGGACCACACTATCGATCTTTCTGCTATCTCCCACCTGGATAAGTGTTCAGGCTGCCGACTTTATTCCGCTTTCCAAAAAGGATAAATGTCCGGTTTGCGGTATGTTTGTTAAAAAATATAAAAAATGGGTTGCCCAGGTAGTGTTCAAAGATGGCAGCTATCGGGTTTTCGATGGGTGCAAAGACATGTTCAAGTACTTGTTTAAAATGAAGAAGTACGAACGAAAGCTAACCAAAGAAGATGTATCCGATATCTATGTTACCGAATACTACACCACCAAGGTCATGAAGGCTGATGATCTCTACTTCATCGTTGGAAGCGATGTGCTCGGCCCCATGGGTCATGAATTGATTCCAGTGAAAGGAGAAACGGAAGCAAAGATCTTTATGCTCGATCATGGCGGCAAAAAGATGTACCGCTATCAAGAGATTACCCCTGATAAGATTCCACGTTAATCAGCCGGAAGCTTAAATGAAACACAGATTGTTTATTATCTTCATTCTGTTTGAATTTGCTGTGATTGGTGGTTTGTTTCTGCATGGCAATTCGGAGATCAAGCAGAGAGAAGATGAAATACACGATAAGAAACAACTGGTTGCCAAGTTGCAGCTTACTGATTTTGCTATCTGGACGGAAGCCCGATACACAAGGCATCCATCCCAGGCGGATCTGTTTACACCCTTTCAGGATTTTCCTTCATCCATGGAACATTTCCCGGCAGGCTCCATCATGGCGCCGCCGCCTCGAACGGAAACGACAATACTTAAAACAAAGACAAAATAACCGATTGTATGAAACGTCATCTCAAAATTCTTGAATATGCTCTTTCCTCACTGCTGAGAAGAAAATACAAGAACTTTGCTCTTGTTCTTGTTTTCAGTGTCATTATCGGGATTCTGTCATCCGTCCTCTTTCTGACACACTCGCTCAAGATCGAAGCGTTGAATGTACTTGCCGAATCTCCCCAGCTTATTGTTCAGAAGCTTGCCGGTGGCCGGCATGAACTGATCGACGAAAAGTACATGGAGATCATCGGTCTCATTCCGGGCGTTGGTAAAATCACATCAAGATATTGGGGATATTATTACGATTTCCTGACAGGAGGCAATTATACTTTTTTAGGAGCAGGTGAAGAGGTTGAAGAGCTTGAACTGCTTGAAGGTGAGATGCTGGTGGAGGAGGGCGAATGCGTCATCGGTCAGGGAGTGGCTAAGGCCCGTGAGATGAAAGTGGGAGAAGATCTCATTTTGACCGACGGCAGGGGTGAGTATTACAGTCTGACGGTGACCGGCATCTTTAAGTCGAATTCCCAACTGCTCACCAACGATCTGATCGTTCTGGATTATCGCGATTTGATCGATATATTCGAAATAGAAAAGGGAAAGGCCACCGATCTGATCGTTGAAGTGTTCAACGAGTCGGAAACATCACTTGTTGCCCAGAAGATCAAGGCACTGCTGCCCGACACCCGTCCCATTATGAAAAGTGAGATTATCCGTACCTATAATACCGTGTTTAACTGGCGATCGGGAATGGTGCTCACCATGTTTGCTGGAGCCGTGATCGCCTTTTGTATTCTCTCCTGGGATAAGGCAACTGGGCTCAGTGCCGAAGAGAAAAGGGAAATAGGGATTCTCAAGGCGATTGGCTGGGAGACGTCCGATATCCTCGAGCTGAAATTCTGGGAAGGGGCTGTTATTTCGGTGACTTCATTTTTAACCGGGATCCTGCTTGGTTATCTTCATATCTTCTTCTTTGGCGCCTCGTTTCTGGCTCCGGCGTTGAAAGGCTGGTCGGTTGTTTTTCCATCATTTAACCCGATACCGTATCTGAACCCGTACCATCTGTTTATTTTGTTGTTCTTAACGGTTTTACCCTATGTGGTATCGACCGTTGTTCCGTCGTGGAAGGTGGCGGTAACAGATCCAGACACAATAATGCGCGGATAAATGGTTAAGAGCACTGCATATTTGAACAAACAAGACCAACCGCATAGGTTTGGGGCTATAGCGAGTGGCCTAATTTGTCCAAATCTACAGCACTCTTAACCATTTATCGTGTAACAAACTTGAGTGTGATATCTCCTACTTTTCATTCCTTGATGAGAATATAAAGAAGTGATTCAAAATTATGGGCAAAGCAATAATACACACTGAAAATATCTCAAAAATCTACAATGCCGGGATGGTTGATGAGGTCATTGCGGTGGATGATGTGAGTGTGGAGATAGAAGAGGGCAGTTTGACTGTTTTAAAAGGGCCGAGCGGCTCCGGGAAGACCTCGCTGCTCAGTCTTCTTGGCTGTATGTGCCGGCCGACCTCTGGAAAGATTGTAGTAGAAGGCAGGGATGTGGCAAAATTGCCTGAGAAGTTTTTAACTGCTATCAGACGGGAAACCTACGGTTTTATCTTTCAACAGTTCAATCTGATCCGCGATATCAGTGTGATTGAGAATGTGACTCTCCCTCTGTATCCATCCGATGTGGATATAGGGAAAATGGAAAAGCGAGCGGAGTCAATTCTGGACAGTCTCAATATCCTGCGGAAGAAGGCGGCAAAGGTGCGCGATTTATCGGGAGGTGAGCAGCAGCGGGTTGCTATTGCCAGAGCCTTGATAAATAAACCGAAGATTGTTTTTGCAGACGAACCGACGGCCCATCTCGATACAGCCCTGTCGGAAGAGTTTATCCAGATTATCAGAGAACTGAACAACCAGGGAAAAAACATCATTGTTGCCACCCATGATCCCCTTGTCTATGAGCGATCGTTTATCGATACCATTATCGAGATGCGTGACGGTAAAGTAATGGAGTGAATAACAGATGATTCTTCATCCTGCCGTCCTGTCACTGCTGATTGGCTCCATTGTAGTTTCATTCATGGTGGTCGGTTGTTCTGTTCTAGGGATCAAAATAATATCCCGCTGGGATATTCAATCATCATCTGCCGAACAGCTTGCCCTTGAACGCAAGACCTACCTCATTTCCACAATCATGAGTTATGTCCTGGGGTTTGAGGTGCTTTCCGGTTTCCTTTTTATCTATACTGTGGATGATATCCACACGATTTTTATCGGCGCCATGTGTGCCACCGGGTCGCTCAATGCCAATCCTGTTGGTTGGTATCTGCTCTATACCAAGATTGTGGTGTTCTTTTTGGCAGCCGGTTGGATAGCTGTAAATTTGATAGACCAGCAGGCGGAAGACTATCCGCTGGTCAAGTTCAAATACAAGGCAATCCTGTTTCTTACCCCACTTTTACTGCTTGATACACTCTTTACCTATCTGTATTTTATTGATATAAAACCAAATGTGATTACATCCTGCTGTGGGGCGCTTTTCAGTGATGCGTCGGTTGGGGTTGCCGCTTCCCTGTCATCTCTGCCGCTGTTCCCGATGATGGCAGTTTTTTATGTCTCGGCTCTTCTTTTTCTTGGAAACAACCTGATCTGTCTCAAAGCTCCAAAAAAAAGCTTGAATTACATGCTCGCCTGTTCATCGCTTATTTTCTTTGGTGTATCCATAGCCTCGGTTATCGCTTTTATTTCCCTGTATTTTTACGAGATTCCAACCCATCATTGTCCATTTGATATTCTACAGAAGGGATACTACTTCATTGGCTATCCGATCTATCTCTGCCTGTTTGGGGGTGTTTTCTTTGGATTTGCTGCAGGCGCTCTTGAGCTTGGCAGACAAAGGACGTCTCTTCGGTTGATTATCGATAAGACCCAAAAAAAATGGATTCGTTACTCAATCGTGCTTACACTGCTCTTTGTTGCCCTTTGTTCCTGGGGAATCGTATCCTCAAATCTGACCATGATGTATTAAGAGGATCGGCAGGGGATACACTGTAGGAACTTTGTCTGCGAACAGAAGGAAACCATACGTTTTATTGAGGGTTATTTACTGAAAAAAGGTGTCTATTTATGGATAATCAGAATGGGACACAATCAGTTCCACAACAACAAAAAAAGAAGTCAAAGCTGGAATGGCTTATCATCGTCGCTCTGGCCTTTTTCATCGGTTTGAATCTTCTTGGATTTGTAACCGGAAGTACCTGAGGCCCAATCGGTTCACTGTTCAGTGAACAGAAATGCG
>CAZUUJ010000093.1:0-10628 GCA_964623625.1 uncultured Desulfocapsaceae bacterium
GCTCGACCATAGGACCGATGGTGAGCGCTGATCTGGGAGTCCAGTCCGTTGATGTAGGTGTACCCTCACTTGGTATGCACTCCATTCAGGAGACAATCGGTGCTGACGATTCGTTTCTACTCTACAAAACAATAGTCCAATTTCTAAACAGAAAATCGTTCCCTCTTCAGGAAGGATAGCTGTCCCCTATAACAATTCCGATTATACTGTCGTTGTCATCCTCCCTCTATCAGGTAATATAGACATTCATGCGTAAATATACACTAAGGGATACAGTAGAAAGGTCAAGTTTGACAATTTGGAGTGAGTTGATAGCTTAGAATTGGCAATCATAAATTATAATAGACGTGTTTCTGACGAGTGGAGAAACAAATCACTTATCAGGTTCTGACATTGTGACGTAAATCGGGCTAGACCATGCAATCTGACCATCTTCCTGAACTGCTTTAATTAAAAATGGGTTTACTTTACCAATCTGAAGTTCGCCACTGAACTCTAGTGAAAGAGGTGCTAAGTCAAGTTGTTCTGGGTAACGCTGAACCCTGACCTTAAGACCAAGTTCTCCGAAGACAAACACTTTTTGCTCCGGACCCAACTCAGCCAAATCCAGTGACAGTTTCCCAATCTTTGATTCAAACAAAATAAATCCGCTGTCTCCCTTTTCAAGAAAGAGGTCAATGCCATCAACATCACCGACAGTACTTGATTTGAATATAATACTTGATTCATCTTGGTTTACTATGCCATCAGCCGGCGAATCAAAGGCAAATGTAGTGGCCTTCAAAATACGAGCTTCATTCACCTGAATTTTTCCGTTCCATGTTGCCCTCCTGGCTCTTCCCCGAATCCGTGCACCCTCCCAACTGATTCGTATACGGGAAGAGGCCCCTGCAGTTGCAAATTGATCGGGCTGGACAACATGAACTTCATCCCTGCCACGCATCAGAACAAGTTTTTCAATCGGAGCTGTACCATGTACTCTTGCTTGTGCAGTAATCGGACCATTTACAGTGAATGATTCGCCCATAAGATGGCCTTCAATATTAAAATCCAGGTGAATTCTGGCACCAGTAGTACCGTAGCAGCGGCGGGCCTTTAAGGCGTTAAAAATTGATTCCCGGCTCTGTTCTTCAGCCAGAACACAGGTCAGTCCTCCATAGATGCCAAACTGTCCGGCTCCCGGACCTTCTGCTCCTGGTCGCCCCTTATGGCCGTCACTGTTGCAAACAACTCCAACCTTATAGCCCATATCCAGCGCATCCCAAAGCAACCATTCAAAAATACCGTGACAGGATAGGATCTCAACGCAATGCTCGATTTCTGGATCGAAAAATTTTTTAACATTGGCATGACGGCCACCAACATGAGGAATCACCATGGCATTGCCGATGCGTTTGAGCTTTGCAAAGAGATCATCAACCGGATGGGCCGGGCTCATCTCATTTTCGGGAACTATGGGAACCTGCCAGTGGCTGGAGCGTAGCAATGGTGGATCATCATCAAGAAAAATGACATTATGATCTCCACCGGCACAGGTGTTGCCGGACCACTCATATCCAGGAAAAATGATAAACCTGCCGTCTTTGTGGTATTTTTTAATAACCCGGTTAAGCCGCTGCCAGTCATCATCGGTCAACTGGAAATCATTACCCTGGTGGCAAGTGAAATCAAGACGTGCCTTATCACGGGCGAAAAGGAAATACTCCTCTTCTGATCCTGTTCCAACCGTACTGTCTGTCTGAGCATGCAGGTCGCCCCAATATCTTGAATAACGAATACTTTGATTCACAATATGAATCGGATTACTTTTACAAACAATATCTCGAAAGCGGGCTTCCACATAGACAACACCAGGTTGGGCTGCCTGAAGTTCTCCATCTACAATTATTGCTTCCCCATTTCCTGAGACTGAAAGCTCGATATGAGCTGGACAGGGAGTCGGATTGCCCCATCGATCTTCTCCTTTTACAAAGATATCTTCTCTTCCACCCACTGTCATCTGGGCAGGCATCAGACAAACCAGACTTTCCGTTTCCCCTGCTATAACCGGGAAAATAGGTGAACTAGGTAAACGTACGGGTGCTGAAGCATTTGTTGGATCAAGCAAGATTCGAAATTCATGTTTTGATTCAACAAAGGTCTGAGCCCGGATACCTGGAGAACCCTGAGAACGATTTCCTAACACGATGGTTATGGTATCTCCTGGATATAATGATCCATCTTCAATATCGATTATTAGTCCCCATTTCTGCCATGGACGTTTATGCTGTTTTTTCTGGAAACGATACGATAAGCAACATTTGGCTGTAGTTGTAACTGTTGTATAGGCAGGTTGATCAGGAAACTCAAACTGCGGTTGTTGAATATCTGCTGGAATACGTTGAACCAGCATGAGGACCCCACCTTCATCGACCCCATAACTTCCAGCTGTGTAGGTTAAGGTCCATTCCATGAATTGACCGGAACTTACCGATCCTGCAGGAGAAAGTTCGACTTTCCCAAGCCGCTCTTCTATGTTTTTCATGTTTGATAAAGGAGAAACTATTGGATGAAATTGAATGAGTTCTCAATCATCTGGAGACTCATCCATATCCATGACCACAATCCGGTTGTCAACTTTTTCAATTCCCTGTACTCCAAGAGCCAGTTCTTCGGCCCGGTCATGCAACTGTTGACTGTTCACAAAGCCGGTAATGACAACCAAGCCCTCTTCTCCAGATTCAGCATCAATCTGTTGCCATAAACCAGGATTTAATTCTTTCTTAATGTTGACTTTCACCTCTTTTATCAGGGCTTCCCAAGTCAGGCTTTTTCTGGATTTCTTCTCATCGACAGATTTACTTTTTGCTTGAATAGCAGTTGCCAGGATTTCAGCAGCGCTTTCGGCAGAGAGCTGGTGTGTATTAATCTGTAGATCGTAAAGATTTGAGTTGGAAAGATCTATTTTGAATATTGACTCAATGAGATTTCGGCGTAGCCGACCATAGTTATTGACAAAATGCTTCGCCTCTTCATGACTAATATTCCTTGCTCTCTGGATACGTTGAATACGCTGTTCAATGGGAGCAACAATACGGACCCTCAGTGTATCCGGCCGATTCTTGAGGACAACAGGAGTTCCTCTTCCAATCAAAATAACGTTTCCCTGGCTGGCCAGTTTAAATGTAAGCCATTCAAAGAGTGCAGCATTCTTTGCACTATCAAAAAAATGGCGTGCCCAAAACGATTTAGGCACTTCCTTTTCAAACATGGCACACGCCCTGCCCAACTCAGGGTCACACTGTATTGTAAACTCCTTGATATGTTGACGGCTGATATTCTTAAGGCCCAAATTCTTGGCTGCAAATTCAGCTACCTTCTCTCCTTGGCTGCCTACCTGACGGGAAATGGCAACTACGGTCATGTTCTCTCTCCTTCTTGTCTTTTCTGGATTAAGCGCAAATGAATATGCTCGGTAGCTTTTTCCAGGTTTTCAGCCATTCTTGAAGTGTCGACCTGGAGATTGCTGAACAGATTCTGCATCCAATACAAAGCACCAGAACTCAAGAGAAAAATATCTGGGATAATAAGCCACTCAGAGACCCAGGCTCCGCCTGAACGTTCATGTTCCTGGATAGCTGTTTCACCGATCTGGGTAGCTCGGCCCCTGATCAAGCGGCCAATGGCCTCGCCAAATTCCGAACAACGTTGATTACGTTTATGGGCCATGGATGAAGAACAGCCCTTTTCTCCCGCTGGGAGTTCATAGAGTTCACCCACTTCGGAGGAGGAGAGTAGGTTTATATTACGGGAAATTTTCTCAATTGTAGTGCCGAGCTGTCCAAGGGAGAGTACAATGTCACCGATGCTGTCCCTACAACTCTGCCAACTTGTCTCTTTACTGAGCAAACCAAGTCGTTTAGCAACTGCCTCTCTTAATTTTAAGCCGGTTTTTACATCAAAACGATCGAAGTTGCCGACCGGCCCACTCAGCTGCACCTGAAGTCCCGATTTTGAACATTCTTCAATGAAAGCCAAGCGCCTATTAAGTTCCTCACTCCATGATTTTGCTTTCATACCAAAGGTAATCGGTAATGCCCACTGACCATTTGTCCTTCCTGTCATGGGCGTCTCAAGATGTTGCTTGGCTAGTACTTCAATCTTGGTAATTATTTTTTGAAGAGAATGGACAATAAGATCTAACCCCTGTCGCATTTGTAAAACAGTAGCGGTATCCATGATGTCCTGGGTCGTAGTTCCAAAATGGATAGCAGAGCTATGCATTTCTCCTACATGTTCACGTAGCTGCTTGACGAATCCAACAATAGGTCGCCCCACCAGCATTGTATGTTCAGCCAATAGATCAAGATCGATATTCTCGACTTGAACCTCACTGATGGCATTAGCCGCTTCAGTAGGAATCAGGTACATTTCTGCCTGAACAGCAACAAGTGTTTGTTCAATTTGTAACCAATGGGCAACCATAGATGAGTCAGACCAAACCTGCCTCATTTCCGGTGTAGAGAATAAATTGGCGTACAGTTTGGAATTACACATTTGTTTTCCTGTTTTATTATGCTGTTATTGTCTAGCTGCAACAGATCTCTCTTTCATGATGGACCGAACTCTAAAAATCATGGCACCAAAACCAATAAGCAAAAAGGCGGCAGCGACGGGCCGCTGTGCAAAAATCATAAGCCCGCTTTTTGACATCAGCAAAGATTGACGAAAGGCTTCTTCCGCCCCTCTAGCTAACACAAAAGCGATAATAAAAGCTGCCGTATTAAAATCAAATTTGCGCATCAGATAACCCAACACACCAGCAAAAATCATAACAAGCACATCGAACATTGATCCTTTAGCCGAATAAGCTGCAACAAATGCAGTAATAAAAATGGTTGGATAAAGAACCTTTGTCGGGATGTGCATTATCAACCGGGCTACCTGACTGGCACCAAAATAACCGATGACACCGTAAGCAACGATACCGAGAAGGCCACAGGCAAAAAGTTGATAGACCAACTCTTTGGATGTCATAAAAAGAGTTGGGCCTATCTGGATGCCGTGGATTAGAAAAACACCAAGGAGAATCGCCCCAATAGTAGACCCAGGAATGCCTAGAATGAGGAGGGGAGCCATTGAGGGGCCTGATACTGCATTATTGGCTGATTCTGGTGCGGCAAGACCTTCCAGGGCACCTTTTCCCCACTGCTCTGAATTTTTTGCTCTCCGCTTCCCCTCACCATAAGAAATAAAGGCAGCAATGGCTGACCCTAGCCCTGGTAACGACCCTATGCACGCCCCAATGAAACCTCCTCGAAAGACATGGGGTAGACAAGGACGGTATTCTTTCCAAGTGAGACTGTTCGCCTCTTTCTCTTGACTCTGCTCAACTCGCTCCAAGGCGGTGGCTTTTTGCTCAAGCTGCATAAGCACTTCACCTAGGACAAAAACACCAATCATCAACGGTACCAGGCCAACACCATTTGATAAGTCAAAATTGCCGAAAGTATAACGTTCCACACCGGATATTGGATCGAGTCCAACCATTGCAATTAAAACCCCGAAAAAAGCACTGGCCAATCCTTTAAGAATTGATTTTCCGATCACTGAACCAATAACAACAAACGCTGCAAAATAAATTGCAAACGTCTCAGGAGGGCCAAGTTTAACAGCAACTATGGCTATCCAGCCAACACAGAAGATCAGTATAGCATCTCCCATGAAGTCACCGATCACTGAAGAAATAGTTGCGACTTTCATCGCTTTACCAGCCTTACCTTGTTTAGCAAGGGGAAAACCATCGAGTTGGGTGGCAGCCGATGCTGCTGTGCCCGGAGTATTAAAAAGAATGGCAGCGATTGAACCACCATAGCGTCCAGACTTACCGATGACGTAAAGAAATGCCAGTGCAAAAAGCGGGTCCATGAAATAGGTGATGGGTAATAGCATGGCAATAGCCGCTGCTGCAGTGAGTCCGGGAGTTGCACCAACAATCATTCCAACAACTGCTGCAAGAATGATTGCTCCAAGCATCGTTGGGTTGACAATGACTGTAGCAAGTGCTGGGAAGATATCCATTGAATTAACCTCTGAGAAAATCTATTAAATCAAAAACAGTTCCAAAGGGTGGAAAGACACCAAGCAATTTAAAAAAGAGAATATGGAAAATGAGAGGATAAAGGATAGCAGAAAGGGCAAGCCCAAATTTATTTCTGACACCGAACAGCCAAAGCACTACCGGAGCCGTTATAGCTGTTGGTAATTCATATCCGAACCTGAGAACGGACTGATGATATAATACTGCAAGGATGACCAACATGAGTATCTTTGGAAAGGATTTGTCAGGCATGAAAGTAATGGAAGAGCTGCCAGTTTCAACCATTCGACTTCTGAAACTGGACCATGTTATTAAAGCTCCTGTAAGCGTAAGGCAGATTGCCGCTCCCATAGGTAATACTCCTGCCCATGTTTCTCCTTCTGGTGGAGGGGGCACCAATGATGCCCCCAAAATCGCTGCAGCTCCAATGATCAGAGTAACGACTCCTTCTCCGGTACTGCTCATGCTTATACTCCTGTTTATTTTTTTAATCCGGCTAACAGCGGTTCCGCATCAGACTTCATGGATGCAAGTTTGGCTTTTACACCAATAGCATCCCGAAATGCAGGAGCCGTTCCACCTTTAGCCAAGGTTGCGGCAAACTCTTTATTTTCCGTTATCTTTTTCATTGCATCCTGAAGATAACTCACTACTTCTGAGGGGGTTCCCTTGGGTACAGCCATGATGACTGGAGAGGAAACTTGGGCAAAAGGAATTCCAAGCTCTCCAAACGAAGGAACATCTTTCATAACACTATCTCGTTTTTCTGCATTTACAGCCAATGCACGAACTTTGCTTTCAAATCCGGCCAACTGTTGAATACCAATAAAACCGAAATCAGTTTGTGCTCCAATGAGCGCTGCACGGGCCGGGCCACCTCCTTTGAAGGGTATATCCTGTGCTTTAATACCGTTTTTTGCAAGAAACCCCAACCCACCAACATGATGAAATCCGCCACGACCTGAATGAGCCCAGCGCAGTGAGCTTGGATTAGCTTTGGCAGCGTCAATTACATCCTGGGCTGTTTTAAAAGGACTGGAAGCAGGCACCATAAGAGATGTGGTTAGCTCACCGACCTGGGCTACAAAATCAAATGACTCCAGAGCATCGATTTTGGTGTTACGAGTCATGGTTGATAGCAAAAATGAACCTCCAGAGGTGAGCATCACTGTGTATCCATCCGGTTTTGCACCTAGCAGTGACTGAGCTCCATTCAATCCACCAGAACCCGGTTTGTTGACAACCACTAGCGGAACTTTGATAACGCCTTTTGATGCAGTTGCTGACAGTGCACGTGCATAGGTATCGACTCCACCACCAGCTTTATAAGGCACAATAACATTGATTGGTCGTTTGGGATAATTTGCAGCAAAAGCACCTGTACCAAATAGAGCCAGCATGACGACTGTAATTATCGATTGAAATATAAGTCTGTTGCGAGTGATGTTCATGATACGTTTCCTCCCTGTTGCGATTTAGTGATGATTTATGAAGCGAACAAGTTACCTGTTAATCTTAAATGGTATATTCCATACAAACTAACTTGGAAATGCGCGCTTCAGGATACTTATGACCATTGATGGAGTTGTCATGAAAATCTCTCACTGGCAAAGTATCTTCTTGTAACTTTTCATTGTTATGATAAAAAAATGAAGTTATGCGATCAATACCGAATATCAGATATGTTTATTCGATTTTGGAATAATATCTCCAAGGAGAAGTAGTGATGAAACTTATCCAGCTACAAGCTTTTAAGGAAATTATGGAAAGTGGGACTGTGACAGAGGCTGCCAGAAGTCTAAAGTGTGGACAGCCTCGAATAAGCAGGCTTATCTCTGAGTTAGAGGAGGAAATAAATTTCCCTCTTTTTAGGAGAGAAAAGCAACGTCTTCATCCAACAGCCGAGGGGAATTTTTTTTATCAGGAAACTCTAAGAATGTTGTTGGGGATTAAGAATATCCAACAAGTTGCACAAGATATTTCCAAAAAGAGAGAAACCGGCCTCCGCATTCTTTCCCAGTCTCATCTAGCCCACGGTTTTTTAAACAGGGTAATCGGAGAGTTTGACAAATCGACTAAAGATATCCGTTATGACTTGGTAATTAAACCTCGTGAACAGTTATCAAAATGGCTTGGCGGGTATCAGTTTGATCTTGCTTTTACTGCCCTACCTGCAAAAAGCCATCTGGTTCGACATGTAAAACTTATAACGGTTAAATTCCTTGTTGCCCTTCCTAATGGTCATCCCTTTACCGAAAAAAATCACATTACCATTAAAGACTTGTCATCCGTCCCGCTTATTGCTTTGCCAAAAGGCTTGTTAAGGCGAAAGTATTTGGTAGATTTGTTTGATAACTCAGACTTCAAGCCACATATTCGTGTAGAGACTCCGACAGCCATTTCAGCATGCCAACTGGTAGCTCAAGGCTTAGGAGCAACACTGACAGAACCTTTTACAGTGAATGAATTTTCAAAAGATGATTTTGCCCTTCGGCCGCTAGTGCCTGATCTTTTAATCGACTATGGGGTGTTATTTCTGAAACAGGATCAACCCCGTCGTTTGGTAAGGCAGTTTGTTGATGTCTCTAGGAAAGTTGCAAATTCAATCAATAATAAAGTAATCGCTAGGTTGCAGTGAGATGAGGATCGTAACACATCAAACCTTTCACTTGGCAATCAGATATTGTGTTTAATTATTAGGAGTTGATCTTATTCCTGATAATGGCTGGCTGAGATCAATGGGTGAGACGAAATAGTCTTGTTGTCTGTCAATCTGTAGGTGAACAGTAGGAAGCTAAAGTCGGCGCATTAGAAGAATAGTCGTATCTTCAATATGGCAACCTTGATTTTTTTACTTTGAATCTTAGACCAAAATAACTTTCCCATTAATAGCGCAAAATAGGAAAGTTCCTTAGATGCCGACTCTGATTAACCTGTCCCATCGGGTCAATCATATTAACCGGATTCCCGACCACATAAGCATACAAATTCATCCCCCCATCCAGCCCAATCGGATCAGCGGAGATGTAGCGTCCGGTGTCGGGATCATAATATCTGTGCCAATTATGATGTTACTAAAGCTCAGATCAAAATACAGGTAAAAAAAGCACTCAAACATGTTCACATCCCGCAATTCTAGGGATACTATCCAGGCCTTGTTCGGTGTTATAGGTATTCGAGAAAGTTCTGGAGCGGTTGATGAGAGAATTTCTGGAAAAAGCATCCAGTAAGTTATTCTTGTCATCATAAGTATAGATGCGAGATGCTTCAGACATAGCTTTCTGGAACCAACCCAAGCTAATGTTGGGAAGTGTCTTGAAAAATAGGTGTTTTAAAAGGTCATATGTATGTTTTACATAGATATTGACTCTGCTAATGAGGTTAATGAGTGAAATGATGATGTCATAAGTATGGTAAATCATATTTTGTGGGTAATAATTATTTATCAAGGAGATGCAATAAAAGATAGAGTGATCCATTGGCAATCTTAATGATTTCAGGAGATCTGCAATTTAATTTGTTTCCTGATCAGCTTTTTCCTGTCCTAATAAACAACCATTTTATGACACACTTAAGCTGCATAGTGGAACTGTACCGTAAACCCATCTTAAAAACATTTTTGTGACTTTGTTTGAAAAAAAAACGTCTAATGGTGCAGCAGATTAACGCAGAAAAAAATCTGAAGGATATATTTACAGGCGAATGTCAGCACTACCCTTCAAGTGACCTAAAAGAGTTGCCTTTATTTCTCTAAACTCAACCTGTCCCGGCCTGATAAGGCATAGTCCGTTTTCATCCATACCAACAACCGTCGAACATTTATTACCCGGTGTCTTCCCCCCGTCGACTACATAATCGATCCTGTCGCTGAAAATCTCCGCAACCTCCCCTGCACTGGCAGCCGGACTACTGCCGGACAGGTTGGCGCTGGTTGCGGTAAGAGGCCGCCCCCAGCGCCGACAGAGTTCAGCCGCCACTGGATGAGGAGAGATACGCACACCAACAGTATTCGTTGATCCTGTAATTAATGAAGAAAGGTTGGCAGATGCTGGAAAAATAAGTGTCAGGGGGCCGGGCCAGAAATGTTCCATCAGGTTTTCATACATTGATGGCACTTCACTGACGATTCCGCTCAACATATTCAGGTCACTGATAAGTACCAGAATCGGCTTGGAATAATCCCGCTTTTTTAAATGAAACAGTGAATGGACAGCCTGCTCATTAAAAATATCAACACCAAGGCCATAATAGGTTTCCGTGGGAAAACCAACAACCCCACCCTCTTTAAGAACCTTTACGGCCTGTTCAAACTGCTCATTGGAGGGATAGTTTTCTGTCATTGGGGGCCTGCCGAATTTTGGACTGACTGTATCAACAGTTTTGGATTGTAACCAGGAATGGCTATCTGGAAAGCATTTTGGTGATATTTTTCTCTATATCAGAGTAGATGTTTTGGGTTTAATTGACCAGCGGGATGTAAACTGTTCATGATGGTTCAGATTCGCACAAGCGCAGTTGTTAAAATAAGCAGAACGATATTTTCCAAAAA
>CAZUUJ010000094.1:0-10420 GCA_964623625.1 uncultured Desulfocapsaceae bacterium
TTAAAAAAGTGACTCCTTTTGCTGTTCTGCCAGGTGCTCTTTGCGGGGCTTTGCCACCAGTCATGGGCTGGGTATTAGCCGGTGGCGGCATGGTTGATTATCCAATCCTGATGTTGGCGGCAATAATCGTACTCTGGCAGGTGCCTCATTTCTGGCTGCTGGCACTGGCGTATCCGGAAGATGCCAGGCAAAACGGTTTGCCCGATCTCTTTTCCCGTATCAGCCCTCTACAACTGCGTCGTTTAAGCATTGTCTGGATTGGTGCTTTACTGGTAGGAGTTACATGTGCTAACTTCGTTGGATTGCTACAGGCTGATTTGAGCAGGATTGGAGTGATTATTGGTATGCTGCTGCTGGCTGGCGCACTGGTTCGATATCATCGCAGTAGTCCTGACCCTGCAGTAAGTATGCGCCTTTTCGTACAACTTAACCTGTTCATGACGCTCTGGCTTGTTGTTGTTGCTGTAGATCGTTTTACAGTCTAAACAAAGAGACAACTGTAAATGTTTGAAACCGGCGCTATCATATTTACCTTCTCCCTGATACCTGCAAGCTTGTTTTTTCCTAGTTCAAAAGATTTTTTCTATGAGTCCGTTGATGGTGGCCGATAGGGTTATGAAGAGTGAGGTGTCTGATCTGATTGACCGTTCAGAGCCCCGATGAAGTCGTTCGAATAACATCACTTCACCATCACCTACAGCCGACTTAAAAGTACCGCGGCGTTAATTCCACCAAAACCGGAATTGCATGAAAGAATTGACGGATGCAATAATTCCAGCTGCCGGCTGCCTGAGAGCCGCATGTTGCTCTTTTCATGGGTGGCAAGCCCGACGGTTGGCGGCAGACAATTTTCCTGCAGGCTTTTCATAGCCAGAATAATTTCGATGCAGCCGGCACCGCCAAGGCAGTGACCGATGCATCCTTTTACCGAACAGACGGGAGTCTGCTCTGGCAGGCAACGATCAAAGGCCAGCAGTTCCATGGCATCGTTGTAGACGGTGCCTGTGCCATGGGCATTGATGCCGCCGATGGGGATGGTCGTTTTGGATTGCAGCTCCTCCAGAACTCGAATTAAGCCGCTTGCATTCCGGCAGGGGGCGGTGATATGGGTGGCATCGCAGGAGATCGACCATGATTCGAGCCGGCAGGGATGGATCCCTTCTGCTGAATGATCCGGTCTTTTGGCTGTCAACAGAAGCCAGCAGCCGCCTTCACCTAAGGAAAGGCCGTCGCGTTGTTGGTCAAAGGGTCTGCAGGGAGCAGGAGACAGCCCTTGGAGACTGGTAAAACCTCCCACAACAAAATGGGAAAGAATATCAAGCCCGACGACCAACGCTTGATCGGTTTCCCCGTTGCTGATCCGCATTCCACCCTGGATAACCGCAATTGTTCCTGAGGCGCAGGCAGCGCTGACAATCGATGTTTCTCCTTTTAATCCCAGACGGGCGCGGATCTGTTCGCCAAGTTGCCAGATTTGACCTGAGTCGGCAACTGGATCGGTTAACAACTCATCGACTGCCCCTTTGGTCGATGCGCAGATAAGTGGAGTATCCAAAGGTAATGACGGTAAATCGGTAAAAAGATGGTCGAGAAGTTCATCCAGCCTGGCCGCCGTTCCAACCGGTTGCTTGAACCCTGGAATGATCCCTAAAGGAAAATCGGTTTCAATCAAACCCGGGTCCGTATGGAGCGCAGTCCGGCCGGCCAGAAGTGTTGACCAGGTATCATCCAGGGAACCTGCTCCTGTGAGCATTCCGCCTGCTGTCAGATAAACGGTTCTCATTTGTTATTCCAATACCCGTTTTTCCACTTTTTCCTAAACTCACTGATCCATGACGGTGGGACCAGGAGTATGGTGCCATCCGGTTCGGTAAAGACCTGAATGGTGTAGCCGCTGGCACACAGGGTGTCTTCCTGGTTGAAGATCCGGTAGGAAAAATCAAGCCGAAGAGCCTCATTCCAGTGCAGACAGGTCTGGATTCGGATGGTTTCATCAAAGCGAAGCGGCGATTTGAAATCAACATGCATTTGAACAATCGGTGCCGGAGTCCGGTTTGCCATAAAACGCTGGTAAGTCAGACCATAACGATCACCGAAACGAATTCGTCCGTCTTCAAAATAACTGATATAGCGGCCATGCCACACCATACCGATACTGTCTACTTCTTCGAAACGAACCCTGGTGGCTGTTTCTATACACAGGGGCAGGGGGTCATTGGTGTTGGCTGTGAAATATTGTTTGGCAAAGCCCATATAATTCCTTTTTGGGTTACTCTTGTTTGAACATGAACAAATGCACTTGTTAGACCAGTGTCCATCCAGAAACGGCCTTTCGGAGTCTACGCTTACCTTCTCCTAACTCTTCGTTGTAGAGAAAAAATTATCCTCTCAATATCAGCTATATGCCTGCGATATTTTTTTCTCTAAGCCTCGATTTAGAAAATAAATCTCGTTTCCGGACAGACACTAGACCATCGGCAGCGCTAATCATTCAAAAAAAGAAAAGATGCACTGGCCGCTGCTGATGGTTGTATCGTCCGGTTTCTTCAGTACAAAATCACAGCTAACCAGATTTTCCAGGATAT
Organism: uncultured Desulfocapsaceae bacterium; assembly: GCA_964623625.1. Taxonomy (GTDB): domain Bacteria; phylum Desulfobacterota; class Desulfobulbia; order Desulfobulbales; family Desulfocapsaceae; genus CAZLGM01. Next base: position 2,586 of record CAZUUJ010000094.1, read on the forward strand.
CGATCTTCAGCTCGACCTCAAAGTCAAGGGCGGGTTCCACGATCTGACGAAACTTGGTTTTAACAAATTTTTCAGGGAATAACGATTGGTGCAACCCTTTTTCCGCCAACAACCGGACAAGTGTCAACTGGACGACTGCCGGCAGGATCGGCTGTCCAATGAAATGCCCTGAAAATCCGGTAAATGAAGATGGAAAATTCCACCTGGCAGTAACAATCAGCCGGTCCGGCTCGGGAGATTCGGTCTGATGACTGAGGCAGCAGGCTATGATTTCTTTTTCCAGCGTGTTCATTGTTGTGTGTCTGTCTGTTCGACGGGATCAAATTCTATACGTACCCCATACCATGGCTGGGAGAAACGTATGGAAGCCGGGCTGTCCGCAACCCTGTTCAAATATTTGATCGTATACAGTGTAAACGGACCGGTTATCAGGGATTTTACCATACCGTTTTTACCTTGTTCTTTACAGAGTTTGAAGAAAAAAGTGTGACTGCAAGGAAGGTTTGCCGGTTCAAGAAAATAAATTTTTGTAAGAACCGAACCCAGATAGTTCGGCAGACCGGTGTCAGTGATCCTGGTTATTCCTCGTTGATTGCTGATATTGCCGCTTTGGTCAACCTGGGCCCTGGCCAAGGTGATTCCCGATCCATCGAGTAGAACGTAGCGGAGCGAATGCTGATCAAATTTAATCCCCAGTAGTCCCGAAAACAGTGGTTTGGACCAACGAAAAAAGCGGATTTTCCAAAAGACTGATTGGTCATGGGATACTGCCGGGTCCGATGGGCCAATAATCCTGGTATGGGGCAGACTACAGCCGAGGCAGTTAAAAAGGAGCCAGAACAGAAGAATGATCCTCAATATGTATGTAAAGCTGCTGTTCATGACAGTTTTCTGGCAGAAGGGGGGAATCCGAGTATACATGGTGTAATCCAGACTGCAGTCGGCCAGGCTGCGCCGATACCCATCAGAACCGTTTTGCCGAGACTGTACAAAGCTGGATGCTGGGCAAAGCAGAGGACGCCGAAACCGATCAGTGAACTGGCTGCGCAGATCGAAACCGCTACCGGGGATACCGAAGAGGATTTGCCTTCTAAAGAGCAGACCATGAATATACCATAATCGACGCTGAGACCAATGATCATAATTCCCATGAGCAGGTGCATCATATTCAGTTCCGCCCCATCGATATAACTGAAAATGGCCATTGACGACAGTGCTGAGAGCACAGGTGCCAAAACACCGATAACTTTTCTGGTCGTTCGGAAAATGAATACCACAATAATCAGGATCAGACAGCCTGCTCCGAGAGTGAGACGAATGATGTCTTGCTTGAGAAGCCTCTCAATGGTCTTGCGCCATTTGCTGTTTGAGATAAGTGTAATTCCGTCCAACCTGTCAAGGTCAAGCAGGGGTGTAGACAACCCACCGGATGTGTCGAGATTTGTGGAGATCAGAAAGCTGGATGAACTCTCTTGTAGATCCTTTGGGTTCACTTCTTTGATCATAGAAAAGATGATAGGCTGCAGGGAGCTGTTTTTATAAGAGTCGATGGTTATCGGTTTCGCTTTACTGTTCAGCCATGAAAAGAACGGAGTGAACGCCTGGAGTGCAAAACCCTGTCTTTTTGCCTGTTCAGAAAAACGATTTTTAAATGAAGGCAGCTCTTTTTCCCAGAACGATTTCCAGGTAGCCAGATTTTTAGATTGAAACTCAGAGTGTGGTAACAGCGGTGCGATGGATTGAAATTCGAAATCGTGCTGTCTCAAAAGAGTATAAATGGTCGAGTTGCGTGCCAGTGCCTCGTCCAGGTTTTTTCCCCGGGCGACCAGAAAACCCTGCTCTCCTTGCTGCTTCCATGTTGTCTTGAAATAACGTTCATCTTCAATAATTGATGGTTCTTTAATGTCGAATGCCTGTAGATCGCCCCGATACTTTAGACCGCTCCAGCAGAACAGACCAATGATAACAAACAGCAGCCAGATCAGAAGTACAGGTCTGGTATATGGCTGCAGTGATACACTTTGCAGTTTTACAAAGAAGTCCGGTTGGCTGAACTTCTTCCCCCCTGTAACAATTGGCGGAATGATCTGGTAGGAAAACAGCACGGCTGTTACAACACCAAATAGAGCAAGAGTAGCCATCTGCTTATGCGATGGAATCTGTGAGAAAAGCAGCACGATAAAAACAGAAGATGTCGTTAATACGGCCATCAGTATCGGCTTTGTTATTCGGTGAAGAATATCAGAGCGGGGACCGGCTTCATATCTCAGCGCCAGGTAGAGATGGATGGCAAAGTCAACAGCGATACCGATCAAAACAATACCGAAACCGATGGCCAGTCCGCCTATCCTGCCATGGATCAGACTGGTAATGGAAATGGCAAATGGTGCGGCAAGGAAAGGAATAGCGCACACCAGCAGCCCGTTCAATGAGCGTAACCCGGCTATCAACAATAAAAGAAGGAAACAGGTGGCAATGGGGATCAGAGTGCGAAGATCACGACGAATTGAATCTCTGTTGGCAAGTGTATGGGGTAGAGTACCGATAACTCGGCTTGTTACACCGGGCTCCAGACTGTCCGCCAGTCCATCATCAATGATCTTCTGGATAAGCTCAGCGTTATTGCCGTCAATTAATTGATGGTTGGAGACGCCGAGCAGAAGGATCGATTTTCCGTCTTCGGATAGGAAATAGCCGTCTTCTACAGTCAGTGAAAAAGAATTTTTTAGATACTTGAGTTTATCAAGTATCAGGTTATGCAGGTGAAGAGGATCGTGAATAACCTGTTTCTGGGAGCCGAAACCGGCAAGGGAATTCAGCCGGACGAAGTTAGCAGCCATGGCCCTCTCAATACCGCTGGCGCTGATGATTGATTGCAATGATTGATAATCCTGTTGGTCAAGAAGAGCCGGCATATGGGTGTGAAACAAGGTAAACAGGGAGGTCTCATTGCTCTGGGGAAGCCTGTAGAGCAGGGAGCTGAATTGATCACTTGCTTTCAGCCGATCGGCGAGCTGATGAACGGATTGAGTCAGGCGTAAAAAGATCTGCTGCTCTGTCAGTTTCTCATCCTCTTCGATATTGAGGCAGATAAAAATTTTATCGACCATACCCAGCTGCTGAAGCAGCTGGAAATCACCGCGGACCGCTTTGGAGGGCAGCATATCCACAGCGGTATCGCTGATGATGATATTTCGAAAGAGCAACAATCCGGTAATCAACAGAGAAGCGACCAGAAACAGGCCGGGAAGATTGAAGCGACGAATCACGTTACTTGCACTGGGAAAAAGTTGAGAGTGGAATGGCCGCGTTGAACAGGTAATTGCGGAATATGATTTTTGTCAGGTCTCCTTCAGGCTCTGTTATGACGACCTCTTTCGGGTGTAAAGTATCCTGGTCGAATGTGATGGTGATAGTGGCCTGCCATTGCCCTGTTGCTGTATTCGCCGGACTGATCAACAGGGTTGCCTCCCCTGTTTTTTTGATCGTGTGTTCCTTGCCCAGCTTGGTAAAGTCATTGTTCAGCCAGGACCATATCTGTTTTGCTACGAGCTGCATGATCGGATCATTGTCAATTGAGAAATAAACGGGCTTGCCTGTGTCGTCACAACGTACTCCCTTGTCACCGTTAAATATCAGGGTTGATGGAACAGGGCTGACAAAGGACCATCTCAGCTTGTCCGGACGGACAAGTTTCAGTTTGCCCTGAAAGAGTACCGGCTTCGGAAAAAGGGAAAGGTGTTTTTCCTGAGAGAAATTGCATGAGAAAGAATGGATGTCTGAGGCCCGAATACGGATTTTTTCCAGAAAGGAGTGAAGAGCACCATTTTCTCCGGCGCTTGCACAACTATTGCCAAGCAGGAACAAGAAACCGGCCATTGACAAGAATATAAAAAAAAGAGATCGTTTCATGTTGTTATCTGATTTTCGTTAAGATTGAGCTTATGAAGATGGGGTCGGCTATTTACCAGGCCAGCCTCCGGTTAAGAAGCACCCGTAATTTGGCATGATAGAACGGAATCTAATGGTAAATAAATCTAATTTCATACTATCACATTAAAAATTAGCGATTCTTGAAATATGCCTGTCAAGCAGCCGACCCCATCCCGACAGTTTGCTGAGCTTCGATGGAAATCAGGTATTGTTCAATGAGACAGGAAAAATTGGGTATAGAACTGATATTTTATCAGGTTCATAACAATAGCAAAACAGATAAAACCGTTTTTAAACCTATTCTGGCACGAAGGGTTAAATGAAAGTCTGATTACCCTCAGAGCTCAGTCTAGACTGAGAGAAATTAACAATCAGCAATGGATGAAAGAATGGAACGATTGTCTATCATTGGATTTTCATCTTGCCTCAATGAAACTTTAATGATTTACTTAAACTACTTCCATTAAAAAACAAACCACTTCAAGACGATAACCAGCTGGAGGAAGAAGTACGTTTAACCTCAACGCAATGACACTCCAACAGTTTAAAAGAAATGGACATATGGTATGGCTTCAAAAGTCAAAGAGGTTGCACCATGACTGACACAATTCTCGTTGTTGATGATAATATCGTCAACAGAAAACTCCTGGAATCAATTTTAAAAAAAGCCGGCTATACAGTCCTCACAGCCGTCAATGGGGAGGAGGCTGTCAGTCGTTCATTTGAAATGGTACCGGACCTGATTCTTTTGGATGTGGTCATGCCGAAGAAAGACGGGTATCAGGCCTGCGTGGAAATAAAACAGTTCGATGAGACAGCCGACATTCCCATCGTGTTTCTTTCGGCAAAGTCTGAAACCCACGATAAAATCAAAGGGCTTGAAGCCGGTGGCGTCGACTATGTGACCAAACCTTTTAACAAGGAAGAGGTACTGGCTCGGGTAAGAGCTCAGCTGAAAATACGCCATTTGACCAACGATCTGAAAAGCGCCAACGATGAATTGCTGCTTAAGCAGAAAAAGATAGAGGACGATCTCAAAGCAGCTGGAGAAATCCAGAAGAGTCTGCTTCCCAAGCGTACCTTGCAGTGTGACAGGATGGATCTGCACTGGCGTTTTATTCCCTGTGAAACGGTAGGGGGAGATATTTTTAATGTGTTCAGGCTCTCAGAGGAATTCGTTGGACTGTATATGCTGGATGTGAGCGGTCATGGCGTGCCCTCCGCCCTGGTCACTGTTTCCACATCGCAGGCATTACAGCCCCAGACCGGCCATCTGTTAAAAAAAACGACCATTCCGCCACCGTATTATTCAGTAGTATCCCCAAGCGAAGTCTTAAATTTTCTCGACAAAGAGTATCCACTTGAGCGATTTGAAAAGTACTTTACCATTGCCTACATCCTTTTTAACCATATTGACGGCTCACTGAGATATTCCAGCGCCGCCCATCCGCCGCCGGTTCTGCTGCGTAGAAACGGCTCCCTGGAATTACTGGAAAAGGGTGGAACGATTATTGGTATGGGAGGAATGCTTCCATTTGAGGAAGGGGAAGTCACAATGGAGCACGGTGATAAGCTTTTTCTATATACCGACGGAATAACAGAATATGAGGGAGCTTCAGAGGCCTTTTTCGGCGAAGACCGATTTTATTCAAAACTTGTGGAGAAAAAAGATGAGACAGTTTCGGTCATGATCGACTCCATACTCGATTCCATGATGGATTTTGGCAAGAACGCCTCTCCAAAAGATGATGTCAGTCTGCTCGGTTTTGAATATGTGCAGTCGGATACTTTCGACACCAAATCGGAAAACTGCGGATAAACTTGGAGGCCAGACGATCAGGTAAATCGTAACTAGTCATAGATAGTTTGTTTCAGACACTTATGGTGGTTCTACTGCTGCTTCGACTCTTCCCAGACCTGAATCCTTCCTGAGGCAAGCAGGATGTTACCGCAGAATAATTCGCCTTTTATCATCGTCATATCACCAAGCGCAAAAAGTTCTTCGATTTCAGCTCGCAATTGTTCACCGGCAAGACGGTGATGAAAAACGGAAAAATCATCAACCCGCACAATAAAACCGGCACCGGGCTTTCTACCGTCAACAATGGTGTCAAACCCGTTTGCGGCAGCCGCAGTCTGGGCAAGGATCTCAATAAAGAATTCACTGGTTACTTGATCACAAGCACCGATAAACAGATGTCCCCTGGCCAAGGAGACAGTTGCTTTGGCTGTTTTGCGATCTTCGGAGCGTTCCTGCAGACAATCGATGAGTTGCATCACCCCTTCATGCGGGATTAGAGTATCAGCAGGACAGGGCAATTTCGGTATGTCGGCTTGATTATTGTCAGTCATTATTCCTTTTTTCCATCTGAATCTGAAAACATTCGATAGTGTTGCATCTTTGCTCGATTTAACCGGAGGATATAACCGTACTATTATCCTCCGGTTAAATCGAGCAAAGATGGAGTGGTAGTGCCATGTCAACAATGAACTACCGCATACTACTTGTCCTTTTCCTCGCCAGTGAATTATTGGCTTCAGTCACATAGCCCCACTATGCAACTGAAGCCAATAATTCACTGGTAAGAAAAATTACTGCGCATTATACGATAGTTCATTGTTGGCATGACACTGCGGATGTTTATTACATATAGAGGCCGCCGTTAACCCCTATCACCTGGCCTGTAATATACGTTGCCTGGTCGCTGAGCAAAAAGCGGACAACACCGGCTACCTCTTCGACGGTTCCATATCTGGCCAGAGGGATCATGGGAAGAAGCTGTTCTTTTGGCAACTCTTTGACCATCTCCGTTTCAATAACACCAGGTGAAACGACATTAACAAGGATATTCCTGCGGGCAAGTTCCCTTGCCAACGACTTCGATCCGCTTATCAGGCCACCTTTGGCTGCTGAATAATTAACCTGACCAGGTTGGCCCGTTTCTCCCGAAGTTGAAGCGATGGCGACGATCCTGCCTTCCCTTTTGGGTATCATCGCTCGGGTCAGCAGCCGCGACAGTAGAAAGAATGAGGTCAGATGGACATCCAGAACCTCGTTCCACTGATCACGACTCATCATCGGCAGCAAAGTGTCGCGGGTAATGCCGGCGTTGTGGATAAAACCATACGGTACCTGGTTTGCCAGCAGTGGTTCCAGAGAATCATTGACCGCCTTCTCATCAGCCACATTGAAGGGCAGCAATGTACAACTCCGGCCGTGATGTTCAATGTCCTGTTGAACTTGCCGAGCCTGTTCATGAGAGCTGTGATAATTCAACCAGATATGGTATCCGGCGGCAGCAAGGTCCCTGGCAATTGCAGCGCCAATACCACGGCTTGCCCCTGTTATGAGTACGGTTTTTTCCATCATCTGTTCTCTTCCTGCGATGGTTGTGATGATATCCGTTTACTGGATTTGGCAAAAGATAGAAAGCTGCCGATATTTTTGAGAAAGCGGAGCCAGCTGTCTGGCGATTTCCATATCATGGAAAGGTAAGCAAGCAAGGTTCTTGGCCGCTTAAAATGACTTCTGTAGAAGTTTACATACAGCCTGTCCAGTTTCTCTTTTGTCATTCCATGGGGAATAAAGACAAAATCCATGCAGTCCATTTTCTCCCAGTTTTCCTCAAAGGTTCCAAGGTTATGAATGTTTGAATAGAGCGGAGAGCCCGGGAAGGGAGTAAATTTGGCCAGGTTGAATTCATCCAGCGGCAGGGAAAAAACATAATCCATACTTTTGCGGATGGATGTCTCAGTTTCGCCCGGCAGCCCCATCATCAGCAGTCCTTTTACCCGGATACCCCTATCTTTTATCATGTGAACCGTCTCTGCCATCATCTTGAGATTGGCATACTGCCGCTCATGGGCAAGTAAGTATTCATCACACGACTCAATACACAACC
>CAZUUJ010000095.1:0-9867 GCA_964623625.1 uncultured Desulfocapsaceae bacterium
CCCTTGAAGACAGTATATTTAAAGCTATCGCGCTCGGTGCACCCTATACCAAGCTGGTCTGCATGGGAAGGGGAATCATGATTCCGGGTTTTGTTGGTTCAAATATTGAAGGCGCACTTCATCCGGAAAGAAGAGAAAAAATCTTCGGACACTGGGATAAACTGCCTAAAACGGTAAGTAATATAGGTACCCGCGCTGAAGAAATTTTTGCTTCTTATTATGACGTTGAGAAAAAAATCGGCAAAAAAGAGATGAAAAATATTCCTTACGGCGCTATTGCCTTTTACACTATGGCGGATAAACTGGCCTGCGGTATGCAACAGTTGATGGCCGGTGCAAGAAAATTTAGGTTGGAACAAATAACCCGTGATGATATTTTTTCCGGAAACCGTGAAACAGCCGCAGAAACCGGCATTTCACATGTTTCTGATTATAATGATGAAAGCGCAAGAAAAATACTCAACTCTTAATCAGCTGATATTAAAACAAAAAAAGGCCATCCATTATAAACAGATGGCCTTTTTTTGTTATGCTTATATAGGTTTTTCTTAAAGCGTATTAGCTATTGAACGTTCGCATTTGAAACCATCACCCTTATAACATCCTATACAGTATCCTTGAGCTGCTTCTGCAGTAAATATTTTCGATTCACATTTCCTACATAATCGTTCTTCTTCGGGCTTCAGAGTGCCGTCACAGGGAGGTTTGGCTCCTTGATGTCGGCTCATCACATCCTGTTGGCATTAGCAGATCCCATGGGTATAGGGCGATTCGCCTATTTCCATACCCCTGGAATCGGTTCTCCACACTTGGAACAGCAACCGTTTTGTAAACGGTTGGCGGACACCTGAAAGCCAAAACGACTGATTATTTCTGCGTTGCAGGTGGGACAGAAGCTGTTTTCTCCACCCTCTCCGGGGACATTGCCCTGATAAACATAATTCAGACCGGTTTCAATGCCGATCTTCCTGGCACGCCTGAGATCTGAACGTGAGGTGGGAGGTGGGCCTGTCATCTTATGGGTGGGATAAAAGGCGGTGACATGCCAGGGGATGGAAGGATCGACACTATGAATGAAACCTGCAATCTCGGCAAGTTCCTCATCCGAGTCGTTGAGGCCGGGAATAAGCAAAGTGGTTACTTCGACCCAGACACTCAACGCTTTCATCAACCTCACCGTCTCCAACACGGGACGCAACCTGGCCGAGCAAACCTTCTTATAAAAATCTTCAGAAAATGATTTGATATCAATATTGATAGCATCCAGTCGTGGCGCAAGCATTTCGGTGGCCTGCCTGCTCATGAATCCATTGGAGACAAAAATGTTTTTCAGCCCTTTTTCATGGGCAGCCCCACAGCAGTCATAGGCAAATTCGAAAAAGATCGTCGGTTCAACATAGGTATAACTGATCGACCCACAACCGTTAACAACAGCATCATGGGCAACCTGACCCACTGTCTTTTCCACCGCTGTTCTACCATTTGCTTTAGAAAGATCAACACTGGAAATAGACGCATTCTGACAGTGAAGACAACCCAAATTACAGCCCACGGTGGAAATGGAATAGGACAGACTGCCGGGGATTACGTGAAAGAGCGGCTTTTTCTCGATGGGATCGACATTTTCCGCAACAAGCCTGCCATAGACCAGACTGTAAAGAGTGCCATCAACATTGTGCCTTACCCCGCATCGGCCATATTCCCCCTCGTCCAAGCGGCAATGATGGCTGCACAGATCGCAGACCACGCAGCTGTTTTGCTTTTTTCTATAGAGAAGAGCTTGATGCATTTGGATGATAACGTCTTAGGAATAGTGGGAAATGACACCAAATGATAGATTGTTTGGGAAAATGGCTCTATCCATCCCGTATAGTTTACAGATGATGGATTAAGCGCCCCACCAGATAGCGGATCCAGATAACCAGAACCGGTTCTTTTTTGGGGCTATTGAGCAGATTGGCAGATTTTGGGAACGAGTCATGTCCTGTAAAAACCAACTTTTGCGGAGTATTGCCTCCAATGGATGGAACCGATTCGATTTGCCATTTTTTCATTGGTTTTCTCCTGGTCGGTTGAGGCAATCACATGGTGTTAGCCGACAAAACTTTCACACTATTATTTTACCATCCTGCCAGAGGAAAGAAAAGGAGGAAACCACAATATATTCAGAAAAATAGGCAACCACAACACAACATATTGTACATATCCGGAATCACACCGATACTTTACAGCAGCAGTTTCGGTATCTCCTTCAGCAGTCAATTACACCTGTCTTTTTATCTCAATCGCCACCGAATCGATGCCATTTTGAGTCAAAGTAGAGGTAGTGCGGTTTAAATTTTTGTTTGTAATTCATGGCTGGAATCTGATCGATGTGGTACCCGAGATAGAGGTAATCGATCTCCATTTGGAGGCAGAGATCAACTATCGACAGAATATTGAAGGTCCCCAGACTTCGTTTCTTTTCATCCGGATCGAAATAAAAATAGACGGCATTCATCCAGTTCCCACCCACATCGATTATGCCGTTTCCCAACAACCGCTCTTCCACCCGGTAGCGGACCTCAACCGTTGAAACAATTGAATTTTGAAAAAAACCTGCATAGTATCCAGCCCCGCTGTTCGAATGAGATGGGTACCTGTCGGCAAGGAACTTATCGCATAGAGCAATATTCTCTTTGCTTGCCTCAACCGGTTTGATACTTATTTTCACATCACGATTCTTTCTCATCACCCTTTTCTGACTGCGGGAAGGCAAAAACTCGGATGTTAACAGACGAATGGGAACACAGCCGTGACAGGTCTTGCACCGCATCGCATACAAAAACGGTCCGTTTCGGCGATACCCTGCTGCCAGGAAAAGTTCCATAACATGATCGGGAACAGGTCCGAACATGCCCTGAAAAAAGGTGGCTGTTTGAGGAAGCTCATAGGGACAATCCACATCCACTTCAATGAAATACTTTTCGAGCTGCGGTTGTAAGTCGGCAAACGCCCTGGCACACTGTTGGTCGTAAATGGACATGGTAAATCAGTATCTTGTTCGAACTGCAATTCTTTTACAGTATCTCTTTTATGCTGGAACCGATCAGATTTCCTTCAAGTTCATTGTAAACTGAAAAATCGAAACTTGAAACTTGAAACTGCCCAGCCTTCAAGTCAAACCAGACCTTGATCCAGCATTGCGTCCACCACCTTTACAAAACCTGCGATATTGGCTCCGGCAACATAGTTACCAGGCACACCATACTCTTCTGCCGCATCAAGACAGGTACGATGAATTGATTTCATGATCTGTTGCAATCTACTATCGACCTCTTTTGCGGGCCAGGAAAGTCGCATGGAATTCTGGGCCATTTCAAGTCCGGAAACAGCAACACCTCCTGCATTGGCCGCTTTTCCCGGACCATAGAGGATCTTGTTCTCCAGAAAAATTGCCATGGCGTCGTGAGTGCTTGGCATATTTGCCCCCTCACTGACCAGTTTGACACCGTTTTCCATCATATTGGCCGCATCGTTCGCGTTTATCTCGTTTTCGGTGGCACTGGGAAAACAGCAGTCGGCCTGATGGTTCCAGAGAGGATTATACTCAAGTTCCGGATCTATCGGCGTATAGACAGCTTCCTGGTAAACATCCGCGTATTCCCTGATTCGTCCGCGCCGCTGATTTTTCAGCACTTTGATGTAGTCGAGTTTTGCCCGGTTGATTCCTTTTTCATCATAAATATATCCCGATGAGTCGGAGACCGTCACGATTCGACCGCCCACTTCCAGAACTTTTTCAATGGTGTGCTGAGCCACATTGCCCGAACCGGAGACCAGGCACACTTTGTCTCGCATGGATTCCCCTCTGGTAGTCAGCATCTCCTGGGCGAAATAAACCGTTCCGTACCCGGTTGCCTCGGGCCTGATCAGGCTGCCACCCCATGCTAAACTCTTGCCTGTCAAAACACCGGTAAACTGATTGCGCAATTTTTTATACATGCCGAAGAGATAGCCAATCTCCCGGGCTCCGACACCGATATCTCCGGCCGGTACATCAGTATCCGGCCCTATATGGCGAAACAGCTCCGCCATGAACGACTGACAGAAGCGCATCACCTCGCTGTCCGATTTTCCTTTAGGATTAAAATCGGAACCACCTTTCCCTCCTCCCATTGCCAATGTAGTCAGGGAGTTTTTGAACACCTGCTCAAAAGCCAGAAATTTGATAATACCGAGGTTCACCGAAGGGTGAAAGCGAAGGCCGCCTTTATATGGACCGATAGCCGAGTTCATCTCCACCCTGAATCCCCTGTTCACATGAACCTGGGAGTTATCATCCATCCAGGGAACACGGAACATGATCACCCGTTCAGGTTCGGTGATTCTCTGCAGTACAGCCTGCTGACGATATTCAGGATTTCTGTCCAGTACCGGTTTCACGCTCTCCAACACCTCGAAAACGGCTTGATGAAACTCACGCTGCTCAGGATCTTTTGCTTTGACACCGGCTAAGGTTGTTTCCATGTCAACACGCTCCTATGAAATAATCGTTCCAATAAAAGAAGGTTTCTCGTGGTTTTTATACGTTATACAGCAGTGAAAACCGCCTCAGACTGCTTACCGTTGCATTTCAGGACAAAGGGATTTTCCAGACGAACATGACGGACATAGGCAGAATCATTTCTGATGGGCTGTTTAAAAAGCCAGTCGTAGTCTATAAACGGTTTGATCGACTGCCTTTCTGTTGTTTTTGCTGTGGGTCTTGACAAACCAACAGTCACATAGGGAATACCAAGAGAGGTTATATTCTGAAAAAAATGTGTACCTTGGGAAGGGTCTACATTGAGAAGCTTGTGCGATGTCTCGATAATGGCCCCGACTCCGGATATATCACTCCAGGAAACGGGAATACCGAGCCATGGGTCGGCTGATCCCCACCTCCCCGGCCCGATCAGGCAGAAACCTCTTTCCTGCTTTACCAGCCTCCGGTTAATAATGCCTATTTCTTTTGCCATTTCTTTGGTCGCAGCCGGATTGAATACATCGGGTTTTACGAAAACAATATCAGCCAATGCGGTAAACGACCCATGCCCCAGACTGGTGTCTGAATAACAGAAACCGTTTTCCCTCTCATTGTCAGTGATCCGGACATGGGTCAACTCATGTCCGACCACCATGGGCCGTATCTGAAGAAAGTAAAACGAACCGATTTCTCCATCGAGGCCCATATCAAGGGCGAATTCAATTTCCACTTCGCAGCCCATACCCTCCCTGCCGAGCCTTAACAGCTCTGTAAGCACATTCGGCAGCGGATACTCATCATATTTTAATATACGGGCAAAGGTCATCACTTTATGGCCCGAAAGCTGGGAGTCGCGAATCCTGTATTCATTGGCAACATACGTGGACGAAAGCTGTTTGATCACTATTTCGTCGGCGCACTGCTGAATATCCCTTTTCACCAGATTGGACATCTCAGGATGAAAGGTATCCGGACTGTTCATATCAAGAGCATAAAAAGAATGCTGGGTGTTTGAGAGTATTTCATCAACTGAGGAAAACTGGATCACTTTTTTTGGGTATGGTGGAGAAAAATGCAGGCTCTTTTCCCCTTCAACAACCGTTTTGCCAAGCCCTACGGCAATATGGGCAATACCGTCCTCCTTGTTCATATGCAGAACCGGATAGTAGTTATAGGACTGGGCCACTCCGGAAACGGCCGGGTAGAGGTAGCCGTTATAGTTCGTTCCGACAACCTGCTGGAGAATAATGGCCATTGAATCGTTTCGCATCGGGCCGGAAAACATTGAATAGGCCATTGGGTCTTCAAACCATGTCGAACTATACACACGTTTGATCGCCTCTTTGAGCTGACCAAACCGGATTTCGAAATCGGAATGTTTATTGGGCAGAAAATAGGTGTCATACAGCCCGGCAAACGGCTTGTGTTGAGCATCCTCCAACAGGCTTGAGGAGCGGACAGTCAAGGGCCAGACAAAGGCTTCAAGGAAAAACCGCAGATCCTGTTCCAGCCAGTCCGGCAGTTTTGCCTCAAGAAACATCTGGGTAATCTGCTCATCGGTTCGCGACTGATCGATCTTAAGGGAATTTATTCTGATAAAATCTTCAAATCCTTCAGCAGTAATCACACATGTTTTGGGAATGAACACCGGAACAGTGAAATCCACCTCACCTTCACCAATGACCTGATTCAGCCTGGTCCACATAAAAGCGATTCCCCGGGCCTTGCCACCGATCGATCCCTCACCGATCCGCACGAAATCCATGATTTGCGGGTCATAGTTACTTCGAGAAAAACGAACAATCACATTGCGCTGGCGCAGTTTTCTCAGATCATTCACCTTGGAGATTAAGTAATCCCGCATCTCATTAACATCATCAATGTCACCAACCGTTTTGCGATGCAGTCGTTTGGCCAGAGCTACTTCGGATCGGGCCATAATCCAGTTTGAGAAATGATTTCGTTTCAAATGATAGATGAGTGACTCATCGGGGAGTGTTGTCAGTTTCTTCTCAAATTCATAGAGATTCGATGCTGTATCGACCTCCTGGCCGTCCGGAAGACGAAAGACAAAATCCCCAAATCCGATCTGTTCGAGAAAAAAATTATGAAACTCATCTTTCACAAATGGTGAATTTTTATTGATAAACACAGCTGGAAGTTTATCGGCAAGCGCATTGTTCTCGCTGTCTTGGGAGAGCAGCAACGCTGGAATATCGGGAAGTTCCTGCCGCACTTTTTTCAACAGATGATAACCCGCCTGCTCATCGATTTTTCCATTTTTTGCAAACCTGGTATCGGTAATGATCGAATACACATACGGCTTGTATTTTTTATAAAGAGCACAAGCGTCCTCATAGTTGTCAGCAGTCAGGATTTTCGGCCGGGCACGCATACGCAATAGCCGGTGTTTTTCACTAAGACTGTCATCAAGAACGGCCTGGGTCTGGGCTACCAGTTCATGGTAAATGATCGGAAGGAAGAAGGAACGGTGGTCGGGCGAGTCTTCAATGTACAGAATAACCCGTACCATGGCCAGCTCAGTATCCACGTCGACATTGATCCGATCTTCCACACTTTTAATGATGGCCACCAGCAGATCAACTTCGCAGCACCAGAGAAAACTATTATCTATTCCCCTGTTATTGCCATGCTTAGGCAAAAACGACAAAGCCTGAAGATTGCTGCCGATCATAATCACCGGCAGATCGGGTTTGATTTTTTTCAGCTCAAATCCCAGATCGGCAGCATCGGTTCCCAGCAGGTAGGGCATGGTGAAGACCAGATCGATCTCTCTCTCCGACACTTCCCGTACAGCTTCAGCAACTGTGGAAACCCAGGTTATACGAGGGGCACCACTCAAATTCAGTTCCTGGTATTCCCTGATAATTCTGGTGGCAACCGAGGTATCTTCCTCCATAATGAAGGCGTCATAGGGACTAGAAACGAGGAGAATCTCACGCACCTTGAAGGACATGAGCTCGTGAAAGATATGAAACTGCAGGCGTAAATCAGGTGTATCTGTTAAAAAATCTGCCACCATGTTTCACTCCGGCTATTCAACCGTTTTCACAATGACCTGCTTTTCTCATCAGTTCAGACGGTATCAGGTTCCAACTTTTTGGCAGTAAACTCTAATCCGCTATGTTTACTGCTAAAATACTGTAAAAGGTGACACCCCATCACCCCATGGACTGATGGCAGAAGCAGGTTGAGATCTTGGTCTATTGTATAGTTGTTCTTTGAAAAAACAAAACCAATTCCGCATTCACAGTATATCAGAAGAATCTATTGGGGACAGTACTTCCTGTTGGTATAGAAATCCTTAAGTTCCCCGGGTATTTTTCCCTGAGTACGTCCACATGGCCACTACCGGTTCAAGCAACATTCCCGGTTATATTTCACCACCGAAAATAAGATAGACAAGAGGATAATACGAACAGATCAACACAAAGATAAGCAGCAGCCAGAGGCTGAGCCGGATGGCCAGCCGGCAGAACCGGAAGATGGTATTTGAAATGGTGTTATCCCGTCGCGGCAGCAGGTTCGTCATACCGACGCAGAGCCCGAAGAACGAGGCTGCTATAAGGGAGAAAAATATCGGAAAACCGATACCGGAATATTCCAATTTCAAAATGCAAAATGGGCAGTGGTGGTGCGGCATGGCGTAAATGTATGAAGAGAACACAACGGTGATCGCCACAATCGATAGCGGATAAAAAAAGAGCCAAAGCAAACTGTAGAGGACAGCGGCCATGATCGGAACCGCTGGAATTGTTCTTTTCATCGTTCTCAATAAAAATAATCCTGTTGCAACAATCAGAACAAAACAGCCATAAAACAGGGCAACTAATAGTGCTGTCGGCAAAGTACCGAACAGGTTGCCGGTATCACCATGATCCGTTCCGAAAATAACACCGCAGCATGATGTGATGATATCCGGTTCGAGTTTTGCCAGATACATGGTCTGCAGATATCCATCAAAGCCTAGAATCGGGATGATAAACAGCAGATAACAATATTTCAGACGGACGAATGGGTAGCGTTCCGAAGAAATGTCAAGGCGGTGGAGCACTATCCAGAATCCGTAGAAAAAGATGGCGCCAAGTTTTACCAGCAGACTGTTTATGCCGTAACCATTTGCCGTGAAGGAACCGGTGGCGCACATGGCGCCTACCAGGATCGAGGAAAAATTATCTGCTGCCAGTACAAGCAGAACAAGGGAGAGAAGTTGAAAGCCCAGCCCATACTCCATAAGAGTGGCGGACAGCCATATCTCACTTTCGAGCTTGATCTGTTGTTCAGAGTCGGACGATACGTCCCAGGATCGCAGCACCCGAATAGCCGTGCGCATGGCCAACAGACCAAGAATCAGAGCGAAGAATGTGCAGAAAGTGAGGGCAATAGACCAGGAGTTGAGCAGCATTCGTTACTCCTTGGAGGTGTTTCCTGAATCCGTGACAGAAATCATTGTTTCAGTAAGTAACATGCTGATATAATTAATAATAGATTCAACATTCAGCTTCAACCTTAACTACTTATTCTGCCCTTTGGGGCATCCGCTAGCACTGCATCTTCGCTTCATTTATCCGCCTGATATAGATTACTTTTATCAAACGGTTAATAAAGCGAAGCTACAGCACTATCGAATGCACCCCAAGAGTATTTCCTACGGGCGCTCACGGATTCAGGAGTCGACCACTCTGCCGTCCAGAATCTCAACAATACGATCAACACCTTCATGTTCAGCCACCAGCGGATCATGGGAGGTCAGTACAATGGTTTTCCCTTCATGCTTCAGGTCATTCATCATCTGCATAAACTCATGGCTCAGCCTGGTGTCCAGATGGGCTGTAGGTTCATCGGCAAGGATTATGGGCGGATCGTTAATGAGCGCCCGGGCAATGGCCACCCGCTGCAATTCTCCACCTGAAATCTGATCTGCAGGAAACCGGCTCCTGTGGTCTATTCCGAACTTGTTCAGCAATCCCTCAGCACGGCGCCTGCATTCGCCGGGTGCAATACCCATCGGCAGCAACGGCAGGATAACGTTATCCAAAACACTGAGTTCGGGAAGGATGTTGAACCGCTGGAAAATAAAACCAATGGTTTCACGCCGATGAAGGGTTAAAAACCGATCGGGGAGACGGGAGAGTTTTCTGCCGGCAATTGCGGCCCTGCCGCTGGTTGGTGGAAAAACACAGCCGATAATGGCCAGCAGAGTCGATTTGCCGGAACCGCTCGGTCCCCTCAGACAGATCATCGATCTCTCCTCAACGGCAAGGGTGATATCGTACAACGCCTGTACTTCGTTGGGCTGACGCTGATTATATACTTATTGACCGCTTCCAGTTCAATCT
>CAZUUJ010000096.1:0-9482 GCA_964623625.1 uncultured Desulfocapsaceae bacterium
CCTTCGGGTTATGAGCCCGACGAGCTACCAGACTGCTCCACCCCGCGATATGTGACAGGCAATATAGGCGCAGCTGGTTCGATTGTCAAGTAGTTATGATTTAGCAGGGAACTAATTTATCTCCTATAAATACTTTTTTTTTCGGTTCAACTGTTTCTGTAGTTCATTGACTTCATTTTTCAGTTCGATCACCCGGAGTTCACGGTCCATCATAAAACTGTTCAACAGCTTCAGTTCTTTTATTTTTGAATGTAATTCTCTGGTTCCTTGCTCGATTAAATGTTCAAGTTCATTATGGTGTCTCTTCAGCTCCGCCTCGGTGTCTTTGTGTTTTGTAATATCACGATCAATTCCGCGATAACCGGCAAGTTCTCCATCTTCATTGAAAAATGGTGATCCGTTTGATTCCAGAATGACGTTTTTGCCGTTTTTGTGCCGTTTGGTAGTCTCAAATCTCACTAACGGCAGTGATTTTTCTGCCGCCTGCATAAAGAAGTTTGAAGCGCTTTGCTTTTCTTCTGCTGTCACCAGATCAAACAGGGTTTTGCCTTCGACCTCCTGTGGAGCATATCCTAGTATTTTTTTTACCTGCGGGCTGGAATAAGTAAAAAGGCCATTTCGGTCTACCTCCCATATCCAGTCAGAAGAAGATTCTACAAGTCCTCTGAATTTTGCATCACTCTCGCTTAATTTTTTTTTGCTGTTCTGAAGATCTTTTGTTGTTTTGGTCACTTCAGCGGTCAGTTGTTCTGTCTGGAGTGAGTACTGTTCCTCTCGTTGGAACGCCTTCAGTACTGGTGCAATCTGGACACCAATACCCTCCAGCAGTTCCTGCTCATCACTTCCATACCCAGTTTTTCGGTTTGCTAGAGTTATCAGACCAATAAGTTCTGAGCGATGTACGACAGGAACGCAAATGGCGTTATAGATCTGTACATGACCTTCCGGGGGTTGCAAGCTGTCATTGGAGATCATGGTCTTCTTCTGTTTCAGGGCGTCACCCCAGAGCCCACCCCATTTTTCCGGTGGAAAAACATGCGTTTTGTCATGCATTTGACATAAAGACCAGACCTCTCTTGTCATTGCAGGAGAGACCAGCTCCCCATGAATGTTAACATAAGCAACAAGCCCAAATTCACTCTCAAGTTCTGCAAGGATTAAGTTAACAACATCGCTGTAGAGCACCTCTTTGGATGAGGTGAGCAAGATGTTGGCAATCCTGTTGTTGAGCTGAACAGTTTTCAGCTGGCGTTCGAGTTGTTCTTCGGTATGTGCTCTTTTGAGTTCATTTTCTCTCTGTTCAGTGATGTCCTGCCCGGAGCTCAAGGTGCCGGTTATGTTGCCTTGCTCGTCCATAAGAGCTGCATTGTGCCAGCTAATTAATGGTGTCCTGCCATCTTTACACAACACTCTGTTTTCGAAATATTCAACATTTTCAACAGCCCCACTCATGATCTGTTCAAAAACCGGATAAACTTTGTCCACTCCCTCTGATTGAGTGAGGCATTTGTCAAACCATATCTTACCGAGCAGTTCGTCTTCGGTATACCCTAAGAGTTCACATCCACTTTTATTAATCATGGATACACGACCATTTCTGTCAAGGGCAACCATGATTGTCTGGGTGGTATTCAGATAGGATATCAGATCGTTGATTAAGTACTTCATTTTTCGTTCGGCAGGAACATTCTTTGAAAGGGATCCTTTTTGTTATAGACTTGACGTTACCACATCGTAGTATTTGCGCAAGTAAAATCAGGATGTTGGAATGTACAGAAAATCAGTGTTGCTTTGGATTATACAGACACGATTTGGAAGGAGATGGCTTTTATCCGTTTCAGAGAAGGTCTTGCATTAGTTCCCGGATCGATACCGGGATGGGAGTCAGCTTACCATTCTGGGTAACTGCTGCGTGAACGGTATATCCTTTCACCAGCAGGCTAGGTTTTTGGCCGTCACTATTGGTTCTGGTGATTCGATAGCTGAATCGGCAGGAGAACTTTTTCAGTTCGGTCAGTGACGTTTCAATGGTGAGCAGATCATCATAAAAACCGGGTGATTTATAGCGGCTGTAGCTTTCGGTAACCGGCATGATAACACCCAAATCTTCAATATCCCGATAGGAACAGACGTTCTCCCGCATAAACTCGGTTCGGCCGATCTCAAAATATTTGAGGTAGTTGGCGTTATATACGACTCCGCCGGCATCGGTATCTGCGTAAATGACCCGGTGTTGGATAGAGAAGGCGGGCTCTGTGAAAGAGGTTTTCATTGAGGACAGTTTCGAGTTTCAAGTTTCCGGTTTCCAGCAGCCGGTGTTGGAGCTAAAGAGGCTTTAATTTCTCTCAAGCAGGTAGTCCATCAGATGGTGGCCGGTTCTGATCTCACCATCGGTTGTCTCCATTTCCTGTTGGCATTCTTTTTCGGAAAAGCTGCGGCCGCAGCCGCTGTTTTGTCGCGAATCGTATAGAAGGATCGGTACCGGGTCCGATGTATGGGTACGGATGGAGATGGGTGTCATGTGGTCCATGGTAACTACGACCCGAAACGGCTCGTCTCTCTCCTCCAGACCTTGAATGATCGGGCCAACGATTTTTGCATCAAAATCTTCAATGGCCTGGATTTTTTCAGGAACCAGTCCCTGGTGACCGGCCTCATCAGGAGCCTCGACATGGACAAAGACAAAATCCTGTCTAAACAGAGCATCTAGAGCCGCATTTGCCTTGCCTGCGTAATTGGTGTCGAGATAGCCGGTGGCCCCTTCAACATTGATAACCGATAATCCGGCAACGACTCCCAACCCTTTGAGCAGGTCAACGGCAGAAATCATAGAGCCTGTGATTCCAAAAGCATTTTCATAGGACGGAACCCGTGGTAGTTTTCCCTCACCCCATAACCAGACAGAGTTGGCAGGTTTCTTCCCCTGTCTGATCCGCTCCTCGTTGACTGGGTGATTTTCAAGAACTTTAAGACTGTTGTCATAGAGTCTCTTCCAGTCCGGATCAACAAAGTATTTTTGCCAATGGGAAGTAACGTCACGGCCAGTATAATCGTGGGGCGGTACCGGTTCCATCGGTGGATAATCTCCCTTGACCATCAAAATATGGCGGTACTTGATACCATTATAAAATTGAAACTTGTCGCTTCCGCACTCCCGGTTCAAGCCGCTGATCAACTCGGCAGCTTCTCTGCTTGAGATATGGTCGGCTGTGAAATCGACCATAGCAACCCGGTCATCTTCAAATTTCAGGTTGACCATATTGCAGCGAAAGGCTGTTTCATCAGGTGCAATCGTGATCCCCATGGCAGCTGCTTCCAGAGGTGCCCGGCCGGTGTAATACTGAGCCGGGTCATAGCCCATCAGGGAGAGGTTGGCCACATCCGATCCCGGTGGATATCCATCGGGGATGGTCTGGTTGAGAAACAGCTCTCCGTGGGAACAGAGTGAGTCCATTACAGGCGTGTCGGCCGCTTCCAGGGGAGTACGGCCACCCAGTTCTTCCATGGGTTCATCTCCCATACCGTCACCGACAAGAATCAAATATTTCATTGATTGTTCCATTGAAGATGCGATGATTCGTTGTCTGGAGTGATTGCTTTAATCATTGTGGATCATAACCCGTATCTTGATCGTTGGATCGGTAGAGACATCAAGATCATCTATCTCCTGCACCGCTTTTTCAATAGCATCCTCGGAGGCGGTGTGGCTGCGGATAAAGATATGGACCGGTTCATTCTGCTTCCGGGCTTTCTGGATAACTGATTTGATCGAGATGTTATGCCTGGCGAAAGTACCGGCAATGGCCTCCAGCACACCGGGCTTGTCGATGGCGGTTATCCTGAGATAATAGGGGCACGCCAGTTGCGACATGGGTGTAATGGTCGGTTCTCCGATCCGCTCCGGCAGATAGGCAAGAGGCGGGACTCTACCCACAGAATCGAAAAGGATGTCTCTGCCGATATCGATAATGTCCGCGGCAACAGCACTGCCGGTAGGCATCATACCGGCGCCCATTCCATACAGCAGCACATCGCCAACCGTATCGCCTACAAAATTGATGGCATTAAAGGCCCCGTTGATATTGGCCAACATATGGGACTCGGGTACCATGGTCGGATGGACCCTGGCTTCCAGGTGATCTCCGTGATTGGTGCTGATGGCCAGCAGCTTGATTCGATAGCCGAATTCTTTGGCAAATTCAATATCGACAGGTTCGATCTTGGTGATTCCTTCGCAGGTGATGTGGTCCAGATGTACATGTCTGCCATAGGCAATGGTCATCAGTATGGCCAGTTTATGGGCGGTGTCGATTCCCTCAACGTCATAGGTCGGGTCGGCCTCAGCGTATCCTTTTGACTGGGCGTCCTTGAGCACCTCGTCAAAGCCGATACCCTCATCGGTCATCCGGGTGAGGATATAGTTGGCCGTTCCGTTCATGATTCCTTTGATGGACTCGATGCGGTTGGCAGCCAGGCCCTCCTTGAGAGCTTTGATCACCGGTATGCCGCCGCCGACACTGGCTTCGAATCCGACTTCCACGTTGTTTTCTGCAGCCGCTTCAAAGATCTCTTTACCGTGGATGGACAGCAGCGCCTTGTTGGCGGTGACGACATGTTTTCCCTGCTCGATACCCTTGAGTAAAAAGGTCTTTGCCGGTTCGATTCCGCCGATCAACTCAACTAATATATCGATCGAAGGGTCGTTAATCAGCTCATCCGCGTCTTTGGTCAACGGAATTGAAGCGAACTCCTCAGGGAGTGCGTCCAGGCTAATATCAGCCACACGGGCCAGTATAAGTTGGGCGTTGAGCTTTTTTGCCAGTCGGTCTTTCTGTTCAAGAAGCGTTTTTGCCAGACCGCTGCCAACAGTGCCGAAACCGATCAAGCCGATGTTAATTGTTTTCATAATTTGATGGGTGTGGGGTTGTATTCTTGGTTTGTTTGCAATCGAAGTAAATTGTCAGGAGTGTTTAATACTCTCTTTCATACCGAAAGTCAAAAACTTGGAAGTATATTTTTCTGGCTTCAAATCTACTTTTGGATTATATTCACCCTGGAATAAATGAATAACCATTCAGAAATGGTCGGGACTTTGGCAGGAATTGCCTTCCTGTCAAGGGTGGCACAAAGGCAATAAAGAACCGGAAGGACTCTTCCGGTAAAGTTGATTTGGGAAAAGGAGAACACTATGGCTGTAAATATTCTGGCTTTCGGGCCGAACGGAAGTGGTAAAGGAACCCAGGGCGCAATCGTCAAAGAGAAATACGGTTGCGACCATATCGAGTCGGGAGCGATTTTCCGTGAGCATATCAAGGGCGGTACCGAACTTGGCAAAAAGGCGAAGGAATATATCGATAGAGGCGATCTGGTTCCTGATGATATCACCATTCCCATGGTTCTTGAGACCCTCGGCAAGTCCAAAGAGCAAGGCTGGTTGCTGGACGGCTTTCCCCGATCGCTGGCACAGGCGGAAGCCCTGGATAAGGCGTTGAAGGAAGCCGGAATGGAACTCAATTACGTGATTGAGATCGTTCTCGACAGACAGATCGCTAAGGACCGAATCATGGGCCGCAGGCTCTGCGCCAACGACAACAACCATCCGAACCACATCGCTTTTGATGCCATCAAGCCCAAAGAGCTGGAAGACGGCACCATGGTTTGCCGGGTATGCGGCGGTTCGCTCTCTGCCAGAGCCGATGATCAGGATGAAGATGCCATTAACAAGCGTCACAATATCTACTACGATACCGATACCGGAACCATGGCCGCGGTTAACTATTTCAAAGACGCTGGCGGACCAAAGGTGATTTCCGTAGACGGCACCCCATCGATTAAAGAGGTGACCGATTCGATCATGAAGGATCTGGATTAATCACAAACAGCATCGAAGAAGTGATCTGAAGACCACGGAGGTCACAGAATAAGAAGGACCAGCAGGCGATAACACCTGCTGGTCCTTTTTTATGCAGAATAGTCATTTTCTTCAATGGGATTTGTATTGCTGAGGGTCCATAAATCAGCCTCATACTATTTATAAACAATTACCGTTTGACTTTTTTCCAATGTGTTCAATAGTACCGAGAGAAATGCGGGTTAGGTAAAAATGGTGTATAGTGATGCCCTCAAAAAATTAGAGCCTGAATTCGTGAGCGCCCTCAGGAAGACCTATCGAATGCCCTAAAGGGCGAAACAATAATTAGGGTTAATTTGGCAAAACCCATAATTTTCTGATTTACCTATAGGTTAATGGCAAAGAACAACTATCTTCGTCACGGATTCTGGAGAAGAACAGAGAACAAGTCAGTGTAATATATGGAAACTCAAACTACAGGTGGATCAATCGGTAAAGTTTATCTTGTCGGGGCAGGACCCGGCGATACAGGTCTGCTGACCCTGCGCGGCAAATACCTGTTGCAACGGGCGGAAGTGGTCATTTACGATTATCTGGCCAACAGGAAATTGCTCGGTTATGTGCCCAAAGACGCGGAATGTATCTATGCAGGCAAAAAGGGAGGAGGATTGCATGCCTTCACCCAGGATCAGATCAATCACCTGCTCATTCGACACGCTTTGAAAGGCAAGATAGTGGTCCGTCTGAAAGGAGGCGATCCCTTTATATTTGGACGGGGCGCTGAGGAAATCGAAGACCTGGTCGCGGAAGACATCCCATTTGAAGTCGTACCGGGAGTCACTTCGGCAACCGCAGCCGCCACCTATGCCGGTATTCCTATCACCCATCGCGGTTATACCGCCTCAGTGGCTTTTGTTACAGGTCATGAAGATCCCAATAAAAAGAAATCGAATATTGCCTGGGATAAACTGGCGACCGGTGCCGGCACCATCATCATTTACATGGGTATCAAGAATCTGCCCAATATAACTAAGAAACTGATGGAAAACGGCCGATCTGCCGATACTCCGGTGGCCGTCGTCCGTTGGGCCTCGACACCGAAACAGCATTCCGTTGAAGGAACGCTTGAAACGATTACCGATATCGTGCAGGAGGCCGGGATCAAACCGCCGGCACTCATCATTGTCGGTGAGGTAGTAAAGCTGAGAAAACAGATCGACTGGTTTGAAAAACGGCCGCTGTTCGGCAAACGCATTATCGTTACCCGCACCCGGCAACAGGCCAGTGAACTTGTTGCCGGTCTTGAAGAATCCGGCGCTCATTGTCTTGAGTATTCGACCATCAATATTGAACCGGTCGACTCATATGAGATATTAGATGATGAGCTGGAACGGCTTGATGAATATCATTGGATTCTTTTTACCTCCATTAACGGAGTCAACTATTTTTTCAAACGGCTTCATGAGAAAGGTTTGGATGCCAGAGACCTGAAAGGTCCGGGGATTGCTGTAGTCGGTAAGGCAACGGCCGATGTTCTGCTGGATCATGGGATAAAGGCGGACCTGATGCCTGAGACTTTTACCGGTGACGGCCTGGCCGAGACCTTGCTTGATCAAGGCGTTGAGGGGCGGAATATCCTTATTCCGCGAGCGGTCAAAGCACGGGAAATCCTACCGGAGACCCTTCGGGGAGCAGGTGCTCAGGTAACTGTGGCACCCGTTTATCATAATGTTCCATCCCAGGGCCGCAAGGATGATCTAAGAGAGA
Organism: uncultured Desulfocapsaceae bacterium; assembly: GCA_964623625.1. Lineage (GTDB taxonomy): Bacteria > Desulfobacterota > Desulfobulbia > Desulfobulbales > Desulfocapsaceae > CAZLGM01. The sequence continues at coordinate 7,619 of CAZUUJ010000096.1, forward strand.
ACCTTGAAAACGGTAATATCGATATGGTGACCTTCACCTCATCGTCTACTGCCCGTAATTTTCTGACAATGATTGATGCCCAAGACAAGGAAGAATTGACACGTCTGATGGAAGGTGTCAAAATCGCTGCGATCGGGCCGATTACTGCGAAAACAGTTGTAGACAGCGGACTCACGGTCGATGTTGAGCCTAGTGAATATACGATTCCTGGTATGATTCAAGCTATTGTTGAGTATTATTCTTCAAGTTAAGGTGACTGTGACCGGGCTTAACCGCATTTCTTACGAACAATTTACACACAACAGTATAACTATCTGATAATTTAAGGATATAATGAATGTTGTTCAACATGATATTGTTTACAAACTGTTCATGAGAAATGCGGCTTAGACACTGTTTAAGAGAGAACGATCAAGGAGCGGGTCGTTCCGGTTCGCCGACCGTTCGTGAAAAAAAGAAGCCCCATACGAAGGGTGACCGTTCAATTCGCTGTGCCCACTGTGGTCATCTAGTTACCAGCAAACAGAATCGTATCGAGGTAGACGGTTCCCACCATCACACTTTTTTCAATCCGGCCGGGATTGTCTATGAGATCGGCTGCTTCTCCAAAGCTCCTGGCTGTCTGGCAAGCGGCCCGCCATCCGATGAATTTGCCTGGTTTAAGGGATTCACCTGGCGATTTGCCATCTGTTCCGGCTGTTTTTCCCACCTTGGCTGGATTTTTCAATCAACCGGCTCCGGTTTTTTTGGCCTGATCAACAAAAGGTTAACCGGATAAATGAAAATGTAAACGATTACGCTTACCCTTCCCGAATCAAATCCAGGAGGTCATCGGCTCTCATTTTGGCGCTCATATCCGAGCCTTCCAGCAGGGAGCCGGCAAGATCGCGTTTTTCCTGGTGCAGTTTGACGATTTTTTCTTCGATGGTGTTTTTGCAGACCAGACGATAGATAGTCACAGGCCGGGTCTGACCAATTCGATGGGCCCTGTCGGAGGCCTGGTCTTCAATGGCCGGATTCCACCAGGGATCCATATGCAGGACATAATCGGCGGCAGTCAGGTTCAATCCCAGGCCGCCCGCTTTGAGGCTGATCAGGAACAGATCACCTTCACCCGCCTGAAAACTCTCAACCCGGTCTTTCCTGTTTTTGTTGGATGTGGTGCCGTCAAGGTACTGATAGTGAACACCCTTTTCATCAAGATGTTCCCGCAAAATCTTCAGGTGACCGATGAATTGACTGAAGACAAGGGCCTTGTGCCGGCCGCCGATCAGTTCATCGACCACTGAGGCGAAAACGTCCAGTTTCGAGCTTTCTATGGCTGTATCTTCCGTGATTAGTTTCGGGTTACAGCAGGCCTGACGAAGTTTCATGATTTCCGTGAGGATCTGCAGGTGACGACCTTTTTTCTCCCGGTTTGATTCGAGAATGTCAAGAGCGTTCTGCCTCAACGCTTCATAGAAATACCGTTCCTCCTCACTCATCTCCACCTGGAGGGTCACTTCCGTACGGGACGGTAACTCATCAAGAACATCGGATTTAATTCGCCGCAGGATGAACGGACGGATGAGTTTTTTCAGTTTCAGCTTTGCTTCCCTGTCCTGATACCGTTCAATTGGGATGGCGAAATATCTGTTGAAGTGATTCAGGCTGCTCAACAGTCCTGGATTAATAAAGTTAAACAGATTCCACAATTCACCCAGATGGTTTTCAATGGGGGTGCCGGTTGTGATTAATTTGAATTTGCCCTGTAAACTCATTGCCGCTTTTGAACGCTTGGTTGCCGCGTTTTTTATAGCCTGTGCCTCGTCAAGAATAATTGTCTGCCAATTGACCGATGCCAGCAACTCGGATTCCTGCTGCA
>CAZUUJ010000097.1:0-8204 GCA_964623625.1 uncultured Desulfocapsaceae bacterium
TTTCGCACATATATTGTGGTACCAACACCGCAAATAACATTCTTCAGCGACAATCCTGGCAATTCCTGGAATGGACAATTCAAAACGATGAGAAAGTCGGTATATATCAAAAGAAGCTCTAATAAATTAATTCACCGGATGCCGATAACGTCTATGGCCCTGCCGGAGCAAATTCTAAGAGATTTCATCCCATAAATCATTGTTTCCAGCTCCCATATCTTCTTTTTTAATATCAATAAACAAATTATAAGCCATAGGTTCTTCTCTTACCTGCAACCTTCCACCTTTCTCTACTACTCTATTATTTTACGCCCTTGGACAAGTGATCTAAATTTCAACTTAATTTGCTCAAGAAAGCTATTGCAGCATACTGCGATACTCCCAACCATACAGAATGTAAACAATGATACTTGCATTCACACTTTGTGTGATTTAAGCTAGTTGCGTTGTTATTATACATTCCTTCTTTATTTCTTAACTTTATGCTGGCCGCAATTCTGGAGGCTTCTTTATAATGTCTAAATTACCAAAATTTTATTGTTCTCCGACAAAGCCCGGGTTGACTTAAATGAGATTAGAATTTTCAGACTCAAACAACTTCATTTCGATCAGGTAAATTTATTTTACATAATTCAATGTTACCTGCCTCTTTTCCCAGATATCGGATTTATTCAAAGCCTGAATATTACCTGAAGATCATTTCCGCTGTATTGACTGGCAGGATACGTTCCGGTAAAGATTGTCATGATCTTGAAAGTGATATAAGCACTCTCCAGAATATTGAGTTCGCCCTGTGTACACCTAAGGCACGAGTGGCAATCTTTCTTGCTGTTCGTGCTCTTCTGAAGCAGAAACGCAAGGTCATCCTATCCCCCTATACCATCTCTGATGTGATCAATATGGTGATCTGCGCCGGTGGTATACCTGTTTTTGCTGATCTTCAGGAAGGGACTTGCAATATTGATCCTGAAGAGATCGAAAAACTGATAGATGATCAGACAGGAGCTGTCCTGGTGACTCACCTTCACGGATTAAGCTGTGAAATGGACAGGATTGGGGAACTCTGCAAACAACACAATATTGCTCTTATTGAGGATGCGGCCCAGGCCTTTGGCGCCAAGTATAATGGACAGCCGCTAGGTACCTTTGGTGAGGCTGGAATTTACAGCTTTGGAATGTACAAGAATGTGAACAGCTTTTTCGGAGGTATACTGGTGACCCCCGATCGAGATATATATAATCATGTCAAACTTGAGCTCGGCAGCTATCCCTATCAGGAAACTGGTTATTATTGTGCAAAAGTGCTTAGCGGTCTGATAACCGATATTGCCACCTGGCCTCCTTTGTTCAGGGCGATCACTTTCTGGATATTCCGATACGGATTTCTCCATGATATTGGTGTTCTTAATAAACATGTCACATTTGATCAGAACCCCGCGATCAAAACGGATCTGCCGGAAAGTTATCTTCGCCGGCTGACACCTTTACAGGCACGTCTTGTCAGAAGCCAATTATCCGAAGCCTGGACGAACAATCAAAAACGGATCGAAAATGCGGCCAGATATCATGATGATTTGCAGGGTATCCGACAGATCGGTCTGCCTCCAATGAGATCTGACGGCTCCCATATTTACACCTATTTCCCTATCATTGTGAAGGACCGGGACGGGCTGCTGAAACATCTTATGAAAAACGGCTGTGACATAGCAGCACAGCATTTAAAAAACTGTGCCGACATGGATTGTTTCCGTGATTACGCACGAGACTGTCCTGTTGCCAGAGCCACTTGCCAACAGGTTGTCCTGTTGCCGACCTATCCACGCTATCGACAGCGTGATATTGAAAAAAATATTGAAATGATCCGTCAATATTTTAAACCCGAATCCATGATAAAAGGTTAACCCATGCCAGATATCGGCATTATCGGTTCAGGACCTTCGGGTATGGCGGCAGCATACCAACTGATACAAAAAGGTTTCAGTGTTGAAGTTCTTGATGTGGGCCGTGTCCCGGAGCCATGGTCAGTCCAGCTGGCAGATCGAATTACTAAAAGGCTCAAACAGGGGCTGGCTCCATCAAAGAATGATATCTCCCTTCTAAGAGGTGGAAAGAATCACGAAAATCAAACACTTTGGAAGAGCTTCACAACCCTGGTTCAATCCAACATTGCTGCTGAAAAAGTCCAGAAGAAAATACTCGGATCCCCTTTTGTTTTTAAAAATGTGCAACAGTTCCTGCCAACGGCCGGCGCAGACATTCCGTTATCGCTGGCATGCGGCGGATTGTCGAATCTCTGGGGCGCTGCCTGTTACGGCTTGACTGATAAGGATATTGATGAGTGGCCAATTGACTCCAATGAACTAGACCATTTTTATGAACAGAGCGCACAGATCCTTAACCTCTGGCAGTATGCTGATAATCTGTCCGGTGTCTATCCACTGTTTGGCAAAATACAACCCAACAGTGATATTGAACGCAACCCCAATTCTCCATTCAATTTTCTGACAGATCAATGGGAGAGACGCAAAGAACTATTGTCACACATGGGGATATATGCCGGAAAATCAAGACTGGCCGTACAGTCGCCCGATTCTAAAAACAAAGAAACAGGTGGTTGTCTTCGATGCGGTCTCTGTTTTTATGGGTGCCCGTGTAGAGCTATCTTTTCTTCCAGCAGTCTAATAACACAACTGGATGAGGGAGTTACTTTCAATTATCAACCGGATTTTTTTGCAACAAGATTTACCGAAAGCGACTCAAGTGTCGTGGTCCATGGAATCAACCCTTCGACTCAAGACCATCGGCAAAGGAAATATAAAACGCTTCTTCTGGCCGGTGGGCCAATATCGACCTTTAAGCTGGTATCGGATTCTTTATGCCATTACCAGGATTCTATCCCTCTTATTGATAACGATCTCTATATAGTTCCTTTTCTTGTGAGAAAAACTGATAACAAACTCAGACAAAGGGGTAAATCGCAATTCTCACTCAGTGAGGCTGTTTTTCATCTACGGCCCGGTATTATTGGCTCCAAAGGTGTGCATATTCAATTCTACCCATTCAACGACTACTTTCTGGGATCATTGGTTGATCTGTTGGAAAAACTTCCCAAATTCATGCGGCAACAGATACAGGCCTTTTCAAACAGGTTGGTCATAGGATTCATCTATTTTCACAGTGATGAATCGAGACAGGCAACGATCACCTGCAGTCAGGAGTCAACGGCCAAATCATCCATCCATATCCAGGTTGATGATGCACCTCCGTCTCGGCATCTGTTGAAGAAGACCCTGGACTATCTAAAAAAACACAGTAAATTGACATCTCTATTGCCAATTCGTTCTGTTGTCAAAGAAACACCCTTTGGCTTTTCCGGACATGTGGGGGGCTCACTGGCCATGAAACAACACCCGAAAACTTTACAGACAGACCCTGCAGGTAGAATACATGGATATAGTAGTGTGTATTGTGTCGACTCATCAATCTTTCCAACAATGTCTGCCCAGAACCCGACTTTCACCATTATGAGTAATGGAATGAGGATTGCTTCGACAATACGACTTGCAGATAAATAGAGGGTATATTCTCGTATTCAAGTGAACCAAATCAGGAAACAAATAAAATAGACATGGCTACTACCAGTCCTACAGAATATGCCGGCTGTGAACTCTCAATTGTGATGCCCTGTCTCAATGAATTTGACACAGTGGGAACATGTATCTCAAAAGCGAAATCTTTTTTAACTGACAATAGTGTTTCCGGTGAAGTTATTGTTGCAGATAACGGCAGCAGTGATGGTTCACAGGAACTGGCCGAAAAAATGGGGGCCAAAGTGGTTCCGGTGGCTGTTAAGGGCTATGGAAGCGCATTAATTGGAGGAATTACCGCCGCAAAAGGGAAATATGTAATCATGGCCGATGCTGATGACAGCTACGATTTCTATGACCTGATGCCTGTATTGGCAAAACTTCGTCAAGGCTATGAACTGGTCATGGGAAATCGTTTTGGCGGCACTATCATGCCCGGCGCTATGCCTTTTTTGCACCGATATCTGGGAAATCCTGTCCTCAGCTCTCTTGGCCGGTTATTTTTCTCAGCCGATATTTGTGATTTCCACTGCGGCTTACGCGGTTTTCATAAAAAATCGATTGAAAAACTTGGGTTATGTACTCTTGGGATGGAGTTTGCCAGTGAGATGGTTGTCAAAGCTGGTCTGCATAAACTATCAATCACGGAGGTGCCGATCACTCTGTATCCTGATGGCCGTAATCGTCCACCTCATTTGAAAAGCTGGCGTGACGGATGGCGGCACCTGCGTTTTTTACTGATGCTCAGTCCCCGCTGGTTGTTTCTCTATCCGGGCATCTTCTTAATCCTGATCGGCCTGATCGGCATGGCATTTCTTACAAAAGGACCTTTACAGTTCGGTAATATCTCTATTGGCGTCCATACTTTGCTTTTGTCGGGTGGTGCAATCCTTTCGGGAACCCAATCGGTCAGCTTCGCCTTTCTTACAAAACAGTATGCAATCAATTCCGGTTTTCTTCCCAAGGATCGTTCTGTGGAGAGAATATTGAACTTTTTCTCGCTGGAATTTTTACTGATCTTTGGATGTATAATTATTGTAACAGGACTGATCACTATTTTTTACTCAATTTTTTTATGGAGCCAGGTGCAGTTCGGCGATCTTATCCCGGAGAAAATGATGCGCCTTCTGGTGCCGGCAGTTACAATGGTTGTTGTCGGTATTCAGATTGTTCTCACCGCTTTTTTTAAAAGCATACTTGGATTTGAACGAAAATCGATGTAACTCGAGTGTGAGATCAATAATTACTTTGGATTATTCCCAGAGTTCTGTTTTACCTGAATCCATGACGGAGAATGATGTTTTATTTAATATCATCTTGATATATCATAAAATTATTGGACTATACAATGATGGCACAAAAAATATTTCGCCCTTCAGGCATCCGCTAGCACTGCATCTTTGTTTGATTTAACCGTCCGATATAGTTCACTATTATTGGACAGGTAAATCAAGCAAAGCTACAGCACTATCGAATGCTCATGAATTCAGGTTTTATGAAAAAACTGTTCTGGCTTCTGGTCATCCTTCTATCTGTTATCAAGATATCGCTGGACCAGGCTATTCCTGTTTCTGCTATTGGCTATAATCTTCATGACGATGCTCTCTTCATACGGCAGGCAGGTGGGTTCGGCTTATGGTTGTGCGATCTGCTGGGCCGGGACACTTCTTCGCTGACCCTGGCCCATGAACTGCCCAAGGGTGGCTGGCTTGGGTCCTACAATGAACTCATCCTCAGTAAAGGTCCTGTTTATGGCCTGTGGATAGCGTTCTGTTTTATTACCGGGCTTCCCCTGCTTACTGCTCAGCATATACTGTATGCGGTATCTGGAATAGTTGTTGTCTTCAGCATAAAAAAAGAGGTGCCGCAATACTTACTTCTTCTGGCTCTTTTTGCTCTGTTTCTCTTTAATCCGGAATTCGTTTCACGGGTTGTCCGCTCCGGAATCTACCCAGCGCTATCGGTATTGATTATGGCCTGTCTGTTTGGGCTCTATTCTCATCGGTATGCACACTTAAGAAAATCCCTACCCTGGATTGTCCTGCTCAGCTGTGTTTTACCGTTATTCTGGATGACCAGAGAGGAGGGAATCTGGCTGATCCCTACAATTGGTCTTGTTCTGGCAGGAATACTCTATGGCTTTTATAAGAAACATGGCTTTTGCCGACAGCTCCTTATCCGGGCTATTGTTATCAGTGTTCCGTTGTTGTTTCTTTTCTGTGCCACTCAGTTTATCTCAACTCTCAACTTTAGCCATTATGGCACCAAGTGCGTCGTTGAATTGAAATCAGACTCATTTCGTCGTGCTTATGGCAGCCTGCTGCGGGTTAAACATGAAAAACGGTCCTATGTTGTTGTTCCTGGCTCTGTCCGGAACAAGATATATTCTGTCAGCCCGTCATTTCTCGAACTGCAACCATATTTAGAAGGAGAAATGGGCAAAAAGTGGCAAAAATTCGGCTGCGATGTATATCCTGAGACCTGTGGAGAAATTGGTAGTGGCTGGTTTCTCTGGGCTTTTCGGGATGCTGTTGCCCGTGCCGGATACCATTCAAACGGGAAAAAGGCCGCCAGTTATTATTTAAAACTGGCAACAGAAATAAATGATGCCTGTACATTGAAAAAACTTGAATGCCTTCCGGAAAGAAACTCACTGGCTCCGCCTCTTTCCAGTGATGAGTATCAAAAAATCATCCGGAATATACCAAATGGCCTGACATTTCTTCTTGGTTTTGAGAGCCTTGTTGAAAGACTGAATATGCCTTTTTACAGCCAGGGCAGCCCTGAGACTCTTGACTATTTTGGTGATATGACTCGGGAAGAGTTGGCTCCAACCAAACAGAGTACTGACAAACCCGTTTCTACGTTGGCTGTTCAAACAATGACAAATAGTTTAAAACTCTCCATTAAAAAAGAAATAGCAAAAAAATATCAATCTGTGACACCGTATCTTTTTTACATTTCCCTGTCTTTCTATGGACTTATAGTAGTTATCAGCGTTTGGAAAAAACGATTAAGCAACCTGACGTTTTTTTCATCGGCTCTTCTCCTGGCTATTTTCTGTCGGCTCCTTATTCTCTCATTGATTGATGTGACGTCATTTCACGGATTTAATCACTATTACCTGTCGCCGCTGTACAGCTTTGTTCTTCTATTCATTTCACTGGTTCTGATTGATGTGTTTCGGCTTATTATTCCCCAGAAACCTAATGAAACATCTTGATAAAAATATAAGAAAAAGAACGACAAAGCTATTGGGTTAAGAAATTAATTTTGTGCTTTCTTCTGACCAAACCTTAATTGTCCTTTATACGAATTTCTTTACCAAAAATTTATTTTCCTTTTCTTCTTTTCTTGATTATATAAGGCACTAATAGGATAGAAGATGCCTTCATTATTAGACAGGTTAATCGATATTCCAGCTATTTGAAATTTTCTTCGTGACGGCGAGTAGCCATCTAGGTGATGATGACCCAAATCGGTAAATTACGAAAACGGGTGCGATACTGGAGAAACCTGAACTACACTGTCAAACTGATAGGTTTCCTATGTATTATTTTTGGCATTCTTTACTTTCTTCATTTCTTTTCGGAAATAACCGCGCAAAATTTCTTCGACCACAACGGTCATCTCAGCATCGGCCGTTTATTTGACCTCTTTTTCCTTATCATTCCCCTGCTTCCTGTTTTTTTAGGTTTTACGATGGTCAAGTTCAGGCACTTCCCGGACGACTTAAAGAGACAGTGCAATAAGTGGAATCTTGAACTGTAGACCTCCGAACAACACACAGATTGATGATTCTTCTCCTTTCCGCAATTAAGCGACTATCCGAACTCTTTTTCCGATTTTAATGGAAGCAGTTCACCATGCCACATATCACGGTAACTGTAAGCAACCGGTTTAATAGGAAACCACTGTGACTTGTACTTTCTGATGGTATCAATATTGACGTTATGTTTATTACGCCGTTCACACTCTTCAACATCCCAGCGCCATGGAGTATTCGGTTCCTTGATTATGATCATTGCCCGAAACCGATAAGCAATCATAAAGTAGGGAAGGAGTGTACGCAGAGTTGCTGAGGTGTTTGAAATAACTACTGCTCCCTGTAATTTTAGCGCTTCGACGGCTTGTTTTTTACACCATCGTTGGGCAGTTTTAAGTTTGTTTTTGTTAAATGCATAGTTGCCTTTGGAATCTGACATATACATATCTACTTCCACATAGGGGCATCGCTTTTGAGCGGCGATTTGGGCACCAAGTGTACTCTTTCCACTGCCTGGCAGACCTCGCACAATATAGAGTGTTCTTCTCATCTAGTTCCCAGATAGTTGTCTTCAACTTTTAGAAGGGAGAAAAAACATTGTTCCTACCTTCTACGAACTTATCACCCTTTTCTGATAACATATTCATGCATCAAACCACAAGTTATTCATATGATGCTTTTTTTAACCATAAAAACTATTTGAAAACACGATTATCAGACAAACGGACTTCATTACTATAAGCAAAAAGCAATCAGCAAAAAGAGAATTAATCTATTGAGTATGTTACAGTTGCTTCAATGGATACAAGCCGTAAAATAATTCATATCGATATGGATGCCTTTTACGCCTC
>CAZUUJ010000098.1:0-7376 GCA_964623625.1 uncultured Desulfocapsaceae bacterium
GACCATTCGTTGTCAATATCTAATTGGACCCTCTTCAACGTTTATTTGCCTCAAACACGACCTGTAGGCCGTGGGATTGAGACCGGGTGAAAATATACCATCACGTATCTTCTGTCAATGTAAAAGAAGAGAATTTTTTTCAGGTTTTCTGGTATTGTGAAATGGTTGTTGGAAAGGAGGGAAACCTCTGTTTTTCTGTAAAATTGAGGAATCCAGTATAGCACATGAATCCGTGAGCGCCCTCAGCAAGTGCGCCTGGAGTGCATTCGATAGTGATGTAGCCTAGCTCAACGCAACTGTTTGATAATAGTATGCTATATCGGACAGTTAAGTTGAGTTAAGATGCAGTGCTGGCGGATGCCCCAAAGGGCAATTTGTTATTCAAGGCTAAATAGTCACACCAGATCTTTATTTATAATATCAGTATATTATAAACAACAACTGCGGTTTTTGCCACGGATTCAGGTAGCAATCAATCTGCTTATAGGAAAAGATATGCAAACGGAACTGTTGCTTATGGCAAGTGGAATTATCGTTGGTGTTGGAGCCAGTTTTTCCGGTCTGGGAGGTGGCTTCTTGATGGTTCCGGTACTTCTCTTTCTCGGTTATAGCGCCCAAAAAGCCGTCGGCACATCTTTTATGGCCATTCTTGTCATCTCCATATCGGCACTCATCGCTCACCAGAAGTTTTCAGGTGTCGATTTTAAGGCTGGAATCCTTCTAGGGCTGGGCGGGATAGTTGGAGCACAGATCGGCGCAAGGTTGGTTCAGCATGTCAGTCTTGACTCGTTTAAAAGGATATTTGCCGCGATTCTCATCGGGCTTGCGCTGTATCTATTTTTTAAAAAATAAACTGATCTATTTCAGGACCAGCCTAACTGGTGACGCTGATGCCGGATAAAGTCCTTTGTTAATCTGGGATGTTCCTCGATGTGAGTTCTAAGGTCTTCCGGCAATTCCTTTTCCAGGTATGCTCTTGCTTTGGCAAAACTTAACCGTTGTCTGACAGTTTCATTCACATATTCCGTAAAGCGGGCTCGTTGTTCATCACCTTCGATGTACCGAAGAATATGCATGGGTGGTGGCAGATCATCGGCAGGGGCATTTGTCGGGGTCTGGTAGCCGGCAAGCTGCTGATTGACCGATTCCTTAAGAGCAGCAAATTCCTCTTTTAATGCACCTAATTCCTTCGACAGCCCCTCAATTTTCTTTTCCAACTCAGGCGTAGCATCGGCCTTGACCTCGGGATCTTTGGCGTGCCGGGCCTTGTGCTCCGAATCTCTGGTAACTATATTGGATGTTTTAACCTTATCAGATAATTCACCCAGTTTCCTGGAGATGTCCTTTACCTGTTTTGTCAGGTGTTCCTTTCTTTCCTGCAGCTTTTCAGAGTGTTCAAGTTCATCTTTCTTTTTAAGAAAGAATTCTTTAGCTATCTCTCCAAATGCGGTTGCCGATGCCCAGAGTTTTTTTGCCATTTCCTTGGCTTTTGGCCGTGAATAAATGGCTGTACCTCCCAAAAAGAGACCGATCAGGATAACCAGTGACAGCAGGATAGCAACGGTGATACCGACAATGAAGGTGATTGTCGAGAAGAAGGCCGAAACAATCATCTTCAGGTTGCCCCAGAAACTGCTCTCTCCGGTAGCCAGACCGAATGAGATAAAGAACAGACAGATAAGGACGATGATAGCGGCTCGAACAATCGGTTTATTGAATTTCCTGTTCATGACTGTGCTCCCGGTAAGATGAAGTCTGTTGTTGTCTCGTTATGTTCCGAATTTTCTTAATGTTCGTATCCGCTCTAAAAGAGGTGGATGAGAGTAATGTAAGAAAACGTACAATGGGTGTGGCGTCAAGTTGGCTAGATTTGCCCGGCTTAATTCTTTCAGGCCGCTGATAAGATCAAGTGACGTTCCGGTAGTTTTAGCGGCGTAATTGTCCGCCTCATACTCGTTCTTTCTGGAGAAAACATTAAAGAGTATGGAAATCAGCAGATTGATTGGTGAATAAAGGAAACCGAAAAAGAAAAGGCTTGCGTATATTGACAGATGATCCATGGAAAAAGCGGCGAAAAGTCCTTCATTCTCAATAAAAAGAGAGAGCAGAAAGAACATGAAACCGGTCTGGATAATAGAGGCGATAATAAGTTTTGGAATGTGATGCAGTTTGTAATGGCCCATTTCATGGGCAAGCACAGCTAGGATCTCATCTTCGGAGAGTTTTTCTAACAGATTATCATAAAAGATGATTTTCCTAAAACGCCCAAACCCCGTAAAAAAAGCGTTGGCTTTGCTCGATCTTTTGGAACCGTCCATGGTAAATATTCCCCGCATCTTAAAACTTTGGGATTTTGCGTAATTTCGTATCTTTTCTTTTAACGGCCCATCTTCAAGGCGTGTCAATTTGTTGAACAGGGGCAGGATTAGAATAGGAGCAAGTAGTTGGAGGATGATGGAGAAAACAATCATGCCGATCCAGCAGTACACCCAGGCTAGCTTGCCTGTCACTTCGAAAAACCAGAGAACAGCAGCGAGCAACGGACCACCGATCACGATTGTCAGTAGGAACATCTTGATCAGATCGGTAATAAAGGTCTTTATTGTCGTTCGGTTAAAACCGTATTTTTCTTCGATAACAAAGGTACCATAGGCTGAAAAAGGCAGGGAAAGAAGGGAGGAAATCAGCAAGAATATACCGGTATAGATCAATCCGGTAATAATTGAACCATATCCGAAACCACGGGCAAAAAGATCAATGTAGTTGAAGCCGCCCAGTAAGAAAAAAAACAGGATCAGCCCGGTTGAAAAACTGGACTGTAAAAGGCCGAACCGACTTGTTTCCCGAGTGTAGTTTTGGGATTTTTTATATTCCTCTTTATTCCATGTATCTTGGAACTCGCCGGGCAGGATGGGTGATAGAGCCTTGATATTCAATGAAGTAATGATCAATTCAAAAAGGTAGCCTAGTCCGATTACCAGAAGAATAAAGAGAAGCCAGGGGTTCATGGAGTTGTATCTGATATTTTAGTATAAAAAAATGGGAGAGAATGATCGCTTTCAATTATATTGTAATGTTAATAAGCTAAGAGTCAAATAGAAAACAAAAGGATTGGTCCAGCTTGTCCGGGTTTGGAACAGACAGGGTTCTCCATGCCACAGGGGTAGTGACGATCAAATAAAAACGGGATGTCCTAGAGAGTAGGACATCCCGTCTGAGTCTTAAAGAATTTGACGTTTTACTGGATAGAGCCGATAACTCCGGAAGCAAAAGAGAGAAATTGTGATGGAACAACGCCCATAACAACAATGGCGGCCAACAGCACCATAGAGGCCAGACGTACTGAAAAATCGACCGGTATGGCCTCCTTTTTTTCCTCAGGAGTGCAGAAAGTTATTCGGACAACTGAGAGATAATAATAGATTGCAATTGCCGTATTGATAGCGGCCAGAGTGACAAGCAGTAGATGCCCCTGTTTCAAAGCGCCGACCAGGAGCAGAAATTTCCCAGTAAAGCCGACAAAAGGTGGAATACCAGCAAGGGCAAACAAAGCGACAAGCAGGGTCAGAGCAAGCAGGGGCGATCGCTTATGAAGCCCGGCCAATTCGTCAATCTTAACATTCTTCCCTTTTTCGGCAACGGAACAGATGACCAGAAAACAGGCAAGGTTCATCAGAACATATCCGGTGATGTAGTAAAGAGAGTGAGCGTATCCGGTTTTCTGAAAGGTCAACAGTCCTAAAAGGACAAAACCGGCATGGGCAATGCCTGAAAAACCAAGCATCCGTTTGAGATCTTTCTGGACCAATGCGGAAAGGTTGCCGTAGAACATGGAAGCCAGCGCCACAACCATAAGCAGGTTGATAATAAGCTGTCCTTCTCCACTGACCAGATGGGTGACTCGGATCAACAGGGCAACGGCAGCCAGCTTGGGAACCGAGGCAATAAAAGCGGTGGTTTCATTGGATGCGCCCTCGTACACATCAGGTACCCAGAAATGAAATGGGAATATTGCCAGTTTATAGAAGAAGCCGGCCATAATCATGGCCACACCAACTATGGCGGCGGGCTGAGAGATAATCTCGGGTAATTTTGAGATGATAACAGACAGGTAGGTCGAGCCGGTGAGCCCGAACAGATAGCTCATTCCATAGAGCATAAAACCGGTGGCCGAAACTCCAAAGAGGATGTATTTCATACCAGCTTCCATCTGTGATCGGCCATTGTTGGCTTCGCGTCGCAGAGGGACCATGATATAAACGGCAAAGGAAGACAATTCCAGGGCGACAAAAATGGCCAGCAGTTCAACGCAGGACACAAGCATCACCAACCCAAGAAGCGAGGTGAAAAGAAAGAAATAGTATTCGGGTTGGATTTTCACTTCAAAGGAATCCATCCGTTTGCCAAGTATCAGCACAAAAATCAAGGCGCCGGTCAGCAAACACTTAAATAATTGGGAGAACAGGTCAACTCGGTAAACTCCAAAGAAGAGCTCACCACTTTGGTTCAGACTGATCAGAGCACTGATGAAAACCAGCACACCCAGGCCAAGCGCCATATTTCGTATGGTTGTGCGACTCGGCTCCTTCAGACTGGTAATGAAAAGAATCAGCAACGCGCCTGCCAGTGTCAACTCCGGTAAAAATAATAGTGCAGTGTTCAAGGTAGCCTCGTGATTTAATTGGTTATCAACTGAGAAATGGCAGCCTGACCCTGATGAATATGGAGCTGGTCAACCAGGTGAACAACGCTGTTATGAATAAGGTCGAGAAACGGCTGCGGTTCCAGGCCAATCCAGAATACGAAGATCAGGAAGGGCAATAGGGTGACGACCTCTCTGGCGTTTAGGTCATTTAGCCACGACTGGTCCGGATTGTTTGTGCCGCCCCAGACAATCCGTTGCAACATCCTTAACATATAGGCGGCTGCCAGAAATGCCCCTGGAATCGCGGCAAGCGCCAGCCAGACATTATGTTTAAAGGTCCCGGCAAGAATCATAAACTCCCCGATAAAGGAGTTCGTTCCCGGGAAGCCAAACGATGACAGAGAGAAGAAAGCTAGGAAGGTGGCATAGGTCGGCATGTATTTACCAATTCCGGCGGCAACTGACAGTTCCCTGCTGTGGGTTCGCTCATAGATCATTCCGACACAGAGAAACAGCGCCCCGGTGGTCACACCATGATTGACCATCTGCAGGATGGCCCCTTCAATACCGATTGGATTCAATACAAAAATGCCGAGAGTGACGAAACCCATATGGCCCACCGATGAGTAGGCAATCAGTTTTTTCATGTCATTCTGGGCAAGCGCAGTAAAACCACCGTAAATAATACCCGCAATGGATAACCACAGCACATATGGCATCAATATTACAGTGGCGTCCGGGGTGATGGGCAGGGCGAAACGAAGGAAACCGTATGTACCCATCTTTAAAAGAATAGAGGCCAGAATGACGGAACCGGCCGTCGGAGCTTCCACATGGGCTGCCGGCAGCCAGGTGTGAAAGGGAAACATGGGAACCTTGATGGCAAAGGCCAGGAAAAAGGCAAGAAAAAGCAGGATCTGGGCTGTCTGTGGATAGCCCTTCCACATCATATCCGGGATAAAGAAACTGTAATCGTTGACTGTGTACAGCCAGATAATACCAACCAGCAGCAGAATCGATCCCGCCAAGGTGTAGAGAAAGAACTTGACCGAGGCATAGATCTTCCGGGGACCACCCCAGATACCGATGAGCAGGTACATGGGGATCAGCATGGCCTCCCACAGGATATAAAAGAGAACAAAGTCAAGGGCCAAAAATACGCCCAGCATGGAAGTCTCCATGACCAGCAGGCAGATCATAAATGCCTGGACCCGCTCCTTGATATAGGACCAGGAAGCCAGGACACAGAATGGCATAATGATGGTGGTCAACAGAACCAGCAGGATAGAGATGCCGTCTATGCCGACGACGTACTGGATGCCCAGCGACTCGATCCATGCCTTCTGTTCTACAAGCTGGAACTTTGTTATGGTCTTGTCAAATTTGCCAAGGAGTGTGAGGGAAAGAATAGCGACAAGACTTGTAGAAGCCAGGGCCCAGTATCGGCAGAAAGTCTTATCTTTGATCACAAACATAACCGCTGCCGCAGCCAGAGGCAGAAAGATCAGCGTGCTTAAGATTGGGAATCCCTCGTTGAACAGTAATTGATCCATAATCGATGATCCTTGATCCGGTTGTGGTTAAAACCAGATAGTAGCAAAAAGTGCAATAGCCGCAAATGTTGCCGTATAATAAATGGTCTGTTGTATCTGTCCCCGTTGCAGGAGCTGGGCGACCCGTCTGCCGATCGCCCGAACGCAGCGTGCGATACCGTCAACCACACCGTCAATGCCGTGCCAGTCGAACCATGACCAGAATCTGGCGGTTGTCATTAAAGAGCCCAGCCCGACGACACGGTACGCCTTTCCCCAGGCGGTGTCGAGCCACTGAATCGGATTTTTAGCCAGCCAGAGAAAGCCCCGGCCGCCCTTTCGATAGAACCAGTCCAGATCCAGGCTTGTGGTGGCTCTTGCGGTAATAAATTGTTTTAAGAAGTAGAAACCCAAGCCGGTAAACCCAAGGATTTGCAAGGACTCGCTCAAATGATAGCTGCTGTATGGGTGAAATTCGATACCTGCAAAGGGCAGCATATTGTACAGAAAGGGTGTGTAGGAGCCGATAACAAAACAGAAGATGGCTCCTGCAACCATGGCCAACTGCATATTCCATGGTGGATCGGCAGCCTTGGTATAGGTTTCCTGTGAGCCCCGCTGCTCACCGAAGAACAGAAGATAGGGCAGCCTGAGTCCGGCAACCAGGAAAGTCCCGGCCGACACTACAGTCAGCAGAAAACCGGCCCAGAGAATATGCTCCTTGAAGCTGGCAGCGATAATCATCGACTTGGTGACAAAACCGGAGAGAAATGGGAAACCCGAGACAGAGAGTCCGCCGATAATTATAAAGAGCAAGGTTTTGGGCATCTGTTTGTAGAGTCCGCCCAGTTCCGTGAATTTCGATTTGCCGGTGGCATAGATAATCGCTCCTGCTCCCATGAATAACAAGCCCTTATAGAGAATGTGGGCAAATGCATGGGCGCAGGTTCCATTGATGGCCAAGGCGGTTCCGATGCCGACACCGGTCACCATATAACCGACCTGGGAGATGATCTCCCAGCCGAGCAACCGTCTGACATCGTTTTCCATGGCCGCATAGATAATGCCGTATATGGCCATGGCCACACCCAGTACAATAAGGACGTCAAAACCGGCACAACTCCTTGCCAGCGTGTAAATGGCAGTCTTGGTGGTAAAGGCGCACATGAAGACGGAACCGGTAATGGTTGCCTTGGAAT
>CAZUUJ010000099.1:0-7302 GCA_964623625.1 uncultured Desulfocapsaceae bacterium
TTTGAGCAGCGTTAAAACGTGTCAACGGCAATAGATTCGGGTGTGTCCGGCCGGTGTATAGACCAACCGGATAGACACACAGAACCACAAAACCTACAAATAAATAAGAACGCTGTCAAGCGAGAACAGGCGGAGGATTAGAACAAAAGAGAAAACTGCAAAACAGAATTCTTCCCCATACTACATGGATTTTAAAAAGCGGCAGACAGGCGATGACAAGGGGAGTAGGCAGGTATTGTGAAAAGGCGGGGTGTAGATTCTACGTGATACTATACAATCCGGTCAATGGAGGGCACAGGGAGTGGACAAGGAGAAGTTGGTATGTTTTGATTATGTTCTTTATTTTAAGATATTAGTGATATCCTTAGCCTTATCGACCTTTTCCTTTATTTCGGAAACCTCTTTGACGCCTGGCAGTTCTCCAACAATCTCTTTTCCTTCTTCCTCAGCTTCGCTGACTCCTTTTTTAAAAGACGTGATGGCTTTGCCGAGGCTGGAGCCGATTTCAGGCAACTTCTTCCCGCCGAAAATAAGAAAGGCGATACCTAAGATGACGATCAGTTCAGGTGTTCCCAGTCCAAACATAATAGTGTGTCCGATTGAAGATGAAAAAAGAATCTAGGAGCTATTCTCGGATATTCTCCTATGCTTCGGAAGATGAGTCTTCTTTGGCTTCTTTGTTTATTTTTTTGGTTTCTTCTTCCTTTTTTGTGGCCTCTTTAAAATTCTTAATGCCTTTGCCGATTCCAGATCCGATTTCAGGAAGTTTTCCCGCACCGAAAATAATAACAATAATTACCAGAATAACGATCAACTCCGGCATTCCCAGACCAAACATAATGCGTTCCTCAAAAAATATGAATAAATAATGATTAGACGATGTTCTCTATAAAATATACACTCATATGAATCTAGATTAGTCTTTTGAGAAAGTCAACAGGCAATGGAGCAGCAGCTTGTGTTTCATTCTGCTGATTGGACAATCTGTTCAGCTATTTCCGTAATCGTTGCTAGTATTCTCTCCTCATCCAGCGTGAGGAGTGTTTTGTCTTTCATAACCATCCGGCCATTGATAACGGAATGGATGACATCAGCACCTGATGCCGCGTAAACAAGATGCGATACCACGTTGTATATCGGTGTCAGATGTGGCTGATTCAGGTCAACAACAATCAGGTCGGCTTTATTCCCCGGTTTAAGACTGCCGATCCGATCAACCGCTTTCAACGCTTCAGCGCCTCCCAGGGTAGCGGCCCGCAGAGTTTGTTCGGCGGACATGACGGTCGGGTCAAGCGAAACACCTTTATGAATTTTGGCAACACTGCTCATCTCCGAGAACAGATCAACATCGTTGTTGGAGGCCGGCCCGTCGGTGCCGATGGAGAGGGTGACTCCTCTATCCAGCAACGCCGGAACCGGAGAGGTGCCCGAGGCCAGCTTCATGTTGGATTCCTGGCAATGTGCGACACTGACTTGACGCTGGGCCAGTAGATCGATTTCTCGATCATCCAGTTTGACACAATGGGCAGCCAGCACACGCTCACCCAGGAGTCCGAGATGTTCCAGATGATCAACCGGTGTCCTGGAATACTGCTTTAAACATCCTTTGACTTCCATATCATTTTCAGAAAGATGGATGACCCAGAGCGTATCGTTGTCAGCAGCTATCTCACCGGTGCGTTTCAGTAAATCTGGCGAGCAGGTATAGACCGCATGGGGATCGACGGTGATGTTGATCAGCGGATGGTTCCGGTACATCTCAAACATCTCATCCACATAACGAAAACCGTTTTTGAGCTCACCGTAACTCGGAGATGGAAAATCGTAGAGGACCTCGCCGATCCAACCGCGCATTCCCGATTTATCCGCAGCCTTTGCCACTTCCTTGGCAAAAAGATACATATCACAAAAAGACGTCGTTCCCGATTTGATCATCTCGGCACAGGAGAGCAGTGTGGCTTGGTAAACCATATCGGCTGTCAGTTTCGCTTCAATGGGAAAGATGTGGTCCTGCAGCCAGGTCATAAGCGGCAGATCGTCGGCCAACCCTCTAAACAGCGACATGGGAGCATGGGTATGGGTGTTGATTAATCCCGGCATGATTAAACCGTGTTTTTCTTCGATCCGATCACAGTCCGCGAACTTCTTTTTTAATTCGGTCGCCTCACCGATCTCAAAAATTGAGTCGCCTTGAATAGCAACAGCTCCATTCTCGATGAGGTCTCCTTTATCGTAGGTTGGAAGAAGATATCGGCCAGCAATAAGGAGATCAATCCGCTGTTCCATGTGTCTTACCTGGTTGAAAATAATATCAAAAATCTCTTAATAGCTAATCGCCGATCCGACTGATGATTTCTACAATCAGCTTCTGCAGTTGCGGCTCAACAGCGGCAGCAGTTTCTATAATATCTTCGAGAATGATCGGTTGAAAATTATCGGGATCGTTGACATTGGAGACCACCGAGAGACCGAGAACGTCCATACCACCATGAATGGCGACAATCACCTCCGGCACCGAAGACATGCCGACGGCATCGGCTCCGCAGCTCCTGAGCCACCTGGTCTCAGCGGGCGTTTCCAGGCTAGGTCCTGGAATGCAGACATAGACCCCGCTGATCACGTTTTTCAAACCACATCTGGTCGCCGAATCAAGCGCTGTCTTGATCAGCTTTGGATGATAAGGTTCGGAAAGGTCAGGAAATCTGGGGCCCCAGTCATCGATATTTTTTCCGCGAAGCGGGCTTTCTCCAAGGAAATTGAGATGATCCCTGATCACCATGATCGACCCTGGTTGAAATAAGGGGTTGAGCCCGCCGGCGGCGTTGGTCAATAACAACCGTTTAGCCCCTAAAAGTGAAAGGACTCTCACGGGAAAAGCCACTTCTTTCGTTGAATAACCCTCATAGAAATGGAAGCGCCCCTGGAGTACGGCTACAGGATGATTGTTGAAAGTACCGACAATCAGGTTGCCGTGATGGCTGGCAACTGTGGAACGCGGGAAATGCGGGATATCTTGGTAAGCAATAGTCTGCCTGTTTTCGATCAGTTCTCCGATTTTTCCAAGGCCCGTACCGAGCTGGATAACAGTTTGTGGTAAACGAACAAGCTTGTCATGAAGGTAGTGGACACATTCTTCTACCTGATGTCTGTAGCTCATTATGGGACTCACAGGGAAGAGAGGATAGCGTGTTTACTGATATACTCCTTGATCTGCCGAGCATCACTGTCCATCAATTCACAGCGGCTGTCTTCGCCCATGATCTTTTGAAGCATTGGTGGCATTTCAACAGGCTCTCCTGTTGCTTTTTCCACCGCCTCACTGAATTTTGCCGGATGGGCAGTGGATAGACAGACCATGGGAACACCCTGTTTTTTCAGATTGATTGCGGCTGTAACGCCAACACTGGTATGTGGATCAAGTATATAATCATTTTGTTCTTTAAACTGCTTGATAGTCGCCTCGACCTGTTCTTCGGTGATTGCCTCCGCGTGAAAGTCTCTGCGAATCTGGTCCAGATAGTCACTTAAGTCGATATTCCCGTTTTGGGAAAATTCTTCCATCATCTCCTTTGTCCTTTCCGGTTCTTGGTCAAGGAGGTAGTAGAGGTAGCGCTCGAAATTAGATGCGGCCTGGATATCCATAGAGGGTGAGGTTGTTTGAACGACTTCCCTTAGAGAATAATCTCCTGATGTCACCATCCGTGTAAGGATATCGTTGGAATTGGTTGCCAGAACGAGCCGGTTGATCATCCCTTTGGGCAGCATTCTTTTAGCTACAAATCCGGCAAAAATGTCGCCAAAATTTCCTGTTGGCACCACAAAATCGACAGCACTCTGCTGGTCGTGTCTGAGTACATGCAGACAACTGTAAACGTAATAGACTACCTGGGCCAGGACCCTAGCCCAGTTGATAGAGTTGATTGCACCCAAATTGAACTTCTGTTTGAATTCAATGTCGTTGAAAATAGTCTTGACTATTGCCTGGCCGTCATCAAATGTTCCCTTAATAGCAATATTGAACACATTGCTATCGGTGACAGTCGTCATCTGTTTTTCCTGAACCGGACTCACACGTTTGTGGGGATGGAGGATGAAGATATTGATTCGTTCTTTTCCACGGACACCGTAAATCGCAGCGCTGCCGGTATCTCCGGAAGTGGCGCCCAGAACATTTAAACTGGTTGATGATCTTTGGAGTAGATATTCAAAAAGGTTGCCTAAAAACTGAAGGGCAACATCCTTGAATGCCAGAGTCGGACCATGAAAGAGCTCCAGGATATGGAGATTGTCATGGTGTACCAATGGCGTAACTTCCGGAGTTAAAAACGATGAATAGGAACGTTTGATCAACTCCCTGAGATCGTTTTCCGGAATATCGTCAACAAAACGGGACATGACTTCAAATGCCAGATCCGGGTAGCTGAGGTCCTGCCACGATTCGAAGGTTTCACTGCCTACACGGGGGATTGTTCTTGGAAGCAGCAGACCACCGTCTTCCGCCAGCCCCATCAAAACAGCTTCTGTAAAGGAGATGGGGGACATCATCCCCCTTGTACTGATATAGTTCATTGTTCAAGTCCGTTAACAATTATGCGAATCGATGATTTAGAGAAGTGTTGTTGCTGGTATTTGATAAAACAAAAAAACAGAATTGCTGGATTGTTATAGAATTATCAATGGCTTATCAGTCGATTAGTTGCATTTCTATCGGTTCGATTTGGGTGGCGTCGTGCCAGAGTCCCTCAAGATTATAGAATTTTCGATGTTCATGGTAAAAAACATGGACAATCACATCATCAAAGTCAAGCAGAACCCACATACCCTCTTTTAGGCCCTCCGCTCTGGAAGCCTTGACCCGTTTTGAACGCAGTTCCCCTTCAATGGCCTCAGCCAGACCCTGTACATGGCGGGTAGAACGGCCGTTCATAATGACAAAATAATCGGTAAAAGAGGCGATTCCCCGCACATCAAGAATAATCAGGTCCTCGGCTTTGGCGTCCAGTGCCGAAGAAGCACAGAGTTGAGCCAATTCGAGACCGCTTTTTTGGCGATGTTCCCTTTTTAGTTTTTTCATCTACTGTAATCCGTAACGCAGATAATATTTTTCGTCTGATAATACTTTGATTGAATGAAAATTTATATGTTTTTGTGGTTGGAGTCTTAGCTGGCAACCACTCAAATTGTTTTTCTCACAAGTGTTTAGAGCTCAGGAGCGTTTTTTCCTTCGCTTTCCCTTGGATTTTCTTGGAGGAAACTCGAATGAGATCTTTCCTTTGCTGTCGAGTAGAAGGTAAGCATCGAATGGACGACGCTTTTTTGAGATAAAGCCTTCGATCAGCTCGGTTTTTCCTTTTGCCAGAAGCTGCCTGATATGTTGCGGAGCAATCTCTTTGGAAAGGATGGTCCTGGAAATACGCAGCCCATTTTTCTCGTCATTATTCAGGGCGGATTCGGACAGATACGCCATAGGCGTTTCAAATACCGGTGTCTGGTCAACAGGAGATGACCCCAGCGATTCTGTCCCTTTGATCTGTTCCTTATCAAGGCTGTCCATGTCATTGGCAAAGAGAAACTCGACTTTATTGTCCGTGAGCTTGACAGAAGCAGTAAAGTTTTTACCTTTTTTCGATCTGAAATCGGTATACGGCCCAATGGTTTTTCCACTGAGCAAGTCGATTATTTCCGGCTCAGCCATAACCCGGCCACCCAATACTTTTCTGACAGCTATCGATTCGTCTTCGGAAATATAAGCAGTGGGTGTGGAGAAGTAGCGTATATTGTTAATCGGACTGAAACCGCATTCTGTCCTACTTCCATTTGCATGAAAATTCTTGACCTGGGAAATGATACGGTTTGTAAGTTCCCGAATCTCTTTCATGAACTGCTCACGGGTAAAGGTCCCTTTCAAGATTTTGTTGAGTTTATGTTCCCACTCACCCGTCATTTCAGGTGAGGCCAGGACATCGATCTTCATGGCTGTCAGCAGGGCAAGCAGTTCGAATGCCTTGCCGGTCGGTGTCAGTTCCTTACCTTCCCGGACCACATATTTTTCCTTGATCAGTTTTTCAATTATGGCTGCTCTGGTGGCCGGGGTGCCCAGCCCCCGTTCCTTCATTGCTTCAGCCAATTCCTCATCTCCCACCAGTTTGCCGGAATGTTCCATGGCCGAGAGCAGGGTCGACTCATTAAAACGTGGCGGCGCTTTGGTCTCTTTCTCCACTTTAAGAATATCTGAGCAGAGAACTTCGGCCTTCTCCGGAAGAGGTTTTAGCACGGTGCCATCCTTTTCGGTGTCAGAACGGTTGTAAACGATTTTCCAGCCCGGATCGATCAATATCTTGCCGGTTGTCAAGAAGGTCTCTTCCTGTACCATGGATAATCGTTTGGTCTGGAGATAGCGTGCCGGTGGAAAGAACACGGCCAGAAACCGCTGCAGCACCATGGTGTATATTTTCAGCTCCGGCTCGGAAAGGTTTACAGCTCGTTTTGGTGTCGGGATGATGGCATGATGATCGGAGATTTTCCCATTATTGAAGATCCGCTTATTGGCTTTAACGTATTTCTTCTCAAGAATTGTACGGGCAAACTCTCCGTATTTGTATTCACTTACTCTCTTAAGGGTTTTTCTTACAATACCTTGATAGTCTTCCGGCAGGTATCGCGAGTCCGTCCTAGGATAGGTTAGCACTTTGTGGCGTTCATAAAGGGCCTGGGCAAGGACCAGGGTGTTTTTGGCCGAAAAACCGAACCGGGAATTGGCTTCCCTCTGAAGCGAAGTAAGGTCGTAGAGCTGGGGAGAGGACTGGCTGGTCTTTTTTGTGGTTTCATCCACTGATGCGGGATGTCCTTTGCATTTGGACACAATCCGCTCGGCCTTTTCCGGGTCCCATATTCTGTCATGTTTGGCGTGCTTATCCACCTTGTTTTTAACGAAGTCAGGATCGATCCATTTACCCTCGTAAGACTCCTGTTTATAGGTGAAGGTGCCCGTTAAGGTGATAAACGTTGTCGGTACAAAATCCATTCGGGCTTTTTCCCGATTGACCAGCATTGACAGGGTCGGGGTCTGGACCCTACCGCACGGTGTAAGAAAGAATCCACCTTTTCGTGAGTTGTAACTTGTCAATGCTCGGGTGGCATTGATGCCGATCAGCCAGTCCGATTCCGAGCGGCAGAGTGCTGTGTCTTCCAACGGTTTCATCTCCCGGTGGTCTCGAAGATGGGCAAATCCATCCCTGATGGCGTCGCGGGTCATGGATTGCAGCCATAACCGTTTAAATTCCTTTTTGGCAACAGAGCTGT
>CAZUUJ010000100.1:0-7277 GCA_964623625.1 uncultured Desulfocapsaceae bacterium
TGAAAAACTTAGGCGCATCCGGCAAATCGTTTTTCTGTTTCCAGAGATGGCAGGTTGCACAGAGTTTGCGATAATAATCAATAGCCAGGGAGTTTTGTCCCGTTTCCATCAACTTCTCAACGGTCAACTCGGTATCCTGACTGTCACTCTCTCCCCAGTAATAGAGCAGGGTTCCCAAAATACCTCTGTTGGTGGCCATCAGCGAATTCTTCACCTTTTGTATATCGGTCGGGTGACAACCGTCCACCCCGCAAGTCTTGTGAGCAACCCTCAGGTCTCCAGGATTGATTACCATTCCTTCATGGGCCTTTTCTTCCTCAATAGCCAGCGGATCACCAAGATGACAGGAAGCACAACCAATAACCTTGACATCATGGGCAACATCGAGTTTCTCCGTCTTATGACAACTCAAACACATATCGATCCGACCACTTGCAGTCACGTACAATTTATCCGGCCGCTCAAGCAGCAGCTCCCGGACAATGACCCACCCGATCGTGAGTACAATCAGCAATAAAAATATCTGATTCAACAAACTTTTACGGTCTCTTTTTTTTCCGGAGTCACTGGACATGTAATCTATTGAGAGTGGGTTTTACTTTTTAGCCAAGAAACCAAAAGTTTATCTAAGTGCAGCATATTTGTACCCAGCGCACCTACAACACGAACAACTACTTGAAATAAATCAATCTTTTCACCTAAAACTCGGCGGGAAAATTGGTTCAGGTGCTGCAGGTTTGTTCAGTTGCGCCTGAGCGCTATAGCTATAACCTATGCGTTCAGGCGCAACTGTACAAAAATGCGGTACCTGAAGCCAATTTTACTCCCTGTAGTTTTGGACATTGGGATACCTTCTCCCATACCCAAACGCCTTCGACGTCACTTTCAACCCCATGGGCGCCTGCTTCCGTTTATACTCATTGATCCGGATACGGTTCAGCACATCCCGAACAACCGTTTCATCGAATCCTTGAGCGATGATTTCCCGCAAACCTTGGCCCTGTTCCAGATGAAGTTCCAGAATCTGATCGAGGGTTTCATACGGCGGTAGGTCATCCTGGTCGCACTGGTTCGGTTTAAGCTCAGCGGACGGCGCTTTGGTGATGATCCGTTTGGGAATGATCTCTTCTTTGCGGTTGATATAATAGGAGAGCTCGTAGACAAGCTGTTTAGGAACATCGGATATGACCGCTAGACCACCACTCATATCTCCATAGAGTGTACAATAGCCGACAGCTATTTCACTTTTATTCCCCGTTGTCAGTAGAATATGACCAAACTTATTGGAAAGGGCCATCAGCAGATTACCCCGGATACGGGCCTGGATATTCTGCTCTGTCAGATCCTCTTCTTGTCCTGAAAACTGCTGACTCAGGCTGGATTGAAAGGTTTCGAAAAGATTATGGATAGGAATAACTTCAAACCGGCACCCCAAATTTTGGACCAGATGCCTGGCATCCTCCATAGATTCCCGGGAGCTGTAGGGAGACGGCAAGGCTACGCACAACACATTTTCAGGCCCTAAAGCCTTGCTTGCCAGGGTCGCAGTCAAGGCTGAGTCGATTCCTCCGGAAAGACCCAGAACAGCAGACGTGAATGAACATTTTTTTGTATAATCCTTTATTCCCATGACAAGGGCATCGTGGATGGACGCCAGTTCATCGGGCCTCTGATCACCATGTTGTTCACCGGACCAGTTTTTGGAATCGATCACAATCAGATCTTCTTTGAACCGTTCCGCATGGGCGCGTATATTTCCTGTTTTATCCAAGAGCATGCTGCCACCGTCAAAGAGCAAAGAGTCCTGTCCACCGACCTGATTGACATAGAGGAGTGGAGTCTGATATCGACGGCAGATTCCGGCCATCATAGCCGTTCTCAGCGCTCGTTTTCCCCTCTGAAAAGGAGAGGCGGAAATGTTAACAACAGCGTCTATTGATGTTCCTTTTCGGGCGGCAAGATCAAACAACTCCTGAAGCGGTTCCCTCTCATATTCACCAATTTCTTCAAACCAGATATCTTCACAAACGGTAAGTCCCAGGATGAGAGATCCTAGATGGCAGAGCTCCGCCTGTGGACCCGGCTCAAAATACCGTTTTTCGTCAAACACGTCATAGGTCGGCAGGAGTTGTTTTCTGGTTCGATGAATAATCTTCCCATCACAGGCGACAACGGCTGTATTGTACAGTGATTTGGCTTTGTCCGACGGACATCGTTCAAACAGGCCAAACAGCACATGAATAGGTGGAAAGAGATCCAGCATCTCGCCGACAGCTTTTTCCTGGTCATCAATAAAAGATGACCTTTCAAGCAGATCCTGGGGAGGATAACCGGACACTGCCATTTCGGGGAAAACGGCAAGCTCACAACCCTGTTCATAGGCCTTCCGGGCATGCTCTACCATTTTCTGGCAATTATAAGAAAAATCCCCGATTATCGGATTGATCTGGATAAGAGCTATTTTCACCTTTAGCGGCCCCTGATGTTGTAGATTAGAAAGATTATAAGATCACCACAGAAACACGAGGGCGCAGAGTTTAAAAACTTTCAGGCTGTCTCTGCGCCCTCTGCGACTCTGTGATTAATATGATTTTTCAAGGTAGCCTTAGTTTTTTCGCCTCTTTTTCTGATACTTATACACCGCCCTGTTATGCTCTTGCAAGGATTTGGAAAAATGGTGAGAACCGTCATTTTTTGAAACAAAATAGAGGAAGCTGGCCTTTGCGGGAGAAAAGACAGCCTGCAAGGCACCCGAACCGGGATTACAGATAGGCCCGGGTGGAAGACCACCGTTGGTATAGGTGTTGTATGGGTTGTTGGTTTTCAGATCATTTTTTGTCAGGTTACCGGAAAACCGATCAAGGCCGTAAATAACTGTTGGATCAGACTGCAGCCTCATTTTACGCTTCAACCGGTTTAAAAAAACAGCGGCAATGGTCGATCGTTCTTCCGGATTCCCTGTTTCCTTTTCGACAATAGAAGCCAGAGTGACAATCTCATGACGAGTTAATTTTTCGTTATTCCCGGTTTCCAGCCTACCATACACCGTCTGAAACCGAGCGACCATCCTGCGAATCAGTCTCTCTTCCATACCGTTGTCCCTTTTCAGGTGGTAGGTGTCAGGAAACAGGTAGCCTTCCAGGCTTGAGAGGTTTTCCAAGTTCAGTGATCGGATAAAAGATGAATCTGAAACAAGACTGAGAAATCGCTCCCTGTTACCCAACCCCGTGGCAGAAATGATCTCTCCAATATCCGTAGCCTGCAATCCTTCCGGTATCGTAACCACATGATTATACGGTTTAGCGGCTGCAAGCTGTTTGAGAAGATCAACAGGATTCCGGCCGCCTGTTAATTCAAACTCACCGGCAGGCAATTTGGAGGCAATGCCCATGGCCTGGGCGACCAGTTGAAAACGAATATCTCGGTGGACAAGACCACTATCGGCCAACAGATCGCCGATCTGTCGGACTCCTGCTCCCTTTGGAATAGTTACAATCGCGGAACCGTGAGTCACTGGAGGGCCGGGTTGTAGAGCATACAGGGCCACCCAGCCGCAAAATGACAGCAGATAGAGGAAAACAAGCAGCAACGGCCAAAAAATAAGAGCAAATGACCGTTTAATCGAGAAGAAGGTTGTTGTTTTCTTTTCCCAGGCCACAACAAAGATATTATTTGGTTTTCTTACCCGACTTCCCGGTGTCCCGGCCAAAAGATATACGGACGACTTCATCCATATCTTTCACCGGATAAAAACTCATCTTCTTGCGGATGTCCTTAGGTATTTCAACCAGGTCTTTTTTATTCTGGTCAGGAATAATCACCTTTTTGATGCCGGCCCGCAAAGCTGCCAGAGCTTTTTCTTTCAGACCGCCGATGGGCAGAACCCTGCCCCGCAATGTCACTTCGCCGGTCATGGCAATTCCTTTAATCGGTTTTTTATTGGTGATGGCGGAGTAAAGCGCCGTTGCCATAGTGATACCGGCAGAAGGACCATCTTTGGGGATGGCACCGGCAGGGACATGAATATGAATATCCGTCTTCTCGAAAAAATCCTGACCAACGCCCATCTCTTTTGATCGGCTACGGCAATACGTTAAAGCTGCCTGGGCAGATTCTTTCATGACATCACCCAACTGCCCTGTGAGAGACAGCTTGCCCTTGCCAGGCATCAAATTGACCTCGATCTGCAGTATTTCACCACCAACCTCTGTCCAGGCAAGTCCTGTTATCAGACCGGGCTGATGGAGAGTTTCCTGTTCCGACTCAGGGATAGTTTTCGGCGGACCAAGATATTTTGCCAGTGTCCGCCCGCTGACGGAATAGGGTCCCTTGCCTCCCTCGGCAATTTTTCTGGCAATCTTACGACACACCTTACCGATCTCTCGTTCAAGGTTTCGTAAGCCGGCCTCATGAGTGTAATGGGTTATGATATACTTCAAGGTTTCATCACCAAGCTTTATATGCCTGGATTTGATGCCGTTTTCCTTCATCTGCCTGGGCAGTAGATATCTTCTGGCAATAACGATCTTCTCCTCCAGGGTGTATCCGGAGAGCCGAATAACTTCCATCCGATCAAGCAGGGGACGAGGGATGGTATCGCTCATATTGGCCGTAGTGATAAACATCACTTTGGACAGATCATATGGTAGATTAAGATAATGGTCGGAAAAATCAAAATTCTGCTCCGGATCAAGGACCTCCAGCAGAGCTGAAGATGGATCGCCCCGGTAGTCGGAGCCCACTTTATCGATCTCATCCATCATGAATACCGGGTTGTTGGAACTGACGTTTTTCAACCCCTGAATAATTCTTCCAGGCATGGCGCCGATATAGGTGCGGCGATGACCGCGGATCTCAGCCTCATCCCGCATGCCGCCAAGGGACATCCGATGGAATTTACGGCCCATGGCCCGGGCGATGGACTGGCCCAGGGAAGTTTTACCGACGCCTGGAGGACCAACAAAACAGAGAATCGGTCCTTTGGTCGAATCGTTGAGTTTACGAACAGCAAGATATTCCAGGATTCGTTCCTTCACGCTGTTCAATCCATAGTGGTCTTCATCCAGAACCTTTTTGGCTGCTTTCAGATCAAGCCTGTCCTTTGTCCCTTCTTTCCAAGGAACCTCGAGAATCCAATCGATATAGGTGCGGATAATGGTTGCCTCCGATGAGTCGGGGTGCATCATCTCCAGTCGGCTGAGCTGTTTCTTGGCCTCCTTGCGCACCTTTTTGGCCATTTTCTTCTTCTTCAGCTTCTTGTAGAGATCCTCAATCTCCCGGGTTCGCTCATCATCATCCCCCAACTCTTTCTGCAGGGCATGCAGCTGTTCCCGCAGGAAATACTCCCGCTGGGATTTTGACATCTCTTCCTTGGCGTCATTCTGAATTTTGGCCTGTACCGTGGAAACCTCAAGCTCCTTAGCCAGTAGTGTAGAAACCAGCTTCAACCGCTTTATCGGATGGATCTCTTCGAGAATGGACTGCGATTCCGATATCTTCAATCTCAGATTCGAACCGACCAGATCGGCAAGCCGTCCCGGATCCTCTATATTGTTGATAATCATCATCAGGTCGGTGGACAGAATCCCCCTGAGAGACATAATCTTCTCGGTCTGATCCCGAACCGTTCTCATCAGCGCTTCAACTTCAACTGTAATCTCGTCGATCTCTTCATCCTCAATGAGGTCGACTTCAACCTGATAAAATGGGTCGATCTGCTGATATTCTTTGACTTTAGCCTTCGACATTGCCTGGACAAGAACCTTTAAACGACCGTCGGGTAATTTCAATGTTCGCATGACCATACACACCATGCCGGTCTCATAGAGGTCATCGATCTCCGGCTCGTCTTTGGTCGCGTCTTTCTGGGTAACCAGCATCAGCAGTTTATCGTTCGCCAGAGCATCATTGACCGCTTCGATAGAAGCTGGACGACCGACAAATAGCGGAATGATCATATAGTTAAAGACAACCACATCCCGGACTGCCATCATCGGCAGTTCATCCGGAATTTCGACGTTTTCGTTATCCGAAAAATCGTCCATTCCGATTGACAATGAGTCATTAAAATCCACGCAAACCTCCTGTTATATTTAGATCAGTCGCCAGCCCGGAACTGTTTTATTCATCCCTGACTGCAACCGGATTATTTCTCTATCTCCTTAAACCGGCAATGAATACCGGACCGAGAAAACCTAAACACTGACCAGCTCGAAGTCAAGCCGCTCAACTGCCCGTTTGAAAAAAATACTCGCTCTTTTTCGCTTGAATAATCTATAATTTTTCACCATACTTACACATGCATCAAACCATCACTATTAAAAAAGCGGGTTGACCAGACGGAGAAGAGTATGATTACATCTCGTTCCTTTTTTGACCTGACAAATTTCCCCCACAGTGAACTTTTTCCCCTCGACGAACCTGTCTGGACCGGGCTTAATCGATTGAAAGTTTATATGGACGACTGGGATTATGGTGATTTCACCTCGTATGGGTTGCCAGATGGTATCCCATTGTCCCGGACCATTGTTCTGTATAAAGGAGAAGCCCTTGACGCCTCCCCGCTCACCCTCATTTTCGGTGACTCAACCAAAGGAAAACTTGAGGTCTGGCGAGGCAACAGACAACTCAAAGGGGCCACTGTTATCATGGCAGGAGCCGTTCTTTTGGGCAAACGGTTTCATCTTGGAGAGGGCGTCCTTGTTGAAGGCGGTGCCACAATTAAGTCACCTGCCATTATCGGCAGCATGACCGAGGTAAGGCAGACAGCCTATCTCCGAGGTTATTGTCTGTCCGGTAACCGTTGCGTGCTCGGCCATGCCACAGAAGTGAAACACTCCATCTTTCTCAACGATGCCAAAGCTGGACACTTTGCTTATCTTGGAGATTCCATCCTCGGCACCAATGCCAATCTAGGGGCCGGCACTAAACTGGCCAACCTCCGTTTTTTGAGCGGAAACGTTACCCTTCTGATTGACCGCAAATTCATGGATACGGGACGCCGAAAATTTGGCGCTATTATGGGAGATGAAGTGCAGACCGGCTGCAATTCTGTCACCAATCCCGGAACGCTTATCGGCAGGCAGGGTATTCTGATGCCCAATACCACCGCACCGTCCGGCTACCATAAACCCAGAAAGATCATTCGTTGACTTTGGAGAATCGTACCATGACCATCATTCACGAGAAAGATTTCATCCACTCTATTACAGCCAGTCTGCAGCATATTGCCTGTTATCATCCGATGGATTTTGTACAGGCTATGCACAATGCTTATC
>CAZUUJ010000101.1:0-7067 GCA_964623625.1 uncultured Desulfocapsaceae bacterium
ACACAAGCTTATAGTTAACAGCACCCTGCCCACTGAGATTGAAAACCAAATTTATGCTCACTACCAAAATGTCGAGTCGGTAACCCAGTCCGGTGTAAAAATGGCTGTACGTTCAAGTGCTCTTGGTGAAGATCTGGCCGGGGCCTCCTTTGCCGGCCAGTATCATTCGGAGCTGAATGTGGACAAGGAGTTTCTTGGCCGGGCATACAAAGATGTTGTTGCCGGCAAGTATACAGCCAGAGCTATTATCTACCGGTTAAAACGTGGTTACAGGGATGAAGATGTTGAGATGTGTGTTGGCTTCCTGGCAATGGTTGAGGCGGTAATCAGCGGCGTCATATATTCACGCGACCCTACTGTTGCCAATAGCAAATGGGTAAATATTAATGTTGTTTCAGGGCTGGCCTTGCACGTGGTTGACGGATCCGAAACAACGGATCATTTTCTTGTCGACAGAAAACCGCCGTATGCAATCCTTGAAAAAGAAATCAGAAGAGCAGCTGAAGAAGATAAAAGAGGACATTTAAAACCATTTGCATCCGCTAACGGCACTGAGGTTTCATCGCTTAGCACGTTGAGCGATGAACAGGCAGCCCGCCTTGCCCAAATAGCGATTACCCTGGAAGAGTACTTTGGAGCTCCGCAGGATATTGAATGGTCAATTGATATCCACGGCAAAATACAGATACTCCAGAGCAGACCGATCCTGCGCGTTTCTGAAGATACAAAGAGTTTGGGTGCAACTCCTCAAAGAAATGAGGACCCCGGCATCCTTCTTCAGGGAGGTGTCACCGGAAGTTCCGGGGTGGATTCCGGACTGGTGTTTAAAGTTCAAACCACAGTGGACATGCTCCAATTTCCACGTGATGCTGTTCTCGTTGTCGAGCATCCGCTGCCCGAGTGGGCACCGCTTTTAAATCTGGCAACGGCCTTAATTGCAGAAACCGGAAGCGAAGCAGGTCATCTCGCCACAGTCTCCAGGGAGTTCGGGATACCTGCCTTACTTTCCCTGCCACATGCCACCAAAAAACTCGACAACGGAGATGTGGTCACAGTCGATGCATCAGGGGGCTGTATATACCGTGGACGCCGTGATGATCTGCTTTCATCTGCCGAGCAGGCACCCAACCTCATGGCCGGCAGCCCAGTTGAACGTACCTTAAAGGATGTGTTGCGCCACATTACTCCCCTTAACCTGACAGACCCCGGCTCTCCTTATTTCAAGTCATCCTGGTGTGAAACTCTGCATGATATCACCAGATTCTGTCATGAGAAATCTGTGGTTGAGATGTTTAGTTTCGGTAAGGATTTTCGTTTTGATAAACGAGCCGCAAAAAGACTTGTCGGCGATGTTCCCATGGAATGGTGGGTGATTGATTTGGCCGATGGATTCAAAGAAGGAGTAGACCCGGCAAACCCAACCATTGGGCTGGAGGATATTGTCTCTATACCCATGCTTGCAATTTGGGAGGGAATGATGGCCTTTCCCTGGGAAGGGCCGCCTCCGGTCAGTGCATCAGGAATGGGATCGATCCTTTTTCAGTCGACCATGCAACCCGGTTTTGATCCGGCTGTTGCTACCCCGCTCACAGCAAAAAATTATTTTCTTGTCTCAAGAAATTTTAGTAACTTGAGTGTCCGGCTTGGTTACCATTTTGCGATGGTTGAAGCTTACCTGGGCAGTCTGCGCACTGAGAGATATGTTAATTTTACCTTCAAGGGTGGTGCCGCCGATGACAAGCGTAAAGCCGGAAGAATAGAGCTTTTGGCCGATATCCTGTATTTACATGAATTCAGGGTGGAAAAGAAAAATGATTCTCTTTCGGCAAGAGTAGAAAAAAGACCTGTGGATTTCCTTATAGAACGATTGAAAATTCTAGGATATCTTACTCTTCACGCCAGACAGATAGATATGGCCATGGGCAATCAGGATTCAGTCCAGCACTATAAAGAAAAATTTGTATCGGAGATTGCTGCGTTATTGAACCAATCTCAAACATAACCGGTCACAGGATATGAAGCATGTTGGAATAACAGGAGGCTATCCGAGAATGCCCTTTTTCCCCAACTCTTCGTTATCTTGAAAAAATAATGCTCGGAATATTAAATATATGCCTATGCTTGTTTTTTCAAGATGCCTCGATTTGAGAAAAAAATGCTATTCTCGGACAGCCTCCTAGGAAAACTACCCTTTAAATTGAAATTTTCTATATGATGAAGAAAAATAGAATACTGCTTGTTGATGATGAGATGGATTTTTTAAAACCACTTTCTAAAGTGTTTGAACGTCATGGTCTTGACGTCGAGACTGCAGACAGGTGCCTGGCAGCACTTGATAAAATAGGTTCCGGCCACTTTGATGTTATTATTATGGATGTCAAAATGCCTGAGATAGACGGCATACAGTGTCTGTCTATGATCAAAAAGGAGTGGCCGGCAATAGAGGTTATCATTCTCACCGGGCATGCTTCGGTTAGTTTAGGAATCAAGGGCATGGAAAATGGCGCTTTTGATTATTGCGTCAAACCTATTGATAACCAAGAGTTATTAGACAAGGTCAAGATTGCCTGCAGATAATAACATGATAAAAGTTTGATATTGACATCACAACATCTATGCTAAATTCTTATAGAAAGTAGATCCTTTAAACTTATTAAGGAGGTAAGGAAATGGTCTTAAACAGTTGCCCATTAGGTACATATAGAACTCTAATCGTTGCCACGGATGGTTCAGAAGCAAGTCAAAAAGCTGTTGAAGTAGCCTTTGATCTGGCAAAAGAATGCAAAAGTTTCCTCTATATTGTTTCTATTATAGAAATTTATCCAATGGTGGATGGTGCGATTGGGATGCTGGAAAAAGTAAAGTCCGATATCCAGGAATCCTTACAATCTCTGAAACAAAGAGCACAGGATGAAAATATTCCCTGTGAAATCTTAGTGTTAACGTCTCAGAGACCTGATGAGACGATTGTAGACTTGGCAAAGCAGAAATCTGCTGATGCAATTATCATCGGTACTCACGGCAGAACCGGCATTAAAAAAGTACTGCTTGGTAGCATTTCCAGAAGAGTCATTGGTGATGCTCCTTGTCCCATCTGGCAAGTACCACCAAAGGTTACCTTCGATATACAGAGTATCCTCGTGGCTACCGACGGGTCTGTAAATGCAAACATAGCTCTTGAAGAAGCTTTTGAAGCGTCTCAAGCATGTGGTTCTGATTTAACTGTAGTCAGTGTAGTGAAACCGGATGGACCTGCAGCATACCGGGTTGAAGCAGAAAAAATAGTGGAACAGGCGAAAAAAGAAGGGGCTTCTCGTGATATCCCGGTCGAAGGAATAGTGACGGAAGGCGAACCGTGGAAGAAAATAGTGGAAATAGCCAAAGACAAGTCTATTGGTGTAATCATGATGGGACGCCATGGACAATCCGCACTCGACAAACTTCTTCTTGGTAGTGTAACCGAAAGAGTAGCGGGGCATGCACCCTGTTCGGTAATTGTTGTACCGGTGTCCTAACCACGCAGAACCTGACTCAGTTCAGTACCCCCTTGAGGGGTGTAAGTGACTTGGCGAAATCTCCACTTGAGGAGTTTCTGACTGACCTTGGTCTTCTTGTTTTTTATGGCATGTTTTCAGCAGTAAGTCACTAAATTTTGGTTCAGCCATCGACCATGTTCTGATTATAAAGAAGACAACAAAAAAGCCCCAAACCGATACGGTATGGGGCTTTCCCAGACTTCTTCGGAAGTCTTTAGAATATTTCCTGGTGCCTGGGGTCGGAGTCGAACCGACACGGGCCAAGGCCCACGGGATTTTAAGTCCCGGGTGTCTACCAGTTCCACCACCCAGGCGGAATGAATGCTTTTAACAAGCTCTTGTCAGTTTGTCAATCAACTCAATGCAGGTTAAATTCTATTGGCCTCCCGGACTATCTCTTTCATTTCCCGTACGGCCTGATCGAGGCCGACAAATACTGATCGGGTGATAATGGCGTGTCCGATTGATAGCTCCTCAATTGTATCAAGGGCGGCGACCCGACTGGTCGTCAGATAATCGAGACCATGGCCGGCATTTACTCTGAGGCCCATCTGAAAGGCGATATCTGCAGCATCGCTTATAAGCTGGAATTCATGCTCACGTTCCTTTTCACTGGTAGCATCACAATATCGACCTGTATGGATCTCAACAAAGGTAGCGCCGATATCCCGGGATGCCTTGATCTGTTTTTTCTCCGGATCAATAAACATTGAAACGGGAATCCCAGCCTTCTCCATCTTATCGACAACCTTGGCCAGTTTTTTCTTCTGACCGGCAACATTCAAACCGCCTTCGGTAGTCAATTCCTGGCGTTTTTCAGGAACGAGGGTGATCATATCCGGTTTCAAGTCGAGCGCGATACCGATGATTTCCTTGCTGGCACCCATTTCCAGGTTGAGTTTTGTTTTGACAGTTTCCCTAAGCAGATACACATCCCGATCCTGGATATGCCTTCTGTCTTCACGTAGATGGACGACAATACCTTCTGCTCCTGCCAGTTCACAGATGGCGGCTCCGGCAACCGGGTCCGGTTCGGTAATTCCCCTTGCCTGGCGAATAGTGGCTATGTGATCGACGTTAATGGCTAAATGAGTCATTCCTTCACTCCTGTATTGTTTAAGTCGACTAATAAGTTGGTCTTCCTTTTTTTTCATCTTTTGCGCTTCTTTTTTCGAACGCTCGTGATCGTATCCCAGCAGATGCAGTAAACCGTGAACAATTAACTGTACCAGGCGGGAATGGAGGGTTGTGTCAAGTTCGTCGGCTTCAATAGCAGCTCGATCCAATGAGATAATAATATCTCCGAGTTCCCTGTAGGCCGCTGAAGCGATGTGGGGTTGATCACCCTCGGCGGCCGGAAAGGACAGAACATTGGTGGGGCCGAATTTGTTTCTGTATTGACTGTTAAACCAGCTTATTTCTTCATCGTCGGTCAGCAGAATAGAAAGATCCCTGTCATCAATGTCCAGTATTCGCAGGAGCCGGTTGCATTGCCGAGTGATAAGACGCTCGTTGATGCGTTGATTATCAGGCTGATAATGAATGGAAAAATTGACGCTCATTTTCGTTTCTTTTTCTTGTCATATGCCTCGATAACCTTCTGGACAAGAGGGTGTCGGACTACATCTCTGCTTGAAAACTCACAGAAGCCGATCCCTTTAATCCCCCAAAGTCGTTTACGGGCATCGAGCAGTCCCGATTTTTTGGGTGCAGGTAGATCTACCTGGGTGACGTCGCCTGTGACGACAGCGGAGGAATCGAAACCGATTCTGGTGAGGAACATTTTCATCTGTTCACGGGTCGTATTCTGGGCTTCGTCAAGAATGATAAACGAATTGCTCAACGTCCGGCCCCGCATGAACGCCAGTGGAGCGATCTCAATAATACCCCTTTCCAGAAGATCATTTGTCTTCTCTATACCAAGCATATCATCAAGAGCATCATGCAAGGGTCTGAGATAGGGATTTACTTTCTGGGCCAGATCGCCCGGAAGAAAGCCCAGCTTTTCTCCGGCCTCTACAGCCGGTCGGGTGAGAATGATCGAGCCGACCTGGTTGTTGACCAGGGCGGAAACCGCCATAGCTACGGCCAGGTAGGTTTTTCCGGTACCGGCAGGCCCGATTGAGAAGACGATATCATTGTTTCGAATGGTATCGATGTAGATTTTCTGATTCTGAGACTTGGGAGAGATGACCCTGTTGTGGGTAGTCACATAGACTTTGTCCAGAAATATCTTATCGAGTCGGCCATTGGGAGTAGACTCCAGGATTTTCAAGCCAAAGGCGATATCGCTGGTATAAACCGGATATCCTTTACCGATCAGGTCATAGAGTTGCTGCAGCAACTCAGAACCGATGACGACACTGTGTTCGTCACCGCTGATGTTCAGTGTCGTTCCTCTGACATTGATTTTAACCCCGAGGCTGTTTTCAATGGTCAGCAGGTTTTTGTTCAGGTCGCCGTATAGACTGACTGTACGTGAATTGTCAAGGAACTCGAGGTCCCTGCTGATTGTATCGGTCTTGCCTGTTTTTCTATTTACCACGCTTTATTCTTTGCAGCTCCTGGTCGATCATTTTCTGGATGGGCTTAAATCCCCTGTTATTTACCTTGCGGCCATTGACAAACAGGGTAGGAGTCCCTCCGACATCGGCCTTGTTGGCGTCATTGATATCTATGCGAAGCTGTTTCTTGACCTTTTCGGAGTCCATATCCTTTTTAAATTTTTCAATATCAAGTCCGAGCTTCTCGGCAATAGAATCGATTACTTTGTCATTGAGTTTTTTATGTTCGAACAGCTCATCATGAAAGGGCCAGAATTTACCCTGTTCACCAGCGGCAAGCGCTGCCAGGGCGGCTTTCTCGGCATAATCATGAATTGAAGTGAGGGGTAGGTTCTTTAATACGATTTTCACTGTATCCGGGTTGTGCTCGAGCACCTGCTCGAGTAGCGGCACGACTTTCGCGCAGTACGGTCACTGAAAGTCGGTAAACACCACTAAGGTGACCGGAGCGTTTTCCAATCCGACAAAGGGGGAACCCGCAGTATTGATCTTTTGAACCAAACTGATGGAAATGGCCGTATAGGTCTTTTTCTTTTTGTTGATGAGGAACAAGATTTCGCCTTTCGGAGTAATATCGATTGCCGATACGCCATCTTCGATGGGGATGGTTCCTTTGTGCTGCCGAAACTGATCATAGACCAAAACACTCTTGTCGGTGAGAAAAAAAGTAAACTTTCCATCAAGCGAGTGGACCATGCTCTTTGCAGCCACCGGCAATTCTAATTGGTTTACAACCTTCCACTCCAGTCCGGTCGGTTCTTTTGCGGCCCAAAGCGGCTGGATGTATAGGAAAAGAGAAAGTATCGCGGCTGTCAGCCCGATTATTCTAGTCTTGAGGTTCATAAATATCCTCTTCGGTAAAAGTTCTATTTTTTATAAAATCAGTTTACGTATTATCAATCCTGTCCAAGGGTTGTTCCTTGTTGACAGGCATCAGGATAATAGCCGCTGCAAATTAAATTATCAA
>CAZUUJ010000102.1:0-6858 GCA_964623625.1 uncultured Desulfocapsaceae bacterium
AACATCATGGCCTGCTCGTGATAATTCAGAGACGGCAGACCGGAGAGAACCATTGCCGCTTTCTCTTCATCAACCTTGGTAGCAATAACGACACTGTTGCGCTTGAGAAGGGATCTGCCGATACCGATAATCTGCTCAGGTGTTTTCGATTGACCGTAAATAACTTCCGGAATACCGGTGCGAAGAGCACGGTGATGATCGATGCAACTCTCATCCGAGGTCTCCATCGGCAGGTCGCTGATAACCTTGGCAGCATCCTTTACGTCACACCTGCCCTGGCTGACATCGGTGAGAAGTTGATTGAGTTTATTCTTATCCATTTATGAAACGAAGTCCTGAGGAAAAAAATCGCGTATCGGTGTCGGCTTTGTTGAATAACTGGTTTCAGGTTGTTTACAGGTAACCAATCATAGGGCAGGAACCTGACCGTCATTATGACTAAAAGTTGTAAGCGGACTCAGGCGGCCCATGTTTGGATAAGCGGCAAGACACCGTGTACTGATGCAACATAAGCCTTGCCGATCGTTCAAAGACGAGGTGCCTTGAATTGCTTACGTTTTCAGAACAGCAACTGTAGCATGGAGGAACGGGAAGGTAAAGAACTATCACGGTTTACTATAACACAGCAATTTAACAGCAATCTGTAAAAACCACCGGCTCTGCTGGCGGATAAAGCTGCTCATTAAAGCATGAGTGCTTCCCACATATGCTCCGCGGTTTTGCCGGCAATCAATGTCATGCGTTTTACGCATGGTTGTTTACTCAAACAGGAGATTCTGGTAACATGCTGCATTTCGCCGATCATTGTTTGAATGACTAAGGTGAAGACGTAAGAACCAGTTCAATAGTAAAGAGTTTATATGGTTGACACAAATCTGCCTGATCATATCCGGTTTTTACTGAATCCGGTTAACTACGCCCACAAGCCTGCGCAGGTGAGTCTGATTCAGACCCATATTTCCTATGTGCTGATTGCCGGGGAGTATGTGTATAAGCTGAAGAAAGATGTTGATTTCGGTTTTCTTGATTTCTCTACATTTGAAAAGCGAAAATTTTATTGTGAGCAGGAGCTTCAGCTCAATAGGCGACTTTGCCCTGATATCTATCTGGATCTGATTACCATATGTACCACCGATGGAAGTTTTTCCTTAAACGGTGATGGTGTCATTGTCGAGTACGGGGTTAAGATGGCCAGAATGGATGAAGAAATGATGATGGCCAGGGTTATCGACAGAGGCGAGTTGAGAGAGGATGATCTGGACCGGATAATTGACCGGCTGGTTCCCTTTTACCGGAGTGCTGATGGAAACGAGTCTATCAGGGAGTTTGGTCGTGCAAAGGCTGTGGCGGTAAACGTTCTTGGAAACTTTGAACAAACCGAAAGTTTTATCGGTACAGGGGGGCTGAGCCGGTCTCGCTTTGACGGAATCAGCTCGTATACCAAAGCTTTTCTGCAAAAGGAAGAGTTGTTTGACAGCCGAATCGAACAGGGGCGTATCCGCGACTGTCACGGCGACCTGTATTCGGCAAATATCTGTCTTGGGGATACGGTTCATATATTCGACTGTATCGAGTTTAACGAACGTTTCCGCTATTCGGACGTGGCCGCGGATATCGCCTTTCTAGCCATGGATCTGGACTATCACAATCTGCCAAAATTTTCCTCCTATATCGTTGACCGTTATACCCAAAAAGCGGACGATGGTACGTTGATGGAAATGCTTGATTTCTATAAATGCTACAGGGCATATGTCCGCGGTAAAATCGGGCTGTTCACTGCCGCTGATCCAGCTGTGGATGCTGAAACGGCAAACATGTGTAAACAGCAGGCCCAAAAGTATTTTGAACTGGCCGGGCTGTATGCCGGAGTCTGAGAATGGATGGCAAACAACACATCTTTGTTTTTTTCGGAATGATAGCCAGCGGTAAAAGCTACCTGGCATCGCGCTGGGCTGGTCAGCATGGCTATTCGTACTACAACTCCGATGTTGTGCGCAAAGAACTTGCCGGTCTGAGCGCTGAAACAAGCCAAAAGGAAGAGGTCGATCAGGGGATCTATACAGCTGAATTTTCCAGAAAAACCTATGATGAGTTGATCCGTCTGGCAAAGGCCGATCTTGCAGATGGACGCTACGAGGGTGTTGTGCTGGACGGTTCCTATCAATCTCGCCGGGAAAGGGACTTGGTGCGCAATAAACTTGGCGATTTCGAGCCGTTTTTTATTTATTGTTTCTGTACGGAGACTGTTTTAAAAGAAAGAATGGAATTGAGGGCAAAAGATCCCAAAGCGGTTTCCGACGGACGATGGGAGATTTACCTTAAACAGAAGGAACGATTTGAATTGCCCGATGAACTGGCAACAGATCAACTGGTGAGGATTGACACTGACAGGTCCCTGGATGAGCTGCTCAGCAGGTTAGATCAGGCCGCTAATAAATCTATAAGCAGTGAGGAATACTAATGTACGATCATATCTACATCTTGAGCTTTCCCAAAACAACCTGTGATCAGCCGATAATTTATCAGCTGGCAAAGAAATATGATGTTGAGTTCAATATTCTCAAAGCGGATATCCTTCCTCAGCGGGAAGGGATGATGATCCTGGAACTCAAGGGGCCAAAAGGGATTGTCCGCTCGAGTGTAGACTTCCTGAAATCATTCGGTGTCGTTGTCAAGCGTCTGGCCGCTTCCATTTATCGGGATGACGATAAATGTTTTCAATGCGGTGCCTGTACGGGAATCTGCCCGGTTGATGCGCTGTCGATCGATCGGCAAACAATGACTGTCCTCTTTGACCCGGAGAAATGTACCGGTTGCAGCCTTTGTGTTCCGGTCTGTCCGGTCCGGGCGATGGAGGTCTCTCTTGGTCCTGATCAGAGTTTTGCAAAGATCCAGACTGTATAATCACTATTTCCCGGATAACACCTGACAGCAACGCCACAGATATTTAGCGCGGTTGTTTGTTCCTATTCCTTTTTATCGCTCTTGAAAAAGAGCATCCAGTCGGGCAGTGACAAATCCTTGAACCAATCTGAAAAGGTGTTCTCTTCATATTGGTCGGCTTCAAGCTGAGCCAATAGCTTCTGTGCTTTCGGAGCGACCTGGGCGTCCGGGTGGACGGCAAGAACATACTTCAATCGGGCAATGGCCTGGTCCTTTTTGTCGGTGC
This sequence comes from uncultured Desulfocapsaceae bacterium, assembly GCA_964623625.1. GTDB lineage: Bacteria > Desulfobacterota > Desulfobulbia > Desulfobulbales > Desulfocapsaceae > CAZLGM01. The sequence goes on from CAZUUJ010000102.1 coordinate 3,170, forward strand.
GCAGGTAAAACTTGACGACAAAAAAGTCATGGTTGGCCATGAAGTTTTTGGCAGCTTCGATCTTGGCCTGGGCTTCAGTGGTGTAAGGTGATTTGGGAAAGGATTTCAGCAGTTGCCTGAAACTTCGGATGGCCTTTTTGGCAGGGGTAATGTCCCTGTCAACAGTGGTGATATTCTGATAATAACACATGCCCTTTTGAAAGAGGATATACGGGATCGCCTCGTTGGTCGGATGCCGCTCTTCAAAGGCTTCATAGAGGGCCATTGCCTCAGTGTATTTTTCCATATAATAATTGGAGTCTGCCGCTTTCAGTTCAGCTAGTTTGGCCTGCTCGCTGAAGGGATACCTGTCCAGGATTTTATTAAAATACTCAAGAGCCTGATGGTAATCGCCTACGTTGTATTCATCCAGTCCTTTAATGGCCAGATCCTGAACCGTCTTGCTCACATCGATCTCTTCATCATCTGAAAAATCGAAGGTCTTTTTGATGGTGGCGCATCCGGATAGCAGAAAAAAGCCAAGAATCAGGCTGAAGAGAATGCATCTGTTGAAAAAGGAGGTCTGGGTTTCCATAATTGTACTCACTTTGGTAGGGAGGCGAAATAGTTTTCAGCGGCTACTATTGCCGTTGCCCCATCGCCTGCCGCCGAAACGATTTGACGAACCTCCTTGTCCCTGATGTCACCGGCAGCCATCACACCCGGCACGGAGGTTCGCATTTTATTGTCTGTATGAACAAAGCCGTCATCATCCATTTTCAGCTGTTCGACAGAGAACATGGAGCTGTTGGAGCTGACGCCGATGAGGATAAAGATTCCATCAACTTCAAGGGTTGAGCGGTTGCCGTCATTGTCTTCGATGAGCAGCCGCTCAACACCGTCTTTTCCTTCGATACCCCGAACATGGCTGTTCCAGAGATAGTCGACTTTTTCGTTGGCAAAGCAGTTTTCCTGGATGATCTTTTCTGCCCGCAGCTTATCACGGCGGTGGATCAATGTCACTCTGGAGGCGAATTTTGTCAAATGGTCAGCCTCCTGGACAGCGGTATTGCCGCCGCCGACAACGGCTACATGCATATTCCGGTAAAAGGGGCCGTCACAGGTGCCGCAATAGGAAACGCCCTTGCCGACAAATTCTTTTTCACCCGGAATACCAAGTTTTTTCTGAGTGGCTCCGGTGCAGATGATCAGGCTGTTGCAGCTGATGGTGTCGCCATTGTCCAGGAGCAGCTTTTTTGCAGAGGGATCACTGAGATCGACACCGGTCACTTCAGCCGTCAGGGTGTTGAGTCCGAAGCGGTTAGCCTGCTCGGTCATGAGATTGACCAGGTCAAAACCGGAAATTCCCTGGGGAAATCCGGGATAGTTGTCAACCTGGTCGGTCAACAGCATCTGACCTCCGGCAATTCCTTTTTCTATCATGAGATGGTCGATCCTGGCCCTGGCGGCATAGATACCGGCGGTCAGCCCCGCCGGACCGCCGCCGAGAATGATCAGTGAATAGTGTTGTTTTGTCATACCTGAAGAGGAGGCGAGCGACTTCCAACCGGACCGGTCGGTCCGGTTGGAAAAAGACTAAAGAGAGAACGATTACAGGGCTTTATTGATCAGATCAACCAGTTGGTTCTTGCCAATGGCGCCGGTAACCTGGTCAACGACTTCACCGTTCTTGAAGAGAATGAGGGTCGGAATGGCCCTGATCCCGAATTTTCCAGGTGTACCGGTGTTTTCATCCACATTCATTTTCAACATGTTCACTTTGCCCTCGTACTCGTCGGCAAGGTTGTCGATCAGCGGTCCGATAGCTTTGCAGGGGCCACACCAGGGTGCCCAGAAATCGACCAAACATGGGGTGTCTGAACTGATTTTGTCTTCAAACTCTGCGTCGGTCACGTGAATAACTTTGTCGTTAGACATGGTTTATCTCCTTTTCAGTGAAATAATCTTCTATACAGTAAAAGCGATTAAATGTTTTTTATTTTGACAGGTGTAGCGACACTGTCGCCCCATAGCATACCTGCTGCTTTTTTGGCTGACAAGCAAAATATTGTCCGTTTTAGGTGAATCGATGGTGTTTGACACTCTTTCCTCCTCCGTGCTATAGTTTCGGACTTCGGCCGCTGCCGGTTAGGATCGTAATCAGCCGGTACCGTTGCCGGGAAGCAGTTCAAAATGAAAAACAGAATGTAAAAAAGAGAAATATAAACAAATACATGAAGGAGAGGGGGAATGGAAACAACCACTTCTAAGAAGATGTTTGAGCAGGCAAAAGAAGTTATCCCGGGCGGGGTTAACAGCCCGGTGCGAGCTTGCAAGTCGGTAGGCTGTGATCCGTTGTTTATCAGCAAGGCATCCGGTTCATCCATATTTGATGTGGACGGCAATGAATACATTGATTTTGTTTCATCATGGGGGCCGATGATCATGGGTCATGCCCATCCTGCGATACTTGATGGTGTGCAGCAGGCAGCCGTGAATGGGACAAGTTTCGGAGCGCCCACTCCCGCAGAGATTGAACTTGCCTCTTTGGTTGTCGATTCCGTTCCTGCCATCGAAAAGGTCCGTTTTGTCAGCTCGGGAACCGAAGCGACCATGAGCGCAGTACGACTGGCCAGGGGCTATACCGGCAGGAAAAAGGTGGTTAAATTCGATGGCTGTTACCATGGACATTCCGATTCGTTTCTGGTCAAGGCCGGCTCAGGAGTGATCACCCTCGGTATTCCAGGCAGTCCCGGTGTTCCCGATGACATTGTAAAAAATACCATTTCTATTCCATATAACGACGTGCAGACCCTGACCAAAACGCTCGCGGAACAGGGTGACGATATCGCTTGTATCATTGTCGAACCGGTGGGCGGCAACATGGGCTGTGTCCCTCCTGGTGATGGTTTTCTGCAGGCATTAAGAGATCTGACGGCAGAACACGGTATTGTGCTGATTTTTGATGAAGTGATCACCGGGTTCCGTCTGGCCTTAGGGGGCGCTCAGCAATTTTATAATGTCACACCTGATCTGACCTGTCTGGGCAAGATCATCGGTGGCGGACTTCCCGTTGGAGCCTACGGCGGCAAGCAGGAAATCATGGACCATATCGCTCCCGATGGACCGGTCTATCAGGCCGGTACGCTGTCAGGCAATCCATTGGCCATGGCCGCCGGAATCGCCACATTGAAACTGCTTGGCCGGGATGGCTTTTATGAAGAACTCAACGAAAAAGCGGCCGATTTTGCGGTTATGCTTGAAAGTGCCGCAAAATCGGCAGGCATAGATGTTACCCTGAACCGGGTCGGTTCGCTAATGACAGGCTTTTTCACCACAGAACCGGTGACCGATTTCGAGTCGGCCATGAAGGCCGATACCGATAAGTACGGTACCCATTATCGCCAGATGTTATCACAGGGAATCTATCTGGCTCCGTCTCAATTCGAGGCGGCTTTTGTGTCGGCGGCCCATACCCGTGAGCAGCTGGAAAAAGCTGCTGAAATGACTGAATGGTCATTCAAAAAATTGGTCTAAATGCTAAAAATTGATTGACTTTCACGGTGTGTCATGCTACCAAGGTTTATGTTGTTGACAGTCACCTGTGTTGTCAGTGAGGTGGTAAAATGGGGAGTGTGATTAGCGAATTTATTCAGCTTCTTGGCCAATACGGTCACATCGGTATCACCTTTGTCGCTTGCATTTTTATC
>CAZUUJ010000103.1:0-6008 GCA_964623625.1 uncultured Desulfocapsaceae bacterium
ATTTGCCTGCCCGGGTCACCTTGAGCGCTTTTTTCAAGAATATCTTCTTTTTGGAGCCGGGATTCACTGCCGGTAATGATTTTACCGGAATCAGCTCCACGCATTTGCCGCCATCAAGGGGTTTGCAGTCAATTTTACAGGTCACCTTCTGGGCGGAACTGTTTCTGATATTGCCGATATTTTTTATACTGAAGGTCAACCCAAAAGGCTGGTTCAGTTTCGGACTCATTTTCTGTCTACCACTATGAACAAGCCATAACGAGGGTGTTTTTTTGATTTTTTCGTTATCAGTCCCTTTCAGGGGCAGGTTTCTGGCGATCAATTCAAATTCGAGAGGCTTCAATGAGCTGTAGCCATTAAGGGTCCAGCGGTATTTACCAGGTTCCATAAATTTGAACTCCGGCATGGTTGTCGTCATCTTTTCACCTGCCAAATATCTACTGCGAAACAGTTTCGGTTTTGTGGTTTTGCTCCAGCGTTTTGTCCGGTTGTTCCACATCTCAATTTGGTATTGAAAATCGATTTGCCGGTTGTCATGTCTGAATTTAAAAACAACTGGTCTGTTTTTGTTAAACACTATTCTGCCTCTTGGTGCGAGCAATACCGTCTGATCTATCTGTTGAGCGACTTCTGCCAGATCAATCTGTTCCACTAAATTATTTGACGGTGGAGAATAATTGATCGATCCCATGTCGATGATTGAGTCGGGAGAATAGTCAAGAGTACCCATGTCGATTATCTGATCCCAGGAAGAGTTAATACTGCCCATATCAATTATTGAATCAGGAGAGTAGTCAATTTTGCCCATGTCGATTTCATGATCCTGTTGGTAGCTGATAGTATCCATATCGATTATTGGATCAGGAGAATAGTCGATGGCACCCATGTCTATCACAGGATCTGGTTTTACAGTAACGTGTTGGGGCTTTTGTAAGACAATATTGGAATCTGCCTGTACCCAGGAGCAGCAAACAATAAAAAAAATGAAATGAATGAGGAGGAATTTTGCAGTGAAGTTTTTCAAGATAACCAGAGGCTTAAATAGTGCTGCAATTATTTTTATCAGGTTGTGTACCGTCTTCATGTTTCTGCAATCTATTATCTATAAGCCTGTTTTCCATATGTTAACTACTATGACAGGCTTTTACTGCTTGTCAATTTTCAAGGACCAGGAAGTGTGATATCATCGCAGTTTAAAGATTCAAGTTCGGACGGAACGCCATAGCCGCTGATCCCCATCCTGGCGATTCCGAGTGCAGTGCACTGAGATCCTTTTTTAGCATACACCAGGCAATAAGCTCTATCCGGTGTCTTACCTACTGGTTTTGAGTTAAATTGAGTGATGGGGACAAAAAACGCACTCTCGCTAAAATCTCCAGCACTCAACGCTCCCTCTACAGTTTTTTCACCTATTATATCGTATTCTTGTAAATCGCCATAGGCTGCACCGCAAATAACAAACAGGTCGGTTCCCATCCATGTGTAGAGGACATTTTCCAAATTCAGTGAGATTTTAAATTGAATTTGATCGGAGGATTGTCCCTGAATTGTCACTTCTGTCTGTTGTTTGATGTCAAACGCTTGGACGGGAGTAAATAACAGGAGAACGAAGGGAATCATTAGAGAAAAATAAACGATGGAACCAGGCGTTCGAATGTGAAATGCAGTTTTCATGATTTCCTCTTTTTTGTGTTGTACGAATTGTTTAACCGACAGCACGATTTCCAGTACTTGGGTGCTTCATTATAATTATATTAATAGATATCTCTAATTTATTACCTTATCTGTGGTCTATCTCTCGTATCGGTCGTAGGACGACTGGAAGAGCGACCACTTCCTGTGCCTCCACCAAACGATGATCCGCTAGATCCTGGCCTTGCGGCACCAGGTGGTTTAGTACTCTTCCGTCCGGGCTTTTTGGCAATTTTTTTAATGGAAAAGGTAAAGCAGTCCGATTTTTTCGAGCATTTTGTTTTGCTCGTTGCTTTAGGTTGTAGCAGGGTTAACGTTACCTTGTATCTTCCTCCTTTGGTCACTTTCAAAGCTCTTTTTATGGTGATTTCCTTATTGTCTCTGGGACCGATTGGGAGCACTGTCTTACTTGAAACCAGCTTCTTGCATTTACCGCCGTCAAGAGGTTTGCAGACGATTTTAAGCTGAACCTTGTGGGACGAGTCATTTTTTGCGTTGCCGGTGTTTCTCAGGTTGACGATCAAATCAAACGGTTTGTCCAATGTTGGCTTTGGTTCGGTTGTTGTGGCATTTAAGAAACATATAATGGGTTCTTTTTTTTCTTCCTGAGTGTTTTGGGTGATAAACACACTGCCAATTTTAAACTCTTGGGGCGGTGGAGAGACGATTCCCCGACCCGACACGGTCCAACTGTATTTGCCGGGGATCTGAATTCTGAACCTGGCTGTAGTGACAACCCGTTTTTTTTCACCCGAGGTATTCGTTCTGATCTGTTTCGGTGTTGTTGTCCTTTTCCATCTTTTTCTCTTGGTATCCCATTTTTTAAACTGGTAATTAAAATCTGTCAGGCGGGCATCATGCTCAAACTTGAGTGTTATGGTTGTTCCAAGACCTGATTTTCCAAGGGTTAGCAGCAGTCTGGGCGGAATGACCTTATGGGCCGATTGAATGTTAATTCTAGGTGTATTTAGAACATTGAAATAGACCCTGACTTTTTTGTTGAGATCCAGGGGCAAAGGGCCTGAAAGAACAGCCAGAGAATAGCTGGCTGAAGGGAGCTCTTTACTGCCGTACCATCTATATGATGTTCCGAATTGCTGCAGCTCATCTTTGTCGATCTTATCCCAGAATGGGACACCAACACCGGTTGGATTGCCGGCATCATCTCGTTGTATGAGTTCAAAATAGAGGTCTTCTTTATTGGTGGTAGAAACAATAAAGGAAATGGCCTGGTTGTACGATCCGCCATCTGTTGGACTGATAAACTTGAGCTGGTTCCCGATTAAAAGAGGATTGTCAGTGTGCACTGCAATGGGATTGACAACCTCAAAATTGATGGCGACCTCTTTTTCAGATTCGTCAAGCATTCCATTTGCAGGTTGAGACGTTGACGCTGATAATTGGTACTTACCTACCCGACGTTGTATTTGCTGAGTCCATTTAAAGAGACCGTTCTCTTTGATAAATTTGCGATTGTCTGTTGGGATTCGCCAGAGGGATTGTTGTCCTTCAGTTTCGTTATTCTCATTGAATCGATTTAACTGGAGGTACAGAAAATCACTTTTTGTCGTCAAAATTACAAGAGTGATAGCGGCTTTGTTGTCATCGGACACGGCGAATATCTGGCCATCCTTTGGACGTGATATGGTGATCTTATTTTTTTTTAGGATCTGGTCTGGTTGTAGTTTTGTGTCGGCAGCATGAATGGAACCGAAAGGGACGAGGAGAGAGTAGCTGAGCAAGGCCGTAAGAAGGATCGTGACAAATGATCTATTCAGCTTGAAAACTGTCATAACATTCTCCTCCTATACAGTGAGATATGTGAAGACTTATCCTATATACTTTTATGCTTATACTTTTATGTTCCTTGATCAGAGAAAAATGTTCATATTTATTTCGGTAATTATTCTGGACTTGGCTAAGTTGATGGATGTGTATATTGTAGCAGAAAAATCGGATTGATTCAATCTAACTGCCTGAAAGATGGCAAATATTACGGTTCTTCAAAGTAAATACCAAAGAGATGATGGGGTTTTGGAGAGAATTTGAGTGAAAGTTTTTGGTTACTGCTTCCAGAAGGAGGGATAGAGGATCACCAGAGCGGAGAACATCTCAAGACGGCCAACCAGCATATTCCAGGCAAGAAACCATTTACCGGTATCGGAGATAAAAGCATAGTTCTCAGAGGGGCCGATATAGCCGAAACCGGGGCCGATATTCATCAGAGAGGCAATCACCGAGCTCATGGCGGTGACATAGTTCATATTGTCTATTAATGCCAGAATACAGCCGCCTGCCAGTATCATGAGAATATCGACAATAAAGTAACAGACCGCCAGGTCGACCAGCGAGGGATTGATTGCACGGTCGTTGATCCGGATGGTGATGACGGCCAATGGCTGGAAAAATATCTTACGTACAGCGCCAAACATGAATTTTGAAATGATCACATAGTGAATGATCTTAATCCCGCTCGTGGTTGACCCGGCGCAGGCACCGATGAAACAGACAACGTAGAGAAACATCTGGGCTGATTGCGGCCACTGTTCATAATCGGCGGTTGTAAAACCGGTTGTGGTCAATAACGACATCACCTGAAAGGTGCCGTAACGAAGTGACTGGGAAAAACCTTCATAGCTGCCGTTTTTCCAGAGAATCAGACTGACCACCAGACAAAAAAACAGCAGTATGGCACAGTACCAGCGAAATTCGGTATTAATTTTGAGAGTCCCGAAATCCCTTTTCATCATCAGATAAAACAACATAAACGTCATACCGCCCAAGAACATGAAGACAATGATAATCCAGTCAAAATAGGCGGAGTTGTAATGGGCCATACTACTATTTTTAGGCGAGTAACCCGAGGTCGACATGGTGCCGAAGGTGTGACAGAGCGAGTCGAACAGCGACATGCCGCCGACAGCCAGAAGCAGAGTCTGGATCAAATTCAAAACAAGATAGATAACCCACAGCCAGATCAAGGCATCCTTGGTCCGGGGGATGAACTTTTCTTTAGTCAGGACCTGTCCGGGGCTTGATTACGCTCGGAATATGCGTAGTCCCCCCATGCCTTTGGGCAAAAACATCACAGTGAGGGTCAGAAAACCCATGCCGCCCAGTAAATGTGTTTCCGATCGCCAGAACAGCAGGCCGTGGGGTAATGCTTCGATGTCGGTGAGAATGTTGGCGCCGGTTGTGGTGTACCCGGACATCATTTCAAAAAAGGCATCGGTGAACGAGGGGATGGAACCGTGTAAAATAAACGGGATGTCTGAGACGGCAGAAACCAGTATCCAGCCGAAAACGGCAATCACGATGCCGTCTTAGACACCAAGCTAGTGATCTTTTCTATATAACTACCAGAGGGGAAGGCCAACTCCGAAGTTAATCAACAGGGTGATGGCAAGAGCAAATAAATCGGATTCACCATAAACCAGCGAACAGACAACCGGCAGAAGCATAGAAGCTCCTGTAACAAGAAAAAGTATACCTGTAACGTGGAAGATTGATCGGATATTCATAGCGAAGAATCGAATTAAATAGAGATATAGCCATGTCGCAGGGCGTATTTAACCAGGCCGGCAACGGAGTGGATATCCAGTTTGGCCATCAGGTTCTTCCGGTGGGTATCCACCGTTTGGGGAGAGATATAGAGACGCTGGGCAATCTCCTGATTGGTCAGCCCTTCTGCAACCTGCTGGAGTATTTCCTTTTCCCTTTTGGTCAAGTTGATCGTACAGTCTTCCCCCATTTTCTGTTTTTCTATGGCTTCTTCAAGAATATGGGAACGAAGGGTCGGGGAGAGGACAGTCTCACCATTATTGACCACCTTTTTTATCGAATCTTCCAGCGAGGAGAAGCTTTCTTCTTTGAGGAGATAACCGTGAGCGCCCGCCTCCAGCGCTTCTGTTGTATAAAAGGGATCGGCCTGCATGGTGAGGATAATAACTTTAACAGGCGGCATTTCTTTTCTGATTCTACGGCACAATTCGATTCCGTTGATGCCCGGCATAGCGATATCGATAATAGCGACATCAGGACAGATAGTGGAAAGCGCCTTTAATGCATCCAGACCATTGGCCGCTTCACCGACAATGTCGATGTTGCCTGTTTTGGAGAGCATGGCGGCAAGTCCCTGTCTGAACATCTGGTGGTCATCAGCCAGGAATACTTTCAGCATACTGCACCTCGTTTATCGTGTTCATCGGCACATCAAGTACAACCCGTGTCCCCTGGCCAGGTTCTGATTCGATGATAAAGTTACCTTTGAGATCGGTCATCCACTCTTTAATAGTGGCCAGACCAATACCATGGAG
>CAZUUJ010000104.1:0-5989 GCA_964623625.1 uncultured Desulfocapsaceae bacterium
ATAATCGAATTTCTAATTCTACTCGGTTGTCGTATGGAAATACAAGACGTTTTCCATGTTCTACGTCGGTTTTCGGTTGATAATTGAAAGCTTCCCACTAGGGGTAATAATTGGGTTAACCTGTGTTAATTACTTGAAATAGTAAGAAGAATAGTATCCTTCCTGTTGAGAAGTAAATGAAGATCCTCAAAGCTGATCAGGTCTCCATTAACTCTTATCTCAGCAATTTGCTTAAGCAGATGTTTTCGGTAACTGAAGAAGTATTGAACTGTGGAAGCCTTCATTACACACCCTTCATGCAGAAGCTGTGCACCTTTTTCCAGCGCAATCATGTTGAACAGTTTTAACCGGACCTGAATGGTCTTTTCCGCGGATTCAGCCTCTTTGGTTATTGGAGCAGTACGCAAAGCAGCATGGACACTGTTTTTTCTGAAAATCGCTCCGGCTAGACCCGGCATAGCAGCGGAAATGGCTAGAACGGTACCGCTGGAAGTGAGTGGTTGTGACAGACTGTCGGCTGGTAGGCCATCGATGAAAATGGTTTCCACTCTGCTTTGAACATATTCCTGGTTAAAACCGGGCAGGGAAGTGAGAAATTCACCGATTTGTGTGTTGCAGGGAACATCGATGAAGATTCCCCCTTGCAGGAGGGTGGTGAACGGCGCAGTAATCTTCGTAGAAACGGTTAATGCAATGTGTGGTGGGAGTTTCATTGTCTGGTGTCGGGATTGTTCTCTTTGGACAGGGTGACTTGTTTACCAGTCTCTCTGGTCGAATAGCCACCAATTGTCTCCACCTGTTTTTTGAAGTCGTTGCTATTAAGGATATTCAGCAGTTGCCGGATCATATCCAGTTCAAGAAATTCGGTTGGAATGATCAAATCATACCGCTCCTCGACAATTGGAACAAAGTCCAGCTTCAGGGCTCTGGCTGCGCCGAGGATGCCCAGCCCTGCATCCGATTTTTCGCTCAGAACACTGACGGCCACAGCCATGTGGGTATACTCTTCATTATCGTAGCCGATTATGGTATCGGGATCGAGTTCGTCCTGTTCAAGCCGATAATCGAACAGTACCCTGGTGCCGGAACCTGCCTGACGATTAACAAATGAAATATCACCACCGGCCAGATCTCCAATTGAGAGGATGTTTTTTGGATTGCCGGGAAGCACCATCAGCCCCTGCTGTCTGTGAGCCAGGGTGATCAGACTGATCTCGCGGTCGGTAATGTACCGGTTGACGGCAACAGTATTATATTCGCCGCTGTCCGGATCAAGCAGGTGGGAACCGGCAATATGGGTGGTCCCTTCTTTAATCGCCATGATCCCCCCAAGGCTGCCCACATGGGTCGATGCCAGCGGATAGGAAACGGCCTGCTTTTTCAGTTCATTATGAATGAGATCCAGGCAGAGGTCATGGCTGCCTGTGCAGAGGATTGTCTTTTTCAACTGTGAAACGGATCTGAGCGGCTCCACCTTGACCTTGTCGTTTTTATTCACCCCTTCACGTCCCATTGGGATCCGGAGAATGGAATTGGCCCTTGTGAGTGTGGTGATAGCCCCGGCCCCCTTTCTCATGGGGACGGTGACATACCGTTCACCGATCTTACCGGTGATCATCCGGCGAAACTCCTCCATGCCGCTTCTGGACGGCAGGTTTTTAGCCGAAATGGCAGTGATGGTTTCAATCTTTGGCTCTTCGATTCCCTGAAAGGAGTAGAGCAGTGGAACAACAAACTGCTTGAATGAGATGATTGCCGATACCGGAAAACCGGGGTTTCCGATAACCGGTTTGTCGTTAATGACACCAAGAATGGTCGGTTTTCCCGGCATGATGGTTACACCATGGACCAGCACTTCACCCAGTTCCTCAATGATCGGCAGGGTGTAATCGGCTGATCCGGCAGAAGAACCGGCGTTGATGACCACGATATCAGCATCGGAAAAGGCAGCTTCCTGAATACTTGCTTTCAGTGTTTTGTAACTATCCTGAACAACGGGAGAAATATCAACTTCAGCACCGGACTCCACCGCCATAGCGGCCAGTACAGCGCTGTTTGATTCGATTGTTTTACCGGCCGGAATTTGCTGATTGTCTTTTTCCAGAAATACCAGTTCCGTCCCGGTAGGCATTATGACAAGACGTGGTTTTTTTTGGACTGCTACAGTTGCCCGACCGCCGGTCAGCAGGGCGGCAAGGTCGGCGGAACCCAGAATGTGATGGGCTGGGAAGAGCAGCTCGGTAGCCACAATATCCTCACCAACTTTACGCACATTCTGCCATGGGTATACAGCCGATCGTATAATCCCATGCTGTCCATCATCACTCAGTAAAATATGCTCGACCATGACCACCGCGTTTTTATCTTCCGGCATGGGAAAACCGGTGTTGATAGGCACCGCTTGATCTGAGCCGATATCAAGGGTGACAGGCGTTTCATCGGTTGCTCCGAATGTGTCTTCGGCCACAACAGCAAAACCATCCATGGCCGCGCTGTGAAACCTGGGCGAGGAAAGCGCTGCTGTGACCGGTTGAGTAGTGACCCGGCCCAGAGCATCACGCGCGTCGAGCAATTCCTCTTCCGTCTCGCTCTCACCAAACCTGTCGAAGAGAAGCCTCCGGGCTTCTTCAAGGGTTTGCATGTTGAGATAGATTTTTCGTTTCATGGGAAAAGTAAAACCTCCGCCTGTTGTCCTTTGTCAATACCTTCACTGTCCCGCTCTATGACAAGAAGCCCGTCGGCCGCTACCAGAGGTTTGAGCAGGCCTGATTTTCCGTAGATGGGAGAAGCAATGGGAAGCAGACTACTTTCAGACCGTTTAAGCCGGACCCGGACATACTCTTCCCGGCCAATTGATGAGGGAATCTGCTCACCGGTGAGTACGGGTAAACGTGTCAGTGTTGAATTTCTATGACCCAGAAATCGATGGAGCAGCGGCCGGACAAAGAGGTAAAAAACAACCATAGCCGAACCGGTATGGCCTGGCAGACCGAAAAGAGCGCAGTTTCCTTTTATACCTAAGATTGTCGGTTTTCCTGGCCTGATGGCGACCCCATGGGCAAGCAGCTTTGACTCGTCGAGCTCCCTGAAGACGGATAGTGTAAAATCCCGTTTGCCAACCGAGCTGCCGCCAGAAAGCAGAATCATATCGGCTCCCTCTTCGATGGCTCTTTTGCAGGTATCGAGCATGAGGTCAAAATCGTCATGAATGATACCAATTGGCTTGGGGATGCCGCCAGCTTCTAAAACAAGGGTTGTCAGGGTTGTGGAGTTGATATCACGGATTTTTCCAGGAGGTACTTCTTCATCTACTCCGACCAGTTCATCACCTGTGCTGATGATGGCCACCCGTGGTTTTTGAAACACCGGGATTTTGGAAATGCCCATGCCTGCCAGAACACCTAAATCCTGGGAACGCAGGCGGCTTCCCCGGGGAAGAATCACACTCTCTTTTTCATAATCTTCCCCAGTTTGAATCACGTTCTCGCCTGGGGCCACAGCCCGAAAAACCTCGATGGTCGACTCGTCTAGAGTATTTGTATATTCGAACATCACCACACTGTCCGATTTGTCAGCCAGCTCACCACCCGTCCATATCCTGGCGGTCTGACCGGGCGTAAGCGAGATCTCTTTGCCCGAGTCACCCATGGGTATTTCACCAACTATTTCGAGAAAGGCGGGCTCAGTCTCACTGGCACCAAATGTGTCCCTTGCCCTTACCGAAAACCCGTCCATGGTTGAGCGCGAAAACGGGGGTAGAGCCTCCGGGGCAACGATATCGTCTGCGGTAAAACGATCTAAACCGTCTGCAAGGGGAATCGTTTCACTTTCCAGCGGAGCAAACTGGTCAAAAAAACGGCCAAACTCTTCGGAACTGATAAGATTAAAGAATTTTTTCATGAGCTTGTAATGTATCAGTTGCAGAGGTGCGGTTGACTGATTCTAAAGAGCTGGTGAATAGAGAACATTGAATTGTGGTCGTTGCAAGGCTCGATGCCCGTGGCAATCTTTCATGTTTTCGGGTGATACGTTTTGCTCGTAATGACAAAATGAATTTCCGGGGATCAATCTTTTTCGTTGTTTAGAGTAATCCTCAACTCAATTTCTTTTACGTCGCCAATAAGCTTCAGCGATTGAATAAAACCACTGACTGTTCCAGCCAGGGATTTCTGGATAAATTCTTTTAAAATAATTTTTTTTCCGTTAACCAGCAGTGAAGTCATTTCCTTTTCAGGAGCCTTGCCGGTCAGAAATCTATTCTCAATAAATGAAGCAATCTTATCAGCTTGATCTGTTGGAAATATAAAATCACCGGAAACCTCTTTGAGATCGGTTACAGTTGCAATAACTCTGGAAACATGATCACGCAGCAACTGATCTCTATTCCTGCGCACTTCGATCTTGGCGACTTGTTTTGCATGTTTGAATCCTTCCCCGATAACCAGATCCATATCCTTGAAATAGCGATGGGCAAGAGTCGTCAAAGAAAAACCGTCATTGTCGGTTTGCAGCACCATCTGGTCCGGGGCAACGAACAAGATGGAATCGGCGCCAGCCTTTTTATGCTTGAAGGTATCCGTTCCGGGCGTATCGAATTCGATTCCGGTTTCTTTTGAAGATTTGATAACAGCCACCTGGTAGCCGCGACTTTTAAGGAGACGAACAACTTTACTGGCTATGGTCGTTTTTCCACTGTCGTGCCAGCCGATGAAACTAACAATGGGAGGCATGGAGAGTTCCTGGTTGAATGAAAAAGTGTGTAGTTGATATTCACCCCGATTAGACAGGGAAAAACATAGAAAATACGGCAAAAATCGGAATCAACGATACCTTTTCCGATAGTTTAAAGCAAGTGCGATAAACAGGTATTTCTCATCTCAATTGAGAAGTAATCCTACAGGCTTTTTTTATTGAGCCGATTTGAGTTGAAAAGTAGATCGTCTGCGGCTACCATGCCTCAACACTTCCGTTCTTCAGGCTGTTAGCTGGCTTTGAAAGATATTTTATTGGTTTTACAACATTACAGCAAAACAACTCGAAAATATGAAAGATAAGCTGACACTTTCCCACTCTACGCTCATCATGACTCCCGAGGGTAGCCACGAGCAACAGGAGTCGCTGGCGATAGAAACACCATTTACCATCGCCTTAAACGATGTGGATATCGGGATGTCAATGGTCCTGCCGGTTGGACTGGAAGAGTTTGGGGTCGGGTTTCTCTTTGGCCAGGGCTATATTAAAAAACCGGAAGAAGTCGTTGAAGTGCTTGTCTGTCCCGAGGGTAGAATTGTAGTGTATGCTGATGTTGATGAGAGGGAAAAAAAAGAGGTCATTATCACTTCAGGCTGCGGCGGCACTGGAAAAATCTCAAAGGAGATGATGGAGGATGCTTTTGAGCCATTACAGGAATGCACCCTCACGTTTCCGGAAGTCAGGCAATTCATCCTTGGAGTCCTTCATGCCTCGCCGCTGGGCGGCGAGACCCATTGCGTCCATGGGTGCGGTATTTGGGCAGAAGGCAAACTCATGGCTTTTTATGAGGATATCGGCCGGCATAACGCCGTGGATAAGGTGCTCGGTGCTGTTTTGCTGGGTAGGGTGCCGGTACAGGCCGCTGTCTATACAACCGGGCGGATTACTTCCGATATGATCCTTAAATGTGCCCGAATCGGCATTCCCATCGTCATGTCCAGAACCGCTCCTTCTTCACTGGGACTTGCAATAGCCAGAAGGGCAGGAGTCACCCTGTGCGGTTACTCACGGCCGGAACGTCTCAATGTCTTTAACCGTCCGGACAGGATTACTTTACCAGGAGCAGACAATCAAGGAGATGTGGACGCTCCTTGATTGTCTGCTTAGTTTTGTTGCTAGCTGAATATTCCCTTAAGTGTAAAGAAGAACAGCATCGCCAGTATGGCGCCGACCGGTAGGGTAACCAACCAGGAGACAATGATGTTAAGGATAACCCGCAGGTCCAGTGCACCAATTC
>CAZUUJ010000105.1:0-5408 GCA_964623625.1 uncultured Desulfocapsaceae bacterium
GAACTCTTCTTGACAAGCCTTCTCATGGAAGACTGTCAAACCGACAACACCTCGTTTCAGGTTGAGCTTTATTGTTAATCAGATACATTGTTGTCAAACCGTATTTTTTACAAGGAATTGATAAGGAGGATGATAAAAACTACAGGTCGGCAAACACCTTCTGCCTTGCCCGGGCAGAACGGCGCAGGACAGGGATCGCATCGTCCACATAGTCATAGACTTTTGCCTCTTTGTTTTTCCCGGGACGCATGATTCGGCCGATTACCTGTAGCAGGCGACCTTCAAAGGTGATAGGTGTTGTCAGGATAAGGGTTGTCAAATCGGGACAGTCAAAACCCTCACCGATTAGCTGCAAGGTCGATATCAGCACATCTATCCGCCCTTCGGTGACCGACTTGACGATTTGGCTTCTTTGCTCGGGCGGCGTCTGGCCGGTTAACAGAGCAACATTCACCCTCTTTCTTTGCAGCAGTTCTTCAAAAACTTTACAATGACTGACCCGGTCGGAAACAACGAGAATTGTGCCGCCCTCTTTTTTTTCTACTATCCGACAGATATCTTCAACAATTTGTCTGTTTCTTCCTTCATGTTTGGTAAGTGCTGTAATCAGTTTCTGATACTCCCCCCGATACCCATAGGTGAAGTTGGTTTTTCTTCTTACCAATGTCGGTCTGACAACCGCACCGGTCTGTTCGAGTTCATTCCTGTCGACCTGATGTAGACGATCTCCCATATAGGTGTAAATCAGCTTTGTGGTTCCATCATCGCTGCGAAATGCAGTTGCTGAAAGGCCAAGCATATACCAGCAGTCGAAGGTAGACACCACATCGGTGAACAGGGTTGCCGGCACCCGATGGCATTCATCGACAACTAGCTGACCGAATTGTGGTGCCAGTTGCTCACACCTTGTTCGCACACTGTTGACAATACCGATGGTCAGGTTCTCGATCCTCAAATGGGAATCACCGATCAACCCCGGTTTAATCCCCAGAAATTCCCGTACCCGATCATGCCACTGATAGAGCAATTCCTTAGTGTGGACAATGACCAGGGTCGGCTGACGCCTTCTGGCAACAACAGCGAGAGCCATAACTGTTTTACCACTGCCCGTCCCGGCTTCCAGGACACCGAATGACCGTCTTAAAATTCGCTCGACACTATCATGCTGGTAAGGACGCAAATTCCCTGAAAAGTCAAAATCAACCAGAGGCAGCTTTCGTCTTTTGTCGATGATCTCAACCGTTTTTCCAGTGTACTCCCGGCAGAGCAACACCGCCTGATTCCCAAAGCCACGTGGAAAAAACAGCCTGCCGGGCCACTGGTTGTAATATTTCAGCTTAGGTTTCAGGTTCTTGCCGATCCAACGGCCATATCGTTTTGCCGCGATATAACGGGGATTGTCGATGGTCAATTCAGCCTTGATCGCTCGTTCAAGCTCAACGGGAATATCCTCAAAGACGCACTCAGAACTTATAGTCAACTTGGGCACGAACAACTCCTCGGGTCGGGTATAATCATAAAATCACGCCAATTTTCACTTTTCCCATTTTCACCACTCCTGTTTCGATGTATTTTGTATCTTCCATTATTCAAAATCTATAACGCATTGCTGATAGATTCGCAAAAAAGGATAAAAGAAACCATTCTGTCATTGCAAGGAGTGAAACGACGTGGCAGGTAAGCGTTAGACTCTGATCTCTTAATAAAATATAGTATTGGAGATCGCCGCATTTCGCTCGCATAACGTGCAATATTTTTTTTAGTCAATCATTTTTAAATTTTGCCAAATACTCTGGGACATATAGGTGTTCAGGCGCCATTAAGCAATCTGTTGTTTAAAAAGGCGGAACTGCAGTGGATAGCACTGGGCTGTCTGATCCCCGACATCCCCTGGATAGCCCAGAGGATACTCTTTAAGCTCCAACTCTTTGATCCGTATCTCGTTGGATTTTATGCCACAATCCAGGCCTCGCTCTTTTTCTCGCTCTTTCTTGCCCTCTCCTTCTCGGTGATAAGCCGGGAACCTGTCCGGGTGTTTTTCCTTCTGCTGTTCAATATCATTATCCATCTACTGCTTGACGGCTGCGAAATAAAATGGGGCAGCGGAGTTCTTCTTTTCGCTCCGTTTTCATGGAAGCTGATACGGTTCGATCTGTTCTGGACCAATCATAGTATTATGCTGGTGCTCACCGGGGCCGGCCTGCTCTTTATCCTGCTGTTCTGGGAAAAAGCAATATCCCGTAGTGCCCTCCTTGGTCGGCCCGGGACCTTAAAAATCACTTTGGGTCTGCTGGCGCTTTGCTGCTATCTCATAACACCTGCTTTTCTTATCCCTCATGCCGAACGTGCCGATATCAGGTATTTGACAACGCTCAAAGAGAAAAAAGCACGGCCGGGAAAGAGTATCGAGGTGGATCGGGTCCCCTATTTCAGTGACATCAAACAGGTACGCTTCTTTTCCCGCGATATGGTCAGAGTCACCGGCAATCTTCCCAAACACGCATCTCTCTTGTCAATTAAGGGTAAATTCATTACCATGGATACAATCGAAGTGAAAGAGTCCCATGGTCATAGCCGCTCCCGCGACTGGGCCTCCATCGTCGGTCTGGTTTCCATCGCCGGATTATGGATAGGGACACTGTATAACCAATTCAGACAAATGAAGTTTCCAGCAGAACACAACAATAGTGATATGACATGAAACAACTTCTTATCCTTCCCTTCTTAATCGTTGTTTTCCTTCTGGCCCCAGGCTGGGGTCAGGCAACAGATTCAAGCCAGCTGATCACCTTACGAATCCCCGGTCCTGTGCTTTCCAAGGCTGTTGATAAGATGGTCCCCTTTGATTTGAATGTTTCTTCAAAGATGCTCAAAGGAGCCGTTTCCATAATCGATATCACCGACATCGAGCTGAAGAACCAGCAGATATCCTGTCGGCTCGGCCTTGTCGGCAAGAAGCTGCGGCTTGTCACTGAAATCTCCGGTCATACGATCAATCTCAATGTGGGCTCCGTCCGGCTCGACTTCCAGGCAAACGCCAGGCTTCGGTTCGACTCGGAAAAACAGTTGCTCTACATCCGTCCGATTTTGCAAAGAAAACCGAATCAAAAACCGCAAAAGGCGGATATCGCCGCCGCATTGTTGGCTATTATCAGTGGCCGTGATTTTCCTGTATCGATTAAAAAGCTGAAACCACTGATAGCGGATACCAACAATAAATCGATTATGATCTCCATGAAAATACGAAATATCGAAGCCGTGAATAACAGCTTACTGGTATCGATCACTCCATCGGTGAGTCATCTAACCTCAGCCCTCTCACAGACGAAATGATATCCAAAGATCTTCTTGACATTCTTGCGTGTCCAAAGTGCAAAAAACCGGTCAAACTGAGCCAGGATAAAAAAGGTATCCTGTGTGAACAGTGCAGGCTCCTTTACGAAATCCGTAACGATATTCCCATCATGCTGGTCGATGAGGCAAAATCCCTGGACGAGTAGACGGTCAAATCCCATTTAACATCAGGTTTTCCGGACAACCTGGATGAACACCACTTCCCGGAAGCCACAACAGGATCAACAGTATGGAAAAAGATATCGGTCAAAACCTTACGAAGGTTCTCAAAGAAGGACAGAAATCGCAAAGCCATGAAAGCTTTCTGCGGGCCTTTGAAATAACCAAGGCCTATGCCTCTTCCGGCTCGGCAACCCACTTCAGTGCGGTCAGCAGGCTTTTCTACGATCTCTTTGAAATGTTCGAAACCGGCAAAGATCCGAGAAATAAGTGAAAAACCGTATGTGAAAAGTTGTTCTCTCCCCGGCTTCTTGCCAACAGAGAGTCACTATCAAGAGATATTTCGCCTCAGCTTCTTTTCAACACACCAAAACTCATTTTCGCATTCATTGATGACCTTTTTCAGGTAATCGATATTTTTCAGGATATTCTCACTGTACAGGTCTTTATTCAATTGCCACCGTTTCCTGAAATGGCTCCGCATCGCCAGATAGACATTGTTAAAGGTTTTTTCCAACCGTTCCATCACCGTGATTGAATAAAATTCGGCGGTACGCTGCAACAACTCAAAAGGAGTCTGGAATTGAAACTGTTTGCTGTATTGCTGCTCCCGGTACAGAAAAGGCAGTTTTTCCAGGTAACACCTGTCGGCCATCTGTGCCAGGATGTCGGCTGATCCGACCACATACCCACCCAGTCGATTTGCTTCATCTTTAAATTTCAGCATTTCAGGTTGGACTGCCAGGTTCGTACATTGAATCATCACACCACAGGCATCGCAATAGTCTGATGAACAGCCTTTTTGCTTAAGATATTGCGTCATAAAGCGAATTGAGCGCTCTTCATGTTTACCCTGCGATCCCACAGGAAATTGTGCCTTGTTGTTTTTCCTCGGCAACCAGCCGATATCATGAAACAAAGCGCTGACAACTCCTTGTTCCAGAGTTGTTCCGAAGATGGTTTCTCCTTCCAGAATTAATCCATGGAACAATCTGACCACGGCCAGACTAGTTGAACAGGTATGATCAAAATTATGGTATTTTGAAAGCGAAACTTGAAATCCCGGATAGGAGCCGAGAAATATATCCCGAACATCATCATGAACCTGTTTCAGGAAATCCAGACGCATTTCCGGATTTATTTCAGCAAAGATCATTTCGCATTCTTCAAACCAATGCTCGTTCTTCCCTGTTCTAAATATCTCTACCAGTTCTCGATTTTCCATGTTGTCCGTTATTCTGTCGGCTTTGCGGTTATAGAAAGCCGTAAATAAACAAGACGACTGTCAGTCATAAAGTACACTATCCGGTTCACCATAATCAAGCAACTACCAGTTTCTGGACATTCCACTTGAAAACCTGTAGACTGGGCCTACTCCAAGCGACACGATTACCATTGGTGTTGCATAAATAAACAATCCGGATCAAGAGTCTGATGAATACGGACCGACCAAACAACGCCTTTATTCTCATTGTCAATAATAATGAACTTGTTTTAAGCTCACTGACCCTGTTGGTCTCATCACTCGGCCATACCTGCTATGCTGCCGGCAACGGCTTTGAAGCCGCCGAAATACTGAAAGAAAACTCCTTTGATCTGGTCCTGTCCGACCTTGATATTCCTGAAATGGATGGGCTTGATCTTCTGCACCATGTTCAGAAGTATTATCCTAATACTGATGTTATCATTTCTGCTGATTTCGAAGAGTGGGAACAGTGTGTTTTGGCAATCAGCAACGGCGCTGTGGATTTTCTATTTAAACCGGTGAAACAGGTCGAACTGGAAATAAAACTGGCCCGTGCCCTTCGGGAACGAACTATCGCCGGGCAATTACGAAAGTTGATCATCCACGACAGTTTGACCAACCTCTATAATCGGCAGGCTTTTAACACCCA
>CAZUUJ010000106.1:0-5395 GCA_964623625.1 uncultured Desulfocapsaceae bacterium
GTGTTATGAAAATGATCCAGACCCTGTCCATGGCCTTTGATCATGAGGTGCCGGTCTATCCGAAGATTTCGGCCTCCACCTCAGCTAAATCGGTACTGAATAACCTGGTACGAAATCCTTACGCTGCTGGTCTTATGATTGACGGTATCGACGGCGGCACCGGTGCGGCCTACAATGTTTCCATGGACGCCACCGGCCATCCAATCGCCTCCTGTGTACGGGAATGTTATCTTGACCTGGTCAAACAGGGCAAACAGAACGAAATTCCGATTTTTGCAGCTGGCGGCATAGGTAAAAACGGCAATGTGGCTCAGAACGGTATGGCCCTTGTTATGCTTGGGGCGTCCGGTGTTCATATCGGCAAAAACATCATGCAGTCGGCAGCCGGTTGTCTCGGCAACGAAAAGAATCGCTGCAATGTCTGTAACGTCGGTATCTGCCCAAAAGGTATAACCAGCCAGAACCCGAAACTGTACCGTCGCCTTGATCCCGATCTGGTTGCCGAACGAGTGGCCGAAACCTTTCAGTCTATCCAGACGGAAGTGAAAAAGATCATGGCACCGCTTGGCCGTTCCCAGAGTCTGCCCATCGGTATGTCCGATGCTATCGGCATTGGTGATAAAGCGGCCGCCGATCGACTGAATATTAAATATGTCTGCTAATCAGAAGTCAGAGGATGCCCCGCAGGAAATGCCCTTGGGGTGCAGAGGTCAGAAGCCAGAATAAACAGGTGTCTTTGACACATGATAATATGATTAAACCATGTTTATCCTTATTGTTTTCATGAAACTATAAAGGTTGAACATCTCTACAAAAAACTGGAGTATCACTGTGACTACTACTGTCATAAAAGGCCAGGACGAGAACGGCCGACGAATCAGTTCCATGGATTTTGAGTTCATGGTACAGGAGGCTGCCGGTCAGTCTAACTCTTTAAAACTCGAGTCCTATGGCCAGCACAATATCGGTATCAGACTGCACCGTGAAGACGGCCTGAATATCGAACTCGAAGGCCCATCCGGCCAGCGCCTCGGTTGCATGGGTATGCCCGGCACAACAATCATCTGCAATGGAGCCTCTTCCGATGATGTCGGTTACCTGAACATCGGAGCCGAAATCACTGTCCTGGGTGATGCCACCAACGGTGCCTGCAACGCCATGGCTGCCGGCAAAGTCTATATCAAAGGATCAATCGGTGCCCGCGGTCTCACTATGACTAAGTGGAATCCTGACTACGAAAAACCGGAACTGTGGGTTCTGGGCTCCTGCGGTGACTCCTTTGCCGAATTCAACTGCGGTGGTATCGGTGTTATCTGTGGTGTTGACAGCAAAAATCCGGACAATGTGCTCGGCTATCGTCCCTGTGTCGGTATGGTTGGTGGCTCCATTTATTTCCGCGGACCAATAGACGATTCCTATTCAAAAACCAATGCCAAACTGATGAAGCCCGATGATGAACAGTGGCAATGGTTGAAAAATAACATGGCTGTTTATCTTGAGAAGATCGGCCGGACCGATCTTCTTGACACCCTGACCATACGTGAAGAGTGGCAGGTCTTACACGCTATCACCCCCCAGGAACGGGCCCTGATGTTTTCCGGTCCCATGCCGATGGCTCAGTTCCGCAATCAGTTCTGGAACCAGAGTTTTGGTGGCGGTGATCCCTTGCGGGATCTGGCGCCCGGGCTTGACCGTTCAGCTATTCCGGCGATTGTCACAGGCGATCTCAGACGCAAAAAGCCGTTCTGGGCCAACCGCGAATCGGCGGCGCCCTGTACCTATTACTGTCCGGTCCATATTCCCACTGTTGACCGATTGCGACTGATAAGAGACGGTCAACTGGAAGAGGCCTATGACCTTCTGCTTCAATATACCCCGCTGCCGGCCTCTGTCTGCGGTTCGGTCTGCCCTAACCTCTGCATGGACAACTGCTCTCGGGGAGATGTTGACGAATCAATCGACATGCACATTCTCGGCCGGGCTGTCGATCAAGTAGACCCGCCCAAGCCGGCTGAACCCGTCGGTAAGAAAGTTGCTGTTATCGGTGGCGGTCCCGGTGGTATGAATACCGCCTGGCAGCTGGCCATGAAAGGCATTGAGGCCCACATCTTTGAAAAGGACACCCAGTTGGGCGGCAAACTGGGCCAGGTTATCCCCTGGGAGAGGCTACCCAAAGCCATCTGGGATCAGGAAATTGAGCGTTTCATGAACTATCCCAATATTCATATCAACCTGGGTGTTGATATGGACAAGGATAAATTTGAAGAGCTGAAAAAAGAGTTTGACTATGTGGTTGTAGCGGTCGGTACTCACACCCCGAGAAAATTGAAGTTTCCCGGTGATGAACGGGTGATTACAGCACTCGATTTTCTCAAGACATCGAAAACCGACTCACCTATGAAAGTCGGCAAAGAAGTAGTGGTCATCGGCGCCGGTAATGTTGGTTGCGATGTGGCTTGTGAGGCCTATCGTCTCGGTGCTGAAAAAGTGACCCTGGTCGATATCCAGAAACCCCTTGCCTTTGGCCATGAAAAAGAGGCGGCCGAAGCTCTGGGCGCCACCTTTCAATGGCCGGTGATTACTAAAGAGGTTACTGAAAAAGGGCTGATTACCGATAGCGGTGAGTTGATTCCGGCACAAACCGTGCTTATTTCCATCGGTGATGTCCCTGAACTCAGCTTTCTGCCCGACTCCGTTGAAACGGTGACAGTAGGCGGGGCTGCCTGGATCAAGACCGATGATGCCCACACCACCAATGACGCCAAGGTGATGGCCGTCGGTGACGTCGAACGTCCGGGGCTGGCCACCAATGCCCTGGGGGCAGGAAAAACTGCTGCTGAATATATCTTCTGTGACTTCACCGGTAAACAATGGAAACCCTTTCCCAAGGAGGTGATCACCCAGCAGGCGCTGACTATCACCCATTACAAGCCGGATGAGGTCGGCCAGACCCAGGTTGATCAAGCGGATCGCTGTCTCTCATGCGCCTCCTGCCGTGACTGTCATTTATGTGAAACCATCTGTCCCGAAGGGGCGATTGTCAGAGAAGAACAAACCTACAAACATAAAAACGGATATGAATTCGGCCTGGATGTGGGTTATGAATATGTCTCCGATGATAAGAAATGCATCGGCTGCGGCTTCTGTGCCGACACCTGTCCGTGCGGCATCTGGATGATGAAGGAAATTTAGCTCGCAATTTAAGCTTGTTTCTGGTGACCAAAGAAGAGGGGCTGTTGCCAAACGGAGCCAGCATATGCTGGGAAAAGCCGTCGATATCCGGTTGACCGGTGTTAATACCAGAGAGGTTAGAAACCTGGCAGTCCACTGCAGCAAGGCAGGATTGGGTACCATAAGCGGGCTATTTCGTACATCTCGATACCGGACGGGTTCGGTGGTGGCAGGAAGATACGGTTTATAGCTTTTCTGAAAACTTCAAATGATCAAAGTTCTATGGGTCACAGAATAAAAGGATTATAATTTTATATCTTTTATATTGTTTGATCGTGCGAAACGCAGTGCTTCTTCTTCATCTACAAAGGTTCGAACGATGTCGAATTCTTTCCAGACTGTTTCTCCTCCTACCTGTACTTCAATCATGCGTCTTTGAGCCAAACCTGCATCTTCAGGGGCAATATTCAAAAGACATATCATTTCTGTTTTCATCTCTCGACACATTTCACACCGTTTTGGGCCGAACTTGCAATGAGATGAACGGATTCGACGGATAATAAGATGATGCATTTTTAGAATCTCCACTTCAAACAGGGCAAAGAGAGTCGACCAACTACTGTGGTTTTGCCTCTTTCAAGAGGCGAAATGAGCTTTGTTATGCGATTTCTTGTATAAACCTTCTGGGTCCATTTTACCAGATAGCCCGACTTTCAGGCATGGACATAGGGACATAGGGACATAGGGTCAGGCTTGACTAATGGGTATTTACAGCAATGATTCTCTGATCTTTTTTTAAATGGCCCATTAGCACTTTGTCAGTTCTCATTTTCTTATCAAATCGAGCAGCTGCTTGACTGAGTCCGGACAAATCCCTCTGAAGTTTCCGGCTCAATTCCGTCAAATTAAGATGCTCTGTTTCACGAACAATATTGGCCGCTATAGAACGAGCCTTTGATAACTCTCTCTGTCGACCTCTGGAAGATAGATCAACAGGGTCGATTTCATAGTGTTTACACACCTTCGTCAGGATATGATCAATCTTGATTTTAGAAGGAATTTGTTGCGATGCCTTAGTAAATGCCTCTTCTGCAAAACGATCTTCACCAAGAATACACCCTTCAATTGTTCCCTGGTGAAATTCTTTCCTGTGCCCCTCTTCTCTGCCCGCTAGAATAAAATCGCTATACAAACTCTGCAGCCAGCTTCTGAGTTTTGGAAAACCGCGACAAAATCCAGTCGGTGGTTACCCATGGAACATCGATCTTTCCCAGATATACCGAATGGCTGCTCCAAGGATATTCAGATGGCGATTTAACCATTCCTGCCCGAACAGGATTATTATGGATATATCTCATGAGTTCCAGAAGGAAAACTCTCTGCATCGATCAGCAGTGCTCTATAACGACCCTGAAACAAATGACCGGTCTGTTTTTTACGACGGTTTAGATAGCGGGCATAGCGAAAACTGACATTCTGCATGATGCGTGATAAGGCAATAGTACGAACCTGGACAGCCAGGTGAATGTGATTGGTCATCAGGCAATACGCATGTATACGATGATGGTATTTTTCAATACCTTCCTGGAGTAGAAAGAAGAACTTTATTCGATCCTGTTGATCAAAGAAAATATCTTGGCTGCCGTTACCCCGCAAAATGACATGATAACAAGCTCCAGGATAATGAAGTCGTGGTTTCCTAGCCACAGATATCAGCTAGCAAGAATACACCCATTTGTCAATCCTGACCCTGGTCTTAGTTCGAAGCCCTACTTTTTAAGGTAGCTTACCGCTTTTTCCAGGCCGTCCAGGGAAAGCTCAAACATGGGAAAAATTCTGCTGATCATTTCAATGGTTCGTGAAGAACTCCACATGTTTTGCTGCAGGGGGTTGAGCCAGACCGCATGGCGGAATGTTTTTTCCAGTAATTTCAGACTATCCAGGCTTACTCTTCCGCTCCGTTCCTGGGTGTGAATGGAGCCGTCCCGGCTGGAAAGTTCAAAGGGTGCCATGCTGGCGTCGCCGACCACGATGAAACGGGTTTCCGGGTCGAAGCGCTCAAATTCATCAATGAGAAACGGTCTCTGCGAGCGAGTATTGTCGAGCCACAGGGTATCGTAGATGGTGTTGTGAAAATAATATGTTTTCAGGTCCTTGAACTGTGCCCTCGCATAATCAAAAAGCGTCTGCACAAGCTTGACATGCGGATCCATGGACCAGCCGC
>CAZUUJ010000107.1:0-5168 GCA_964623625.1 uncultured Desulfocapsaceae bacterium
AAAACCGTTATTTTCTTATTAATGGGATTGACGATTCGGAATCGATCCACCAGGTCGCTGTCGGCCGCAAAAACAGTGGTCAGCATGAAGGGACCTATAAGGACGCCGAAGACGGCAGCCTCTCCGGCAACCCTATCTCACAGGGGTCTGTCGACTCGACAATCGCTCTACGTCTCACTGTTGAAAAGAACAGCGACAAGCATGCCGCATACTGGCTCTGCGCCGGCAAGGATTGGCAGGAGGTTCATCGCCTTGACCAACTGGTAAAACATAAGGGTATCGATCAACTTATATCCCGCTCAAAACATTACTGGCGTCTGTGGGTAAGAAAAGAAACACCGGTTCTGGATGCACTGTCCGGGGAGCTCCAGGACCTGTATCATCGAAGCCTGCTTATTCTCCGCACCCAGATTGACTCTGCAGGAGGTATTCTGGCTGCCAACGATTCGGATGTGATCGAGTTTAACCGGGATACCTACTCGTATATCTGGCCCCGTGACGGCGCCCTGGTAGCCAATGCTCTTGATCGCGCGGGCTACCCGGTACCGGCTCAGAACTTCTTTCGCTTTATCTCCAAAAGACTGACCGATGACGGCTACCTGCTCCATAAATACAATCCGGACGGCAGTCTGGCCTCATCCTGGCATCCCTGGACGGTTGACGGCCAGGAGCAACTGCCCATTCAGGAGGACGAAACAGCCCTTGTCATCTGGGCATTGTGGGAACATTTTGTTCTATACCGGGACATCGAATTCATTAAACCGCTGTATCGGTCCCTGGTCAAACGTGGCGCCGACTTTCTCTGCAGCTATCGCGACAGCCGAACCGGCCTGCCGGATCTCTCTTACGATCTGTGGGAAGAACGCAGGGGAATACTCAGCTTTACCGTAGGCTCGGTATTTGGCGGATTAACAGCCGCCTCCCTCTTCTGTTTTGTATTCGGTGAACTGGATAAAGCCCAGGAGTATCGGCAGGCCGCCGCCCAGATGCGGGACGGGGCCTCTGAGTACCTGTGGAGACCGGAGCTTAATCGGTTCTGCAGAATGATTAATTTCGATGACAACGGTGATATCCAGGTCGATGACACTTTAGATATGTCCCTGTGGGGATTATTCGCCTTCGGCCTTTTTGAAGCCACCGATCCGCGGGTGAAATCGACAATGGAACAACTCAGGGATAAACTGTGGATTCCAACTCCAATCGGCGGCATGGCCCGATATGAAGACGACTATTATCACCGGATTTCCAATGATCTGCCCGGAAATCCCTGGTTTATCTGCACGCTCTGGTATGCAGATTATTTAATCGAGCTCTCTGAGACCAAAGAGCAGCTCGAAGAAGTGATGGATATTTTGCGATGGGTCGATTCCCATAAACTGGCCTCCGGCGTTCTGGCGGAGCAGGTCGACCCGTTCACCGGTAAACCGCTTTCCGTCTCACCGCTCACCTGGAGCCATGCCACCTTTGTTTCAACATGCAGGCACCTGCTGTCGAAACTGGGCCAGATGCAAACCTGTCCTGAATGCGGTCATCCTCAAAGCGGCAGGCAGGGAAAAGATGACTGGATTGAGACGCTCTATAAAAAGGAATGTGATTTGATCCACGGTATTTGTGAAATTACTTAAAAATGTGACTCTATAAAGGAGATCAATATGCAGGTTTTACTCATCGGATTGGGCCGTATGGGAATGAATATGGCCAGACGGTTGATGCAGGGCGGAATCAAAGTTCTTGCCCATAATCGATCCGCTGACAAAATCGATACAATCGTCAAGGAAGGAGCAACAGGCATCTATGACCTCGATGATATTGCCGATCAGATATCAAAACCGCGAATCGTCTGGCTGATGCTGCCGGCAGGCAAGATCGTTGACGATCATATCAACAGGCTCAGGAAACTGCTGTCACCGGGCGACATTGTTATTGAGGGCGGCAACTCCTATTACAAGGATGATATACGACGTAGCGAGCTTTTTGAAAAGGACGGTATTCATTATGTCGATGTGGGTGTCAGCGGCGGTATCTGGGGTCTTAAAGAGGGATATTGCCTGATGTATGGCGGCGACAAAGCAATCTGTGACCAACTGACACCAATCTTTGAAGCCCTGGCGCCCCCTGAGGGGCACCTTTACTGCGGTCCGGCAGGCAGCGGCCATTTTGTCAAGATGGTCCATAACGGAATCGAATACGGAATGATGCAGGCCTATGGTGAAGGCTTTGCCATTTTGGAAGGTTCTCCCTATGGGGAGCATCTGGATTACGCTCAAGTGTCCCATCTGTGGAACCAGGGATCCGTTATTCGTTCATGGCTCCTTGAGTTGGCCGAGAACGCGTTTTCAAAAGACGGTCGGCTGGAGGAGTTAACCGGCCATGTGAGTGACTCCGGAGAGGGCCGCTGGACCGTTCAGCAGGCAGTTGAAAGCGGAGTTTCAGCACCCGTTATCGCCCTGTCGCTGTTCAACCGCTTCCAGTCAAGAAAAACAGATGCCTTTGAAAACAGGGTCTTGGCCGCCCTAAGAAGGGAATTTGGCGGGCACGCGGTTGTTTCATCCAAGAACAAAAAATGATCGGGAAGGATAATATGGCACAATCCAATCAATCCGACCAGTCTGCCCTATCTCAAGGGGAATTCTGCCTGTTTGAAAAGGCCGCAGAACCTTTCGGTCTGGTCATTTTTGGAGCCACCGGAGATCTGGCACACCGGAAGCTGTTTCCGGCGCTGTTTGATCTCTTTAATTCCCAATCATTGCCTGAGCATTTTTTTGTAATAGGCTGCGGTCGTACAGATCTCAGTAATTCAGCTTATGTGGAAACAGTCAAACAAAGCTTGCTTACGCGATACAATACCAAAAAACAGGAAATCGACCGTTTTCTCCGTCATCTCTCCTATGAACGTATCGACTACCTTGAGCGAGGATCCTATGAACGACTGCGATCACAAATATCAGAACATTCACAGAACTTCAGTACCCTGGGCAACACACTGTTTTACCTGGCGCTGCCGCCCACACTCTATCCGATTGTCGCTACCTTCATAGGGGAATGCGGACTCAATAATGAACAGGAAACAGAAAGTGGATGGACCCGTCTGGTCATCGAAAAACCATTCGGCCATGACCTCGATTCGGCCATTGAGCTCAACACCACGCTTCACAGATACTTTCAGGAGCAGCAGCTTTTTCGGATCGACCATTATCTTGCCAAAGAGACGGTACAGAACATTCTGCTGTTCAGATTTGCCAATGCCATCTTTGAACCGATCTGGAACAGACAATATATCGATCACGTCAGCATCAATGCCATAGAATCTCTGGGCGTTGAACATCGGGCATCATATTATGAGCAGGCCGGAGTCATCCGTGATATGTTTCAGAACCACATGATGCAGCTGCTCAGCCTGATTGGCATGGAACCTCCTGCACGTTTTGAAACCGAACAGGTCCGCGACGAAAAGGCCAAGCTCTTCAATTCATTGCGTCAGTTCGATCCGGATAAACTTGGTGATCACGTTACTCTTGGCCAATACGGTCCTGGAGCAATAGGCTCCGAGCGGTTGCCTGGCTATCGGCAGGAGGCCGGAGTGGACCCGCAGTCCCTGACTCCGACTTACGCCTGTTTACAGGTGTTCATCGACAACTGGCGCTGGCAGGGTGTTCCGTTCTATCTCAGTTCCGGCAAGCGTCTGAATGAGAAGCGAACCGAGATCATTATCCAGTTCCGTGAAGTTCCCCACTCCATGCTGCGAAATATCATGGGAGATCACATCACTGCCAACCGGCTGACCCTGGGAATTGCTCCTGAAGAGAGTATTCGTTTGACTTTTCAGACCAAAAGTCCCGGCACCGCCCTCTGTCTTAAATCGGTCACCATGGATTTCCATTATCAAAACCTGTTTCCGCAAACTTCTGCTGACGGCTACACAAAGGTCCTGCTTGAATGTATTCAGGGCGATCACCTGCTTTTCTGGCGACAGGACAGTGTGATAAAATCGTGGTCATATCTCTCTCCGATCCTTCAGTGCTGGCAGGATTGTACAAACCGTGAAGATACGCTTGTCTTTTACCCGGCCGGATGTAAGCCGGCTGACTTATTTAAACATCGTTAACACACCATGCGTTCACTCTACTCAAAACTCGCCGTTGTCTTCTTTGTGCTGCTCTGCTTTACCGGTTTCGGTTATATCGGTATCTCGGCAAAGCTGTTCACCATGTACCAGCATGAACTGATCCAGCGTATACATCAGAACCTTGCTGAAAATATTGTGTCGGTAAAACAGCTTCTCCACGAAGGCAAAGTCGATAAGAAGAAATTGGAATCCGTTTTTGATGCCTTGAGCTCAGTCAACCCCAGTATCGACCTCTACCTGCTGGATTTAAACGGTCAAATTGTCAGCCACAATGGCCCGGAGGGTAAGATACAACTCGATTCCGTTGATATTGGACCAATAGAACTGATGCTCAACCAAAAAGCACAACCGACCCTTCGGGGTGACGACCCCAAGGAGCCCAATAAACCCAAACTTTTCTCGGTTGCTCCGATTATTGAAGACGGGCTGTGCACCTGTTATCTGTATGTGATTCTTGGAGGACAAAAATTTCAGATGCTCTCCATGCAGCTCAGGGACTCCTATGTGATGAGGATTGGGCTTGCTGTTATTTTATTGAAAATCTTTCTCGTTATCATTGCCGGCCTGCTCCTCTTTAAGCTGTTGACTGTCCGGTTGCGCAATCTCGATGAGCTGATGAACAAATTCCATGATTCCGGCACATTGGAGAATATCCCTGAAAAGGGTACGACAACCTCACAATTCTCCGATGAAATCGACCGATTGGAAACTACCTTTGTAGAAATGTCTTCACAGATCAACCGGCAGGTTTCAAAATTGCAGCAATCAGACCAGAACAGAAGAGAACTGGTCGCCAGTATCTCACACGATCTCCGTACACCGCTTGCCGCCCTGCAGGGATATATCGAAACCCTGTCACTGAAAAACGTTCAACTATCCCCGGAACAACGTCAGGAATATCTCGATATTGCCTCTTCTCACTGTGAGAACCTGGGCAAATTGATCAACGATCTTTTCGAGCTGTCCAGGTTGGAAGGTGATGATATCATAATCTGATTACCCCTAAAGTTCAGTAACGGAAAAAAAGTAACAGGGTAATCAC
>CAZUUJ010000108.1:0-4995 GCA_964623625.1 uncultured Desulfocapsaceae bacterium
CGATACTGCCGCCAAACCTGTCTGCTGCTTATGCGGAGGAGATCAGTTGTTTTCATGAAAAAAGACCGGAGGAAAGCTTCGGGCTGCCCGCTGACATCTTATTGAGAATAGACAGTCGCATTTTAATATCCGGTTGTCTCTTTTTGGTGAAAATATAATGAACAAACAGTATGTTACTCTATAGGTAATGTATTGAAACAGCAAGAGAAAAGTAATCTGTCTCAGGCACCGCATCTTTGCACAATCACGTTTGTCCGTATAGGAGAACTATTACGAACAAACGTGATTGTACAAACCTGCAGCACCTGAGACAGATTACTGCGAATATTAAAGAATCTATTTCACATAAATATCTTAATGAACAAGAACATCTCAGTCATTATTCCGACGAAGAACGGTGGAGAGCAGTTCCGGGAAACCCTGGGCGCCATATTCTCACAGGAGATAGATGTTCCCTTTGAAGTGGTAGTCATCGATTCAGGGTCAACCGATCAAACCCTTCGGATCTGCAATGACTTTCCGGTAAGATTGATTCAGGTCCCTCCAGCCTCCTTTAGTCACAGCTCGACCAGGAATAAGGCAATTTCAAAATCCACAGGTGAACTGTGTGTGCTGACAGTTCAAGATGCCATACCGGTAGATCGTCAGTGGTTGGCGTCACTGGTTGCTCCTTTTGCTAAAAATGATAGAATCGGCGGCGTTTATGGCCGGCAGGTCTCAAAGAAGGATGGTTCCGGTTTCAGCAGATGTTGCAAAGATCTCTGGTATCGGGAGTGGAGAAGAGACTGGCCGCAACCGTATGAACAGATACCGATTGACCCGGAAAAGTGGGAAAAAGCAACACCTGAAGAGAAAAGATCCTTATCCAGGTTCGATAACGTCAACAGTTGCATCCGCCGGTCCGTCTGGGACCAGATCCCTTTCCCGGATGCTGCCTACGGTGAAGATGTCTCCTGGGCAATCAAAGTTCTCACGTCCGGTTTCTCACTCTACTGGCAACCGGAGGCCTGTGTGTATCATTCCCATGAGCGACCGCTTGGCTACGAGTTGCAACGCTCATATGTGGATACAAAGAGTTTGGCAGTTCTCTTTAGCGGCAATACAACTTCAATGACCCATGAGATGAGCCGGTCGGTCATCAACTGGCTGATAAAGGAGGCCAAAAGTTATCTGGAGGCGGTATCGAAAGGACAGGAAATCAATATGGAAGGCGTGGATCTGTTGAGTGAAGCGGACAGAATCTGGCAAATCAAGAAGCAGGAGGAGAGACGGGTTCATAGGGAAAGCGCAACAGAGAGCAGATTAAACAGGGGCCTGAAAGAGTCGCTTTTATACTATTACTATGGCTCTTTGGCCGGTCCCAGGTGGTTGAGAAAACTGTGCCGGGATTTCTTCCGCCAGGGGAAATTTTTCCTAAGAAGCACCCAGGAGGATTTTTCGGGAATCGGTCCTTCCGTAACCCTTAAGTTACATGGAATCCATCGCTCTTTTCTCAATCAGCTGCTTCAGGTTCATATGGCCGGTGGTCCGCAAACAGCCGGCACTAAACAGTCTATCCGCCTTGGCTCGGCGGTGATGGTGGCTGGATCATTTCTGGGTCAATATCTTCGGCCGGTTACTGTTGCCGGGGAAAATCATAAGAAGAACATCAATATAGCTATGAACAGGCCGGTAGATCATCAAGACGTGTGGCACACCCTTGATGAATGGTATCAACAGGCGCATGAGGATGACTCGGCAGCTTTGTCCCGTTTGGCGGAACTACTGGGAAATGATGTTTAGAGGATACAGGTGTACATTGGATGAGAAATTTTTTTCAACGTCTTCGAAATTTACCGGGATTTCTACGGTTATATTCTGAAGGTCGATTGCCGCCAATTGGTTTGTGCAGCAAACCGAAATTCCTCCGGCCTGTTTTTGACGGACGACTGCCGCCGCCCGAGTTTGTCTCAATTGAAACCACCAGGTATTGCAATCTGCGTTGTCGAATGTGTATCCAATACAATGAGGGCAGTACGCTGGAAGGTCCCCATATGGAGATGGAGGTTTTCACAAAAATTGCCAGGGCAGTATTCCCTTTTGTCAAACGCTGGCAGCCAAGTGTTTCCGGAGAGCCGTCAATGTCAAAAGGTTTCCTGCAGATGCTTGAAATAGCGGAAAGTTATGGTGTGAAAAACGAAATGTACACAAACGGTACATTACTGACCGATGAAGTGATCGACCATTTGATTCCAACCCTTGGAGTGCTCACCTTTTCCTTCGACAGTAGAGATAAGAAGACCTATGAGACCATTCGAAGAGGGGCGGATTTCGATCAGGTTGTCAGCACAATAAAAAAGGTGATTCGTCGTTGTCGTAAACAGCTTCCTGCTGATCAGCAGCCACAGTTCGGGATTAACTGTACGATGATGGAGATGAATATCAGGCAGCTGCCAGAGCTTGTCAGATTTGCTGCTGAAGAGCTGGGTGTTGACTACATGCAGGCCAATCATGTGTTTCCGGTGACCGAAGAAATGAAAAAGATGTCTCTGGTCAATCATGTCGATTTAGCAAGACGCTGTATTGATAAGGCAATTGAGGTTGCCAGAGATACCGGCTTGAGTCTGGTTGTTCAACCGCTTGACAGGGTGACGGCATCCACGGCCGCAGTTAAAGGCTCTGAGCGTGAATGGTCAACCAGTGACGGGCATGTTAGCGGTTTGGGCTATCATGAAATTAATCCGGAAATACGTCGACCCATACCTCAACTCAGTAGCTCTGCTCCTGGTTACAAACAGATTGCGGACAGACGGGAAAGAGCCAGTTCGCTCTCTTCTTTTCCCAAAACGTTCAGCCGGAAGCTTCTTGCTACTAAACAGCAGTCGATCTGGTACTGTGATTTCTTATGGAATCGAACCTATATACCAATCAACGGAGATGTCCATGTCTGCTGTGTGTACGGTTCACCGCAGGTCGGCAATATCTTTGAAACCGATTTTGATAAACTGTGGAATAATGAGAACTACCGCATTCTGCGGCAGAGAATGGTCTTGGGAGATCCTGTCCAGGCGTGTAGGGGTTGTATGCATATTCGTGAGCTGACAGATCCAATTGAGATCGACTTCAGACTCGGTGGAGCAAGACTGCCGGACAGGGCTGATATTCCCCCATTACCAATGGCTTTACAACCTGATCCGTAACTTCTCTGCGGTTCAAACCGGCTTTGTCGGCAAGTAAAGCCACCTGTTTTACGTGTGGTTGTTTACTTGGCTTCAGTTTCTGCTTTTTTGCCAATAGGTAAAACAATGATCAGCCATAAGGCCACCAAACAGCAGAACCATCCAGGCAAGCGGCTGAAGGTGTCGAATGGTTGTAATTGTGGCAAGTAAGATAACAAGACTGAGCTGGATGCAATAGATGGCAGCAAGAAGAAGTATTGAAAACCGAAACTGCTTGCAACTGAAGAGTAACCAGAAGAGCAGAAACGGAAAGACCATGATGAACATGTACCACAATTTGGCCCGTTGAAAATAGTTCCCCGTGAGTGTTGTTTCTTTTTGATATTCAGATACTTGAATACCATAATTGTCTTTCAGTAGTGATTTTAAATACTCAGGCCGTGGTCTTCCATTGCCTCTATCCCCCGCGGCAGTAACATCGAGATTCTTGAGGTCAAAAAACTGGCTGTAGGTTTTTACGCCCAACCCGAGTACCGCAAGTGGATCATGGAGCAGGAGATAACCTGAAGCCTTGAGAGTGTAGGTGTTGGCCTGTTGATCATCATTGAAATGTTTCCGCAACCGATCGATCAGGCAGTCTTCAAACCATCGATGAGTATTCCTCTTATGTATATTTCCGAGATCATATGGCATTTTATCCAGCAACAGATCAAGGTCGGGGCCAAACGGGATAGTATTGCTTTTCAGGAGTGGCGCCCATGCGGAAAGAACAAAAAAACCGGTTTCAGAATGGGTGGGTAATTTGCCGTATCGTGTCTGGAACAGTTTTGTAGAGCTAGATAAAAAAAGAAGTGAGGTTAGAATCAGAAGCGCGGGTATACATTTTTGTAAAATAAAATGGTGAGAGCTTGCCGTATCATTATTTGTCTTTGGATTCAGAAAAGAGAGAAAAGGAACTGATGCAGCAGCCAATAAACAAAATATGAAGACCGGTAGATAGGTCATCCGGAACTTGATCATAAAAAAACCGGACAGAACACAGAGAAGAAGAACAAATTTTCTGTTGTCTTTAATATAGGTGAGAATGAAGTAGAGAAAGAGAACAAAGCATAAAAGGCTCACCGCTTCCGTCATCACATATCGCTCACAGAGAAGCTGGATTGGCTCCACACTGGTAATCAGTGCGGCCAGCACTCCTGTTGCAAATCGAACATTAAATATATTGACAAGGATAACGGCCGTGAAGAATGCACTCAAAGAGGATAACAGTACCTGGGCAAAGACAAGTGAACCCAGAGAACCGCCAATAATTGCGACAAGCCGGATAAACAGGCCGTAATAATAGGAACGATCCGGTGGGGCCCAACCGCTGACCGATGTCTCAAGGTAGCTGTGGGAGTCATCCAGAAAAAACATAATATCCGGATCAAAAACATAGAGGACCAGTTTGAGTACGATGAGTGTTGCGAGCAACTTCAGCCAACAATTTTGATTGACGGTCAACATCACTAACCAGACACGTTTTTGTCTAAGAACTGGTTGTACAATTGTTCAATTTCAAGACTGTTTTCCTCTATTGTCTTTACAGCGAGTATACTCTGTTGCAGGGTGGCCAGCAGAGTGTCCGATTCGATGAGTTTTTTTATTGCTCTGGCTAAGTCATTGGAATCGCCCGCAGTAAAGAGCAGTCCGTTCACTCCGTCTGCTACCAGATCGGCCATTCCGCCAAGGTTTGATGTGATGACAGGAACACCTGCCATGAATGCTTCGTGAATGGTCAAGGGTGAATTTTCAAACCAGATCGAAGGGACCACAAAAACATCAATTCGGGTTAACA
>CAZUUJ010000109.1:0-4837 GCA_964623625.1 uncultured Desulfocapsaceae bacterium
TCCCGCAGATGATGAGCGCCGGCGAAATGGGTCTTAATGAAAATATCGAACATATTGTTTCCTTGATTTTGTATTCATTTATTATTTGTTATGTTCCTGAATCCGTGAGCATTCGATAGTGCTGTAGCTTTGCTTGACTTAACATTTCGATAATAGTTAACTATATCGCAGTGTTAAGTCAAGCAAAGATGCAGTGCTATCGAATGCCCCGAAGGGCGAGTAATTCTTTTAGGTTAAAATTGTATAATCAAATAACTTGACGATATATCAAACTGTTATCAAACAAAACAACATTTCCGTCACGAATTCAGGTTCTGGTAGTCGATACGTTAAGACTTTGAGTTTGTTAAATCAATGGCTGGATGCCAACAATTGAAAAGATGATACCGGAAGAATTGAAAAATAAAAACATCAGTCCAGATTCCCTGTTTGAGGGGCAACTTACCTGTCATCAATTTAAACAGGGGTATCGTTTTTCCATTGATGCCGTTTTACTTGCCCATTTTCTCCAGATAAAAAAAGGCGCCACTGTCCTCGATATTGGCTGCGGCTGCGGGATAATAGGGTTGTTGCTTTGTTACCGGCACCATTTAAGCCTCCATTTTGTCAAAGGATTGGAAATTCAGACCGAACTGGCACAACTGGCAAACTACAACGCACTAGTGAACGGTTTTGAAAAAAGTATGGGGATAACTTGTGGAGACCTTAGGAAGATATCTTCATTTTTTGAACCGGAATCATTTTCAGACGTTGTTTGCAATCCACCTTTTTACAGCGAATCATCCGGTCGTAAAAACCAGAACGATCAGGAAAGAATTGCCAGACATCAGATATCAGCCACAATTGGTGATATTGCCTCGGCCTCAGCCTATGCGGTAAAAAACAAGGGAAAGCTCACTTTGATTTATCCGGCTTGTTATTTGACTGATCTCATGAGTGCGATGCGTGGGGCCCGACTGGAACCGAAACGATTACAACTTGTTTACAGCTATCCATCTCAGACCCAGGATGCTGCATTGGTGCTGGTAGAGGCAAGAAAGAATGGCGGCAAAGAGCTTTCAGTTCTCTCTCCATTTTATATTTATGAACGAAAAAACGGTAAATACACAACTGAAATGGAAAGGTTGTATCAACCCAACAACCACTGATTCCAGTATTTATATCTGACTGAGTGGCTATTGGCATTAATCTTCGATCATTTATTGCCAGAGTGGATTTTTATTGTAAGCAGACTAAGTAAATAACAGGTTCCGGCAATAACTATGATCACCGGGCCTGAAGGAAGATCCAACTGATAGCTGAGAGCCAGGCCGGACACAATAAAGAACATGCAGAGCAGAATGGAAATGATCATCATCTGAGAGATCGATCTGACAAAATTGCCGGAGATCGCAGGAGGCAGGGTTAGCAGGGCTATGACCATGACAATGCCGACAATTCGAATAAGCAGAACAATGGTGAGAGCAACCAGAAGAAGCAGCAAAAGATAATACAGTGAACTGGGTATCCCCCGTATCCGTCCATACTCTTCATCAAAACAGAGAATGACGAAACGGTTGTAAAAAAGCAGCACTATGGCCACAATAAAGAAATCGAGCAGCACAACTAGTAAAAAGTCCGATTCGGTAATGAGCAGGATATTGCCAAACAGGTAACTCATTGGATCATTGTATCCAGGTGTTCTGGCGATAAAGAGAAGTCCTATTGCCATGCCGATTCCCCACAAGGCACCGATTACTGTGTCTTCCCGCTGTCCTGAGTGGAAAGAGACATAGGCGAGAATGAAAGCGGCGACAATGGCTGCCATAATCGCGCCGATAGTCGGCGTCAGCCAATGTATTCCCAGAACCTGCTGGCAGTAAAGACCTGCACCGATTCCGCCGAGAACACAGTGGGCGATGGCACCCGCAATTGAGCTGATTCTTCTGACGACCACAAAAGTACCTATTATGCCAAAGGCAATGGATGCAAAAATCCCAGTGAAAAAGGCATAACGGAAAAATGCCAGTCCGGGGTCAGTTAATGCGTTAAAGAACTCAGCCATTACCATGCTCAAACGTACAACGGTGATCGTGGTGGATGAACTGGGGATTGCCGACATACATCTCCCGGATCAACTCACCGGTCAATTCACTGGTCGGGTGGATAACCACCTGCTGGTTAACGCATGCGATCCGCTTGAACACTCCGGCGGCAACGCCAATATCGTGGGTCACCACAAGAATTGTGTGGCTGGTGGTCAACTCTTCCAACAACTCGAACAGATGGTCTTCTGTTCTGTTATCTATGTTGGCGGTCGGTTCATCGAGAATCAGCAGGTCGCCCTCCGTTGCCAATGCCCTGGCAATGAGGACGCGCTGTCGTTCCCCACCTGAAAGGGTGGCAAAAGGTTTGCCGGCAAGATGTTTGATATTCATAATTCCCAGACAGTCCATGGCAGCCGAAACATCGTTCCTGCTGTAATACAACGATGAGGACCGGCCGATTCTTCCCATCTTCACCACATCGATAACAGAGATAGGAAATAACGGATCAAATTGGACATGTTGTGGAACATATCCTACCCGTAATCGTGATTGGGAAGGGGAGGTATCAAACAGCGTAACGGTCCCTTTGCTCGGAGTAAGCAGGCCGAGAATCAGCTTGATCAGGGTAGATTTGCCGCCACCGTTAGGGCCGACCATACAGATGGAATCGCCTTGATAGATATCAAGATCGACATCCTGAAGAACAGGTGTTGTGTTGTAGGAGAAAGAAAGGCAACGAATCCCAACAATCATTTCTTTTTTGTGGTTTAACATGAGGGACGTCAATCAGTGAATATCAGTAGTAGAGTCGTTTTCACAGGTGATATGGATCGCCTGACAGTGATCACACTGCTCAATGGAATGAAACTTCTTGAAATGATCCCAGTGTTTCTGTTGTTCATCACTTAATACACCGGTGCCTGAACAAAGAGGGCAGCTTGATCTCAGGGCCGATTGGATTGCAGAACGGATAAAAGCCGAACGGTTAGGCATCTCAGAGAGCATTTGAGACAACTCTTCGTCGGCTTTAAATGTAAAAATCGTCTTTTTCTTTTTCATAACAACCTCCTCATCACTTTTTAATACTTTTTATTACCGGCAACAAGGAGATAATTGTTGGTAATCACAATATTTTCGCTATTCCTGGCTATTATTTATTGCGGTCGTTCCGCATAATAGAAAAAAATCGCTATTCTAATATGTTGTGTGTTATGATCCCTTAGTCAACCAACATATAATTCGGGAGGAAAAGATGAAAAAAAAGTCATTTTCTTTTGCCAATCAAAACTGTTTCATGGTTGTCTTTATCTCTGCCCTGATCCTTCTGAAACCATTTGATGTCCACGCTGTTCTTAGTCCGCTCAATGTGTCAGTTGTCAATGGAAAGACGGGAAAGGCCGTTGCCGGGGCAACCTATACCATTTTCACTTCTCAAGGCAAGGTGGCTGCCAAAGGCACCACTGATAAAGATGGCAAAATTAAAGGTGGTTCTGCCGTGCTTCTTCAGCCCGGCGCTTCAGGCCGTGTTTACATAACAAAGAAAGGACTAAAGTCACAGGTTGTTCAATTCGGGCCCGATAATTACGTTCAGAAAGTTAAACTTCTGCCAGTTATTCCCCCTGCCCATATAGAGGTTACTGTAACCAACGACCAGCCACCAGGTTCGAAAGGGCCTACAGAAGGATCAGCCAACCTTGAAACGACAATATCTTCAATGGGAAGAACCAACTTGAGTTTGGACACCAAAAAATTATTATCTGATTCCGGTGCTGGGCAGATCTATTTAGGCTATCCGACAGGTCAACGTTCTTTTTCCTATGCTATGGATCCATGGTCTTATTTGAAACTGCAATTTGAGGAATGTTATTGGAGGGGGATAAAGGCTGGCGGTAAGGTATATATTTGTGGAAAGCTGATTCGTAATGATAGTGAATTTGACGCCTTTTTGCGTGAAAAGTATCGCGATTTTATAAAAAACAAAGAAAAAGAACCACCAGAAGACCTCAAAAATAAGCAAACTCAAAAGGTCAAAGATGAACAACCTGGAGAACACATAAAAGATGGACAACTTAGGGAATATCAAGACTTAGCAACCAACATTCAAGGAAATAAAATAGATACCTCGCAATATCATACGGATGATGTCCTCCTCACTATTCGCAAATTTTTATCGAGTTCATATGAATGGGATAAGGATCCAGAAATTTTACGTATTCTATATGGTACCCTTAGTCCACCGGAAAATACTAAACCACCTAAAGACGTCCAGGGTAACCGTATCGTTTCCTTATTTAAAAAAGATAATAACTCAATATATGGCAACCGCAGGAAAACCGAAGAAGAATTGGCTTTAGAATATAGTAGAATTTACGGCAAAAAACTGGACAAAAAAGCTCCTGAACATAAACGACCTAAAGACGTAAAAGCACCTAAACGGCTATCTTTCACAGACCGGCTTATTAATCTTCGCGGCCAAGCATCCGGAAGCAACCCCCCTAATGATCCGCTCTACAACAGCCGAAACAGTTGGGG
This sequence comes from uncultured Desulfocapsaceae bacterium, assembly GCA_964623625.1. GTDB lineage: Bacteria > Desulfobacterota > Desulfobulbia > Desulfobulbales > Desulfocapsaceae > CAZLGM01. The sequence continues at coordinate 4,560 of CAZUUJ010000109.1, forward strand.
TCAAGATTTTGATGATCAGTGGGCACTCAAACGTATAGGCCATAGCTTTAAAGCCCAGCTAGACTCCGGTCCGAACTGGCTAACTAAAGACGACAAACCTGTTATTGTGGCGGTGATAGATTCCGGCTGTGATGTAGACCATCCTGAGCTTCAGGGAAAAATCTGGGTCAATGAGGATGAGATTCCCGGAAATGGTATCGACGATGATAAAAACGGTTTCATCGACGATGTCAATGGCTGGAATTTCATCGACGAGTCCAATACAATTGAAGACTATA
>CAZUUJ010000110.1:0-4832 GCA_964623625.1 uncultured Desulfocapsaceae bacterium
TCACCTGGTTCTCCGTTGGTGTGGAATCTTTCGAATCGATCCATAAGCACAGCGCCTATGCCTATGTCGATTCCGATGAAATGCGCTGATCGTAGTTTCCCATTTCCCATCATCCTTTCAGACCCGCATATCCCTGAAAAAATCATCCTGAATCCGTGACTGAGATAGCTATTGAACTTGATGCTGTTTTGCATTATCAAATTGTTGGATTTAGCTGAAATAATAACTAATACTATCGAATATTCACCAACTTAGGAGCATGGACGATCAATTTCACCACCTCAAAACAAACTGGAAAACTGAGAGGGAGGATGATTTATCGGATGCCGGTTGACAGTCGATACATTCACTGGCTAGAATAGAAAAGTTGACTGTGTATTGAAGTACTAAAATAAATTAGTTTTCCAGACACATGCAGACCGCATTCTTGTTTATTGGGAACATATATGGAGAGTAGAATTTCCATACGGACTGGTGGGCTTTTCTCCCGGCTGTTTCTTTTATTTCTTCTGCTGTTTTTACTCCCCTGCTCTGCTTCTGGAGCATCAACTGAACAGGAGCCTGCCCCAACCAGGATCAGGATCGGGTTTTATGAAAATCCCCCGAAACTCTATATCGATCATAAAGGAGAGCCGGATGGTATTTTCCCGGAAATAATCAAACATATCGCCTCCAGGGAAAACTGGCATGTCGAATGGGTTCCCGGAAACTGGCGTGAATGTCTGCAACGGCTTGAGATGGGACAGATAGACATTATGCCGGATGTGGCCTTTTCATTACAACGATCAAAAAAATTCGCGTTTACCGACGAACCGGTTTTCCTCAACTGGGCCACTGTTTATACATCCCCTGAGTCTACGGTCTCATCCTTGATCGATCTTGAAGGTCTTCGAGTCGCTGTCATGCGCGGCTCAATCCACACAGAGGGAAAAGAAGGAATTAAAAACCAGGTTGCTAATTTTAAAATCGACTGCGAATTCCTCGAATTTTCCTCATACAAGGAAGTGTTTCAGGCAGTCCAAAACGGTCTGGCCGATGCCGGGGTTGTCAATCGTCTTTTCGGCACCATTTTCGGTCCTTCTTACGACCTGTCTCCGACTTCGGTGATGTTCAACCCACGGCATATCAAGTTCGCTTTTCCATCTGACGGACTGCTGACTCCAACACTGAAACAGACATTTGATGTTTATCTGCGAGAAGCAAACACCAACCCCAAATCACCGGTCAAACAGATTATCACCGCTTTTTTCAAAGGCGTTCCTGTTGATTGGAGCTTTCAACAGGGTGATACCAGAAGAGTTTACCTCACAGAAAAAGAGAAGAACTGGATCAAAAACCACCCGACTATTCGACTGGGTGTCGACCCTGAATTTGCTCCGTTTGAATTCATCAACGAAAACGGACAATATAGCGGCTATGGCGCTGATTATGTCCGACTTCTCAATGAACGGCTTGGCCTGAATATGGAGATCGTTCCTGAAATAAGTTGGCAGGAGGTAATATCCAGGCTACAGGATCGTCGCATTGATGTATTGCCCGCAGCCGGCTATACAGCAGAAAGGAGTTCATACCTCAAGTATAGTACACCATATATCGGTTTTCACCGTGTCATTATCTCCCACATTGGCAACCCGTTTGTCTCCGGGCTTGCCGACATTACCGGACTTCGCATCGGTGTGCAGGCCAACTCATCCCACTCCGGATGGCTCAAGGAAAAAGGTCCATTAAAGATACACGAATATGACACTCTGGCCCAAACTCTACAGGCCGTTTCCAAGGGCAATGTCGATGTGATGATAGGGAACCTGGCCGCCTGCACGTATCTGATACGCGGACTCCATATCACAAACCTGAAAGTTGCCTCACCTCTTTCATCCAAGAGACAGCTCCTGCACTTTGCCATTAGAAAAGACTGGCCCGAACTTGTCTCAATCATCGACAAAGGGCTTGCTTCCATTACCTCTGAAGAGTCTGAAAGAATTCGAAATCGCTGGACTGCGGCCGGTTTCAACGTTGGAATTCCTGCCGAAATAATGTGGAAACGTATTGCTCTGCTTGTGATCACTGCCTCTGTCCTGATAGGTATGTTCTGGGCCTGGTCGTTAAGATTAAAGCGGGAAGTCAGTCGACGAGAAGCTGTTGAACAGGAACTGCAGGAAGCTGGAAAAGAACTTGAAAACAGAGTTAAACGACGAACGGCTGAGTTGGAGGAAGCCAATCAGGCACTCAAAACAGAGATGGAAAACAAGCTGCGTCTCGAGCAGAAGCTACATCGCTCACAGAAAATGGAGACAATTGGTCTGATGGCAGGCGGCGTTGCCCATGACTTGAACAACATCCTTACCTCCATCAGCTGCTATCCAGACCTCCTGCTCATGAAACTTCCAGAGGACAATGAACTCCGTCCATTGATTCAGGATATCCGTTTTTCCAGCAGACAGGCCGCAGAAGTCGTTTCCGACCTGTTGACAGTTGCCAGAGGATCCATTGGTACGCGAACTGCTGCCTGTCTCAATGACATCATCGAAGGATATCTCCATTCACCGGAACATAAAAAAACCGTAGAAACCCATGACAAGGTTAGCTTTACAACCGATCTTACACCCAGCAAGACAACGATCATCTGTTCACCGGTGCATATCAGGAAATGTTTGATGAATCTTATTAACAATGGTGCTGAGGCGATCAATGGTCCGGGTGAGGTGTTCATTAAGACTGAACTGGTCAGACATACCGAAGCTGCTCCAACCATCGATGGCCTCGATGATGGAGAGTACATCAAACTTGCAATTATTGACAGCGGCCCCGGGATCGAAGCAAAACACTCCCAACGTATCTTTGAACCCTTTTATTCAAAAAAAGTGATGGGAAAACGAAGCGGCAGCGGTCTCGGTCTTACCGTTGTCTGGAACGCGGTTCATGATCACGGTGGTCATATCAATGTGGTTAGCGATAAGAAAGGGACTACCTTTAACCTGTATTTTCCCGCTTCCCACGAACAGGTATCCCTGGAAACTTCAGATATCTCCATAGATCAACTCAAAGGCGATGGAGAAAAAGTCGTGATCGTTGATGATGAGGAATCGCAACGTTTTATCGTCGGCAAGCTTCTTGAACAGTTGAATTATTCCGTTCACATATGCTCTTCTGGTGAAAAAGGAATCGAGTATCTTCGCAGAAACAGCGCCGACCTCGTCCTTATCGACCTGGTCATGGCTCCCGGTATTGATGGTAAGCAGACCTATGAACAGATCACCGAAATTCACCCCGATCAGAAAGCGATTCTACTAAGCGGTCTTGGTGACTGTTCCCGAGTCAACGAGGCAATGGAATTGGGATTCAATTCTTTTTTGAAGAAACCGTTTAGCCTTGTACAGCTTGGCCTTGCAATCAAAACGGTTTTATCTGAAAATGGAAAGAGCGCCTAGCAGCAGGCTACATGTTTGACAGCTAAAGCATCGGATAATCTACCGTGAATCTTTCGGAAAACGTAATATCTGATAGCGCGAAAAACGGGCACGAAAGAACCGACCCAAATTTGGTCAGTGTACAGATCGAACCGACCAGCCGCTGCAATCTGAATTGCATTTCCTGCGCCAAACATGATTACCATTCAATCTGGCAGGAAACAGACCTAAAAGAACAACTGTATTATAAGATCATCTCTGAGCTGCCTGAATCGGTTAAATCGGCCCACCTTCAAGGGTGGGGAGATCCGCTCCTCCATCCGGATATCGACAATTTTGTAACCCGGACTAAAAAGAAAAAGCTGCTGGTCAGCTTTACCACAACCGGGACAACCATGTCTGCTGAGTTAGCCAACCGGCTTATCGAGTGTGGTCTCGACAGCATCACATTTTCAATGACAGGCGGAAACGAGACTACCCATGACAAACTAAGGGGCAGCAGCTCGTTTTCTCTTTTGGAAAAAGCAATTGATACCTTTGAAGAAGCGCGAAAAGCTTCGTCATCAGAGATAAAAACATCTGTCAGCTTTCTGCTGACAGCTTTAAACATACATGAGTTGCCCCAGGCCATCAAATGGTGCCGGAAACGAAACATTGACCTGTTTTCCACAGTTCATCTTACCCAGACAGCATCAAAGAGGCAGGAAAATCTACGTTTTCAAGTTGACAGACTCACATCTTCCACCAGGTGGCTGCGCCGTCGAAGCTGGCTGGCCGGGTTATTTTCCAAGACGCGGATCGAGCTGAAAAGTTTTATACCCGAGCCTACTCCTGTCTGTGATAAGAACCCGCTGAACACCCTGTTCATCAGCAGCGATGGATTGGTATCGCCCTGCGTTTTTCTTTGTCCTCCCATAGGGACCAGCAGGCTTGGGTGGCTCCACAGAGGCAGGAAATCACATTTCCGTCCACTTGTTTTAGGAGATTGCAGGTATGAAACCATTGAGGAGATCTGGAAGAAATCGTTGTATACGGCCTTTCGTGACCAGTTTCAGAAACGACTGAATATCTATGAGGAGGCCATGGCTCAGGTCGGATATTCCATGGAAGGACCAAAACAACTGGAAAAGGCGTTGATCCGTATTAACAACGGTTTTACCGACAATCCACCGCCTGAGCAGTGCCGGTTTTGTTATAAGATGGATGGGTTTTGATCTGCTAGCCAGGCTAGGAGGCTGTCCGAGAATAGCAATTTTTTCTCAAATCGAGGCATCTTGAAAAAATAAGCATAGGCATATAGCTAATATTCCGAGCATTATTTTTTCAAGATAACGAAGAGTTGGGGAAAAAGGGCATTCTCGGACAGCCTCCTAGGATCGTTTTACCCTCTCCTGCTGCTCGATGGCAGCCATGATCAACCGGAAG
>CAZUUJ010000111.1:0-4805 GCA_964623625.1 uncultured Desulfocapsaceae bacterium
CATTGTCGCTTGAAAAGGCTGTGTTTTTCTAGTTAATTTTTCAAGGAACCCTAAAGGTGGTCCAGTCTTAGCACAGCTAAAAATGGAAGGGGTGACAGAATGAAGATCTGAGGATATATTTAATAAGAAATGAATAGAATTTAGTCGGTTAGAAGGAAAATTCAGTAGGCAATGATAGCAGCTTGACGGTATTTTTGACGGTATTTCTTTGAACCATCATGCATTAATTATTTTATTATCAGCAGATTGTGGCGATATATTTGTTCCCTGCATCCCACCAAAAAGCAATCCGGCATGTTCCGGTTAAGTTTTCAGCCCCGAGTCCTGACAAGGATTTCGGGGTTTTTCTTTTCATGTCTGTTCGCGTGTAATCTATTGACATCCTACCAAAATTGACGGCATCTCAAATTGTCGAAAAGGAGATACCGTCCATCAGCATCATGATTTTATCTATTAAATAAGGCGGTTACCAGCGTCGATATTTGTGGTTTGAGTAAGAAGTACCGTCAACAGGTAAATGGAGATACCGTCATCCGTAATGCGAAACCAAATGACAGACAATATAAATTGTCTGATGAAAAGGAATTCATGTCCCAGCCAATACCGTGTAGAGAAGTAACATTAAGAATAATCATATATTTGAGCATATCCTGAACATAAAGAGCAAAGGATATGACAAAATTGTGATGCCAAGCATGAATGAAAGTCGAGGTCACAACACATGATGGCATGAACTACACTGACCCCTGTGAAGTAGTAGATCGAGAATAAAGAGTTTTTTTCTCAGGTACTCATTTGCCGGATAAACCGAAAAAGATATGAAGCATACTCGTGGAAAACCGTAGCACCCTATGACACTGGGGAAGAATGAAAGGTAAGTTGAGATAGCATCTTATTTATGATATAAATGGATACGGCATAAATTTGATAGACTTTTTCAGCTAGTGAGGTGTTAAAAACAATGAAGTACGCTCCCTTTTTGCTTTTATTTGTTTTCTTTATATTGTCAGGCTGCGCGCAAAAAGTTCTTGCCCCTGTTCCTGTCAATACACCTTCACGAACAATTCATTATCAGGCTGAAATTAAGCCGATTCTTGACAGGCGGTGTGTAGTATGTCACTCCTGCTATAATTCTCCTTGCCAGTTAAAGTTGAGCTCATATGAGGGAGTTGATCGGGGAGGCACGAAGAAGCCGGTTTATGATGCCACCCGTCTGACTACAATGAATCCTACACGGCTGTTTATAGATGCGCAGAAGACACAACAGTGGCGTGAAAAAGATTTTTTTCCAGTCACTGAATCCTCCGCCAGAGAGGGATTTAATAACTCGATCATGCTTCAGATCCTGTCCCATAAAATGGATAATCCCATTTCAAGTGGTGATTATTTTTCCGAGGCCGATGATTTAACCTGTTCTGAAACAAGGATTGAGCTTGGAGGCTATCTGGAGAAACACCCCAACAGAGGTATGCCTTTTGGCTTTCCACCATTGAGCCGCGATGAGTTTCAACTAATTGCCGGTTGGCTTGCGCAGGGCGCAAAAGGCCCAACCCCGGTAGAGCAGAAGCGGTTGGTTACTCCACCACAGCCGGATGCTGCGGCCATTGAAAAATGGGAACGATTTCTCAATACTGATGATGCCAAACATGGCATGACTTCCCGCTATCTCTATGAGCACCTTTTCCTTGCTCATATAACCTTTGAGACTGGGACAAATGAATTCTATGAGCTTGTCCGGTCGAAAACTCCACCGGGAACGCCCGTACAACTGATCAATTCTGTGCGGCCATTCGATGATCCCGGGGTGACATCGTTTTATTACCGCTTTAGAAAGATTCATTCGACCATTGTTCATAAAACCCACATGGTTTATACGTTCAATGATAAAAAGATGGCGCGCATTAAAGAGCTGTTTATTCAGCCAAAATGGTTACAGAAACCGCACCTTGTCGACTACGACGTAAAGCGAAGCGCCAATCCGTTTGATACATTCGAGCAGATTCCACCTCGGTCACGTTACCAGTTTTTACTCGACGATATTCACTATGTGATCATGACCTTTATCAGAGGCCCGGTTTGCCGAGGCCAGGTGGCGCTCAATGTTATCCACGATCATTTCTGGGTCATGTTCAAAGACCCTGAACATGATTTATCCATTCGGTTTCCCGGTTTCCTTCAGCATCACAAAGAGAAACTCATTATGCCCATCGAAACCGGCTCTAAATTGCCTATTATCGGTCTTTTGGGCAACAAATATCAAAAGGCGGCCAAAGAGTATTATAGAATCCGTCAGCAAACCTATGATACGGTTTATCACTATGATGGTTTGGGAGTCGAATCTGTCTGGAAGGGCAACAGAGCTGCTGATGCGCCTCTGTTAACGGTTTATCGTCATTTTGACAGTGCCTCTGTTCACAAAGGGGCCCTGGGAGCTCTGCCAAGGACCATCTGGGTAATGGATTATCCGTTGGTTGAACGCATATACTATGCCCTTGTTGCCGGGTTTGATGTGTATGGGACTCTTGGACATCAACTGGCTGTACGACTCTATATGAATAATCTACGGATAGAGGGTGAAAGCTATTTTCTCAATCTCCTGCCACCTGTGGATCGACTGAAAACAATGAAGTCCTGGTATCTTGGTATGGATTTTGAGAAGGTTGGCTACAGGGATGGCAATATGGCGGCATCGTTTCCCTATACAGCCAATGATCCAAAGCGTGAACTGGTTGAGTATCTGGTCGATAATCATTTTCGGTCCGATGTTGGAATCAGCTTTGATCAGGTAAACTATTTTAAAAGTGAAAAAGAATACCCTCAGTTGCCGGAAAAATTTGAAACTCTTGCAGATTATCTCCAGGGGTTCAAAGCCATTTCGGTGCCAGGGATGATGCTCTATTCCCTGGTTAATGACCACAATGCCAACCTAATCTATATCAGGATTAGAAAAGAGAATGAAACCGATGAGGTTGTTACGATGATCATCAACCGCTGGCATGATAATGTCAATTTTCTCTTTAAGGAAGAAGGGGCACTCAACCATATCAATGACCGTGCTGACTATCTTCGAGGTTTTCACGGTTCCTATCCAAACTATTTTATTGATATCAGGCAGCGGGATCTTCCTGAGTTTTTTGAACTGTTGCAGACTGCAACGGATAGAAAGGAATTAATGATCCGATTCCACAAATGGGCCATTAACCGTTCGAACAAGAAGTTCTGGGAGTATTACGACTGGTTTCAACAACGGTTCAACAAAGAGCAGCCGATGCAGGCCGGATTGTTTGATTTGAACCGCTACTTCCATAAAGCAAGATAGTCAATTTGTCTTGATTACCATCGAAACTGAGCAAATTGCATTTTAAAAGGAATCCATTTGTTTTTTGATATTTGATGAGGTAAGCTTTTTTAGATATTCAGATGAATCTTGTCAGGTAAAATCTGATCTGGTAATGATTTCTCCAAGTTGTGCCCACAAATCTTTTTTAATTTAAAGGAACATTCAAATGATAAAAAATCTTTTTCTGGCTCTTGCACTAGTCTGTATAGCTGTTCCTTTTGCCCATGCTCAAGATGTAACAACAGTTACAGCAAAAAGTGAAGAGATTAGCGACAATCTCGATCTTGAAGCTGTCGCCTCGGTTTTTGGAGAATCAAAGGATCTTGAGGATTTTGAGAAACGGCTTAATGACCCTGAAACCCGTATTTCAAATCTGGATCTCAACGGAGACGGCGAGGTCGATTATCTCCGGGTTATAGAAAAATCAAAAGATAAAACCCATCTGATTGTCATCCAGGCAGTTATCGGAAAAGATCAATTTCAGGATGTGGCTACCATTGAGGTTGAAAAGGACAGTAAAGGAAACACACAGGTTCAGGTAGTCGGTGATGTGTATATGTATGGGTCCGGATATATTATTGAGCCGGTCTATGTTCACCCTCCGGTTATTTTTGCCTTTTTCTGGGGGCCGCGCTATAGACCATATCATTCACCGTACTATTTTCACCATTATCCTCCTCACTTTCGGCCCATGCCGCCCATGCCGCCGCCACACTACCATCGCAATGTCCAGCCTCATATTAACAAGTCAAATACCTATCACCATACTACGGTGAGAAGAAGTCAAAATTCGGTTCACCTCCACAACAATGTCAGGAGAAACGATTTTGCCAGACAGCATCCAAACCAATCGTTTTCCAGTAGAAATAAAGGTGTAACAAACAGAAGCGGCCTGAACAGAAAGGGACCCGGAACAGCAGGTCCACCTGTTGCAGGCCAAGGGAAGCCGGGAACCGGTAAAAAAGTTGATACTGAATGGAAATCAAATTCAGGTAAAGGGACGGGCAGCGTAAAAGCTAGCCAACCGCCCCGTCAACTGACCCCAGCTCTCAGGCAGAAATCTTCAAAAGTTGAGAAGGCTAAACCAAGAAAGCAGGCAGTTTCTCAACCCAGATCCCGGCCCAAAACTCGCCCCAGTTCAAGACCACAGGGAGCCAAGGGGAGGAGGTAATATATTGTATTCAACCAACAATTATTACAGATAATTAACTAATGAGGAAGAGTATGAAAAAAACAATACCAATCGTATTAACAGCAATTGTATTGTTGGCTGCTGTATCTTCAATGGCGAAAGAGCCGACCGGAGTACCAGCTGATAAATTATCTGCAGCATATGGGAACGACACATATTCGCCATACACAAATCACAACTATCCAATGCGACCATTGTGGGGCGATACCCATGTTCATACTAGTACCATGTAACATTTAATATTTCGTATGATTTGAAAATAGCGTATAATAT
>CAZUUJ010000112.1:0-4722 GCA_964623625.1 uncultured Desulfocapsaceae bacterium
CCAGCCGTTGTGCGCGTTTATTGCTTCTAGTCCGTACACTTATCCCTCCTTTCTTTCGTGTGTATTTGCCAGTACTGGCAAATACACTCCAAGAGCTCTTCCTGCGTGGCGCTTACCTTGCGGATTCGGGTATCATTCATTATTGCACTCTCTTTGAGTTGCCTGTTGTGATCCTTTTAATAACGCGAACAATTCGGCGGCTGCTCCGGAGGGGCTGAAGGTGTACTCCTCAATGGACCGTTTCAGTTCCGGTAGTTTCTTTTTAACTTGCGGATGGTTATAAAACCAACTCTGCAATTCATCTTCGATAAGAAAATGGAACCAGTCAAGCGCCTGTTTTTGCCGTTTTATTACAAACTCTCCGGAGTTCGTCATGACACCTCGATGGTCGTTAACTGTATCCCATACCTGTTGAAGCCCTGTTTCCTCTAAAGAGCTGCATGTCAGTACCGGTACAGACCAGTTTGTGCTGGCGGGGGCGAGAAGATGCAGGGCTCTTTCATACATGGCTGCTGCCTGTTGGGCTCGTTCAAGACCGGAACCGTCTGCCTTGTTGATGACAATGGCGTCGGCTATTTCAAGGATGCCTTTTTTTATCCCCTGCAGCTCATCACCGGCCCCTGCAAGCATCAGTACCAGAAAAAAATCTACCATCGAGGCAACGGTGGTCTCCGACTGGCCGACACCCACCGTCTCTACCAGAACAACATCGAAACCTGCCGCCTCGCAGACAAGGATTGCCTCTCTTGTCTTTCGTGCCACTCCACCCAGGGTACGGCCCGAGGGTGACGGGCGGATAAAACCATGGTTGTCAGTGGCCAGCCTCTCCATGCGCGTCTTATCCCCAAGGATGGAACCACCGCTCCGCCGGCTCGATGGGTCAATGGCCAGAACCGCCACCCGGTTGCCCTGTGAGGTAAGAAAGGTACCGAAGCTGTCGATGAACGTACTTTTACCGACGCCGGGAACACCGGTAATACCGATGCGGATACCCTTTCCCGAGTGAGGCAGCAGCCGTTCGATGATGGTGTCGGCACATCTGCGGTGCTCGGGCAGTGAACTTTCAATTAAGGTAATCGTTCGTGAAAGGGCAACTCTGTCTCCATCAAGCGCTCCCCGGATGTAATATTCGGGATCAAGGTTCATTGAAGATCCGGTTTGGCTTCAATCAGATCAAGGGTTGTGTTTGCCGAAACAATCACCGAGGTTCCGGGGCCGAAGATGGCCTTAATACCTTTCTGATAGAGGAAATCGTAATCATTAGCCGGAATGATCCCTCCTGCCACTACCAGAATGTCTTCTCTGCCCTGTTTGGCCAGTTCAACTACAAGCTCCGGAATGAGGGTTTTATGACCGGCTGTCATGCTCGAAGCGCCGACGGCGTGGACATCATTCTCAATGGCCATCCTGGCAGCTTCGGCTGGTGTCTGAAACAACGGACTGATATCAACATCAAAACCCATATCGGCGAAGGCACTGGCAATGACTTTGATCCCACGATCATGGCCGTCCTGACCCATCTTGGTTACCAGGATTCTCGGCCGTCTTCCATGAATTTCAGCAAAAGAGTCGGTGCGTTTTCTGATACTTTTCAGCTCGTCGGTGTCAGTGCCGAATTCAGAACCATAGGCCCCGGAAATGCACTGGGTCTGGGCGTTATATCGTCCAAAAACAGTCTCCATAGCTTCCGACACCTCGCCAACCGTCGCTCTTGCACGCATGGCCTCAATGGCCAGCTCCAGAAGATTGCCATCTCCTTCGGCGCCTTTTGTCAGGGCTTCAAGCAGTTGCTGCACTTTTTCATTATCACGGCTCGCTTTGATCTGTTGAAGGCGTTCTATCTGCTCGTCTCGTACGGAGGCCGGAACCTCTCGGATTTCAAAGTCGTTCTGTTCATCTTCAAGCTGATATTTATTGACTCCGACAATGGTATCGAGTCCCCGGTCGATTCTTGCCTGCTTACGGGCCGCCGATTCTTCGATCCGCATTTTCGGCATACCGGACTCAATGGCTCTGGCCATACCACCCAATTCTTCCACTTCGTCGATGATTGTCTGCGCTTCCCGGATCATTGACTCGGTCAGCGATTCCACATAATAGGAGCCGCCCAGGGGATCGATAACCCTGCATATTTCCGATTCTTCCTGGATGATGATTTGGGTATTGCGGGCAATACGGGCGGAGAAATCTGTTGGCAGCCCGATAGCCTCATCGAAAGAGTTTGTGTGCAGCGATTGGGTGCCCCCGAGAACAGCGGTCAAGGCTTCCAGGGTTGTGCGGATCACGTTATTGTACGGATCCTGCTCAGTAAGGCTCCACCCGGATGTTTGGCAATGGGTCCTGAGCATGGACGACTTGGGATTTTGAGGTTCGAACTGGGACATGGCCCGGTGCCAGAGAAAACGAGCGGCCCGCAGCATGGCAATATCCATAAAGAAATTCATGCCGATGCCGAAGAAGAACGAAAGTCGCGGAGCAAAGTCGTCGATTGGTAGACCGGCCTTCAGTGCCGTTTTGACATACTCAAGACCGTCGGCAATGGTAAAGGCAACCTGGAGGACACTGTTGGCCCCCGCTTCCATCATGTGATAGCCGCTGATGCTAATTGTGTTGTAGCGTGGCATATGCTTGGAGCAGTAACCGATTATATCGGCAACAATGCGCATGGAGGGCGAGGGTGGATAGATGAAGGTGTTTCTGGTCAGATACTCTTTGAGAATATCATTCTGGATCGTTCCGGACAGTTGTTCGGTGTTAACTCCCTGCTCTTCGGCAGCAACGATATAGGCGGCCAAAATGGGAATTACAGCTCCGTTCATTGTCATTGATACCGACATGGTATCAAGCGGTATGGAGTCGAACAGGATTTTCATGTCCTCGACGGAATCGATGGCCACACCGGCTTTACCCACATCACCGGTGACCCTGGGATGATCGGAATCGTATCCGCGATGGGTGGCAAGATCAAAGGCAACCGACAGTCCTTTCTGACCAGCCGCTAAGGCCTTGCGGTAAAAGGCATTGGATTCTTTGGCGGTTGAAAAACCGGCATACTGCCTGATGGTCCAGGGCCTTCCGGCATACATGGTCGCCATGGGGCCTCTCACGTAGGGAGGAAGGCCGGGCAGGGTGCCCACGCATTCAAGCTCTTCGAGGTCGGCTGCACTGTATAGCGGCTTGACCTTGATTCCTTCGGGTGTCTGCCATTCCAGGGACTCCAGGGATTTCCCCCTCATCTGCTTGGTGGCAAGTTCTTGCCAATTTTTTATATCATTGTTCTGGGCCATGTCCTATTCCTCTGCAGGATTTACACAGATAAAAAATTTTCTTATAGTCTTACTTCTTTCATCAAAAAACGGTCACAGCTGCCCCAGGTTTGTGCAGGCGTGGGTGACCGTTATCGCCCCCTTACCTATACAGTCACCCACGACCATGCAAAGATAGGGTTCCTGTGATCGTTTCCAGTTATTCCCGTTCACACAACTCAACCAGAATTCCACCGGTGGCTTTGGGATGGAGAAAGGCTATTTTGGCACCGCCGGCGCCACGCCGGGGCTGCTGATCAATCAGGGCTACTCCTTTTTCCTTGAGTTCGACAAGAGCCTGCTCGATGTCAGCCACCCGAAAGGCAACATGTTGAAAACCGGTACCCCGTTTTTCGATGAACTTGGCAACCGGGCCATCCGGAGCAGTTGATTCCAGTAATTCAACCTCACTTTCGCCAACGGGAAAGAAGGCGGTTTTGACCTTCTGTTCTGCAACAATCTCTTCACCTTCAAATGGAAGACCAAGGACATCTGTCCAGAATTCCTTGCCGCCTTCGACACTGTTCACGGCAATGCCAAGGTGGTCGATTTTAAGAATTTTCATGCCATTGTATTCTGTTTTTATGATGTGGTGGAAACCCCATCGCCATATCTATAAGTGGTGATGGGGTTGTTTATACGTCATTTCAGGATTTCGGGAGTGTTCAATCGGTTTCAGGATCGTTTTCCGGGTTGGCCATACCTCGCCAGACCATTTCAAATAATTCATTGGCCTGAGCGGAGAGACTCTCTTTCTGCCCACGCTGAATCCACATGAAAAAGGTTCGCTGAACAAAACCCATGAGAAAATCCAGCAGCACTCCCGCCCGAACATTGGGATTCAGAATTCCTTCTTTCTGCCCCTGCCTCAGGACATCAATCATCAATCCCATCATCCGCGGCTGGGCAAATGTCTGGTCACCTATCCAGGTTTTCATCGGCAGCGTCATATAGACAATACGGCCGAGACCAGGGTGGCGTTCGTAATAGTCAAGCTGCAGCCAGAAGACCTTCCTGAGTTTTTCTTTGAGGTCTTCCAACCCCTGGAGGTGATCAATAATCCGGTCGGTCAGAACGCCCATCCATTTGTCGACAAAGGCAAAAACAAGCTGTTCCTTGCTGCCGTAATGTTTATAAATAGATGTGAAGCTGACACCGGCCCTGGCGGCAATATCCCGTATGGAAGCTTTATGGAAGTCGGAATTGGAAAATATATCGAGTACCGCCTCTTCCAGCCGCTGATGAACATCGGGGTGAAGGTTCACTTTTTCTCTGGTTTCACTGCTCATATCAAACTACACCATGGACTAGCCGATAACTAAAAGAGCATCCCCTTTGCCTACACTGTCACCGGCAGAAAAACCGATTTTCTGAATGGTGCCGTCACAGGGAGCTGGCAGGGCATTCTCCATCTTCA
>CAZUUJ010000113.1:0-4681 GCA_964623625.1 uncultured Desulfocapsaceae bacterium
TCACCTGGTTCTCCGTTGGTGTGGAATCTTTCGAATCGATCCATAAGCACAGCGCATATGCCTATGTCGATTCCGATGAAATGCGCTGATCCAAGTCCTTCTTTCTCCATCACCCTTCCAGACCCGCATATCCCTGACAAAAATCATTCTGAATCCGTGACTGAAATTGTTATTTAACTTGATACTGTTTTGCGCTATCAAATTGTTGGATTTAGTTAAAATATAAACCAGCACTATCGAATGTTCACCAATTCAGGAGCATGGTTAATCCATATCACAACCTCAAAACAAACTGGAAAACTGATAAGGAGGATGATTTATCGGATGCCGGTTGACAGTCGATACATTCACTGGCTAGAATAGAAAAGTTGACTGTGTATTGAAGTACTAAAATAAATTAGTTTTCCAGACACATGCAGACCGCATTCTTGTTTATTGGGAACATATATGGAGAGTAGAATTTCCATACGGACTGGTGGGCTTTTCTCCCGGCTGTTTCTTTTATTTCTTCTGCTGTTTTTACTCCCCTGCTCTGCTTCTGGAGCATCAACTGAACAGGAGCCTGCCCCAACCAGGATCAGGATCGGGTTTTATGAAAATCCACCGAAACTCTATATCGATCATAAAGGAGAGCCGGGTGGTATTTTCCCGGAAATAATCAAGTATATCGCCTCCAGGGAAAACTGGCAGGTTGAATGGGTCCCCGGAAACTGGCATGAATGTCTGCAACGGCTTGAGTTGGGACAGATCGACATTATGCCGGATGTGGCCTTTTCATTACAACGATCAAAAAAATTCGCATTTACCGACGAACCGGTTTTTCTGAACTGGGCCACCGTTTATACATCCCCTGAGTCTACGGTCTCATCCCTAATTGATCTTGAAGGTCTTCGAGTCGCTGTCATGCGCGGCTCAATCCATACAGAGGGAAAAGAAGGAATCAAAAACCAGGTTGCTAATTTTAAAATCGACTGCGAATTCCTCGAATTTTCCTCATACAAGGAAGTGTTTCAGGCAGTCCAAAACGGACTGGCCGATGCCGGGGTTGTCAATCGCCTTTTTGGCACAATTTCCGGTCCTTCTTACGACCTGTCTCCGACTTCGGTCATGTTCAACCCACGGCACATCAAGTTCGCATTTCCATCTGACGGACTGCTGGCTCCAACACTGAAACAGACAATTGATGTTTATCTGCGAGCAGCAAACACCGACCCCAAGTCACCGGTCAAACAGATTATCACTGCTTTTTTTAAAGGCGTTCCTGTCGATTGGAGCTTTCAACAGGGTGATACCAGAAGAGTTTACCTCACAGAAAAAGAGAAGAACTGGATCAAAAACCACCCGACTATTCGACTGGGTGTCGACCCTGAATTTGCTCCGTTTGAATTCATCAACGAAAACGGACAATATAGCGGCTATGGCGCTGATTATGTCCGACTTCTCAATGAACGGCTTGGCCTGAATATGGAGATCGTTCCTGAAATAAGTTGGCAGGAGGTAATATCCAGGCTACAGGATCGTCGCATTGATGTATTGCCCGCAGCCGGCTATACAGCAGAAAGGAGTTCATACCTCAAGTATAGTACACCATATATCGGTTTTCACCGTGTCATTATCTCCCACATTGGCAACCCGTTTGTCTCCGGGCTTGCCGACATTACCGGACTTCGCATCGGTGTGCAGGCCAACTCATCCCACTCCGGATGGCTCAAGGAAAAAGGTCCATTAAAGATACACGAATATGACACTCTGGCCCAAACTCTACAGGCCGTTTCCAAGGGCAATGTCGATGTGATGATAGGGAACCTGGCCGCCTGCACGTATCTGATACGCGGACTCCATATCACAAACCTGAAAGTTGCCTCACCTCTTTCATCCAAGAGACAGCTCCTGCACTTTGCCATTAGAAAAGACTGGCCCGAACTTGTCTCAATCATCGACAAAGGGCTTGCTTCCATTACCTCTGAAGAGTCTGAAAGAATTCGAAATCGCTGGACTGCGGCCGGTTTCAACGTTGGAATTCCTGCCGAAATAATGTGGAAACGTATTGCTCTGCTTGTGATCACTGCCTCTGTCCTGATAGGTATGTTCTGGGCCTGGTCGTTAAGATTAAAGCGGGAAGTCAGTCGACGAGAAGCTGTTGAACAGGAACTGCAGGAAGCTGGAAAAGAACTTGAAAACAGAGTTAAACGACGAACGGCTGAGTTGGAGGAAGCCAATCAGGCACTCAAAACAGAGATGGAAAACAAGCTGCGTCTCGAGCAGAAGCTACATCGCTCACAGAAAATGGAGACAATTGGTCTGATGGCAGGCGGCGTTGCCCATGACTTGAACAACATCCTTACCTCCATCAGCTGCTATCCAGACCTCCTGCTCATGAAACTTCCAGAGGACAATGAACTCCGTCCATTGATTCAGGATATCCGTTTTTCCAGCAGACAGGCCGCAGAAGTCGTTTCCGACCTGTTGACAGTTGCCAGAGGATCCATTGGTACGCGAACTGCTGCCTGTCTCAATGACATCATCGAAGGATATCTCCATTCACCGGAACATAAAAAAACCGTAGAAACCCATGACAAGGTTAGCTTTACAACCGATCTTACACCCAGCAAGACAACGATCATCTGTTCACCGGTGCATATCAGGAAATGTTTGATGAATCTTATTAACAATGGTGCTGAGGCGATCAATGGTCCGGGTGAGGTGTTCATTAAGACTGAACTGGTCAGACATACCGAAGCTGCTCCAACCATCGATGGCCTCGATGATGGAGAGTACATCAAACTTGCAATTATTGACAGCGGCCCCGGGATCGAAGCAAAACACTCCCAACGTATCTTTGAACCCTTTTATTCAAAAAAAGTGATGGGAAAACGAAGCGGCAGCGGTCTCGGTCTTACCGTTGTCTGGAACGCGGTTCATGATCACGGTGGTCATATCAATGTGGTTAGCGATAAGAAAGGGACTACCTTTAACCTGTATTTTCCCGCTTCCCACGAACAGGTATCCCTGGAAACTTCAGATATCTCCATAGATCAACTCAAAGGCGATGGAGAAAAAGTCGTGATCGTTGATGATGAGGAATCGCAACGTTTTATCGTCGGCAAGCTTCTTGAACAGTTGAATTATTCCGTTCACATATGCTCTTCTGGTGAAAAAGGAATCGAGTATCTTCGCAGAAACAGCGCCGACCTCGTCCTTATCGACCTGGTCATGGCTCCCGGTATTGATGGTAAGCAGACCTATGAACAGATCACCGAAATTCACCCCGATCAGAAAGCGATTCTACTAAGCGGTCTTGGTGACTGTTCCCGAGTCAACGAGGCAATGGAATTGGGATTCAATTCTTTTTTGAAGAAACCGTTTAGCCTTGTACAGCTTGGCCTTGCAATCAAAACGGTTTTATCTGAAAATGGAAAGAGCGCCTAGCAGCAGGCTACATGTTTGACAGCTAAAGCATCGGATAATCTACCGTGAATCTTTCGGAAAACGTAATATCTGATAGCGCGAAAAACGGGCACGAAAGAACCGACCCAAATTTGGTCAGTGTACAGATCGAACCGACCAGCCGCTGCAATCTGAATTGCATTTCCTGCGCCAAACATGATTACCATTCAATCTGGCAGGAAACAGACCTAAAAGAACAACTGTATTATAAGATCATCTCTGAGCTGCCTGAATCGGTTAAATCGGCCCACCTTCAAGGGTGGGGAGATCCGCTCCTCCATCCGGATATCGACAATTTTGTAACCCGGACTAAAAAGAAAAAGCTGCTGGTCAGCTTTACCACAACCGGGACAACCATGTCTGCTGAGTTAGCCAACCGGCTTATCGAGTGTGGTCTCGACAGCATCACATTTTCAATGACAGGCGGAAACGAGACTACCCATGACAAACTAAGGGGCAGCAGCTCGTTTTCTCTTTTGGAAAAAGCAATTGATACCTTTGAAGAAGCGCGAAAAGCTTCGTCATCAGAGATAAAAACATCTGTCAGCTTTCTGCTGACAGCTTTAAACATACATGAGTTGCCCCAGGCCATCAAATGGTGCCGGAAACGAAACATTGACCTGTTTTCCACAGTTCATCTTACCCAGACAGCATCAAAGAGGCAGGAAAATCTACGTTTTCAAGTTGACAGACTCACATCTTCCACCAGGTGGCTGCGCCGTCGAAGCTGGCTGGCCGGGTTATTTTCCAAGACGCGGATCGAGCTGAAAAGTTTTATACCCGAGCCTACTCCTGTCTGTGATAAGAACCCGCTGAACACCCTGTTCATCAGCAGCGATGGATTGGTATCGCCCTGCGTTTTTCTTTGTCCTCCCATAGGGACCAGCAGGCTTGGGTGGCTCCACAGAGGCAGGAAATCACATTTCCGTCCACTTGTTTTAGGAGATTGCAGGTATGAAACCATTGAGGAGATCTGGAAGAAATCGTTGTATACGGCCTTTCGTGACCAGTTTCAGAAACGACTGAATATCTATGAGGAGGCCATGGCTCAGGTCGGATATTCCATGGAAGGACCAAAACAACTGGAAAAGGCGTTGATCCGTATTAACAACGGTTTTACCGACAATCCACCGCCTGAGCAGTGCCGGTTTTGTTATAAGATGGATGGGTTTTGATCTGCTAGGATCGTTTTACCCTCTCCTGCTGCTCGATGGCAGCCATGATCAACCGGAAG
>CAZUUJ010000114.1:0-4151 GCA_964623625.1 uncultured Desulfocapsaceae bacterium
CTCGCGCGATCCGCGGAACGTAGCCCGCAAAGCCGTCAATTATCTGAAAAGCACAACCCAGATTGATTCCATATTGTCTGAATGCGTCCCTATCAGTTTTATTACCACCACCATAACAGCATCCTATTTCAGTGGCCGCACCGATCAGCAAGGCAGTCTTACCGATAATTCCCTCAAAATATTGGTCAACCGACAGATTATAATTACTGGCGTTTCTTAATTGGACAAATTCTCCATCAACCATTCCCCGCGTTGCTTCGCAAAAGATATCAAGAAGTTCGCCACTTCCATACCTAGCCATCAATTCCATGGACCTGGAATGGAAAAAATCGCCTGCTAGGATGGCAGGGATCATCCCATATTTTCGCTGTGCTGTCAGTTTACCACGCCTGTACTCTCCATTGTCGATCACATCGTCATGGAGCAGAGTAGCTACATGCAGATATTCAAAGGCGATAGCCAGATTATATAGGCTCTTTTCCCTCTGTTTACCAAACAGGCGTGCAGATAAGATTGCCAACAACGGCCTGACTTTTTTACCGCCACTGAAAAGACTGTATTCAAGAACCTCGTTTAAAAGACCATCCGTATCATGAGTGACTTCCACCAGGTCAGCCCGCATGACTGAATCGATCCGTTGTGATTCCGGAATAATCAGCTCAAATAGTTTCATGCTCGTCTCAGATTCTCAGATAGCGTATTCTCTACTTGTTCTTAACATAGTCTGAAAAATAATCCAAAAAATCCATGACCCAAACAAAGTTCTCCCATTACGGTTCCGGCTTATCTTCGAAGCACAGCAAACTATCGGTAAAGGATCGGCTGTTCGACAACCGTGTTTCAAGAATTACTTCCACTATTAAAAAAATTAACAACTGGAGCCAAATCCCTGACAACTGGGGAATCCGGCAGGCTTCCTAAGAATATTTTCCCATATCCTTTTGAAAAGAGCCGGACATCAAGTATAGCCAGCACACCACGGTCGGAGGTTGTTCTCATAAGTCTGCCGACACCCTGACGTAATGAGAGCACTGCTCTTGGTACCTGAAAATCAAAGAACGGCCGGCCTCCTGAATCGTTAATCTCCTCGATCCGGGCTCGAATTACCGGATCATTGGGAACCTCGAAAGGCAACTTATCAATAATCACACAACTCAGTGATTCACCGGGCACATCAACACCTTCCCAAAAACTGGCAACGGCCAACAGGACCGATTCGCTGGAACCGGCAAATTGCTCCAACAGGCTGTGACGGGAAGCCTCTCCCTGAACGAGAACCGGATAAGGAAGTCGCTCAGGCAGATACTCTGCCGCTGCCGCCATACCTTTAAACGAGGTGAACAGGACCAGCGCTCTGCCTTTTGATGCGCAAATGAGATCACAGATTCTTTCCCTGACCTTATCAGGGTACACACTCTCACTTGGTTCCGGAAAACTGTTTTCCGGTATATAAAGTAATGTTCTGTCCCGATAATCAAACGGTGAACGAAACCGTTTGGTTGTCATTTCTTCGTCAAGGCCCAACCGTTCACGAATATAGGAAAAGCTGCCTGCTGTCGTCAAGGTCGCCGATGTAAAGATGATAGCGCCGATATTTGCGTAGAGGAGCTCACGCAATTCGGCAGCCACCTGAATGGGTGTGGCCGAAATAAAAACCGAGCGTTTCCTTTTCTCATACCAATGCACATACCGGATTTGCACAGCCTTATCCTCATCTTCCCCATGACTTTTGGTTGGTCCGAGGGCTACCTCCACCAGGGAATCCCGTAAACTGTGACATCGTTCTGCCAGGTTACGCCAACCCTCACCTAGATGGTTCATCTCACCCAGTTTGTCACTATAACTCCGGAATCCTTCGGCAACCGTTTCTACTTCGTCCGGCCAGTCATCCATCCGCTTGGTTAGATCGTCCAATGGGTATCGACCCATCTGTTGGGGAAAGAGGGACATAAAGCGGTCCAGTCTGCTTTTCAAACCTCGCCCGGCACCAACAATCCGATCAAAATCACCGGGCTCAAGCTCCAATTCTCCCAACCGTTCAACATCGGCCAGCAAATCGATGAACTGATATTGGCTGAAGCTTTTCCCAAAGAACATGGTGGCGACTTTTTCCAGATGATGAGCTTCATCAAAGATCGCTACTTGGTAGCGGGGAAGGATCTCTCCAAAACCTGTCTTTTTGATAGCTAAATCTGAGAAAAACAGATGATGATTAACAATTATCAGCTTCGCCGAACCGGCCTGCCTGCGCACCCTGTTGACATAACAGAGAGAACCATCGGGACATTCACTGCCAAGACATTGACTGGAGGTCGCCGAGATGTTGGGCCACAATGGCGAGCGCTCCTCCAACCAGTCAAGCTCGGTACGATCGCCCGTCATGGTCTCTTCGAGCCAGTGGGCTATTTGGTGTAAGCGCGGGTCCTCAACAAGGCTCAACTGGGTGGAGCTTCTGTACTGATTCCACCGATAAAGGCAGAGATAATTTTGACGTCCCTTAACACAGACCGCACCGATATCCGTCTTCAATACCCTCTCGATAACAGGGATTTCTTTTAACAGAATCTGGTCCTGAAGGTTGATGGTTGCAGTGGATATTACAGCTCTTCTACCCGCAAGAATGACAGGGACAAGGTAGGCAAGGGTCTTTCCTATCCCTGTTTCAGCCTCCACCATAAGGATATGTTCCTGACCTTGAAGCATCCCGGTTCCCGATGTCCTGTCAAGAAGTTCTTCCACCACCTGGGCCATTTTCATCTGACCTTCACGAAACTCAAAACCCGGCAGGCTGCGGTCAAGCAAACCGTTTTGAGCAAAAATCTCCTTCATCTGTTCCCTTGTCGGCTTCATCATATATAATGGTGAATGTGAAGCTATACACCGGCAAACAACCGGATATTTCCCGAATGATCTTATCAGCGAGGATTCAAAAACACATTTATACGGCTTTTTGGTCATCATTTCAAGCCGCTATCAAACGTTGCCCTCGTCACCTTCATGGGCGAGTCGGCATGTATAAACCTGCCGACAAAACAGTCGATCGTCCGTCTAGAGCAAAAATTGTATATTCGATTGAATACTGAAGAAAGCGGTAAAACCAGTACTCTCTATACTATCAGGATACAGTACTACTAGAATCCTATCTTCTATTCCCGGCAGACTGAGATCAGAGCGGAGATCAACGACAGAGTTGCAGCCACCAGAAGGCTTAGACGCAGGGAATGGAGAAAAGCTGGAATTTGGGTAGGTTCGAATCCATTCAGATACATCCCTTTCGTAAAATGAAAAAAGAGAGCTGAAAACACCATTGAGGCCAATGCGACACCAAACAACATTCCCAGATTTCTCGAGGTTGCCAGAAACCCTGATGTAACGCCGGTGAGCTGTTCCTCAACTCGGGACAATACAGAGGCGGAATTAGGTGAGAGGAAGATCGATTGCCCCATGCCGAGAAAGGTCAAAGCCAGCATGACTTCAGAGGTTTTTGAATCCGCTTTTAATAGCGCTAACAATCCAACACTGAATGCACAGATAAAAAGGCCCATGGTTGTCAGTTTTTTGGCGCCCAGCGAATCGTACAGCCTGCCAGCCAATGGTGAAATTACTGACAGAGAGATCGGCAGCGCCATCATGACCGTGCCGATTTCCACCGGTGTCAACTCAAGAACAAAAGTCAGATAAAAAGGAATCAGGATAATCACCATGGACAGAACAGCAAAAGAAAGCGATGACGTCATCATGCCGATGACAAAAAATCGTTTTTGCAAAAGTCTCTTTGGAATGAGCGGTCTTTTTGCTTTTCGTTCATACAGACTAAAGAGAAGAAATAAAAAAACAACTAATGGAAGGTGCCAGCCGGTTACAGGATTGTTCAAGGTTTTACTGCCGGTGCTGATCATAGCCAAGGCAGAGACGAACAATGACCAATAAAAAAAGGAAAGCCAGCCAAATGGTGATTGGGTCGATGATTCTGGTTCATTTACGATCTTTGCAAAAACAAAAAACCTGCCCAAAATAAACATGATCAGGCCAACAGGAATAGTCACAAAAAAGACAAATCGCCAGGAAAAATACTGAAGAAGAAAGCCGGAGACAACCGGACCACTCATCAAACCGGCAGAAGTGGCAACACCGATAAGCCCCATAACCCT
>CAZUUJ010000115.1:0-4088 GCA_964623625.1 uncultured Desulfocapsaceae bacterium
TATAGTCTTCAATTGTATTGGACTCGTCGATGAAATTCCAGCCATTGACATCGTCTATAAAACCGTTTTTATCATCGTCGATACCATTTCCGGGAATCTCATCATCATTTATCCAGATTTTTCCCTGAAGCTCAGGATGGCTCAGATCACAGCCTGAGTCTATCACCGCCACAATGACAGGTCTGTCGTCTTTAGTTACCCAGTTCGAACCGGAGTCTACCTGGGTTTTTGAGCCAAGACCTATACGTTTGAGTGCCCACTGGTCATCAAAATCTTGTCCCCAGCTGTTTCGGCTGTTGCAGAACGGATCGTTCGGCAAGCTGCTCCTGGATGTCTGGCCTCGAAGGTTAATAAGTCGGTCTGTGTATTTGAAAAAAATCCGGGGATGATCATCCTTGACATTGTTAGCATGTTTTAGATCATTAACACCTTCTTTAGGTAGTACTGGTTGTGCTCCTCCATTAACCTCTTCTGGTTGTTCTTTACTAGCGACTGGAGAATTTTTAAAAATACTAAGTTTATGTTTTTTTTGATATTCTATGATTTTGTCGCTGAGTAGCTCTGTTATTTTATGCTCATATTCTTGTTCACTTTGCGCATCTATACCTACTATCTTCTTTCCATATCTGCGTGTCAGTTCAATAATAAGTTCATCATCACCACGTCTCCATAAACCACCAAACTGAAATGGATTATTACCAGACTTTACCATTTCAACATACGTATTAATCACATCAAGATCATCAACACAATCATCATAGGGATTCATAGATATTAAAGCACCCATGTCTATATCAGAGCTAATATAGAGAATCTCAGGATCAGAATTGACATGAAAATAAAAATCACCGATTTTTTTTGTGTTTTTCACTCCTGAGCCAATAGTATTTTTTGTACTTTTTACAGACTCTGGGTTTACCTTACTTGGGTTGGTTACACCCTTCGAAGATATTGTGCCATGATAGGTGGATGAACTTTTGGTCGATCCTTCCAGACTGGGCACGCCGTTGATTACAGTAACCTGGATTTGGGAAGGGATAATGATTGGTGGAATTTTAATTGTCTGAACATAATTGCCGGGCCCAAATTGAACAACTTGTGATTTCAATCCTTTCTTTGTTATGTAAATACGGCCTGAAGCGCCGGGTTGAAGAAGTTTGGCTGCACCACCTTTAATTTTGCCATCTTTATCAGTGGAGCCTTTGGCAGCCACCTTGCCTTGAGAAGTAAAAATGGTATAGGTTGCCCCGGCAACGGCCTTTCCCGTCTTTCCATTGACAACTGACACATTGAGCGGACTAAGAACAGCGTGGACATCAAATGGTTTCAGAAGGATCAGGGCAGAGATAAAGACAACCATGAAACAGTTTTGATTGGCAAAAGAAAATGACTTTTTTTTCATCTTTTCCTCCCGAATTATATGTTGGTTGACTAAGGGATCATAACACACAACATATTAGAATAGCGATTTTTTTCTATTATGCGGAACGACCGCAATAAATAATAGCCAGGAATAGCGAAAATATTGTGATTACCAACAATTATCTCCTTGTTGCCGGTAATAAAAAGTATTAAAAAGTGATGAGGAGGTTGTTATGAAAAAGAAAAAGACGATTTTTACATTTAAAGCCGACGAAGAGTTGTCTCAAATGCTCTCTGAGATGCCTAACCGTTCGGCTTTTATCCGTTCTGCAATCCAATCGGCCCTGAGATCAAGCTGCCCTCTTTGTTCAGGCACCGGTGTATTAAGTGATGAACAACAGAAACACTGGGATCATTTCAAGAAGTTTCATTCCATTGAGCAGTGTGATCACTGTCAGGCGATCCATATCACCTGTGAAAACGACTCTACTACTGATATTCACTGATTGACGTCCCTCATGTTAAACCACAAAAAAGAAATGATTGTTGGGATTCGTTGCCTTTCTTTCTCCTACAACACAACACCTGTTCTTCAGGATGTCGATCTTGATATCTATCAAGGCGATTCCATCTGTATGGTCGGCCCTAACGGTGGCGGCAAATCTACCCTGATCAAGCTGATTCTCGGCCTGCTTACTCCGAGCAAAGGGACCGTTACGCTGTTTGATACCTCCCCTTCCCAATCACGATTACGGGTAGGATATGTTCCACAACATGTCCAATTTGATCCGTTATTTCCTATCTCTGTTATCGATGTGGTGAAGATGGGAAGAATCGGCCGGTCCTCATCGTTGTATTACAGCAGGAACGATGTTTCGGCTGCCATGGACTGTCTGGGAATTATGAATATCAAACATCTTGCCGGCAAACCTTTTGCCACCCTTTCAGGTGGGGAACGACAGCGCGTCCTCATTGCCAGGGCATTGGCAACGGAGGGCGACCTGCTGATTCTCGATGAACCGACCGCCAACATAGATAACAGAACAGAAGACCATCTGTTCGAGTTGTTGGAAGAGTTGACCACCAGCCACACAATTCTTGTGGTGACCCACGATATTGGCGTTGCCGCCGGAGTGTTCAAGCGGATCGCATGCGTTAACCAGCAGGTTGTTATCCACCCGACCAGCGAACTGACCGGTGAACTGATTCGTGAAATGTATGTCGGTAATCCCCAATTCATTCATCACGATCACCGTTGTACTTTTGAACATAATAATGACTGAATTTTTTACCGCATTAACAGATCCCGGAATGACGTTTTTCCGTTATGCTTTTTTCACCGGGATTTTCGCATCCATTGCCTTTGGCATAATAGGTACTTTTGTGGTCGTCAGAAGAATCAGCTCAATTGCGGGTGCCATCGCCCACTGTGTTCTCGGCGGAATCGGTGCAGGTCTTTACTGCCAGCAGGTTCTGGGAATACATTGGCTGACGCCGACTATCGGCGCGATTATGGCAGCCATTGTCGCCGCTTTCATTCTCGCCTATGTCTCTTTCCACTCAGGACAGCGGGAAGACACAGTAATCGGTGCCTTGTGGGGAATCGGCATGGCAATAGGACTTCTCTTTATCGCCAGAACACCTGGATACAATGATCCAATGAGTTACCTGTTTGGCAATATCCTGCTCATTACCGAATCGGACTTTTTACTAGTTGTGCTGCTCGATTTCTTTATTGTGGCCATAGTGCTGCTTTTTTACAACCGTTTCGTCATTCTCTGTTTTGATGAAGAGTATGGACGGATACGGGGGATACCCAGTTCACTGTATTATCTTTTGCTGCTTCTTCTGGTTGCTCTCACCATTGTTCTGCTTATTCGAATTGTCGGCATTGTCATGGTCATAGCCCTGCTAACCCTGCCTCCTGCGATCTCCGGCAATTTTGTCAGATCGATCTCTCAGATGATGATCATTTCCATTCTGCTCTGCATGTTCTTTATTGTGTCCGGCCTGGCTCTCAGCTATCAGTTGGATCTTCCTTCAGGCCCGGTGATCATAGTTATTGCCGGAACCTGTTATTTACTTAGTCTGCTTACAATAAAAATCCACTCTGGCAATAAATGATCGAAGATTAATGCCAATAGCCACTCAGTCAGATATAAATACTGGAATCAGTGGTTGTTGGGTTGATACAACCTTTCCATTTCAGTTGTGTATTTACCGTTTTTTCGTTCATAAATATAAAATGGAGAGAGAACTGAAAGCTCATTGCCACCATTTTTTCTTGCCTCAACCAGCGCCAGTGCAGCCTCCTGGATCTGAGATGGATAGCTGTAAACAAGCTGTAATCGTTTCGGTTCCAGTCGGGCCGCACGCATTGCACTCATGAGATCAGTCAAATAACAAGCCGGATAAATCAAAGTGAGCTTTCCCCTGTTTTTTACCGCATATGCTGTGGCCGAGACAATATCACCAATTGTGGCTGATATTTGATGTCTGGCAATTCTTTCCTGACTGTTCTGGTTTTTACGACCGGATGAGTCCCTGTAAAAAGGAGGGTTACAAACAACGTCTGAAAATGACTCCGGTTCAAAAAATGAAGATATTTTCTTCAGGTCTCCACAAGTTATCCCCATGCTTTTTTCAAAACCATTCACTAGTGCGTTGTAGGTTGCCAGTTGTGCCAGTTCGGTCTGAATTTCCAATCCTTTGACAAAATGGAGGCT
>CAZUUJ010000116.1:0-3949 GCA_964623625.1 uncultured Desulfocapsaceae bacterium
TACCAAGTTGGTCCGTAGCGTGTCACAACAAACAGACTCTTCCCACAGCGGGAAGCCGTATAAAAAAAGATTCAACTATTTGATCTCCACAGTTGCACCTACAGCTTCAACCTGTTTTTTGAGCTCTTCGGCTTCTTCTTTTGCCACACCTTCTTTCAGAGGCTGAGGCGCATCTTCAACCAGTGTTTTGGCCTCTTTCAGGCCAAGGCCGGTGATAGCCCGAACCTCTTTAATGACCTTAATCTTCTGGTCACCAATGGAAGCCAGGACAACGTCAAACTCGGTCTGTTCTTCAGCTGCTCCACCCGCATCAGCAGGAGCACTACCACCGACGGCTACTGCCACGGGAGCAGCTGCGGAAACACCAAATTTTTCTTCCATCTCTTTTATCAACTCAGAGAGTTCAAGTACCGACATATTAGAAATGAACTCAATTACATCGTCTTTTTTTACAGCCATTATTATAACCTCGTATCAGTGAAATTTTTCTTGCTAGTAATTTCCGGATTAAACCCCAAAATCACTACTGCTCTTTTTGATCGGCTATCGCCTGCAATCCATACAGGAAAGTCCTTGGAACACCTGAAAGCACCTGAACGAGTCCTGTAGGGACTCCATTCATAACGGACAGCAACTGCCCCAGCAGCGCTTCGCGAGACGGCAGTTTGGACAAGGCGACCAGATCATCTACACTTAATTTTTCTCCATCAAGAGCACCAGATCGAAGCATGAACTTGTCATGATCCTTGGCGAACTCAGTGAGCGCCTTTGCCGGAGCAACAGGATCATCATATGCCATAACAATGGCGGTTGTGCCGACAAAATCATCGACTAAAAGTTCACAATCGGTTTTGGCAACTGCTCTTTTCAGGAGAGTGTTCTTAGCTACGCGAATCACCGAGTTACACTGTCGCAATGCTTTACGCAACTCTTGGAATTCGGCAACCGTTAATCCGCAATAGTCTGTGACCACGGTAAATTTGGCCTGGTCGAATGATTCACTCAACTCAGTGACTATTACCGATTTCTCACTCCGATTTAACATATCCCTCCTTTTAGCTTCGTTTATTAACGTTGAATCGAATCAGCAGTTACCTCAAATAACACCGAATGAGTATCGTTCATGTCCGTTGAAATAGGACGTTACATTATTTCGAACTCGTCTCGGCAGGCCACCAAAAAGGCGATTAAACAGTGCGAGTGCCTGCTGTCTTCGACATCTATCCGGTCCAACAGCTGGGAACCGGAATTTTACTTTTTTACTTATTTAGCAATCTCTCGAATACTGCTGGTGTCGATTTTTACTCCCGGCCCCATTGTTGAAGAGATTGTAACAGTCTTAAGATATATACCTTTAGATGACGACGGCTTAATCTGTATAATCTTCTGGACAAAGCTTTTGATATTTTCGAACAGCTTCTGTTCACCAAACGATTTTTTGCCGACTCCGGCGTGAACGATTCCCGCTTTGTCCACCTTGAAATCGACCTTACCCGCCTTGATATCACCAATCACATCTTTCAAGTCAAAGGTGACAGTACCCAGTTTGGCGTTGGGCATCAGATTTCTAGGCCCAAGAATCCGGCCGATCTTACCGACGGTACCCATCATATCAGGAGTGGCAACGGTCTTGTCGAATTCCAACCAGCCTTCTTTGATTTTATCGACCAGTTCATCACCACCGACAAAATCGGCGCCGGCCTCTTTCGCTTCAGTCTCTTTTTCACCTTTGGCAAAAACCAGGACTCTGATTTCCTTACCTGTTCCGTGAGGCAGGACAACCGAAGCCCGAACCATCTGATCGGCATGTCTGGGGTCAACACCAAGCCTCATGGCAATATCGATGGTTTCATCGAACTTGGCAAAGCTTGCGCCAACGACTTTTTTTATTCCCTCTTCGAGGCTAAGAAAAACGGACCGGTCAATGTCCTTTGCTGCGTTTCTGTAGTTCTTTCCATGTTTCGGCATATCAGCCTCCTACTCGTGACAGCCAACCTAACCGGTTGCTGCTGGTAGTCTTTTATTTTGTGTTAATCAACGACGGTGATACCGGCGCTTCTCGCTGTGCCCTCAACGATTTTCATCGCCGCTTCAATGTCATAGGCATTGAGGTCAGGCATCTTGATCTCGGCAATCTCTTTAATCTTATCCCTGCTGATCTTGGCTACACGATCCACCTTTGGATTGGACGAACCTTTCTCAAGTCCGGCTGCTTTCAATAAAAGAACGGAAGCAGGCGGAGTTTTGGTGATATAGCTGAAAGACCGGTCCTGGTAGACCGTGATCACAACAGGAACAATGGTATCTCCCATGGACTGGGTCTTGGCATTAAATGCTTTGCAGAACTCCATGATATTGACACCATGCTGCCCAAGAGCAGGACCAACGGGTGGAGAAGGGTTCGCCTTTCCAGCCGGAATCTGCAGTTTAATAAATGCCATTTCTTTCTTGGCCATTTTGTTACTCCTATTACTTATTTCTCAATGCATTGATTATTTAAATTAAGAATTTATTCAGCTTATGCGGATACGATCGTGTGAATGCAACCTGAACAAATTCTTAAGCGTGTGATACTTGTACAAACTCCAGCTCTACAGGTGTTTCTCTACCAAAGATGGAAACCATGACTCGTACCCGGCCTTTGTCTGGGAACACCTCATCAACAACTCCCTGAAAATTGGCAAACGGTCCATCAATAACCCGCACGGCTTCACCGACATCAAAGGTGACCTTTGGCCTCGGTTTCTTGGCACCATCCTGGATACGTCCGATAATTTTACCGGCATCCTCATCGGAAAGCGGTATGGGGTTTTTATCATCGCCGACAAAACCGATCACCCGGGGCATATTTTCATGGATTGTGTGCCAGGTATCGTCATTCAGATCCATGGAAACAAGCATATAGCCAGGGAAAAATCTTCTGGAAGAAGTTTTTCTGGCACCTTTGATCATCTCGACTACCTGCTCTGTAGGCACAAGAATCTCACCGAACATTTCCTGCTGTCCCTTTTTGGCGATTCTATCCTCCAGTGTTGCTTTTACTTTATCTTCGTAGCCGGAGTGAACCTGCAATATGTACCAGTGTCTTGCCATGGGTTATTTATCGGTAACGGTTAACTACTCAAATTGTTTATTATCAGGCATGAGCCGAATCGTTTTCCACCTTAATCGAAGCGGGTTAAGGCTGCTTATTGCAGAACTGTAGAAACCAGTTTGCCAAGCAGCAGATCCACCGAGCCAAGATATAATGACGCGACAATTGCCAGCAGAACGACTATACCCGTCAAGCTCAGTGTCACCTTCTTGGCGGGCCAGACTATTTTTGAAAATTCAGCCTGTACCTCCTCGATAAATTTCTTTATTTGAGAAGGTGAAAAATTGGACACTTGCTTAGGGACAGCCTGTTTTGCTTTTCCAGCCGACTTTTTAGTCTTTTTTGCTTTTGTCTTCGCCATTTCCAAATCCGGTCATTGAATCTTCTAATGCTTGCAGGGCGCTGATAAACGGTGTGGCAGGCCAGGAGGGACTCGAACCCCCAACTTCCGGATTTGGAGTCCGGCACTCTACCAATTAGAGTTACTGGCCTACCCTCACATCAGTCTTTGGTTCCCCGGTGCATTAAAAGTATTTATTTCGTCTCTTTATGCGGGGTATGTGTCCTGCAAAACGAGCAATACTTCTTCAACTCCAGCTTATGGGGAGTATTGCGTTTGTTCTTTGTTGTCGTATAGTTACGACGTTTGCATGTCCCACATGCTAGAGTAATAATGTCTCTCATATCTCACAACCCTGTTCAAACGAAACCACCACCGGCTCAAAACCGATGGTGGTTTACCATTTCAATACAAACTGATTATTTTGCCGGGTCCCCGACAACTTAATCAAAATGCGGTTACCTTACTCAACAATTTCACTGACAACGCCGGCACCTACTGTACGGCCACCCTCA
>CAZUUJ010000117.1:0-3914 GCA_964623625.1 uncultured Desulfocapsaceae bacterium
TACCTGGTACGGGGACTTGCACCCCGCTAGTTCTGTGCCATGCCCGGCACACACGACCCGTGTCAGTGGACGCAAGATTGCGTGGTACTGGCATAAATTTACCTTGAAATTGGAGCGGAACGGAACGAAACGCTATTCGACCAGCCTCTTGCGTTCCACTGAACACAATTGTTAAACAATTATTCAATATTCAAATAGCTTATATTTTTTAATATTATTATCTCCACTTTCGTCTAACAAAAGAATCTTTCCTTTCTTCTTGTAATTTATCGCTATAGAATTACCTTTTTTCAACGAGATAAGTATCTGATCTTTTTTGATTGAATATGTGCCCTTATCATCAGTAAATGGCACAGAAAGTTGCACAACACCTTTACTGGAAAATCTCATCAAAGCTTTCCCACCTGTATAATGGTCATAGGTCCAATCACCTAATATAGGTTGTTTTTCATTATTTTGTTGGCCGATCCGCTCCATTATTTGAGAGGGAGTACTTGATTTACCCGAGAAAAAAATAAGTCTTTTGTCTTTTATTTCGAATCGCTGAAATGGAACTTTTTCATGCTTCTTGTCACTATTTATATCAATTCGGATTTGGTCATTCTTAATTTCGTAGAAAAAGTCCACCAATGCACCAAAAATGTATGACGCTTTTCCGTCTTTTGAAAATATCCACTGACCACCAAGTCCACCTTTTGTTCTGATTGTTGCAGACCAAATGCCAGCTAAATCATCATTTGGCCAACAAACTGTTACTGGCAAGAACAGGAAAACTACTATGATAAAACTTATTTTTTTCATCTATGTTTAACATTGGTGATATATGGAAATTTTCCATGATATCAGCTGTAATATATTCCCCTATTTTCCACATACTGTGATATTAGAGGGCCAAAAGTGGAAAATCCCATCCAAACTTTTCCACTTATTACTATTTGAGTTTGTTTTCTCCAGTTGTTGCGATAGTATCATGCCTAACATGGAAAACAAACCGAAATTTACACCTGATCCTGAGCTTAAGCTGATGGACCAAGTTCGAGAGGTCATGCGTTATCATCACTTAGCCTATCGGACTGAGAGAACTTATTGTCGATGGATTTACGCTACATCTATTATTATGGCGGTAAAACCCACGCTAAAGAATTTGGAGCAAAAGAAGTCGAACGGTTCCTTTCAGACCTAGCTGTCAAAAGGAACATTTCAGCATCGACGCAACGCCAGGCCCTTAATGCCCTTATTTTTCTCTATCGGAATGTTCTGGACATGCTGATGTTAAAACCACAGAGAAATATACCCATGTCATGGACAAAGACATCTCCCGCCTGACCAGCACTCTTGATGTGATCAATCTCCTGTATCCATGACGGGGAGCGTTGTTCTATTTGATAATATATCGATATCTCACAAAATTATTAGATTATTCTACTTGTACGCTAAAGAATTACACGCCCTTCGTGGCATTCACTAGCACTGCATCTTTGCTTGATTTAACCGTTCGACATAGTCCACTATTATCAAACGGTTAAATCAACCAAAGCTACAGCACTAGCGAACGCTCACGGATTCAGGGTCTGTGATTCTTTTGTTCTGTCCTTTTAAAAACGGTTCTGGTAATCTTTCTCAGGATGTTTACTGTGTTCTTATGTCTTTTTATGAGTCAGTTCATCTAACCCAATACAGCTCATTCAACAACCTATAGTCGCTCAATCACCGGCGTCACCTGATTTTTTCTTTATGTACCTTGCCAGAACCCTGATCAACGGATCAAATCATTACTCGATCAGACAATCGTTTTTCGATGAATCGGCCGATATCTTCCGGTATCGCACCCTTTTTGATCTTGACGTCAACCGGTCCGAGTATGTCCATTTGATTAACGATGAGTTCAGTTATTTCTCAAGCGTGCTTGAAAAAAATAAATAGGGTCAGAAAAGAATTAAATTCACTGGAAACTCTATGAGATACAAGCTTATTTAATTTTGTTCTGACCCTTTTTATCCACGGCGTGAAAGCAGTGCCGGAGACGAATATTAGGGAGGCTTCCACGAAACGAATACTCTGCACAGTGTGCAGCATACTTTTGTTGGTGCTCTCTTGGGCCGCAAGCGAGTCGACTGCTGCGACCCAAACAGCAACCACGGCCAAGGCCCTTTTTGGTGGCGGCCGCTTCTGGTGCATGACCAAGCCATTTGGCGTTCTTGACGGGGTTATCTCGGTCACTTCGGGATATGCCGGGGGAACAACTAAAAATCCGACCTATGAAAATTACGGTCAGGGTGGTCATATGGAAGTGGTGCAAATCATTTACGACCCAAAGAAAATAACCTATGGCAAGCTGCTCAATACCTTCTGGCGGCAGATTAACCCCACCGATGGCGGCGGTCAGTTCGAAGACCGCGGCCACGAGCATACCTCAACCATTTTTGTCTATAGCGCAAAGCAGCGGCGTCAGGCAGTGAGGTCAAAGAGGACCCTTACGCAAAGCGGTATCTTTACTAAGCCCATCGTCACCTCCATTCGCGGGGGAAGGCCCTTCTGGAAGGCGGAGGAATACCACCAGGATTACTATAAAAAGTATTCGGAAAAGTACGACCTCTATTGCCGGCGCTCCGGACGAGGTGAGTATCTTAAGAAGACATGGAACAAGGTTACCCTGGATCTCTCCGGGGAGCCGATGGCCGACCTGAAGGACAAACTCACGCCCATGCAGTACTTCGTGACCCAGGAAGACGGAACCGAGCCGCCCTTTGACAACGAATTTTGGGATAACAAGAAGGCCGGTCTCTACGTTGATATTGTTTCAGGGGAGCCTCTGTTCAGCTCCGTTGATAAGTATAGGTCAGGCACTGGCTGGCCCAGTTTTACCCGGCCTCTGGTCGCCGAGAATATCGTTGAACGGGAGGATAGGGATGTGTCCATGGTCACAACCGAGGTCCGCAGCCGCAAGGCGGATTCACATCTCGGCCATGTCTTTGACGACGGGCCAAGACCCACAGGCCTCCGTTACTGCATCAACTCCGGGGCTCTTCGTTTTATTCCCGTGGAAGATCTGGAGCAAGAGGGGTATGGGCAATACCGATCGCTCTTTGAAAAGAAGTAGTGTTCGAATGCAAAGGACATGCTGTAAAGTGATAATCCAAGGGCTGTGAGTACTCCGTGGACATGATACTGATTTCCAGGCGATTTGTAAAAACTGTATTGTCACCGGAATCTCAACTTTCAGGTCCTTCCTGTGATGCGGGAAGGATCTTTTTTATATGTGTTGGGTGTTCACCGGAATTATCGACTAAAACATGCCCACATGCCGGTGGAGCTTCATCCTCGTAATAGCTGAGATAGTTGTCCCAATCTCGTATCTTCGCCTGATCTCTGGGGTTGGCGCGCTTGATCATCCTGGTCTTTCTGATTTCCGGTGGACAAGATACATAATGAACCTCTACGGGCGCTCCCAGGTGTAGAGACAGTCTTTCCGGCCACTCGACATCTCTAATCTCCCTGGTGAAAGGCCCTACTATAACTACACTCTTCAACAACAGGTTGTCACGAGCAGTATCAAAGAGTTGCTCATAAATTGGATATCTGAAATGTTCTTTGAAATACCGGCTGTCACGATCATCGGGATCTTGACCGGCAAGTTTTAGAGCCAGTTTGACAATCCGTTCACTAGCAGTATCGATATCCAGGAGCACTGCGCCTTCTTGCTCAGCCAGTTTCCTGCCGTAGGTTGATTTTCCACTCCCAGGAATACCACAGACTATATACGCTTGTGTCATAATTACTGCTAGTGATGGAACGTATGAAATAACCAGCCAGCCACTGAACTTTCCGCGATTAGCGCCGGCCAACCTCTTCTGGTCTGGTTAACATACTATTAGGTAATTGATTCAAGAGCTTCTCCTTTAAGAGCTGATGTA
>CAZUUJ010000118.1:0-3913 GCA_964623625.1 uncultured Desulfocapsaceae bacterium
GAATATAATCTCAAACCCCGAAAACCTATGAAGTTGTTCACTGAAAGAACAAAAATAGGATAAGTGAAAAAAACGATCAGTACTTCAATGTAAAAGTTATAAAAAATGGATATCAGCGGATTTAATTGATCAATAATACATAAGCCAATACCAGCAGCCCTTCCTCCAAATGTGTGAGCAATGAAAACAAGAAACAGAGTTCGGCTCATGTGAGGTTCCGTTACCAGGTAATAGCCGATCACAGCAATAAGCAACAGGGAGAGCGAGACGCTTGTGAGAAACAAACGCCACTCAGGTGATTGATATATATAGAGATTTCGCTTTTTCATTTTTCTGTTACCGAAAACGGATAGCTGCCAACCAGTCGGATTCAGGAGAAATAATAAATGAAGACCAACCATTTTAGCAACAGATTTAATGAACCATTCGAATAAGAGTCTCCAGGAGTAATAATACAACAAGGGATGCTTTCGAAATTTCTGAAAAGATTCCTTCGTTAATTCGCTTTTTTGTTGTTTATCTTCTACTCTTTCACAATTGTCAGATAAGGTTGAACTTGTTGTGAAATTGTCGGATCAAATCCCGATCTTTTGCAAAGACAATGGGGCCGGATCGAATATTTTTCAAAATCAAGTAATACAGGATCAGCAGCAAAAAGCCTCCTGCAAATCCTGCAGCATGGGAGGCCGGCACCGATTGCCAGATTGTGCTGGAAAAAAGAGCTTTGCTGGTTGACATCTCCCAGCAGATTTTCAAAAAAGCCCCGGCAAGGGTAAGCGGGTAGAGCAGATTTCTCGTTTTACTGTAAAGGTCAACAAGGGCGACAACCAGCAATGTATTCAGGATACCTGAAAGTCCGCAATACAGTTCGAATTCAACTTCATATATCCACAGGTAGAAATTTACACTGACTATCCCGGTTATAAGTGAGGGGATCAGTTTGGTTGACTGTTTCTCGATGAGTAGAGCAAGGAGCAGAAAGGCCAAACCATTTAACAGAAGATGTTGTATATCGCAGTGTACCAGGTGGCCGCTGATCAACCGCCAATACTCTCCCGTACCTATTGCTGCACGGTCATAAACAAGCATGGATGGTGCCGGTCCGGCTACAAGATAAAGCACTCCTACCAGGAAAGCCAGCAGTCCGGACAGCCATGGCGCCGAGCGGGCGCCATGGCTGAGTTGTTGAAGGAAAGGTTTCATCTGTTTATTTTCCTTTTTTACTGCGTCGATACACGGCAACCAGTAGAGCAGGAGCCATGAGTCCAATCATCCAACCATCGATCGCGCCTGAGCCGCTGCCGCGGGTGGAGGGACGGTTGTTTTTGAACATCGGGGCAGACTGGTCAACCCGGTTGCTTCGGGGTGCGGTCCGGTTCGCCCGCTGTTTCTGGGCCGCAAACTCACGTTCGAGTTGTTTTTTATTTTTCCGGTTTATGCCAAGCTGTTTGAATACCTGGTCTCTGACAATCAGCATGGAGGTGTAATCGGTTACCAGTCCATACTCCACTCCCAGATCGGTGACCGCCTGTTTCAGGTCGGCTTTTTCTCCGTAGTTATCGATCTCCCGCATGGTTCTCTCAATCACCGCATAAGCCCAAAGCCGCTCGATCTCAGGGTTGGCAGCGGTTTTGTCGGGAAACATAAGTTTGGTGGAGTACACTTTTTTCTGGCCGGAGATTTTACCGCTCAATATAACGCCTGCTTCACCGCCTTTGAAATAGTGGCCGAAAATAATCAACTGCTGGCCGCGATAAAGGCTTCTGATGGAATCGGGAGTGATGTCGGTGACTTTGACTCCACTTATTTTCAGTTTGGCACCGTGCAGGGCTTCGTGGGCCACCTTGGATTTTGCCAGCAGAATTTGGCCGATAATTTCATCGCTGTTGGAAATGTTGACCGCAAACCCGTTTGAAACTTCCGTTAGCGAGTCGAGCAGCGGTCTGTTGGCCGAGTTGCCCATGATGAATGTAAACAGTCTGATATCCTTTTTCCCCAGCAGATCGATGAATTTACGTTGGGCCGTCTCCCCGACATTGGCCACTCCATCGGTTACCAGGATGATGCTTGATGTACGGTCTCTGTTGATACCGCTCAATCCGTCTTTCAGGCCTGCATAAAGATTGGTGCCTTTACCCGGAGTGATGGCTTTTACCTGCCCGATGGCGTGATTGACATTTTCAGGAGTTGCCGGAGTAAACCCGCTGGTCAATTCCCTTGAGCTGTTATTAAAAAGAATGATCCTGAACCGTTCTCTGGGAGTCATTCGAGTCAGAGCCCGGCTGACACCCTCAGCCAGGGTCTGGTATTTCCCCTGCATGGAGCCGGAGATGTCGAGTACAAATACCCAGTCCCGACCCTCGGTGATCGGTTTGAGGTCCATTCCCGGAGTGACGGTCAGCATAAATGTTCCCCACTTGTTCCTGTCAGGCTTGTAGGCGACCAGATCAACACTGCCGGGCAGATTAGGTGCATGGCGATAATAGACAACGATATCCTGATTCAACGTGTAGACGGACTGGTTGGTTCCGGAAGGCGCGGGTAGGCGTTCTTCACCCTGTTGAGGTTGACCGGCGAGTTTCGCTTTGATGGCCTGGGGGGACTGCATCTGAAGCTGCTGATCGGGTCGCATGGGCTCCGGTTTCTGTTGTTGCTGTAATCCCTGGATCGGGTTGTTACCGATGCGAACCAGCCAGTCATTCCCCTGTTTGAAAATTCGTGCCTGCGGATGTTTTGGTAGCAGGACCTTGTCAACAGGATAGGAGGGACGCAGCCGCAGGTTGAAACTGAAATTGTGGCTGATCTCCTCTTCTGCCGTCCAGAATGAGAGCTTCTGCTCATCCACTCCGCCTTCTTCAAGGGGATAAATATAACGGCCGACACCGGAATCCACATGGACAGGCTGGATATAGGCGATGCGTATTTTGGTGTCTTTTCCTGCCCGCACCGGAAAGACACTGATTTCAAAGGTTTTGTATTTGTCTTTTTCTGCCAGTCCGGAATCGTTTCCAGACGATTTCTGCTGTTCATAGACATCACGGGCTTTCTGCTTTTCAAGAACCTCCCCGTGAATCGGTTTGCCGTCTATCCACATGGTGAACTGAGAGACCGTGCCTTTTTCAGGAACCGGAAAGGAGTAAATAGCCTCCAGGTCCTGCTGGCTTGGGTTGTGGAAGACCTGGTCAACCGTTGTGATGGCATAGCCGTCCTCCACGATTATGTTTACATGATGCTCTCTGATTTTTAGGGCCGGCCGGCTGCCGTCTGTTGGAGTCAGCAGGCCGGCGGCTGTTGCCGAATGAAAGGGTGAGAGAAAGACGAGTAATGGAATGACGATACAAAGTAAAAAAAGTGCTAATTTATTCATGATAACCTCCCGAAAGTTTGGGTTGATCTATATGAACAGCGTTCATATTAAAGACAAAAAGAAATGAACACTGTTCATAGCTGCACGATACACTATTTATGAACAGTGTTCAAGTTTTTCTTTCTTTTTTCCAAAAAAGGATGTAATCAGAAGGGGAAGAATGGATTGTGTTGTTGTCTTATATGATATAAAGACTTTGTGCTGAATCAACGCTGAACTATCGCATACTGCTTATCCTTTTCCCTGCCAGTGAATTGTTGGCTTATGCCACGTAGCCCCACTATACAACACAAACCAACAAGTCACCGCCATGAAAAATGACTGCGCATTATACGACAGTTTAGTATTGACACACCACTAGTTTAGTTATTCAAACAAGAGAGGAAAGGATGGCCAGAGGACCGAATATCGACCGTGAAAAGATGAAAGAGGCCATCATCAGGGAGGCCCGAAGTATTATTGTTGAAGCGGGTTTAAAGGGAGTTAGTATTCGCAAGATAGCCGGAAGAATCGGCTGCTCTGTGGGTACAATTTATAATGTATTTA
>CAZUUJ010000119.1:0-3658 GCA_964623625.1 uncultured Desulfocapsaceae bacterium
TTATTATCATCTGAAAGAGTGTGAGTTTAGGTTCAATCATCGTGATCAAGATCTTTACCCTTTACTCTTGAAAATGTTCCGAGAAAAACCTCTCAACTAGTCTAGCCCCAAATAATATTAGATACTTATTCATAATGAGCTCCTTGAAATACAATGAAGGTGGGGCAGAGATTTCTTGCATGAGGTGATTTGATTTTTAAAAGACTGTTCATAAATAGTTGGATTTTATCCATATATACTACAAAGTGGTATATATGCAAAGGTGAATTGTAAGTATTGATCAATAGCTTTCAAAGTGATACGATCTACTCTTCGTTATTCGACTTAAAAGGCCTATCGATGCACAAGATGCCCTAACTATCAATATGACTTTGTTGCAGCGTGGAGTCAACCAAGGAGACAGATTAAAATGGTCCACTCTCACTACATGAGAGTAACAGCGCTTTTGGTTGTATTTCTCATCGTAGCCACAAATTATTGTCTGGCTGTACCGGAAGAAGACCTCACCAAGAAACACAAAAAGCCGCCGCTTCTGGTAACCGTTGAGGATCTGGTTGAAGGGTCGATACAACCCAGAACGGAATTTATCGGCACAACCGCCTATTTGAGAATTTCACATATTGCCACTGATGTTGAGGGCCTTGTAAAAGATGTGGCGTTTAAGGTCGGTGACAATATTGAAAAAGGCGACAAGCTGGTTATCCTCGACTCAGCACTTCTTGATCAGGACCTCATAGCGACAAGAGCGGAATATGAACAGAATCGTATTGATTTGGAGGATAGTGTAAAAGATTTCGAAAGAATAGCTGCGTTGTATGCCAAACAGTCAATTTCCGAAACACAATACGATTCAGCCCTCTCCCGAAAAAAGCGGTTGGAAAAACGCTCAATCATTCTTGGAGCCAAATTAAAAAAACTCCTCATCAAAAAAGAGAAAAAGAAGATACGGGCTCCTTTTACCGGCATCATTGTCCACAAATCAACTGAAGTTGGAGAGTGGCTCGCAAAGGGTGGTAAGGTTGCCCGTGTTGCCGATAACACCCAAATTGATGTACTCGTTGAGGTGACCGTTGATATCTTGGCCAACCTGGATAAAGAAACTCCTATTCAGGTGATAATTGGTGAGGAAAAACAGACAGCCAGATTTCACACCTTTATTCCCAAGGGTGATGTCACAACAAGGACCTTCACGGCCAAGTTCCGTCTTGATAGGCCAACGATGATCGTTGAAGGACTGGAAGCATTGCTGATACTGCCGAGCGGGCCTAGAGCCGGTGGCTTCCTGATTCCCAGGGATGGGGTAGTCAACAAATATGGTGAAATCATGATATTTCTGGCTAACGACAGAAATGCTCGGAAAGTTCCGGTTAAAGTCGTCGGCTATGAGGGTGTCAACGCGCTGGTTACCGCTGATGGCCTGGAAAAAGGTCTCAAGGTCATCGTCAAGGGCTCTAAAAGGGTAAAAGACGGACAACAAATACGCTATAAGAGAGCTGTTGAGAACTGATTCGGATCATTATCCGTTCTCAGCAGAAAAGCCATGGACAGCATCATCCGTTATTCCATTGAAAAACCGGTAACTGTCATCTCGGTTATTATCATTGTTGTACTCTTAGGTTTCATCAGCCTGAAACGACTTCCTTTTCAATTAAGTCCAACAGTTATCGAACCGGAAATAACTGTAACAACAACCTGGCGGGGCGCCACACCCTACGAGATCGAGCGTGAAATCATCGAAGAGCAGGAAAATACCTTAAAAGGGTTGGCGGATCTGGTTGAAATGGAAAGTGATTCAAGAAACAACCAGGGAACCGTTACCTTGCGATTTAAGGTAGGCGTTGATGTTGATGAGGCCTTGACCAGGGTATCGAATAAACTCAACGAGGTCCGTTCATATCCTGTGAATGTTGATAAGCCCGTGGTCACTGCCTCGGGTGCAACGACCTCCCCCGTGGTCTGGATTATGCTGAAAACGATAAAAAATAATCCCCGGCCCATTGAAACCTACAGGAGTTTTTTCGAAAACGAAATCCGTTATCACCTCGAGCGTGTCAAGGGGGTCTCCGATCTGTTTGTCGGAGCCGGCACCAGGCAGGAGATGCACATCACCCTTAAACCGGACCGGCTGGTAGCCTTAGGATTGAGGGTGAATGATCTATTTGCCACTCTTCAAAAAGAAAACAGCAATATTTCCGCGGGAACACTTGGTGTCGGCAGCCAGAAGTACCGGATCAGAACCAAAGCTGAACTAGGCTCAGTGGATGAAATCAGAAATATCGTCCTGCACTCCGATGGCCGGAAAAGGATTCTGCTGGGGGATGTGGCCGATGTCGGTTTCGGTTATGCAAAAAAAAGAGGCGTGGCGCTTCATAACGGCACGGGCGGTATTGCAGTTGGTGTTAGGCCGGAACCGGGAACCAATGTTCTGGAAATGACGGATCGGCTCGAAGAGAAGATTAAATGGCTCAATGAGACCAAGCTTGGCCCCAATAAGCTTCACTTTCACTGGGTCTATGATCAGCGGTTTTACATTGGCGGGGCAATCGATCTTATTAAAAAGAATATTGTTTTCGGTGGACTTCTTGCCGTAGCCGTTCTGCTCCTGTTTCTGCGGAGTCTTCGGGCCACAGCCGTGGTCGGCCTTGCCATTCCCATAAGTATTATCGGCACCTTTACCATACTCGATATCATGGGCAGGAATCTCAATGTTATCAGCCTGGCAGGTATCGCCTTTGCCGTTGGCATGCTTGTGGATAACGCTATTGTGGTTATGGAGAACATCGACAGGCACCGTAAAATGGGAAAATCGGCAGTTGATGCTTCACTAGAAGGGACAAAAGAGGTCTGGGGTGCGATCTTCGCCTCAACCATTACCACCATCGCTGTCTTTTTACCTATTGCATTCGTTCAGGAGGAGGCCGGCCAACTGTTTCGTGATATCGCTATTGCCGTGGTCGCATCGGTTTCGTTGAGCCTTTTTGTGTCAGTATCCGTCATCCCGATGTTCTCCAGTAAATTCTATAGTCTCCACAACCGCAAGACCAGGCAGAAGTCCATGCTGATAGATATAGGGAACCGGCTGGCCGATACAATGACCAGGCTGGTGGCTGCGGTAATTCAAAACTGGCGAACCCGGATGTTGACGATCTGTTCTTTGATTGTACTGGCCGCCATCTGTGTCTGGGCTCTGTTTCCCAAGATGGAATATCTGCCACAGGGGAACCGTAACTTTGTTTTAAGCATTCTTGTTCCTCCGCCGGGTCTTTCCAACGATGAACTTCTGGAAATCGGTAACCATATGACTGAAATCGCTAAACCGCACCTCGGCAGAGATGTCGATGGATTTCCCGGCATAGCCGATATGTTCTATATCGGCCGGGAGGGTTTTAACATTGTTGGGGCACTGAGCACCCACTGGGATAAAGCGGGTCGCCTGCGTCCCCTGTTTTACAGGATGATCTACAGTATTCCCGGTATGTATGGTGTCAGTCTGCAACCAGGGATATTTTCTAGAAGGATCGGTAAAGGAAGAAGTATCGAGCTTGATATCAGCGGCAATGATTTGCAGAAAATCGTGGTGGCGGCCACAGCCTTGTTTGACACAATACAGGAAGACATTAACGGTGCCCAGGTGCGGCCTATTCCGTCGATTGAGCTG
>CAZUUJ010000120.1:0-3495 GCA_964623625.1 uncultured Desulfocapsaceae bacterium
AAAGATCCGGGTCAAGGGACAGGTCTTGGTTTGTATATTTGTTACGATATTATGAAGAAATTAGGAGGTAAAATTGATGTCAAGAACGGTGCTGACGGTGGTGCCGTTTTTACTCTGGTTGTACCGGTCAGAAGGCTGGATGATTCTTAACAAAAGAAGAAGCTCTGGCCTTTCCACCCTTACTCTAAGAGGAGGATAATTAGCATGAATCGTTTTAATGTACTGGTCGTTGATGATGAGGATGAGTTTCGTGAAATGATTGTTAAAAGGCTGCGCAAGCGAGACCTTGACTGTGAGGGGGCAGAAGATGGCGCCAAGGCCATTGAAATTATCAGACGGGGGCACACTGACGTTGTCTTGCTTGATGTTAAGATGCCGGGCATGGATGGTATCGAGACATTACGGGAAATAAAACGGCTGAAACCACTGACCGAGGTGGTCATGCTCACCGGTCATGCCTCAGTGGACTCAGGAGTTGATGGGATGAGATTTGGAGCTTTTGACTATCTGATGAAACCAATGGAGCTAGACCCCTTGGTTAAAAAACTTTCTGAAGCGTATGAGCGAAAAAGGATTCAGCAGGACAAAATCGAAATGGCTCAAATAAAGAAAGACATGGCAAAACCCAGCTGAAAGAGAAACGGTGTAGAGATACAGTTCTCGGCTTAAACCATAACTAGAAGACATCCTCTCCTTAATAAACCTGATGAGGTCGTAATGAATTTTTTCAAAAATCTTGGCCAGTTCATGATGATGGGTGCAAGGACGCATGCCAAATGGGAACTGGAGATGTCCAACAACATTTTAGGGAGCCAAAAGAAAAGATTAATCTTATGCTTACTGCTGGTTCCCATTATCCTTGGCGGTATCGCCATCGCCGGAGATAGCCCTGGAGCTATACCTGAGGTGCTGGGAGGCAAGAAAGCGTATTCTCCTGCATTTTATACTCCTACCATTTTTATTGTTTCGATATTGGTCGGCCTTGCAGCCGGTTTGATTACAGGCTGTATCGGTGCTGGTGGCGGATTTATCATCGCTCCGGCATTAATGAGCGCAGGTGTGAAAGGGATTCTTGCCGTTGGAACAGACCTCTTTCATATCTTTGCCAAAGCAATCATGGGCAGCGTGCTTCATAAAAAACTGGGCAACGTCTCGGTATCACTCGCCGTTACCTTTCTCATCGGCGCAATTTTAGGAGCAACAGCCGGCGGGGTTCTCAACCGTACCCTCTATGAAATTAACCCTGTTTTAAGCGATGCCTTTATTACCACGGTTTATGTGGCTATGCTGGGTTTTCTCGGCTTCTACGCCCTGATCGATTATTTCCAGGCAAGAAAAAGAGAAACCTGCAGGATAAGTGATGGTGCTACAACCGTTGAAGAAACAGTTCCAGCCATGGGAAAAAAGTTGCAGTCAGTGAAGATTCCGCCAATGATCTCCTTTGACGAGGGGGTTGTGCCGGGGGGACGTAAAATCTCAGCGGTTTTTCTCATCGTCAGCGGTTTTATTGTGGGAGCGGCAGCCGGAATAATGGGTGTTGGAGGCGGTTTCCTTACCTTTCCCATCTTTGTCTACGGACTTGGGGTATCTTCCATGACTACAGTGGGAACAGATATT
Source organism: uncultured Desulfocapsaceae bacterium (assembly GCA_964623625.1). Taxonomy (GTDB): domain Bacteria; phylum Desulfobacterota; class Desulfobulbia; order Desulfobulbales; family Desulfocapsaceae; genus CAZLGM01. The sequence continues at coordinate 1,618 of CAZUUJ010000120.1, forward strand.
TTTCAAATCATATTTACTGCTGGGTATGCCTCCATTAGCCAGTACGCAATTTACGGTTTTATTTTTTATACGTTAGCTATCGGTATGCTTCTTGGCTCATTGATCGGTATCCAGGTGGGTTCGCTGGTGACCAAAGTGGTTCCAGGTATCACAATTCGGGGATTTTATGCCATTGCCGTTCTTGCAGGTTTTGTCAATCGGGTATTTGCCCTGCCCAGCAAGTTGCGGGAAATGGATGTGATCAATATTTCCGAAAAAACGGCCAACATACTGGATCAGATAGGCATCTATCTGTTTTTTGTTGTTATTGCAATTTTCGGCATATGGGTTATCGGAACATTTGTTCGTAATCTAAATGTACTAAAGGGAGAAACATCATGAGCATAGAGCAAAAACTCAGACTCAGGGGTACGATAATGCTTGTGGGTTTCCTCATTGTACTGGGCATTATTTTCATGCCGATCTTTAAGGGGCAGAACGGACTGAATTTTCTAGACAGCCTGTTCAACTCCATTTCCAAGGGATCCGCTTACTATATCCCACAGAATTTGGAAGCAATAAAAGCTTTTCAGGGCAAAATTGTCGACCTGGAAATAGCAACAGCCGATGAAGCTCATGCTGCCCAGACAGCTAAGCTTATTCAGGTCTCCGGAGCAACAGCAACGGTTTCCAACAGCACCTTAACCGTACAGGGTGATCTTGCCGCCATCCTTAAAAATTGTCTTACCGATGCGGACGCCATGTATGCCAATCAAGATGACAAACTTGTTGCCAAATATGGTTATGATGCCAGAGAGGTGACTTATAACTGGTGGAAAACCCTCAAAGAGATGGACAAGAAACTCTCTTTGCAAAAATTATTTCCAGAGGCAAAAATGGTTTCTACCGTTAATAAAAAGGCGGTGGAGACGGCATTTAACTACTATGGCATAGAACCGAAAGAGGCTAAAAAGAGTGTTGTTCTTATCGTGTTCTCACTTGTTTTTTACGTTATCTATACGCTTTGGTTCGGCTTTAGTATACTCTACCTTTTCGAGGGATTTGGTTTGAAAATCTCTCACTAAGTCTAGCTGCTCATTGGATAGTGCATCTTTAGGATCAGATCGGCTTAACGGTTGTATACGTTGGGCCGGTCTGCTGACCCTGTGGACAGTTACAGGATCACAGGTTGCCTTGTGGTCATACCCCTAATTTTTCCATCATGGTGAGAAATCCATGCTTGGCAGCCTCAAACGTTTTTTCGAAAAATATCTGTCCATCAAAGAGAGCCGTCACCTGTCTCATGAAGAATTGCAGGCGACTTTTAAATCAAAATACAGGCACTTTAGAGATCTGCTGACAGCCAACAACAATGCCCTGGAAGCAATGGCGGAAATGGAACAGGTAATAGATGGCAGCCGAACTTACTCCATGGCATTTGTCCGTACCCGTACCACTACCGTCATGGTCAGTGTTTTTAAAATGGTGCGTCATCTCTTTGAAATGTCGGAGGGGCGTTACCAAGGACTGAAGAAATCATATGAAAAAATCAGTAACCGGATTGGAGCGATACTTGAAGGGCAGCCTACACCACCGGATGGAGAACTTGTTGTCTCCCTTAAAAGGGTTAATAACAACATGGCGGACCAGGTCGGTGAAAAGATGGCCCATCTTGGTGAAATTGCCGCGATACACGATCTTGATACACCGCCCGGGTTTGTAGTCACTGCAGCAGCGTCTCGAATTTTTATTTCCGCCAATCAGCTTCAGCCTGAGATCACTCGTCTGCTCCAACTGCTTGATCCCGATGATCTGGAAAGTCTTCATCGAACCAGTTCGGAAATACACAAGCTTATAGTTAACAGCACCCTGCCCACTGAGATTGAAAACCAAATTTAT
>CAZUUJ010000121.1:0-3494 GCA_964623625.1 uncultured Desulfocapsaceae bacterium
ATATTATACGCTATTTTCAAATCATACGAAATATTAAATGTTACATGGTACTAGAGCGATTAATGATTGTTTTGCTGATCTGGCTTGGAGCCAGCCAGGTATTTAGCGGTGCAATAACAGTTGGCGCTCTGATAGCTTTCCAGATGCTGGCCGGCAGGGTTACTTCACCGCTCGTTCGGCTGGTTGGTCTTATTCATCAGTATCAGGAAGCGGCACTTTCGGTTGAAAAGCTCGGTACTGTTATGAATGCGAAAACAGAGTGGGGGGCTGACAGGCATGGTGCCAGACCGTCATTACTTGGCGATGTTGTTTTTGATCGGGTGAGTTTTCGGTATGGTGTAGGGCTATCGGATGCCTTAAAAGATATTTCTTTTACAATTCCTGCCGGTTCTACCCTGGGTATTGTCGGACCAAGCGGGTCGGGAAAAACCACACTCACAAGATTGTTGCAAAAAGCTTACTTTCCAACAAGCGGCACAATCCGTATTAATGATTGTTATATGGGAGAGATAGACACGGCCCATTTACGAAGAAATACAGGTGTGGTATTGCAGGAGAATTTTCTTTTTCGTACAACCGTTGCCGAAAACATTAGAGCCGGCCAAACAGGAGCCTCCCGGCAGGAAATCATCAATGCCGCGATCCTTGCAGGAGCTGATGAATTTATCGTGAAGATGATTCATGGTTATGACACTTTATTGGAAGAAGGCGCTGCCAATATGTCGGGTGGACAGCGGCAACGATTGGCCATTGCAAGGGCTTTGCTTACCCATCCTCAAATTCTGATACTCGATGAAGCAACCAGTTCACTTGATCCTGAAAGCGAAAGAATTGTTCGAAATAACCTTGCTAAGATTAGTCAAGATCGGACCGTTATCATTGTTTCGCATAGATTGTCGATGCTGAAAGATGCGGACATCATCATTGTACTGGAAGATGGAAAATTGTTAGAGCATGGAAATCATCAACACTTGGTAAACCATTGCGGGTTATATAAAAATCTTTGGGAGCAGCAGATGGAATTGGCATGAATATTTGTTAGTTGCTTGATTCGTTTGGCTAGATTCTATAAGAAAAGCAAGATTAATTGGATTGCAGCTGGTGAAAGCAATGAAAGGTAATGGAAAGAGAACCAATTATGAGGTCCTCAGGTATCAACCTGATGCTGTTGAAATTGAGGAACGACCAGTATCGGGAAAAGTGCGCTGGGTTCTTTATCTTATTCTGACAACACTCATTGCAGTAGTTGTTGGCGCAATTTTTTTCCGGGTTGACCGTATTGTAGTCGCTCAGGGCAAATTGATTACAACAGCTCCGACAATCGTCATTCAGCCGTTGAATACGGCCATTATACGGTCAATTGAAGTCCAGGTTGGCGATATTGTCGAAGAGGGACAATTACTTGCCACTCTTGATTCGACTTTTGCCAGCGCAGACCTAACCAGGTTGAGCAGACAACACCAGACCCTTGGTGTCCAGCTTAGAAGAATTCGAGCGGAGTTGGAGAATAAGCCCTTCGGCGCTTTACCGACTGAGGGTGAGGATGGAAGATTGCAGGAGAATCTTTTTAATCAAAGAAAGAAGATATTTTATCGAAACATGCAGATGAAGGATGAGAAGATTGGAGCACTTCAGGCAAAACGTTCATTAATCAGTGTTAAGAAAGCTGGAAAGCAGAAACAACATAAACTGCTTCGTGATGTGGAAGGGGCTACTGCCAGACTTCCGCAGAATGGAGTTGATTACAGATTGAAATTGCTGGAGGCGCAAAAATCAAGAACGCTCATTGGCAATGATATTGAAAATCTTGATGCAGAGGAAAAACTGATTTTAGGCGAGCTGAAACAGGTTGAGTCTGAATGGCTCCACTTTATTGATGACCGGCAAGGTGAGCTGATGGAACAAGAGGTTCAGCTTCGAAGTGAGCATGAGAAGATAACTGAAGAAATCAATAAAGCAAAACGATTGCACGAACTGGTCTCTTTGCGTGCATCACAAAAAGGTATTGTTCTCAATATGGCCAAACGATCTGTGGGTTCAATTGTACAGCAGGCGGAACCGTTTATCACCCTTGTTCCTTTAAACAGTGAAATCGAGGCGGAAGTTAATATTTTTTCTAAGGATATTGCCAGAATTCGGATATCTGATCCTGTCCGGGTTAAGCTCGATGCTTTTCCCTTCCAGCGACATGACACCTTGCCGGGTGAGGTGAGGGTAATCAGCGAAGATTCGTTTCAAGAAGATAATTTAAAACAGCAGGGTGATGCGACACAGCCTGAAGAGAAAAGCGGATTTTATCGCACCCGGATCCGTCTATTATCACAACAACTTAAAAATGTCCCTGTGGAGTTTCGGTTGATGCCGGGGATGAAAGTAAGAGCTGAAATAAAGGTCGGTAAACGGAAAGTGATTTCCTATTTTCTCTATCCTGTAATCCGGGCTTTGGATGAGAGTTTTCGAGAACCGTAAAAAAAACCTTTATCTCAATATCTGGTAGAAATAACAACAAGGGGAAATAATGAAAACAATTCAGTTGCTTGGCTTAGTCACATTGCTTCTATTATTAAATGGTTGTGGTTCTTTGACAGGTATTCCTGGCCATGGCGGTGGTAAGCGTTTTGCCGTTGAGCAGGAACTGGTAGCTGCTGCAACAAGAGCAACGATTAAGAAAATTGACCTGACAACAATTCGAGGAAAAAAAGTTAATCTTTTTCTCAATGCTATAGGTGATAAAGGAACCGGCAATCTGCAGGGAGGTCGTCTTTCGCTTGTTTCACAGATTCGGGGAGATTACATCCAGACTCCAGCAGTCACTGAAAAAGCTACTTATCCACGTTATACATCAAACACAAGAAGCAGCACGAACACCTCAGGATCAACAGAAACGGATTCATCCAACAGCTCGAGTTCAAGTTCCAGTGTGACAAATAGTACTACGGAAACGGTGTTGGCATCACCTGACTGGAAAGAAAGCAGCCAGGAAGGCAGCGGCAGTGAGGTTAAGCTCGGTTTGGAGTACAAAGGGCTGGGTGCTTATAAAGGCTCTGAAGAAATTTCCTCAAACGATTTACAATATCTTTCAGGGCTGCTTCAAACCTATCTGTTTTTGAAAGGTGTTCATGTGGTACCTCCTTCGGAAGCTGAAATTGATGTCTATGTGACGGTTGATGTGTTTGGAACGGTACGGACAAGGGTTGAGTGGTTTCTGGCCAATAACGAAATTTTAAGGGCTAAAACGGCAATTGAAATACTCGCTGTCGATAAAAACAGTGGAAATCTTGTTATGACTCCACAGGCCGCTTCTGTTGAAGCGGAGTATAATGAGCAATACCTGCTCTGGATCGGTCCGGTAACGATAAAAAAAATACTGAAAAAATCAAATCCGCTCTTATCTGATTTTACTAACTTGGAGTCGACAGCAAAATCAAACACACTTTCGGAGCAGGATGGACAGGTTCCATATCCTTTCAGACATCAGATTGAAAAAATGATGG
>CAZUUJ010000122.1:0-3319 GCA_964623625.1 uncultured Desulfocapsaceae bacterium
TTTTAATCTGTCAGGATTATTTTATGCCTTGACAACTGAAGGCCATATAGATGTTAGCAGTTTTTTTATTTCTTTTTGTTATCTATATTTCTCTCGGCTCAGTAAGAAGATTTAGGCCCTCCAGAATTTCATACATTCTTTTTTCTGATACCTGGCCTATTTTTTCGTTTAAGTCGCTTTTGTTTACTGTGTATATTTGCGAAATATTTACAACACTTTTCTTTGGCAAGTTTGCCTCGTCTTTGTTGAGTGCAACATTACCAGGGGCTTTTGCTCTTTTTAAATTAGTAGTTAATGAGCAAACAACGGCAGTATTTATATTGCTTGAATTGAAAATATTATTTTGAATAATAATATGTGGGTGCCTGTAACCAGGTTCAGACCCACTTGGCTCTCCTAAGTCAACCCAATAAATCTCACCTTGCTTTACTACCATGATTCTTGCCCCACAATTTTCCGATGCCTTTTATGCATGGCTTTAGAAATCAATTTTTCTTCTTCACTTTGTGAATCACTGTAAACCGCATTAAGCTGAGCAAGCAATTTTTTACTTTCTTGTTTTTTTAAATAATCTTTGACCGCAAGAGTAAACAATTTGCTTCGTGACACATGCATATCACTTGCTAATTCATTGACTTTATTGAACAAGTTTTCTTCTAATGATATTGCAGTTTTTACACCAGGCATATTAACACCTCCAGATATAATATTGGTATTTGTACTGTTAACAATATCTAACGTATTTATACTTTTGTCAATACCATTGTTTATATTTAGTGGTTACTGGATGGCAGCAGATTCTGACTGCTAACATTGGTGATATATGGAAAATTTTCCATGATATCAATTGTAATCTACGTCCCAGTTTTCCACTTATTGTGATATAGAGGCCTAAAAAGTGGAAAAATAAGTTGGCATTTTCCACTTATTACTTTTTATTTTATTTTTCCAGTTATTGCGATATTATCATGCCTAACATGGAAAATAAACAAAAATTTCAACCCAATCCCAAGCTGAAACTGATGGATCAGGTTCGAGAAGTGTTACGCTATCACCACTATGCCTATCGTACTGAAAGGACCTACTGCCAGTGGATTTTGCACTTTATTTATTTCTTTGGCGGTAAAACTCACCCGAAAAATCTCGGCAGCAGAGATATTGAACGGTTTCTTTCTGACCTTGTAATCAATAACAATGTTTCCGCTTCTACTCAACGGCAAGCCTTGAATGCTCTGGTCTTTCTCTATCGGGAAGTTCTCAATCAACCTGTTGAAGGAAAAATCAGCCCGATACGTTCGAAGAAAAAGGTAAAAACCGTCACCGTTATCAGCCGAGATGAAGCAGTTCGTTTTTTCAGCCATATGGATGGCACCCATGCCCTCATGGCAAAATTGCTTTACGGCTCCGGGTTGCGGCTCATGGAATGCGTAAGAATGCGAATCAAGGATGTAGATTTTGAAAGAAAACGGATCAAAGTATACGGAAAAGGAGGGAAATGGCGCTCAACTCTCCTGGCCCACCCGATCATCGCTCCACTGCAAAAACACATGGAGAGAGTGAAGGAACTGCACCATGCCGATCTGGAAGCCGGCTACGGTGACGTCTACCTGCCTGACGCCCTTGAGCGCAAGTACAAAAATGCTGCCAAAGAAACACAATGGCAGTATCTTTTCCCATCGAAGAAACGATCTATTGATCCCCGAACCGGAAAAGAGCGACGTCATCACGTCCTGGAATCCGGCCTACAAAAAGCCGTCAAACTTGCTGCAAAACGAGCCGGGATTAATAAACGGGTTACCTGTCACACACTTCGACACTCGTTTGCCACAACCATGCTTGAGAACGGCGTGAATATCCGCGTTTTGCAGGATATTTTAGGACATGCCGACGTTAAAACCACAGAGAAATATACTCATGTAATGGACAAAGATATCTCCAGCCTGACCAGCCCTCTTGATGTGATTGATCTATAGCCTCTTTTATTCTATCCTTTTCGGAAAGCGTCTGGTAATTTGCTCCAGAATGCTTATTTTTGTTCAAATCGTTTGTTCATCTAACCGGATGCAGTTTTCCAACTGCTCTTAATTCTTTGATTCAACGACCTCATCAGCTTTTACCGTATGTACCTTGCCAGGACACTGATCAACGGATCAAATCATTACTCGATCAGACAATCGTTTTTCGATGACTCTGCTGATATCTTCCGATATCGCACTCTTTTTGATCTTGGTGTCAATCCATCAAAGTATGTTCATCTGATTGACGATGAGTTCTGTTATTTCTCAAGCGAGCTTGAAAGCAATATCGGCCAGTTTACCAAGAAAGATCCATCAGATCTGTTGGAAGAGCTGCTGTGGGATTTTCTGCCCTTTGAGGTCCGGCATCGTCTCTCCGTTTTTCGGGGGCGTAGCTATTCCAGGCGATCAGCGATTAACTCTGAAGAAAAAAAACAGATCGAAAAGCAGGTCCATCTTTTTGACCGGAGGCGGGTCTATTATCTTCGCTTAGGGGCTGTTGATCAGACCAGGATCGACCGGATGCCAATCAAGCTCTGCCGTCCGTTGCTCGGCCAGTGCCGGGATGAGCGGGAGTTCTATTTCCGCAAACAGGAACTCTCCCTGCGGCCTGCCGAACTCAAATCATACGTTTTTGCGGTTTTCGATCTGCAGCGTTACTTCTCCCAGACCTACTCCGCTTTTATGCCCGAAGGCCTCAACCAGCATCAGATTGATGAGTTTTTCGTCAAGGAGCTCTGCCGGCTCAACAAAGACAAACGATTCTGGGGAACTCAGACAGACACCACCACATTACATGAACATCTGATCCACTATCTGATCATGTTCTTTGATTATGAATTCGGTCATGGTATTCATACCAATGAGTACATCCGGCAGTTCATGCACAATCATCGGGCCTTCAGATGGCCGAAGAAAAAGGTCCAGGTGAGCGATGAGCAGGTTAAAACACTGTTCGGTAAATCGAAAAAGGAACTGGAGAAACTGGAACGAACGGAGCTGATCCGCCTTTTCAGGAAAAAAGCCAAGAAGCTGCATCCCGACAAAGGTGGTGATCATGAACAGTTTGTTCTGCTGGTTGAAGTTTATAACGGGTTGTTGAAAAGATAGCTGGAGATCGCCACACTTTGCCCGCGATGGCGTGTAATGGCTTTTTGCATGCCCATCCAACTTGAATAATATAAAGAGCAGTCAGGAAAGATAACGACTATTACTATTATTAGTATAAAGGTAAAAACAGCAAGGAGCATTTTCCATGGAAACCATTCAATGCATCACAACACGTCAATCGATTCGAAAATTCA
>CAZUUJ010000123.1:0-3158 GCA_964623625.1 uncultured Desulfocapsaceae bacterium
GGCTGTTAGATTGGCAGCCGATAGACCCACGTTATCAAAAACTCAGCTACTGAACTTTTTAAATACCAAAGAGTAGCTTCCTGTAGACCATCCCGGATCGAAAATTCCGGTTCATAACTAAGTTTTATCGCTGTTGATTACGAAGATAGTTTTCAAAAGCCGGGAACTGCTTGGCGCAATAATAGAGGTCATTTCCCTGCGATGTCCGATTGGGAGGAGACCATGACTGAATGGCCTGCTCCCTGACAGGAAAGAACGAGGTTTTTTTCTTTTCCATCACAAGACAGAGCCCAACAACCAGTATCCCGAAATAGAAGATATATCGATTGATTCTATTTTTCATTCCTCACCTCGCTTTATCGATTTGGCTCACCCCCCTTTGCCGAACAGGAGCGGAGCCCCTGCCGGAGCAATCTGGAAGGAAAACAGAACCGTATGGTCTCGGGTCGCATTCAACGGCCTTCTCTGTTTATCCCCGATGGACTGATTGTTTTATTTCATACTCATGTTTTGCCAGATTAAACTGGTCAGGAAGTACAGCTTCACCAGGGTAAAGCTGAACCTGTTCAACAATCTTGAAAGGGATGATATCCATTTCTTTACTTTCATCTTGTGTGAACACCTTTTTTTCGATTCAGTATAAATAAAAAGTATATGGATATGTAATCATGTTCGACCTACCCAGGATGACAAAGAAAACATGACGTGTATGCAGCACCATAACATGACCATAATGAAGAAATGATGAAGGACGGCCAGAAATTAAAAAGGGATTCTTCATCATCTTTTCATAATCGATTGGTATAGTAAACAGGTGAATATGAGGTGAAAAGACAGCTCAATGGTTGGGTTGGAGAAAACAACAGAGTATGGTGAGAGCCTATGAGGATTCTGGTAGTCGAAGATGAACCGGTCTTGCGGGAACAGATCGGAAATGCCTTGTCTGGACAGAACTACACAGTGGATAGTGCCGAGGATGGCGAGCAAGCTCTATACCGTCTGCTTGTTGATCCATATGATCTCGTGCTGCTCGACATTATGTTGCCAAAAAAAGATGGTTTTGGCGTTCTAGTGGAAATGCGGGCAGAAGGGATTGTCACTCCTGTGTTGATGTTAACCGCCAGAGGGGAAGTGGAAGATAAGGTGCGGGGACTCGATCTTGGCGCGGATGATTATCTGTCCAAACCGTTCTCATTCTCCGAGTTATTGGCAAGAGTTCGCGCCCTTTTAAGAAGAGCGGATCAACAGCACGGATCTTCGAATTTGATTTATGGGGATATCAGGCTGGATACCGCAACCAGGGAGGTCTTTAAGGCAGACAGTCGGATCAGCTTGACACCCAGGGAGTTCTCGATTCTGGAGTTTCTTCTGTACAACACAGATAGGGTCGTCTCCAGATTTTCTATGGCTGAGCATGTGTGGGGCGACGCGTTTGATCCATTCACTATGTCTAACACCATAGATGTACATATTAAGAATTTACGAAAAAAAATCGGTGACTGCAGAGGAAAGAAAATTCAAACGGTGAGAGGCGTCGGGTATCTAATCAGGAGTAGTCAATCAGATGAAAATACGGAATAAGGTTACCTTGTGGATCGCCGGGGCCTGTCTGCTATCAAGTCTTGTTTTTTCAACCTTTGTTTACATTGAGTTAATTGAGCAGCCATATGAGCTACTTGATGCCGAACTTGGGAACCAGGCTAACACTCTGGTGGCGGGCCTCAATCTATCCGAAAACCCTGCGGCAGTTGTATCCGATGATCTGTTGGACCAACTGGGCCGATTGTATTGGTTAAAAGTATTTAACAAAGCAGGACAGGTTGTTTATGCTTCGGAAATGGCCGGCCTGACTGACCTGGCATTGGTTGACAAAGATAAACCATACACAATCAACACTACGGTTTTGGAAAGGGATGTGCTGCCGGACAATGACGGAGAAACGGACCTGGATGATCAGGACCAGGTGGCTTTCAGGGTTCGGATTGTTCGGGTGATAGTGAAAAATTCCCCATATACCGTTCAGATCGCACGGCCTATGGAGAGGCTTGACAGAGAGAGTGGTGAGTTGCTGTTGACCCTTTTAATCGCTATTACGACCGCAGTCCTCGTTCTGCTTGCTATAGGATATGTGGTTGCCGGTCGTATCCTTCGCCCGGTACATATCATCAACACAACAGCAAAAGAGATCAGTGAAAAAACGCTTGATAAACGGTTATCCCGTACAGCCAATAACGATGAACTGGACGAGCTGGCATCATCGCTTAACACAATGTTTGACCGGTTGCAGCATTCCTTTCGTCTTCAGAAAGAATTTATTGCCCACGGCGCTCATGAACTGAAAACACCATTGACCAGCATCAAGCTGTTTCTTGACGAAGCCCAGGTTCGAGAGGATCTCCCCGAAGAAATTCAAGAGAGGTTGGTTTGTCTTAGTAAAACGGTTTCACGAATGGAACGGCTCATCAAGAATCTGCTCGATCTTTCGAAACTTGAGCTGCAAGATAGTTTCAGACCGTCTCGCTTTTGCCTTTCAAACCTTGTAAACGAGGTGTTTGAGGAATTCTCGGCAAATATACAGGTCGCGCGGATCGATCTTCGGATGGATGTTCCGGGTGAGCTTCCCATAACAGCGGACAGGGAAATGCTCAGGCGGGTATTGATTAATCTGATCGATAATGGGATTACCTACAATGATAAAAGAAACGGCAAAATCCGCTTTAAGGCCCACCTTGAAGATGGCGTGATCAACATAGTTGTGGATAACAGCGGACCGCTCGTCTCCGGGGAAGACCGGGCCAGAGTGTTCGATCAGTTTTTCAGGGTGGAAAAATCCCGTTCAGTCGCCCATGGCGGTCCAGGACTGGGGTTGACAATTGTCAGACAGGTCATCCTTCTCCATGGGGGGACAATAGCGATGGAAAACCACCTGAACAAATGGAACCGTATTCGTATTCAATTGCCAGGCAGCCCTGAAACACAATGTATAATCCCCCCGGGATCGACACATACTATACCTGGAGACGAAAGCGGTTAATATACCAGTCAGCAGCTTCCCGGATGCCGTCCTGAATTGAGTATTCCGGTTGATAACCGAGTAAGTCCCTGGCCTTGGAGATGTCTGCCAGGGAATGCATGACATCGCCGGCCCGAAAATCCCG
>CAZUUJ010000124.1:0-3067 GCA_964623625.1 uncultured Desulfocapsaceae bacterium
ACGCCCTTGCCCTTCTCCTAACCTTCGGCTCCGATAATACCTGGCACGGGGACTTCCACCCCGCTAGTTCTGTGCCATGCCCGGCACACACGCCCCGGCTCACTGGTGGCCGGGCAGTTTCGGCCATCCATGTGCAGCCGATTGTTGGGTGAGTTTTTATTTCAATTCAGCGTATTCGAGGATGCTATGAACTTTTCTCTCAATAAATTCTCCGTGCGGTACTTCGCGGCTCTCTTCTTCCGAAACAGCCCATTCCTCAGCCGTTCGCATGTAAATATCATCTCTTGCTGCCTTGCGGTATTCCTCCCATGCTTTTTGGTATTCACCCCCTTGGCTTTTGGGGACGAAGGGGCGAAACTCCTCAACGGCGGAAGCGTGGAGAAGCAGATTGTCCTTGATAAATTTGTCATCGTCGGGCCGGTCGTGTGTGCCGTGATGCCGAGCGAGATAGATCATTGCGAGAGTGGGAGCGAAGGCGGCGCGGAGTTTAGCGGCGGCGTTAAGACTGTTTTGCTTAACAATGAGGCCAAGAGAAAATCTGTATGTGATCCAAGCGCCAACAAGTGCCCCGAGGATTGCAGAAATAATAGCACTGTCCATGACCTTTATCCTGTATTTATTTTATTAGGGACTGCATTGTTGGTTTCGGAAATTATATTTCGTTACACCCAACATTGGTGATATATGGAAAGTTTTCCATGATATCAGTACCTATATACACAACGCTTTTCCACTTATTGCGATATAGGGCTAGCAAAAGTGGAAAAAAGAAGCTGCAATTTTCCACTTATTACTTTTTAATTTTATTTTTCCAGTTATTGCGATATTATCATGCCTAACATGGAAAATAAACCAAAATTTATGCCCAATCCTAAGCTCAAACTGATAGACCAGGTCCGTGAAGTATTACGCTACCATCACTATGCCTATCGGACTGAACGTACATACTGTCAGTGGATTTTGCGTTTTATCCATTTCTTTGGCGGGAAAACTCATCCCAAAAATCTCGGAAGTAGAGATGTTGAACGTTTTCTTTCCCACCTTGTTGTACAGCGAAATGTTTCCGCCTCCACTCAACAACAGGCACTCAACGCTCTTGTCTTTCTCTACCGGGAAGTTTTAGATAAACCTCTTGAAGGGAAAATCAGCCCCATACGTTCGAAGAAAAAAGCAAAAACCGTCACTGTTATCAGCCAGGACGAAGCCATCCGATTTTTTAACAATATTGACGGGACTCATGCTCTTATGGCGATGCTGCTCTATGGTTCTGGATTACGGCTCATGGAGTGCGTGAGAATGCGAATAAAGGACGTCGATTTTGACAGAAAACGAATCAAAGCATATGGGAAAGGAAGCAAGTGGCGCTCAACTATTTTGGCTGACCCGGTCATCCTACCATTGCAGAACCATATGGAGCGAGTAAAGGAGTTGCACCATACCGACCTTGAAGCCGGTTATGGCGAAGTGTATCTGCCGGATGCTTTATCGCGTAAATACAAACATGCTGCCAAAGAAACTCGTTGGCAGTTTCTTTTCCCATCCAAGAAACGATCTGTTGATCCTCGAACAGGAAAAGAACGGCGCCACCATGTTCTTGAATCCGGACTGCAAAAAGCTGTCAAACTGGCGGCCCAAAGAGCCGGGATTGATAAACGAGTTACCTGCCACACACTCCGCCACTCGTTTGCCACCACAATGCTGGAAAATGGAGTGAATATCCGGGTTCTACAGGATCTGATGGGACATAGTGACGTAAAAACCACTGAAATGTACACCCATGTAATGGACAAAGACATCTCCCACCTTACCAGCCCTTTAGACGTTATAAATCTGTGATTCTTTTATTCTGTCCTTTTCAAAATGGTTCTGGTAATCTTTCTCGGAATGTTTACTGTGATCTTATGTCTCTTTTAGAAGCAGTTCTCTACCCAATACTGCTAATTCAACAACTTTAAGGCTTTAAATCAACAGCGTCATCTGCATTATATCTTTATGTACCTTGCCAGGACACTGATCAACGGATCAAATCATTACTCGATCAGACAATCGTTTTTCGATGACTCTGCTGATATCTTCCGATATCGCACTCTTTTTGATCTTGGTGTCAATCCATCAAAGTATGTTCATCTGATTGACGATGAGTTCTGTTATTTCTCAAGCGAGCTTGAAAGCGATATCGGCCAGTTTACCAAGAAAGACCCATCAGATCTGTTGGAAGAGCTGCTGTGGGATTTTCTGCCCATTGAGGTCCGGCATCGTCTCTCTGTTTTTCGGGGCCGTAGCTATTCCAGGCGATCTGCGATTAACTCTGAAGAAAAAAAACAGATCGAAAAGCAGGTCCACCTTTTTGACAGGAGGCGGGTCTATTATCTCCGTTTAGGGGCTGTTGATCAGACCAGGATCGACAGGATGCCAATCAAGCTCTGCCGTCCGTTGCTCGGTCAGTGCCGTGATGAGCGGGAGTTCTATTTCCGCAAACAGGAACTCTCCCTGCGGCCTGCCGAACTCAAATCATACGTTTTTGCGGTTTTCGATCTGCAGCGTTACTTCTCCCAGACCTACTCCGCTTTTATGCCCGAAGGCCTCAACCAGCATCAGATTGATGAGTTTTTCGTCAAGGAGCTCTGCCGGCTCAACAAAGACAAACGATTCTGGGGAACTCAGACAGACACCACCACATTACATGAACATCTGATCCACTATCTGATCATGTTCTTTGATTATGAATTCGGTCATGGTATTCATACCAATGAGTACATCCGGCAGTTCATGCACAATCATCGGGCCTTCAGATGGCCGAAGAAAAAGGTCCAGGTGAGCGATGAGCAGGTTAAAACACTGTTCGGTAAATCGAAAAAGGAACTGGAGAAACTGGAACGAACGGAGCTGATCCGCCTTTTCAGGAAAAAAGCCAAGAAGCTGCATCCCGATAAGGGCGGCGATCATGAGCAGTTTGTCCTGCTGGTTGAAATATACAATGGATTACTAAAAAAATAATAAAACCAAGGAGAGTTTTCCATGGAAACCATTCAATGCATCACAACACGTCAATCGATTCGAAAATTCA
>CAZUUJ010000125.1:0-3016 GCA_964623625.1 uncultured Desulfocapsaceae bacterium
CATAGGCAGTGGCGCAATTTTCAGCCTGGGGTTGTTGCTGTTGTTCTTTTTGCTGGCTTTATAAACTCTTTTCTGAACAGCAGCTGGAGTTTGAAGAATGATCGGCCTGTTGATGATTATGAATTCCAGCCTTGGGGATATCCGGAAAATCTGCCAATGGTTGCGAAGTTGATTCTTTTTTTCCCCACTTTTTCTTTATCCTCTCGGACAAAGGTTGAATAGACAGCATCAGGAGCATAAGCGTTCCAACCAGTTTCAGCCAGTATGGTATGACTTCAGATGCCTCACCCAAAATGGCCTGTGGTGATATGTTGCTGAGACGATACACTTGGTCGACACCCAGGCCAAACAGCACTGCAAATATTGACAGCACCAGCAAATAGCGGACTGTTGATTTCTTCCCGAGTATTCCATAGAGCACAGATAGCGACGTCACATTGGTGGCCGGTCCGGCAAGCAGAAAGACCAGAGCGGCTCCCGGGCTCACTCCTTTTAAAATCAGGGCCGCGGCGATCGGTGTTGATGCAGTGGCGCAGATATAGAGTGGAACACCAACCATCAGCATGATCAGCATAGAGTGGATGCCGCCGCCCAGATAACGTGACATCAGGTCTTCCGGGATAATTGTCGTTATGATTCCGGCGATCAAAAGACCTGCAAAAAACCAGACAACGATATCTCCCCAGACATCAATCACTCCAAACCTGATTCCCGCTTTCCACTTTTCAAAAAGACTATGATGGTTCTTATGTTCTTGGGGGTCACAGTCGGTGCCGTCGCAGCAGTTGTCCACCGGACAACTGAGATCCTTGTCAATCCCCTTACCTGCGCCCGGATCATTGATGCTGTTTTCCAGAAAACCTGCTGCCAGGGCGGTCACAAATGCGGCTATCGGTCGGACAACTGTCATAATCGGATCGAGCAGCGCGTAGGTTATGGCGATGGAATCAACCCCGGATTCGGGTGTTGAAATAAGAAATGCAGAGGTAGCCCCTTTATTGGCCCCCTGTTTCTTTAACGATGCTGCCGCCGGCAGCACACCGCAAGATCAGAGAGGTAACGGCACTCCGAAAAAAGCAGCCTTGACAACGGAAAGGTATCTTCCTTTACCAAGATGATGAAAGATGGTAGTAGGATTCAGCACAACTTTCAGGATTCCGGCAATCAGGATGCCAAACAGGATGTAAATAGATGAATCCAGCAGGATTTCCCAAGATGAGTATATGATGTTTTGTGCTATTTTAAGCATATTATTATAAATTGATTAATAGCCATTATTTATAAAAAGTTTTTCCAGTGCATCATATTTAATCGTTCTGGTTTTATCGCTAGAGCAGACCCTCTGCGGTGAAACCAGATCAATTAAATATGATGTGCTGGAGGAACTTTTTATTCTCGAATGTGTTCTAGCCCTATATTTATAAGAATTTTTACGTGCTCATCATTGAGGCGATAGTAAAGCACTGTTGCCTCCCTTCTATTTTTGACCAGACTCATGGTTCTCAGCAGCCGAAGTTGGTGGCTGACTGCTGATTCACTGACATCAAGCAGAGCCGCGAGATCACAAACACACATTTCCTGCTCACTTAGAGCGGTAAGAATACGCAGCCGTGTCGGATCGCCAAGAGCTTTGAAGATCTGTGTTAGTCTTTGTATCTCATTCTCATTTAGAGCTTTATTTCTGGCTGACAGCACCTTCTCATGATGAATGATTCTCTGCTGACAACGATCGGTGTCTTGGTTTCCCAACTTTTCCCCCACGCTATATGAGTATCTGCTCATATAATAATATTTCCGCAAGTGTTGTCAAGAAAGCGGATGCATTTTCAAACGGAATTGAGCATAATATCAAATTTATCTGACTGTAATTAAAACATGACAACCGGTGATGACCGAAACCACTCAAAAAGAAACCGGAATACTTTATATGGTTGCCACCCCTATCGGCAACCTGGAAGATATTACCTTACGGGCAATCCGGATATTGAAAGAAGTTGATCTGATAGCCGCTGAGGATACCCGTCATACCAGGAGACTTCTCAGTCATTTCGGTATTCATACCAGACTGATCAGCTACTATCGAGAAAAGGAAAAGGAACGGGGCAGTGAACTGGTCAGAAGGATGGAGGCGGGAGAGAATGTCGCTCTGGTGTCGGACGCGGGAAGCCCGGGGATTTCGGATCCTGGGGGTGTTGTTGTCAGAATGGCACGCGATGCCGGTATTCAAGTAATTCCCATTCCCGGTCCCTCGGCTCTCACGGCCGCTCTTTCCGTTGCCGGGTTTGATTATTCATCATTTCTTTTCTTAGGCTTTGCTCCATCCAAGACCAGCAAGAGGCGAAAGCTGCTCAATTCCCTGAAAAACTCGGAACATCCTCTTGTTTTTTATGAATCGGTCCACCGCTTTGATCAGCTTCTCCATGACTGCCTTGATATTCTTGGTGATCGCAGGGCTTTTATGGCCAGGGAGATCAGCAAGGTCTATGAGGAGCTGCAGTACCTTTCTCTTAGTGAACTCTGCGAGCAATTCGGATCTGGCAAGAATAAAGGCGAATTCGTCCTGATTATTTATCCAGGGGAATTGGCACAGGCAACAGGCGAGAACCTTGATGAGCTGATCCTCTGGTATCGGGAACAGACAGAAATGACACTCAAAGATGTCAGCAAAAAGCTGGCCGCTGACCTGGGTCTCTCGCGCTCGCAAGTGTATAAAAAAGCTCTCATGCTCTGGAACAAAAAAAATATCCAATCGTAACTATCATGCGTACTTGCGTAACTCCTGAAGCTAAATTCATCTACGGTATCCACAAACCCAGCTATCGAACAAAGAACCTGCGGGTTGATACTAAAATCTCCAAACTAGGCTCAGGGGATGATCTTGGGCTGGTCACCAACGAGGCAAACTTTCCCCAGGGTGATATCAATGTGGAGTCGGCAGACTGGATTTTCGAAATCCCCAATCCCTTTCCCTTTCGGGGTGCAACCTATATCGGTAAGGAGTGGGCCGATGCGGCAA
>CAZUUJ010000126.1:0-2990 GCA_964623625.1 uncultured Desulfocapsaceae bacterium
ATTTGCCTGCCCGGGTCACCTTGAGCGCTTTTTTCAAGAATATCTTCTTTTTGGAACCGGGATTTATTGCCGGTAATGATTTTGCCGGAATCAGCTCCACGCATTTGCCGCCATCAAGGGGTTTACAGTCGATTTCACAGGTCACCTTTTGGGCGGAACTGTTTCTGATATTGCCGATATTTTTTATACTGAAGGTCAGCCCAAAAGGCTGGTTCAGTTTCGGACTCATTTTCTGTCTACCACTTTGAACAAGCCATAACGAGGGTGTTTTCTTGATTTTTTCGTTATCAGTCCCTTTCAGGGGCAGGTTTCTGGCAACCAATTCAAATTCGAGAGGCTTCAATGAGCTGTAGCCATTAAGGGTCCAGCGGTATTTACCAGGTTCCATAAATTTGAACTCCGGCATGGTTGTCGTCATCTTTTCACCTGCCAAATATCTACTGCGAAACAGTTTCGGTTTTGTGGTTTTGCTCCAGCGTTTTGTCCGGTTGTTCCACATCTCAATTTGGTATTGAAAATCGATTTGCCGGTTGTCATGTCTGAATTTAAAAACAACAGGTCTGTTTTTGTTAAACACTATTCTGCCTCTTGGCGCGAGCAATACCGTCTGATTCATCTGTTGAGTGACTTCTACCAGATCAATCTGTTCCACCAAACCACTTGATGGTTGAGAATAATTGATAGAGCCCATGTCGATTATCGGGTCGGGAGAATAGTCGAGAACACCCATTTCGATAATATGGTCATGTGTCCAGTTTATAGTTCCCATGTCTATAAAAGGATCCGGAGAGTAATCAATATTTCCCATATTGATTACAGGGTCTTGTGAATAGTCGATAATGCCCATATCAATGACCGGGTCTATCAAATATTCAATGCTACCCATGTCAATTACAGGATCAGGTTTGACGGCAACATAGTCGGTTTTCTTTTTGATAATGCTGGGATCTGCTACCGCCAGTGAACAGAATGTGTAATAAAATAAAAACAGGAAGAGGAGAAAAAAAACGAGCATAAATGACAAATGTGGGCAGAGGCAAAACGAGACTAATGGTTTAAGAAAAATCTTGCCAATACGGTGTACAGTCGTCATCTTAAGCCCTTTCACCAGGTGGTGTTTATGGAGCTGGAAGGGTGATGTCGTCACAGCTTATCGATTGAAGTTCCTGAGGAATATCACTTGAGATAATACCTTTTCCGACACCTGCCAGGGCGTTACATTGGTTTCCATTCTTGGCATAGGCAAAGCATAGTGCTTTGGTCGGTGACTTACCTACGGGTTTCGAATTAAATTGGGTAATTGGAACTTCTACTAAGTTATTGTAATCACCATCGTTCAAGGCGCCTGTTAAGGTTTTCTTTCCAATGATATTGTATTCTTGAGAGCTATTATAGGCTGCGCCGCAAATAACAAACAGATCGGTCCCCATCCATGTATACAATACATTCTCCAGGTTCATATTTATCCGAAATTGGATCTCTGTGGAGGATTGTTCCTGAATTATAACTTCTCTCTGTGGTTTAATATCAAAAGCATGGGTCGGGTTAAAAGGCAGAAGAATAGAAGTGGTCAACAAGGTGAAATAAAAAATGGAAATAGGTGTCCGATTGTGAAATGCAGCTTTCATGGTTTCCTCCTTGGTGTACGAAATGACTGATCGAGCGACCGGTTCACTGATTTGGTTGCGTAGATCCAGTCGGTACATATAAGTTCCCGGTTGTGGACGAATTGTTCAATTCAATCTGTATTATATCAAACAACAGAATGGTGATCAATCTGACCCACTGTTCTATAGAAAAAGTCGAGGGCTGTTCGGGTGGATGGAAAGATGACTTCCTATTGTTTCCAAAAGGAGGGATAGAGGAAAACTAGGGCGGAGAACATCTCAAGATGTCCCACCAGCATATTCCAGGCAAGAAACCATTTACCGGTATCGGAGATAAAGGCATAGTTCTCAGAGGGGCCGATATCACCGAAAACGGCAATCAAGATACCGTCTTTAACACCAAGCAGGTAATCTTTTCTATATAACCACCAGAGGGGAAAGCCAACTCCAAGGTTGACCAACAGGGTGATGGCAAGAGCAAATAAATCGGATTCACCGTTTACCAGAGAACAGACAACCAGCAGAAACAAAGAAACTCCTGACTAGAAAAAGTATACCTGTAACGTGGAAGATTGACCGGATATTCATGGCGGAGAATCGTATTAAATAGAGATATAGCCATGCCGCAGAGCGTATTTAACCAGGCCTGCAACGGAGTGGATATCCAGTTTGGCCATCAGATTTTTTCGGTGGGTATCCACCGTTTGGGGAGAGATATAGAGACGCTGGGCAATCTCCTGATTGGTCAGCCCTTCTGCAACCTGCTGGAGTATTTCCTTTTCCCTTTTGGTCAAGTTGATCGTACAGTCTTCCCCCATTTTCTGTTTTTCCATGGCTTCTTCAAGAATATGGGAATGAAGGGTTGGGGAGAGAACGGTTTCACCATCGTTGACCACCTTTTTTATCGAATCTTCCAGCGAGGAGAAGCTTTCCTCCTTGAGGAGATAACCGTGAGCGCCAGCCTCCAGCGCTTCTGTCGTATAAAAGGGATCGGCCTGCATGGTGAGGATAATAACTTTAACAGACGGCATTTCTTTTCTGACTCTACGGCACAATTCGATTCCGTTGATGCCCGGCATGGCGATATCGATAATAGCAACATCAGGACAGATGGTGGAAAGAGCCTTTAATGCATCCAGACCATTGGCCGCTTCACCGACAATATCGATGTTGCCTGTTTTTGAGAGCATTGCGGCAAGTCCCTGCCTGAACATCTGGTGGTCATCAGCCAGGAATACTTTCAACATACTGCACCTCGTTGACCGTGTTCATCGGTACATCAAGCACAACCCGTGTCCCCTGGCCAGGTTCTGATTCGATGATAAAGCTACCTTTGAGATCGGTCATCCACTCTTTAATAGTGGCCAGACCAATACCATGGAG
>CAZUUJ010000127.1:0-2903 GCA_964623625.1 uncultured Desulfocapsaceae bacterium
TTGCCGCATCGGCCCACTCCTTACCGATATAGGTTGCACCCCGAAAGGGAAAGGGGTTGGGGATTTCGAAAATCCAGTCTGCCGACTCCACATTGATATCATCCTGGGGGAAGTTGGCCTCGTTGGTGATCAGCCCAAGATCCTCCCCTGAGCCTAGTTTGGAGATTCTGGTATCAACCCGCAGGTTCTTTGTTCGATAGCTGGGCTTATGGATGCCGTAGATGAATTTAGCTCCAGGTGTTACGCAGGTACGCATGATGGCTATGATTAGGTAGTTTTTTTATTCCAGAGCATGAGCGCTTTTTTATACACAAAGGAACGGGAGAGGCCCAGGTCGGCGGCCAGCTTTTTACTGACATCTTTGAGTGTCATATCTGTCTGTTCCCGATACCAAAGGATCAGCTCATCAAGGTTCTCGCCTGTTGCCTGTGCCAATTCCCCTGGATAAATAATCAGGACGAATTCGCCTTTATTCTTGCCAGATCCGAATTGCTCGCAGAGTTCACTAAGAGAAAGGTACTGCAGCTCCTCATAGACCTTGCTGATCTCCCTGGCCATAAAAGCCCTGCGATCACCAAGAATATCAAGGCAGTCATGGAGAAGCTGATCAAAGCGGTGGACCGATTCATAAAAAACAAGAGGATGTTCCGAGTTTTTCAGGGAATTGAGCAGCTTTCGCCTCTTGCTGGTCTTGGATGGAGCAAAGCCTAAGAAAAGAAATGATGAATAATCAAACCCGGCAACGGAAAGAGCGGCCGTGAGAGCCGAGGGACCGGGAATGGGAATTACTTGAATACCGGCATCGCGTGCCATTCTGACAACAACACCCCCAGGATCCGAAATCCCCGGGCTTCCCGCGTCCGACACCAGAGCGACATTCTCTCCCGCCTCCATCCTTCTGACCAGTTCACTGCCCCGTTCCTTTTCCTTTTCTCGATAGTAGCTGATCAGTCTGGTATGAATACCGAAATGACTGAGAAGTCTCCTGGTATGACGGGTATCCTCAGCGGCTATCAGATCAACTTCTTTCAATATCCGGATTGCCCGTAAGGTAATATCTTCCAGGTTGCCGATGGGGGTGGCAACAATATAAAGTTTTCCGGTTTTTTTTTGAGTGGTTTCGGTCATAACCGTTTGTCATGTTTTAATTTGTGTCAGATGAAGCTGATATTATGCTCAATTCCGTTTGAAAATGCATCCGCTTTCTTGACAACACTCGCCAAACAATTAGTATATGAGCAGATACTCATATACTATGGAGGGAAAATTGGCAAACCAGGAAACCGATCGTTGTCAGCAGAGAATCATCCATTTTGAGAAAGTGCTGTCAGCAAGAGAAAAAGCTCTTGGTGAAAACGAGATACAAAGATTAGCACAAATTTTCAAAGCTCTAGGCGATCCGACTCGGCTACGTATTCTCATTGCCTTACGTGAACAGGAAATGTGTGTTTGTGATCTTGCGGCTTTACTTGGCATAAGCGAATCTGCGGTAAGCCATCAGCTTCGACTGCTAAGAACCATGAGTCTTGTAAAAAACAGAAGAGAGGCCACAGTCCTCTACTATCGCCTCAATGACGAGCATGTGAAGGTGCTTATCGATATTGGGCTAGAACATATTAGAGAATAAAATAGTAGTTATTAACCTATAAATAAGAATATGCTTAAAATAACTCAAAACATCATATACTCTTCCTGGGAAATCCTGCTGGATTCATCCATTTACATCCTGTTTGGAATCCTGATTGCGGGAATCCTGAAGGTTGTGTTGAATCCGACTACCATCTTTCATCATCTGGGCAAGGGGAGATATCTCTCTGTTGTTAAAGCCGCTTTTTTCGGAGTGCCGTTACCTCTCTGATCCTGCGGTGTGCTGCCGGCGGCAGCATCGTTAAAGAAACAGGGGGCCAACAAAGGGGCTACCTCTGCATTTCTTATTTCAACACCCGAATCCGGGGTTGATTCCATCGCCATAACATACGCGCTGCTCGATCCGATTATGACAGTTGTCCGACCAATAGCCGCATTTGTGACTGCTCTGGCCGCAGGTTTTTTGGAAAACAGTATCAATGATCCTGGTGCGGAAAAGGGGATTAAAAAGGATCTCAGCTGTCCTGTGGACAACTGCTGCGACGGTGTAGATTGTGATCCCCAGGAACACAAGAATCATCATAGTCTATTTGAAAAGGGGAAAGCTGGAATTAAGTTTGGAGTGATCGATGTCTGGGGAGATATCGTAGTCTGGTTTTTTGCTGGTCTTTTGATCGCCGGAATCATAACGGTAATTATCCCGGAAGACCTGATGTCACGTTATCTGGGCGGAGGCATCTACTCCATGCTGATCATGCTGATGGTTGGTGTTCCACTCTATATCTGCGCCACCGCATCGACACCAATCGCCGCGGCCCTGATTTTAAAAGGAGTGAGCCCGGGAGCCGCTCTGGTCTTTCTGCTTGCCGGACCGGCTACCAATGTGACGTCGCTATCTGTGCTCTATGGAATACTGGGGAAGAAATCAACAGTCCGGTATTTGCTGGTGCTGTCTGTTTTTGCCGTGTTGTTCGGCTTAGGTGTCGACCAAGTGTATCGTCTTAGCAACCTATCACCGCAAGCTATTCTGGGTGAGGCATCCGAAGTCATACCATACTGGCTGAAACTGGTTGGAACATTGATGCTCCTGGCGCTGTCAATTCAACCTTTGTACGAGAGGATGAAGAAGAAGTGGGGAAAAGAGTCAACTCCGCAGTCGTTGGCAGGTTTTCCGGATATCCCGCAGGCCGGGATAGATAATCATCAACAGGCCGATCATTCTTCAAAATCAGGCTGCTGTTCAGGAAAGAGCTTATAGAGTCAGCAAAAAGAACAACAGCAACAACCCCAGGCTGAAAATTGCGCCACTGCCTATG
>CAZUUJ010000128.1:0-2735 GCA_964623625.1 uncultured Desulfocapsaceae bacterium
TATAGAGAACAGGAGCGTTAGTTAAGATGCCAACAATCAATCAGCTTGTAAGGCGCGGTAGAAAGAAGCAGATCAAAAAAACGAATACACCTGCTTTGAAAGGCTCACCTCAAAAGAGGGGGGTCTGTGTGAGGGTGTACACGTCTACACCGAAAAAACCCAACTCGGCGTTACGTAAAGTCGCCAGGGTGCGCCTGACAAACGGCATTGAGGTGACCTCCTATATTCCTGGAATCGGTCATAACCTCCAGGAACATTCGGTGGTGCTGATTCGAGGCGGAAGGGTAAAAGACCTTCCCGGTGTTCGTTACCATATTATTCGTGGAACATTGGATACGCTGGGTGTGGCCGACAGACGTCAGGGCCGGTCAAAATACGGAGCGAAGCGTCCCTCATAATAAAGTAGGGATCGATAGGAGAATATAAATAATGTCTCGCAGGAAAATTACAAATCGACGGCCCGTTGAGCCTGATCCTCGCTATAATTCGGTATTGGTATCCAAGTTCGTCAATGGTTTAATGACAAATGGAAAAAAGAGCGTTGCCCAGACCATCTTTTATGACGCCCTGGATATTATTGGAGAGAAGATTACTGAAGAAGAACCTCTGGTGATTTTTGAAGAGGCGATGGACAAGGTCAGGCCCAAGGTTGAGGTTAAATCCAGGCGTGTCGGTGGCGCTACTTATCAGGTGCCAATGGAAGTTCGTCAGACCAGAAGAAACGCCTTGGCCATTCGCTGGATCAAGCAGTACGCCCAGGCAAGATCAGGCAACTCGATGGCCCAGAAGTTGGCAGCGGAATTAATGGATGCGTATAATAACCGCGGTGCCTCTGTGAAAAAACGTGACGATACGCATCGGATGGCCGAAGCGAACAAGGCTTTTGCCCATTATCGCTGGTAGAAGGCTACTATCTGCCGGCTGATTCTTCTCGCGCCCTCGGCTGGAAAAACGGAAAATGAGGTTTGAGCGATGGCGCCGGCAAAGAATCTGTCCGAAACCCGCAATATCGGCATTATGGCCCATATTGATGCGGGAAAGACGACAACAACTGAACGAATACTCTATTATACCGGCCGGTCACACAAGATCGGCGAAGTTCATGACGGCAATGCTGTCATGGACTGGATGGAGCAGGAGCAGGAACGCGGCATTACCATTACATCTGCGGCGACCACCTGTTTCTGGAATGAAAAAAGAATAAATATTATCGACACTCCCGGGCATGTCGATTTCACCGTTGAGGTGGAAAGATGCTTGAGGGTTTTAGACGGCGTAGTCGCCGTCTTCTGCGCGGTCGGTGGCGTGGAGCCGCAATCGGAAACGGTTTGGCGGCAGGCTGACCGATATGAAATTCCACGTATCGCATTTGTCAATAAGATGGACCGTGTTGGGGCCGATTATGACAGATGTCTGGAGATGATGGCCGAGAGGCTGGGAGCAAACCCGGTGGCCATTCAGATCCCTGTCGGCAAGGAAGCCGACTTTGAAGGAGTTATTGACCTGATCGAGGGCAAGATGCTCGTCTTTGACGAAGAATCCCTCGGGCAGGAAATGATAGAAAAAGCAGTTCCAGAAGAATACACAGACGAATTCACGGCCGCACGTTTGGCGCTCCTCGAGAAGTTGGCCGACTTCGATGAGGGGGTCATGGAAAAATACTTAGAAGATACCCCGGTATCTGCGACTGAAATCAAAAGTGGATTAAGGAAAGCGGCATTGGCCCTGGAAGTTGTGCCAGTGTTGTGTGGAAGTGCCTTTAAGAATAAGGGTATTCAGCCACTGCTCGATGCTGTGATTGACTTTCTTCCTTCGCCGTTGGATGTTCCACCGGTTGAGGGGCTTGACAAAAGCCAAAAGACAATCGTAAGAGAAGCCAAGGTTAACGAGAAGTTTTGCGGCCTGGTGTTCAAGCTGATGAGCGATACGTTTGTTGAAAACCTTGTTTTTATGCGGATTTACTCCGGTACGTTAAAGGTCGGTGACAAGATCTTTAACCCGGTGAAAAAGAAGAAAGAGAAGGTGTCCAAACTCCTGAAGCTTCACGCCAATAAACGTGAAGAGGTGCGGCAGATAAGCGCCGGGGACATTGGAGCGGTTGTCGGTTTGAAATTCACTACCACCGGCGACACGCTTTGCTCAAGCGGTGATTATATCATTCTTGAGTCCATGGAGTTTCCGGAACCGGTTATCGGTGTCGCCATTGAGCCGAAAAGTAAGGCCGAGGAGAAGAAGCTCTCCGAGACACTGGATAAGATCGCTGTAGAGGATCCTTCCTTTCGTATAACGACAAATGAAGACACCGGCCAGACCATCATTTCAGGGATGGGCGAGCTTCATTTGGAGATTATCATTGACCGATTGCTCAATGAGTTTAAAGTGTCGGCCAATGTTGGAACTCCACAGGTTGCTTATAAAGAGGCAATCAGTGAGAGCGCCACGGCTGAAGGTAAATTTGACCAGCTGACTGGCTCCAAAGGGCAGTATGGACATGTCGTGCTTGAGATTATCCCTCTTCAGCGTGGCAGCGGGTTTGCCTTTGAAAACAAGGTGGATGAAGAGACGATCCCAGCCAGGTTTTTAGAAGCCATCGAAAAGGGTGTGATCGACAGTCTCGACGCAGGGCCGTTGATCGGATATCCACTCACCGACCTGCAAGTTAGTCTGGTCGGCGGGTCATATGATGAAGAAGATTCCACCGACATGGCTTTCGGTGTATCAGCTGTAAAGGCGCT
>CAZUUJ010000129.1:0-2730 GCA_964623625.1 uncultured Desulfocapsaceae bacterium
CCGGACCACTCATCAAACCGGCAGAAGTGGCAACACCGATAAGCCCCATAACCCTTCCCAGATGACCGACCGGGGCGATATGCGCAACAATGGCCGGACCCGCCGCCATCATCATTGCCGCTCCCGTTGCCTGAATGAAACGAAACAACACAACACCAACGAGTGTTGGAGAATAACCGCAACCTGCAGAACCGGACACAAAGAGTAACATTCCATAGATGTATACCGCTGTTTTACCGAACCGATCCGACACGTGTCCCCAAAGCGGTAAAGAAATGGTGATTGTCAGCAGATAACTCAACACAACCCATTGACACTCGGCAAAAGTGCAGGAAAAATCGCGCATGATTGTCGGTAATGCCACGTTGATCATGCTCGAATCCATAGTGGCCATAAAAACTCCCGTGGCCACAACCAGAAAGGAACAGACTCGTTGAGTGGAACTTGGATTACTGGTGCTCACCATAAACAGGCGACCAATAGATATGATGGGAGGAAATGATGGGAGGAGAGATAACAACCCCTTTCATAACCCACACAAAAAAAGGCGGGTTCGAAAGCTTCGAACCCGCCTCACAAGATTTAAGATCAATCTTTAACTGAATACTTCTTAGTACTTAACCTCAAGCTTCATGTACGCACCGATAGCGGTATCGTCATAGCCGTTCAGGCCGCCTTCGTCGGATGGAATAACTGCACCAGCTGCGAAGGTCAGAGCAGCGCCGTCGGAGATTGTGTAAACACCACCACCTGAAATCTCAATCAGGTTGGCGTAGTTGTCAAGAGCAGCGTAGGTCAGGTAAGCGTTAAGCGCCAGGTTGGCAGCAGGGCTGAAACCGAGAGCCAGTACACCAAAATAGGCGTCGCCGCCTGGGTTACCGATCTGTTGTGCAAAAGCAATCGGAGAGTTGTTACCGTTACCGATCATGTGGGTACCGAAGTCGTTATCAGCCATGAATCCGTCCATGGTCGCACCGGCGATAACAGCAGCACTTACAGCGCCAAACTGGGTGCCGGCCTGGACATAACCACCCATCTGGGTGTCATTTGCATTCTCGAAATCCTTGAAAGAAACCTCAGCTGCCAGAGATACAGGACCAGCTTTTCCAGTTACGTTCAAAGAACCAACGATGGAGTTATTTGACGCAGGGGTCTCATCTTGTCCGTATACGGCGATAGCTTTGGCTTTCCAGTCACCGAACTTCTGGGCAACAACAATACCGTAGCCGTTCATATCGTTGTCAGAGGTCCAGTCGTTGCTCTGATATCCGGTGATGGTTGTTGTTGCGGACGCGGTTCCCATAACACCGCCAGTAAAGGTTACTGGCCATGTAGCAGTAGTGTTACCTTCGTCGGTCAGCTCAGCATTCTTGTCATAGAACAGTGCAACAGTTGTTCCGGCATTCTTGTATACCGCCTTTATACGATCTTTACGGCCGTCCCAGGCAAACCACTTAGAGAAAGCAGCGATCTGACGTCCGGCACTTACTACAACAGGTCCCATGGGAACACCGATGTATCCGTAGTCAACGTAAATGTTCTTATCATCGGCAGCATTACCGGTAGCACCCTGTCCACCATCCCACATACCGTCGGCCATTCTGATTCTGGCTTTGGCAAACGCACCGCCTTTGGCTTTGGCGTTAACTTTCAGACGTACACGAGAGTCAAGTTTGGTGATAGATCCGCCATCAGTGTAAGCTTCTTTCAGGATCGCACGGGCACGTGCGGAACCACCAAAAGTTACTTCGGCCATAGCGGTAGAAGCCATACCGACCAGAGCAAGGCCGGCTGCTGCAGCAATAAATTTTTTCATGTTAATCTCTCCTTTAAAAGGTGTGTTAGAGCCCCGTTATTCGGGGCTGTTCTTGCTCCTTCTCCAGCTTTTCCAGCTTATCTCGACAAACCTGAAAAGCACGGGAAAGCGCAGAAAGGATTCACTTGTAGCTAATTATATACATCCGGAAACTTTGATGTCAAGTTTTTTTTACCCTGGTATAAAAATTTATACCAGGCCTATTCATCCTTCTTGTTATCAGCCTTTTCAGGGAACTCCAGATGGTACTCCTGGATACGGCTACCACCGCTTGCTGAAAACAGGTTCAATATTTTGCTCTCAAGTACCTGCCCGACCCAAAGCTTTGCCCCCTTTGGCTTTTGGCCTTTTTCTCTCTTCTCCAACTCAAAACGGTAATCGGCAAGATACCCTCTGGTCATGCTTGTTCGCCACTGCTCTTCCATCGATTTGCCATTCCAGGACAGGCATGAGAGAAAG
Organism: uncultured Desulfocapsaceae bacterium; assembly: GCA_964623625.1. Taxonomy (GTDB): domain Bacteria; phylum Desulfobacterota; class Desulfobulbia; order Desulfobulbales; family Desulfocapsaceae; genus CAZLGM01. Next base: position 2,276 of record CAZUUJ010000129.1, read on the forward strand.
CCTGAATTGTAATCCCTGGAGTTGGGAACAAATCGATATTTGGACACAGTCGACCGTTTATTCCTGCCGATCAACAACTCCGGCTTATTATCATAGTCGATATCGGTAATCAGAATCGGTGTTGGAATGAAAACAAGGCGCCGCTCAATGGTATCATCGTCTTTTATAATTGGTGGACCAAAGTAGTTTACACTGCCGCCAAAATCATCCCCTGAAACCCAGAGCAGTTTATTGTCATGGCTGTATACCAGCATTTTCTCACGGGCATCGATGACAACCAACTCGGACACCTTGTCGCCGTCCAGATCAACATAAACAAAATCAAACAGATTGACCGTTTTCGGAACTCTCAGTTTGGTACCGCTTTCAAGTGTGGAACCTGTTAAATGTATTCGGTAGATACCTGGTTCGACCACCCGATTTTCTTCAGCAATATCCGTTAAACCCCGCTGGCC
>CAZUUJ010000130.1:0-2728 GCA_964623625.1 uncultured Desulfocapsaceae bacterium
AGATGGCTGTAGCAGACAGCTATAAACGGCTGCTTGGCCCGTCCCTTGAAAAAGAACTGCGCAGCAGTCTGAAAGAAAGGGCTGATGGGGAGGCGATCAAGGTCTTTGCTGAAAATCTAAGGGAGTTGCTGCTTGCCCCACCGCTGGGGCAGAAGCGTCTTATGGCTCTGGATCCGGGTTTCCGTACTGGTGCCAAACTGGTCTGCATTGATGAGCAAGGAAATCTTACGTATTCGACTACGATTTATCCGACAATAGGGAACAAAAAAGAGGAGGCGGCCAGGACAGTCGGGAAACTCTGTAAAGAGTACCAGATCGAGGCAATCGGTATAGGTAACGGGACTGCCGGCCGAGAGACCGAGGCCTTTATCCGCGGTCTTGGATTGGCAAAAGAAATAGTGGTAACCCTGGTCAATGAGGATGGGGCATCAATCTATTCCGCTTCCGGGGTTGCCCGTCGTGAATTTCCCAACCAGGACGTGACGGTTCGAGGAGCTGTTTCAATCGGCAGAAGGCTGCAGGACCCGCTGGCCGAACTGGTGAAGCTGGACCCGAAATCCATCGGCGTAGGCCAATATCAGCATGATGTCAACCAGTCGGAGTTGAAAAAGAGTCTGGAGGACGTGGTTATCAGTTGTGTCAACTCGGTTGGGGTGGAGGTGAACAGTGCTTCTCCCGAGTTGCTTACCTATGTTTCAGGTCTCGGCCCGGCGCTTGCCGCATCGATCATCCGATATCGTGATGAAAACGGTCCGTTTATGAGCCGAAAGGATTTGAAAAAGGTCCCTCGTCTTGGGAGCAAAGCCTTTGAGCAGTGTGGTGCATTTCTTCGTATTCATGGGGCTGAAAATCCTCTGGATGGTTCTGGTGTCCACCCTGAACGATATGCTGCTGTTGGGCAAATGGCTGCAGATGTGGGATGTGCGGTGGCTGATCTTGTGCGGAGTGAAAAGATCAGAAAGAAGGTCAATGTAAACAATTATGTGAGCGATTCTTTAGGGTTACCCACATTGTTGGATATAATGGCTGAGCTAGCCAAGCCGGGCCGCGATCCCCGGCAGACATTTTCAGTTTTCGCCTTTGATGAAGAAGTGCACACTATCGGTGATCTTATACCTGAAATGCGTTTACCGGGGATAGTCACCAATGTCACAAAGTTTGGGGCTTTTGTCGATATTGGAGTACACCAGGATGGCCTTATTCACATCAGCCAGTTAGCGGATCGATTTGTTAAAGACCCGGCCGAAGTGGTAAAGGTCAGACAGCAGGTAAAAGTACGTGTCATCGAAGTGGATGAGAAACGGGGCAGGATTTCATTGTCGCTGCGTGATGTTTAAGGAAAAGGTATCCGAATGAAAGTAACAACAACTGAAACGGTTCACATAAGAGACGTCTCCACCGATGGTATCCTACGTCTTGATGCCCTGTTTAATTTCTTTCAGGAAATGGCGGTCTTTCATACCCATGAAGTGGGAATTGAACTCAAGGATCTTATCGGTTCAGGTAAAACATGGGTCCTCAATCGGGTTGTGGCCGAGATTTCACAACTGCCGCGTTTGGAAGAATCGATCGAGCTCTCCACCTGGTCGAGAAAATTGCATCGCTTTAAAGGGGTGCGTGAATTTGAAATTTTTATCCAGGGCTATCCCATTATTCAGGCTTCATCGATGTGGGTTTTTGTGGATATAAAAAAAGGCAGACCAACCCGAGTTCCTGCCGACTATGAAGACCGTTATGGAATTGTTGAGCAACAGGCGACCACTGCCGATGTCGAAAAACTCCAGTTCGAATCGATTACCAAACCGGATTTCTCATTAAACATTGCAACCAGGATAGCCGATTACGACATCAACGGCCATGTCAACAACACCGCACTTCTTCAGTATATCGAAACGGCTCTTGTTCGGTTTTGTGCTGGTGAAGTGCGGGTGAATAAGATTCAACTGATATTTATGAAAGAAATTCCGCTGTCAATTGGCAAGGTTACTGTCCAGCTGCAGAAGACGACCAATGGCTGCCTGTTTGAAATTGTACAGGAGGATATTGTGTTTGTGAGAGGCAGTGTAATTGTAGCCTAGTGTTGACACGACACTAGGTTTGAATTTCTATTCTTCTTTTAACAGTTATCAATTCAATAATGGGTTATGATAGGAGTTGCGCCACTATCGAATCCTTACGGATTCAGGTTGCGGTAATATACCAGTCCAATTTCAGAACAGTTTGAATTGTATATAGTGACAATGATAAGAACAAAAATAATAGCAACCCTGGGCCCTGCAACCAGTGATGTAAGACAGGTCTTTGACCTGATTCTGTCCGGAGTTGATATCTTTCGCATCAATCTTTCCCATGGTGAACATGATTCACAGGCGGCTCTCATTGAAGTGGTTAAAGAAGCGCGGAAGAAGGCGAATCGGGAAACTGCAATTCTACTTGATACCCGTGGTCCGGAGATCAGGGTGAGAGGGATAGGCGATGGATATATAGATCTTGAAGAGGGACAGAAATTCACGTTGACCACTGAGCCGGGTCCGACAACCGGGGCAAGAATCCGTATAAATTATGACGGGCTGACAGATGATGTTGAGGTTGGTGACCCCATTTTATTAGATGACGGTAAGCTCTCACTCAGTGTCATAGATGTAGATAAAACTAAAATCCTGACAGTGGTGAAGAACGGAGGTCGTTTACATGAGAATAAACGGGTCAGCTTACCGGGTGTGAAGAT
>CAZUUJ010000131.1:0-2342 GCA_964623625.1 uncultured Desulfocapsaceae bacterium
AGGAAGAGGATTGCAGCAGGCTATAAGGAACTGTCTTGGCGGCTGCGGACTAACACCTGAAGATATCGGTCTGATCAACAGCCACGGAACCGGAACACTTGCCAATGACAGTGCAGAGACCACGGCCCTTTCCCAGTGTGGTTTTGATGGCGACAACACAACAATTATTTCGACAAAAGGGGCCACAGGCCACACTCTGGGAGCCGCCGGAGGTGTCGAAGCCGTCTTGACATTAATCTCGTTAAACAAGGGCTACAGCCCCGGTACCATCGGCTGCAGAAACCAGGACCCGAAGCTGCCGATCTCCATCGTCACTGAAGGTGAGCAACGTGAGTTGCCGAATCGTCTGGGCATGAGTCAATCCCTTGCCTTTGGCGGGTCAAACGGTGTTGTCATACTGGAGGGTTGCGCCGGATGAGTGTTGTTATCTCAGCTATCAATACGGTTGTAGGAGGAGTGGAAATAGCATCCCAATTCCAAAGGGAACTAAGACGGGCTGACGATTTTATCCGGTTGGCCGTGATGTCCGTTCATGGTTTATCTGTTTCGGAATTACCCCTGGACGATGACCAGTCGAATAACTGGGGACTGGTTGTCGGTAGTTCGTTCGGGCCAATGGAAACCAACTTTGTTGTTCTCGATCAAATCGTGAAAGACGAACAGACTTCACCCACCTATTTTTCCCATTCGGTTTTCAACGGCGGTGCCGGTTATCTCACCCGCATCTTTAACGTCCGCGGATATACTGCCACTTTAACCGACTTCTTTTACCCGTTTTTTCAGGCTCTGTCGGCGGGTTGTCAGGCAGTCCGTTCAGGCTTGATAAAAAAGTGCCTTGTTGTACAGGTAGAAAGCTATTCTGATGTATTACATGATGCCAAAAATGCAAACCGACAAAGTGAAACGGTCTGGCCCATGGGTGCCGTGGCCTGGCTTCTTGAACGTGGAGAAACAACAAGTCAGCATCAGGTTGTCGACCATATCAAAACGGATTTTTCTCCGAGCTGGCATCCGAACTATCTCTGTCCCGGTGACAATTTAATCCACAACGGGAAGGAGATACATATCGACCATCCGCTGCAACCGGCTCTATACATCAGCCAGGCCCTTCTTCAACCCGGAAAAAAGGAAAACTTCCGGATTCAGAGTCCAAACGGTTCCATTGAACTGCAAACAGAGAAATTAGGATAATCACATTAATCTCTGAATTACATCCAACTGAGGCACGACACTGGAAAATCACGGCATGAGTACACTCAATTCCGATTCAATTCTTCTGGTCCACCCTTTAGGATATCAATCCGAATCGGCGGGCAGAGATATATCAAGAGTTGCCAATATTATGCCGCCCATCGGTCTGGCTTCGATTGCTGCCTATCTTGAGAAAAACCGGATTTCAGCTTCAATCATCGACTGCTATGCCCATCCCGACTCCATTCAACGCATCAAGTCTTTCCTGCTGGCCAAAAAGCCGGCCTGGATTGGGATGAGTTGCACAACCTCGACATTTCTTGATGGAGTAAGAATCTGCTCAATGGCAAAATCGCTGCTTCCGGAAATCAAAACGGTTTTCGGTGGTGTCCATGTCTCAGCTCTTAAAGAACTGATTCTGCGAGATTTTGAAGAAGTAGATTACTGCATCGTCGGCGAAGGGGAAGAGGCTCTTCTTCAACTGATACAATCAGGGCAGGATAGTCCTGAGACCATTGAAGGTCTTGTTTTCCGGAAAAACAACTCAGAGGTGCGCTTTACCGGTTACCGTCGCAAGCTGATCGAACTCGATGATCTGCCGTTTCCCGCCTATGAAAAGCTCAGTGGTTACCCTCAGACCTATACATTGCCTATCTTCAATTATCCCACTGCGCCGAACTCAAGCTGTATATCCAGCCGCGGCTGCCCTTATGCATGCAGCTATTGCGACCGCTCTGTTTTTCGGCGCTCTTTCCGCTACAATTCTGCTACATACCTGTATGAGCATTTGAGATATCTTCAGGAGCGGTTCCAGATCAGACATATCAATTTTTACGATGATCAGTTCACCTTTAACAGGCAGAGGGTTGAGGATTTCTGTTCTCTTGCCCTGGACAACGGTTTGAACATGACCTTTAACTGTGCGGTTCGGGCGGAACACATCGATGCCGATCTCTTGAAGATGATGAAAGCAGCCGGCTGCTGGATGATCAGTCTGGGTATTGAGACCGGTGATGAAGACTTACTGGCCCATCACCGACAGAATGTCAATCTCAAGATGATGGCTGAGACCGTTCACATGATAAAAGATGTTGGCATCCGGGTAAAAGGACTGCTGATGATGGGGCTGCCGGGTGAGACCGAGCAATCCA
>CAZUUJ010000132.1:0-2342 GCA_964623625.1 uncultured Desulfocapsaceae bacterium
AGGAAGAGGATTGCAGCAGGCTATAAGGAACTGTCTTGGCGGCTGCGGACTAACATCTGAAGATATCGGTCTGATTAACAGCCACGGAACCGGAACACTTGCCAATGACAGCGCCGAAACTACGGCCCTTTCCCAGTGTGGTTTTCATGGAGACTACACAACAATTATTTCAACAAAAGGGGCCACAGGCCACACTCTGGGAGCCGCCGGAGGTGTCGAAGCCGTATTGACATTAATCTCGTTAAACAAGGGCTACAGCCCCGGTACCATCGGCTGCAGGAACCAGGACCCGAAGCTGCCGATCTCCATTGTCACTGAAGGTGAGCAACGTGAGTTGCCTAATCGTCTGGGAATGAGTCAATCCCTTGCCTTTGGCGGGTCAAACGGTGTTGTCATACTGGAGGGTTGCGCCGGATGAGTGTTGTTATCTCAGCTATCAATACGGTTGTAGGAGGAGTGGAAATAGCATCCCAATTCCAAAGGGAACTAAGACGGGCTGACGATTTTATCCGGTTGGCCGTGATGTCCGTTCATGGTTTATCTGTTTCGGAATTACCCCTGGACGATGACCAGTCGAATAACTGGGGACTGGTTGTCGGTAGTTCGTTCGGGCCAATGGAAACCAACTTTGTTGTTCTCGATCAAATCGTGAAAGACGAACAGACTTCACCCACCTATTTCTCCCATTCGGTCTTCAACGGCGGTGCCGGTTACCTCACCCGCATCTTTAATGTCCGCGGATATACTGCCACATTAACCGACTTCTTTTATCCGTTTTTTCAGGCCATGTCGGCGGGCTGTCAGGCAGTCCGTTCAGGCTTGATAAAAAAGTGCCTTGTTGTACAGGTGGAAAGCTATTCGGATGTATTACATGATGCCAAAAATGCAAACCGACAAAATAAAACGGTCTGGCCCATGGGTGCTGTAGCCTGGCTTCTTGAACGTGGAGAAACAACAAGTCAGCATCAGGTTGTCGACCATATCAAAACGGATTTTTCTCCGAGCTGGCATCCGAACTATCTCTGTCCCGGTGACAATTTAATCCACAACGGGAAGGAGATACATATCGACCATCCGCTGCAACCGGCTCTATACATCAGCCAGGCCCTTCTTCAACCCGGAAAAAAGGAAAACTTCCGGATTCAGAGTCCAAACGGTTCCATTGAACTGCAAACAGAGAAATTAGGATAATCACATTAATCTCTGAATTACATCCAACTGAGGCACGACACTGGAAAATCACGGCATGAGTACACTCAATTCCGATTCAATTCTTCTGGTCCACCCTTTAGGATATCAATCCGAATCGGCGGGCAGAGATATATCAAGAGTTGCCAATATTATGCCGCCCATCGGTCTGGCTTCGATTGCTGCCTATCTTGAGAAAAACCGGATTTCAGCTTCAATCATCGACTGCTATGCCCATCCCGACTCCATTCAACGCATCAAGTCTTTCCTGCTGGCCAAAAAGCCGGCCTGGATTGGGATGAGTTGCACAACCTCGACATTTCTTGATGGAGTAAGAATCTGCTCAATGGCAAAATCGCTGCTTCCGGAAATCAAAACGGTTTTCGGTGGTGTCCATGTCTCAGCTCTTAAAGAACTGATTCTGCGAGATTTTGAAGAAGTAGATTACTGCATCGTCGGCGAAGGGGAAGAGGCTCTTCTTCAACTGATACAATCAGGGCAGGATAGTCCTGAGACCATTGAAGGTCTTGTTTTCCGGGAAAACAACTCGGGTGTTCGTTTTACCGGTTACCGTCGCAAGCTGATCGAACTCGATGATCTGCCGTTTCCTGCCTATGAAAAGCTCAGTGGTTATCCTCAGACTTATACATTGCCCATTTTCAATTATCCAACTGCGCCGAACTCAAGCTGTATATCCAGCCGCGGCTGCCCTTATGCCTGCAGCTATTGCGACCGCTCTGTTTTTCGCCGCTCTTTCCGCTACAATTCTGCCACCTACCTGTACGAGCATTTGAGATATCTTCAAAAGCGGTTCCAGGTCAGACATATCAATTTTTACGATGATCAGTTCACCTTCAACAGACAGCGTGTGGAGGATTTCTGTTCTCTTGCCCTGGACAACGGTTTGAACATGACCTTTAACTGCGCGGTTCGGGCGGAACACATCGATGCTGATCTTTTGAAGATGATGAAAGCAGCCGGCTGCTGGATGATCAGCCTGGGTATTGAAACCGGTGATGAAGACTTACTGGCCCATCACCGGCAGAATGTCAATCTCAAGATGATGGATGAGACGGTTCATATGATAAAAGATGCCGGTATCCGGGTAAAAGGACTGCTGATGATGGGGCTGCCGGGTGAGACCGAGCAATCCA
>CAZUUJ010000133.1:0-2263 GCA_964623625.1 uncultured Desulfocapsaceae bacterium
AATTCAGGTGTTGAAAAGGAGCCTGGTGTCAAAGACCATCAAAAACTACGTGATCTTATATCAAAGCTAAGGCTAGTAGAGCAGGAACCCATATCATAAAATCGGTAACGGTATCGGTATCGGCATCGGCATCGGTATCGCAATCGTAATCGACAACCGATCCCGACAGATTACTTAGCCCTTTCACTCCGCGTAACGACAAAATATAGATCGTCGTCGCGAAGGAGCAAAGCGACTGTGGCGATCTTATAAAAATACGCCTAATCCTGGTGAACCGTACTAACTTCAGTGAGCAATAACAAAAGCATTTTTATACCCGCTTTCGATTAATTTCCGTCTCGCTCTGCGGGCCTGATGCAGATCATTGCCCACCCACACCTGCACACGATAATACAGGGCATCTGGTGTATGGTACTTCTGAATAACGGTTTTATGCCCGGCATCGGTAAACCGCATCAGCAGTCTTCTGGCATTAACCTTGCTGACAAATGAACCGATCTGGACAAAGAACCGGCCTTTGTAAAAGTTGGGTATGTTGCCTTTTCTGTAGTTCTCCCTATTTGGCGTATCCTGCATAAGCGCAGTGACCTGGACCCGGGCCGTGCCTTTACGAACTAAACCGATTTCCCTGGCAGCGTTTAAACTCAGATCGATAATCCTGCCATCGATAAACGGCCCCCGATCATTAATACGGACAACTGTTTTCCGATTGTTTTCCAGGTTTGTCACTAGGACCACGGTATTCATCGGCAATATTTTATGAGCGGCAGTCTGTTTATGCATATTATACCGTTCGCCATTAGAGGTCCGGCGACCATGGAAATGCGGTCCGTACCAGGAAGCAACACCCTGTTCGACATATCCTCTGGAGTTGGGAATCGGGAAGTAGGTTCTATTGTTTATGACATAGGGCCTCTGGGTTGGGATAGCACTGACAGCACCTTTCACCTTATCGACAATAGATAACAGTTGGAAAAAGAACAGCAGGGTAATAAAAATAAAGAGAAAGCGGGGTCGGATACTATAACTGGGCAAAACAGATAGGCTTGGCCGAAAGGGAGAGGAACCGTTACTGTTTCTGTTTTTCCGAGTCGAGAAATTGTTGCAGTCGCTCATGATAGAACAGTCCGGCTTTTCCTGTTGTATGTGGTGTGTATGGCGTCAGTCCGGTTTGTCCGGCTCCGACGGACACTGAATCGAACCGAACAGTTTCATCCTCATTGATCCAGGACAGCTGGAGGTCAAGCATGGGCCGCATAACCCGGATTTTGCCTTGGCTATCTCTACCCAGCAGAACCGATTCCCAACGCCTGATTCCAAATCCTTTGTACCAGAGTCCAGGACGTTTTTCACCGGTAATTTTGTCACTCATGAATGGTTCCGGATCTTCCTTTTCAAAATCAAAACTGGTCAGAAGAGTATCGCTGACCTCGGAGCTGATCTGGTTGGCAATATGATAAAACTGGTCATATTCGTCCAGGTCGTTGCGCAGCAGATGGATCGGTTGATCTAGAAAGCTCCATTGGGAATGACAGACCTGACAATCGATTTTGTCATTGTACTGTTCATGAGCGGGATCAGTCATAAGCGGAACAGGGTGGAGAACCGGATTATTTTTAGAGCGAAAGAAAAGCTCTTTCCCCTTCTTGAAAAGCCCGGGCACTGGAGTGCTATCCACCACAGTCTGGTCATGACATGAGCGGCAGGTTATCGGTTTGTATTCATCTTTTTCAGCCATTAATGAAGACCCGGAATGACAGTCGATACAGATCAGACCCTTTTGAAAGTGAATATCCGGTGCCAGCCGGTGATACAATATTCCGAATTGTGGTAAGGAGTAGTCCGATTCATGAAAGGGTGTTTGATATTCGTAACCGAGATCCTGCTCAAAGCGGCCATAATAATCAAAACCGACCCGGTTACCATAATGACATTGCAGACAGCGGTCATCCGATGGCGGTTTCAGGAAGGAGTGATCGCCTTTTTTCAAACCCTTATCCAGATGACAACTGCCGCAGCCGGTGGCGTGCCTGACACCAGGGTGATTATCTCCTTCAAAATAGAGATGGCACCTGAGGCATCGTCTGCGCAGCAGGTCGTCTCCAAGGTCGACAACAGTTTCGATCTCATCCGGGATGGGGATGTCGGTGAGACTGGCCAGGGTGTCGTCTGCTCCGAGTGCGTGCCGGACCATATTGACACTGTTGCTCAAGGTCAGATGAAGGGAACGGGAGATGGAGTCGACCTGCTGCTGATGGCATTC
>CAZUUJ010000134.1:0-2204 GCA_964623625.1 uncultured Desulfocapsaceae bacterium
GGCTGGTCACCGACAGTGGTGAATTGATTCCGGCGCAAACCGTGTTTATCTCCATCGGTGATGTCCCCGAACTGAGCTTCCTTCCTGACTCCGTTGAAACAGTTACGGTTGGTGGGGCTGCCTGGATCAAGACCGACGAGGCCCACGCTACCAATGACGCCAAGGTGATGGCCGTCGGTGATGTTGAACGTCCGGGTCTGGCCACCAATGCCCTGGGGGCCGGAAAAACAGCCGCTGAATACATTTTCTGTGATTTTACCGATAAAGAATGGAAAGCCTTTTCCAAGGAGGTGATCACCCAGCAGGCGCTGACCATCACCCATTACAATCCGGATGAGGTCGGCCAGACCGAAGCTGATCAGGCGGATCGCTGTCTCTCCTGCGCCTCCTGCCGTGACTGTCATTTATGTGAAACGATCTGTCCCGAAGGAGCGATTGTCAGAGAAGAACGAACCTACAAGCACAAAAACGGCTATGAGTTCGGCCTGGATGTCGGTTATGAATATGTCTCCGATGATAAGAAATGCATAGGCTGTGGCTTCTGTGCCGATACCTGCCCATGCGGTATCTGGATGATGAAAGAATTTTAGCTAGCATTTTCCAACGGATTGAAGGGGATATGGAGCTTGACTCCGTATCCCCTTTTTTTTATGAGTGGAATAACATTGGATTTGAATAAAATGGATTATACAGAGATCGCTGTATATTTGTCAGTGAGAGCATATCAATATGAGAGAATCACTAATTTTTTCCTTTTTATGCCAATGTCTGCAGCAATTCGATAAAAAAAGACATTTATCACAGCAGCATAAAGCAATACAAAATCTTAAACCAGATTGGTACCAGGTAACCAGTCTTGCCGATACACACTACGTATTGCCATCGTTATATTATCAACTCCAAGAGAAACGTCTGCTGCAATTTCTGCCAGAAGACATTCAGATCTCAATAGCCGACATTTATACCCTTAACCGTTCACGTAATGACCGAATTCGCAGAGAGATACACCGTATTGCCGGTCTGCTTAATCCTGCCGGTATTGAGCCTGTTTTTATTAAGGGCAGCGCGGCAATGCTTATGGATCTATATGATGAACCAGGTTTGCGCATAATGGGTGATGTTGATTTGCTCTTGAGGAAAAACGAGATTCTCACTTGCACAGAATTGATGCGTTCAGTCGGTTACGCTCCAATTGAGGGGCTCTACTTACCGGATGCTGATGGTCATTATCACGGATTTCCACTTGTGCATGACAATCATAGTATAAGGTTTGAAATCCATGAACGATTAGCAAATGATCCAGTTCTGGAAAGTGAGTCTATTATCAAGGATTCAGTACAGATACAAATCAAGGATAGAGTTGTCCGTATACCGAGCAAGGAGCACTTTGCCATCAATAATATTCTTCATCACCAGGTGTATGATGGTGGTATGGAAAATGAAGAGCTGCTTTTATATCAACTCCTTGATCTCTATACAATACGTGAAAAATATGAACGACAACTTGATTGGAAAGCGGTAGGAGCCTTTTTCACAGACCACTCCCTTCAGGAGCCATTCTGTTTCTCAATGGACATGCTGAAAAAATATTTCAATCAACGGATACCCGGGAAGATTCCGTTTTCACTGAATTGCCGAATCCGCTATAGACAAAACAGAAATCGATTCCAAAAACTCATCCAACAATTGAAATTCATTCAACCGGAGTAGTCGGCCAACCAAGCAGAACCATTAATTATCTGATATTAAAACAGCCAGTTACTATCGATTTGTTCTGACAAGATGGTTGAGTTCTTCAACAGCCCAGTCTAAGGAATAGTAGTTGAGGCTATAGGCCGGAATCACACTTATCCAGCGGACCAATTCACCGGCATAAGTCGGATCGTGAGAAATCCAGGACTGAGCTTCTATCAGATGACGTAAACTCTCCACGGGTGACAATGGTTGTAAGGTTTGAGTGCTTCCAGGCGAATAGGTGGGGAAAACAAGGCTATGCACTGGCAGGGTGGTGGCAAAATTTGTTTGTTCAGGATTGAGAGGTAGATAGCGGACATTTTTGTCACCACGTTGGTGAACCTCAAGGGTTTTAAGATCCGGATAATATGGCGTTAAAACATCCCAGCTTCCCGATTTAATACAATGGCTTAGAGGTACCGCTCCAGCATTGCCATCGATATCCAGGGGAACTGTGTCGTCGCACCAGT
>CAZUUJ010000135.1:0-2087 GCA_964623625.1 uncultured Desulfocapsaceae bacterium
CACGAATTCAAGAATTTGATAGCCGGGCCCCTGCTCAACATCGAATCACGAACCCCGCCAGGTCCGGAAGGAAGCAACGGTAGTGACACTCGATGTGTGTTGCAGGATCGTCCGGCTATCATCTTTTTAGCTGATCCAGGTTTTCTATTTTACACAGTTTTTCCTGCCACCAAGATCATGTCACAGTGGACAAAAAACGTCACAAATATGAAAAATCTGAAACAATTTGTGTACTAAAGTAGTATTCTTATCTAGAGCAGTGTCTTAAATTTTCAGGCAGTTTTTCAGTACAACAGCTCCTCTTCGTTAACTGGGACAAAACATGTCATACCTGGTTCTCGCCAGAAAAGCCCGGCCACAGACCTTTGAGCAGGTTATCGGCCAGCGGACCACCGTTAAAACCCTCCAGAATAGTCTTGCCCGTGATCGTGTGGCCCACGCTATTCTTTTTTCCGGGGTCAGAGGTGTCGGCAAGACCACTCTTGCCAGAATAATGGCAAAGGCGTTGAACTGTACTGAGGGAAACAAAAGTGAACCGTGTAATAGCTGCCAATCCTGTGTAACAATCACCAACGGATCGGCCATCGATCTGACCGAAATTGACGGCGCCTCCAACCGTGGTATTCAGGAAATACGCGAGTTGAAAGAAAAGCTGCGTTTTCTGCCCACCTCATCGAAATACAAGATCGTTATTATCGATGAGGTCCACATGTTGACTACTGAAGCCTTCAATGCTCTGCTCAAGACCCTCGAAGAGCCTCCAGCTCACGTCTATTTCATGTTCGCTACAACCGAACTGCATAAAATTCCCATAACCATTCTCTCCAGATGTCAGCGCTATGAGCTAACACGGGTCTCATCGTCTGAACTCAGCGATCATTTCAGTAAACTGGCCGCGGATGAAGGATATGAAATAGATGACGATGGGCTGGCTATGATCGTGAAAGAGTCGGAAGGCTCGGTTCGCGATGGTTTAAGCCTTATGGATCAGGTTTTTTCCTACAGCGAAAAAACGATCAGTGTTGATGACGTGATTGAGGTTCTTGGACTCATAAACCGTCAGGTTCTACTGACCATTACCTCCGCCCTGCTCGAAGGTAATAGCTCTAAAGCGCTAACGGCCCTAGATGAATGTTTTGATTACGGCATCGACCTCAAACGGTTTACCGGTGATCTGCTCGGCTGTTTCAGGAACCTGCTTTTGTTCCGGATCAAGGGTTGCAATCAACTACTTGATCTGCCTGAACAGGAAAAAGAAACCTTCCAGCAACTCAGCCAGACAGTGAATGCTGAAACCATTCATATGAAACTCAACCTGCTGATGCATGTTGTGGAAGAGCTCCGCTATTCAAGTCAGCCGCGACTGACCCTGGAGACTGGTTTCCTCAAAGTGATCGAGGCATCCAACGTGGTTCCTGTTTCAGCATTGCTCGGCAAGCTAGATGGGTTGATCGACTCCGACCGCCCAGCCGAGCAGCCATACTCAGCCCATCGTCCAGCTCCATCCCTTCAAGAGAGTAAAAAAAAACAGCCCAGCCACCGGGTTTAACAGAGGAAAAGGTTAAACCTCCCTCTCCACAGATAGCTGAACAACAGGACAATCATCCCCCCAAAACCGTCCCTGTCGAACCACCTCCTCCAATAGAGGATGACAATAGAATTACTGCTAGCGATGCTCACCAGCAACAAAAGCAAAAAACCATCAAACCACAGCCCCATGAGCGGGATATCCGTCGTCACTGGAACGAATTCATCGACTACGTTAAGGACAGAAAAAACTGGATGGCCATGGATCTGCAGCGTGCCGACATCATTAAAGAGGATAACGGCTCACTTCTCCTCCAATATGATGACCAGGCCAGCTGTGCCCTTTTACAGAAAGAAACAAAATTATTGACCGAGTTTGTCCTTGATTTTTTTCAAAAAGACCTCAAAGTACGTTTTGTTCTACCAGATCGGAAAACCGAAGACATGGAGAACAACGGTGAAAGCCCCAAGCAGCAACGGCAGCTCCTGGCAAACGACCCGCTGGTCTCTATGGCTGCTGAGATCTTTGATGGTCAGATCGGTGATATAAGGGTTGGGCC
>CAZUUJ010000136.1:0-1671 GCA_964623625.1 uncultured Desulfocapsaceae bacterium
TAACTGAGGCCACCATGCCTCATGCAAATGTGCGAAAAATATTATACGTTATCGGATCGTAAGCCGGTGCTCCAGTCTCGTCGTTTTTGAAACGGTCGTTGAAAATGGACAAATCCAGTTCGTAATCGACAAGGTGGCTCAGGGTGTATTCAAATGTGCCTGGATGGATCTGTTTATCAAAAAAGACAGAGAGGAAAACACCCTGTTTCGGGTTGTAAGCTTTGAACTTTGCCATTGCAATACCTTGTGCTGTGGTTCAGCGGTCTTGGGTTATGGTAATGCAATAAATATAGTTGGAATTGCAATAAAATGGCAGGTTTTAGTGATGCATTTGACCTTTTTCTACAGCTTCAATCGGGATAGGGAGAAACCTCACGGCTCCCCCCTCCCACACCACCACCCATACGGATCACGTAAGTGGCGGTTCGGTTGATTGAGTTAACGTTTTGGGACCACAAGCCTTGGCAGGCCCAGTTTTGCAAAGTACCTATTCGGTAAGGCGAGGCAGAGTGCGGGACTACCGCTCAACCGCCAGGGACCATGGGCCGACTTGGTCGTGTTCCAGGCAAGCTCACGGCTCACCCCACGCTTGCGAAGCTCTTTATATCCCCGGCGACCCCACTGTTTCCAAAGGTAGCAGCGAAGTCGGCGGCGTATCCACTTCTCAAAGCTGTAGAGAAAAGAAGGGCTTTGATTCAAACTGAAATACGCTCGCCAGCCGAGAATATACTGTCGAACCTCACCGATTATACGATCAATCTTATAACCACGTGTTCGCCTTGTCAAATACCGAATCTTCTCCTTGAATCGCTTCATGGCCTTATCGCTCACCTTCCGACGAATCCCTCGACGGACGGTAAATGTAAAGCCCAGAAATACGCGTTTCCAGGGATGATCCACAGCACTTTTGGACTGGTTGACCTGCAGCCTTAGCTTGCTCTCCAGGAACCTTGTAATACTTCGTAGAACACGGTTTCCTGCCCGTTTACTTTTAACGTAGATGTTACAGTCATCAGCATATCGGACAAAACGGTGTCCTCGGTGTTCAAGCTCCCTGTCGAGTTCGTCCAGCAGGAGATTGGATAACAACGGAGAAAGAGGACCTCCTTGCGGAGTTCCCTGGGTGCTCGGTTGCCATTTACCATCGACAACGGTACCGGCCTTGAGAAAGCCGGTGATCAGGTCGATGATACGTCTATCGCTCACACGTTCCTTGATTTTATGCATCAACTTGTCATGGTTGACTCGGTCAAAGAATTTCTCCAGGTCCATATCGACAACCCAGCTATAGCCACAACGGATATATTTCTGCGCTGTTAGTATTGCCTGGTGGGCAGAGCGATTTGGGCGGAAACCGAAGCTCCTCTCGGAAAATCCCTTGTCCCACTCTTCCTGCAGGACTTGCAGCAAGGCTTGTTGAATGAAACGGTCTATTACTGTCGGTATGCCAAGCTTTCGCACACCACCGCCGGGCTTTGGAATTTCTACCCGCTTAACCGCCTGCGGCTTATACGTTCCGTTTAACAACTCAGATCGTATTTCCGGCCAGTGTTGACAAAGATAGTCCGTCACCTCGTCAACACTCATGTTGTCGATGCCGGGACCGCCTTTGTTGACTTTGACCTGGGACAGAGCATACTTGAGATTCTCACGCTCAAGCACATCTTCCAT
>CAZUUJ010000137.1:0-1555 GCA_964623625.1 uncultured Desulfocapsaceae bacterium
CGATTCCGGCAAAGCAGTGGAGAAGCTGGATCAGCTCATTTCCTTTTCCCAGGAGTTAAAACAGTAACCTGGCCCAACCAGGCAATCACTGGCTGTTAGGCGGACAGGTCTTTATTTTTTGCAGAATCGTTTCTGAAGAGACAAGATGATTCTTGATACCATTGTTCAGAGAAAAAAAGAGGAAGTGGCTGTCCTTAAAAAAGACGGGCTCCATTTGCCGGCAGAGTTCAGGGAAAAAGAGATCGATCCTCCCCGGGGCTTTAAACAGGCCCTTGTCGATTGGCCGGGAGTAGCGATCATAGCTGAGGCAAAAAAGGCGTCTCCTTCCAAGGGTGTGATATGTCCGGATTTTGATCCGGTTGCCATAGCCCGAAATTACCAGACCCATGGAGCCCGGGCAATCTCGGTATTGACCGATGTCGATTTTTTCCAGGGCAGCCTGCTCTATCTCCTTCAGGTAAGAGAGGCTGTAGATCTGCCGGTTCTGCGCAAAGATTTTATCATCGATGAGATTCAGATACAGGAGGCCAAGCTGCATGGTGCCGATTGCATCCTGCTGATTGCTGCCATTCTCGATCTGGCCCAACTCCGGGATTTCTCCCAGGAGGCTAAGGAACTGGGGATGGATGTGCTGACAGAGGTACACGATGAGAAAGAGCTGGAACAAACATTACAGGCAGGAAGCGACTTGATTGGCATCAATAATCGGAACCTGAATGATTTTTCTATGGATATTAACACCACTTTTCGTCTGAAAAAGCTTATTCCGGATGAAATTCCGGTGGTCAGTGAATCCGGTCTCAAGACCGAAGAGGATATGCAGCGGCTTCGTGAGGCTGATATCTGCGCGGCATTGATCGGTGAAACACTTATGCGGGCCGGCTCTGAGAGCGATCTGCTTAAAGCGCTTAACAAGTAAAAATAAGAGACTGACGGCATAACCAAATGGCAAGAATCCGGATAAAAATGTGTGGTACTACCAATTCTGATGATGCCTTTGCTGCTGTTGATGCCGGTGTGGATGGGCTTGGTTTTATCTTTGTCGACAACAGTCCCCGAAATGTACATCCTGACACTGTACGTAGTATAACCCAATCACTACCGCCTTTTATCAGTCGAGTCGGTGTTTTTGTCGATCGAGCGATTGATGAGGTTGTTTACTTGGCCCAATTTTGCGGTTTGACCCATATTCAGCTGCATGGAAAAGAACAGCCGGAATACTGCAGAGTACTGGCTGACCTATGTGGCTGCCCACTGATGAAAGCGTTCCGGGTTTCACAGGACAGCGTGGCTGGCGATTTTTCGGTTTATGATGATGTGGTGAACGGTTATCTTCTCGATACCTATAAAAAAGGAGTTGCAGGAGGAACCGGAGAAGCCTTTGACTGGAGTATTGTTGAGAGTCTTTCGTTAAAGCGTCCGGTGATCCTTGCCGGTGGCCTGGGACCGGAAAATATCATCCAGGCAGTGAAGACAGTCAAACCATTTGGGGTGGATATCAATTCAGGTGTTGAAAAGGAGCCTGGTGTCAAAGACCATCAAAAACTACGTGATC
>CAZUUJ010000138.1:0-1544 GCA_964623625.1 uncultured Desulfocapsaceae bacterium
CTGGAGGTCCATCACTTTGAATACTTTGATTTTATCCGTTGGACTGGCCATACTCATTTCAGGCCTCTGTTCTGTTTTCGAGGCGGTTCTCTACTCGATATCGACCAGCCAGATTGAAATGATGAAGAAAAAGGGCCATTCATCTGCCCATCTTCTGTTAAAGCTCCGGGCCGACATTGATGAACCAATTACAGCCATTCTGACACTCAACACTATTGCGCATACCATCGGGGCCGCCATTGCCGGAGCCGCGGCTGCCGTACTCTTTGGTGAAACCAATCTCATCTGGTTTTCGATCATTTTCACCTTAGCCATTTTACTGTTTTCGGAAATTCTGCCAAAAACAGGTGGGGTGGCTTATGCTGTCAACCTCGCGCCCTATATTGCTCAACCCCTTCACTGGCTTGTTATTGTGCTCAAGCCGATCATCTGGCTCTGTCGGTCAGTCACCAGCCTTGTACCTTCAAAAGAAAACCAGGATATTGTCTCTGCATCCGAGTTGCAGACCATTGCCGCCCTTTCCCGGCAATCCGGCCAGATAGAGCATGACCAGGAAACGGTTATAAAAAATATTCTCGAACTGACCTCCCGTATTGTCCGTGAGGCCATGACTCCCAGAACCGTTGTTTTTTCCCTGGATGAAAAACTCACTGTGAGAGAAGCCATGCGCCAGGCTTCCGCACTTTCAGCCCACAGTCGTGTTCCGGTTTATGATGACGATCCAAACAATGTAACCGGCATTGTTATGCGAAAAGATGTTTTGCTTGCGGCTGCCAACCGACGGGAAAACACCCTGTTATCCAGCCTGAAAAAGCCTGCTCATTTCGTTCCGGAGACTGCCCGTTTGAACCATGTTCTTATCGATTTTTTCGAACGTCGCCAACATCTATTCGTTGTTGTCGATGAATATGGCGCTGTAACCGGTATTATTTCCATGGAAGACGTTCTGGAGGAAATAGTCGGTCAGGAAATCATCGATGAGTCGGATAGGGCCCATGATATGCGGGAGTTGGCAAGAAAAAAACATATCAACACTAAAGGCGAGCACTAAATATTCCTTTCACACAACAGACAATATCATGAAAAAACAACGACTTATCCAGCTTATCATCGTTGCCGTACTGGTGATGTTTGCTCTCTATATCAACAAGAACGACAAAACAGAGGTCCTACCACCGTCAACCGATGTAAAGGTCACAAAAGCCGATGGTGTGGTCACGGCATATACCCAAAAAAAAAGTGATGTACTGGTCAGAGGTAAAGGACGCGTTGTCAAGCTACTGGCCGACGATTTGAAAGGGTCGAAGCATCAGCGTTTTTTAGTCCGATACAATGATCAGCAGACCCTTCTGATTTCACATAATATCGATCTGGCACCCCGTATCGATGCCTTGCGGGTGGGTGATATCGTCGAGTTTTACGGTGAATATGAATATAATAAAAAGGGCGGAATCATCCACTGGACCCACCACGATCCTGCTGGTCGTCATCCAGATGGTTGGCTGCGCCACAAAGAGAAAGTGTATCAGTGATCCCTTCTGTCA
>CAZUUJ010000139.1:0-1504 GCA_964623625.1 uncultured Desulfocapsaceae bacterium
CATAGTTATACAGGCGCAGTTTTCAGCATAAGTTCAACTATAACGGAAAACTGCGCCTGTAAAAACCTGGCGCACCGAACCTGTTTTTTGTTGATAGCAAGTGCACCGCACTTTTTAAATGTTACAATAAGTTTTTGTTTGGACGATGTTCAACTGTTAATAATTAGAGAAAATTTATAAGGAGAAATCATGCCATCTACTACTGAGAACTTGTTGCATGCGTTTGCCGGTGAGAGTCAGGCGAATCAGAAGTATCGGGCCTTTGCCAAGAAGGCTGAAAAGGAAGGATTTGCCAATATTGCCAAGCTGTTCAAGACCACGGCTGAGGCGGAACGGATCCATGCCGAGGGGCACTTGAAAGCCCTGGAGAAGATCGGTTCCACGGCTGATAATCTGCAGGAGGCGATTGATGGTGAGACCCATGAGTTCACCGATATGTATCCACCCATGGTTAACCAGGCTATTGAGGAAGGCCATAAGGCAAAAACGATGTTTCGCTTTGCGGTTGCGGCTGAAAAGGTCCATGCCGATCTGTATGCCAAGGCACTTGAGGCAGTCAAAGCGGGCAAAGATCTCGATGAGGTGAATTTCTACCTCTGCCCGATCTGCGGCCATATCGAGTTTGGCCAGCCGCCGGAGCGATGTCCGATATGTGGAGCCAAAGATAAGGTTTTTACAGAAGTTGAGTAGAAAAATCTTTTGACAGGGTGTCCGGCTGATAATCACGATCAGGGTTTAGAGAATCATTGAGTAACTCGGGATTAATTCGCGAGGTTTGCCCTGCATATCTGAAAAATTACTCCGTCCAATTGTGACGGAGTAATTTTTTTCAGGATTCATAAGAGAAAAGAGAAACAACAAACTGCAGCCAAAAGCGGATATGAAGGACTAAGGCACACAGAAGAGTTTTATCTCATGAGTGAAAATAAAGCGCTTATCATTGCGGGAACCCATAGCGGCTGCGGTAAAACAACGGTCTCGCTTGGGATCATGGCAGCTCTTTCTAGGGCCGGTTACCGAGTCCAACCATTCAAGTGCGGTCCTGATTTTATCGATCCCAGTCTGCATAAACTGGTTACCGGTAAAGTATCCCGAAACCTCGATCTCTGGATGTGTGGCAACTCCTTTTGCCGAGATACCCTTGAAAAACAGAGTCGTGATGCTGACCTGGCTGTCATTGAAGGTGTGATGGGCATGTTTGATGGGGGAGGTTCATCATCTGCCTCACTGTCAGCGGCACTGGGTATTCCGACCATTCTGGTTCTTGATGTTAGCTCGGCTGCTGAGAGTGCGGCAGCGGTTCTTAAAGGTTTTGAGCAGCTCAATCCATCGGTGGCTCCAGAAGGTGTCATTCTCAATAAGATCGCCGGAGAGCGTCATTTAGACATGGTTGCAACTGCAATTGAACAGCACTGTAGTGCCGAAATAGTGGGATATGTTCCCCGCACTCTTCAGTTTACTATTCCCTCACGCCATCTCGGACTGCATATGGGTGATGAGCAAC